>DATHHW010000141.1:0-57599 GCA_035317005.1 Pyrinomonadaceae bacterium | reverse complement strand
AGCCGAGCCGCATTTACATGTACGCGTACTGCTCGCCAGACTCTTGACTGCTTCCCGCATGATAACCTGGGCGTTCCTGACATTCTTGTTCAGATACTCGATGACCGCATCCACCGTCACCGCATCGTGGCCGGGATGCCAACAATCATAATCCGTGACCAGCGCCAGCGTCGCGTAACAAATTTCGGCCTCGCGCGCGAGCTTGGCTTCCTGCAGATTTGTCATGCCGATCACATCCATCCCCCACGAACGATACACGTTTGATTCAGCCACAGTCGAGAACGCCGGCCCTTCCATGCAGATGTAGGTTCCGCCGCGATGCACTTTCACGTCGACGGCCTGGCACGCTTGCTCCAGCGTGTCCCCCAACTGGCCGCACACCGGATGCGCAAACGCCACATGCGCGACTATGCCCTCACCAAAGAATGTCGACTCGCGGGCGCGCGCGCGCGTGCGGTCGAAAAACTGATCGGGAATCACCATATCCAAAGGCGCGTATTGTTCCTGAAGCGAGCCGACAGCCGACGCCGACAGAATCCGCTCGACGCCGAGCAATTTCATTCCGTAGATATTAGCGCGAAAAGGAACTTCGGTTGGCGTGAAGCGATGGCCGCGCCCGTGACGTGGCAGAAAGGCGACGCGTTCGCCTTCGAGCGTGCCGAGAATGAACTTGTCCGACGGGTTGCCGAACGGCGTCTTCAACTCGATCTCGTCAATGTCAGTGAGCTCCGGCATCTGATAGAGGCCGCTGCCGCCGATGATGCCGATCTTTGCCTGTGACATTATGCGTAGATTAACCGACCCTTTGGTTCTGGAATTGCTCGCCCTAACTCTCGCGCAGTCTCAAGCCATTCTTGAATGATGACCTCAGCGTTGGCCAGGGCTTCCTGATAGGTCGCGCCATCAGCCATGCATCCGGCCAACTCAGGAACCTCCGCGACGAAAGCGTCATCCTCATCGCTCCAGTAGATAATCACCTCGTACTTGCTCATAGAGTTTCTCCCAGCCGATACTTGAGTATCACTCGCCGCACTTGTCTAATCTTGTAGACCTTTGCTTTGGCGCCCGTGGGTTGCAGGTTCAAGATCTCTTCAATTCCCTCTAGCGTAAAAATATGGTGACTACCGCGAACTCGTTCGTCGAAATTGAACTTCGCAGAAGGCTGAGCAAGTCATTGAAATTAATGTTTGCATCAGACCGACCGCTAAGAATCTGCTCGATTAACTTCTCTGTCTGAGTCATGCGAACGTTCTATAACTACGCTTCGAAACTTGCCATTTTCCTCCACGACCCGACCCAATGCACTATCCGGATCGTGATAAAACAAACACGTCCAATTCTTTCGCGCCGCTAGTGGAATCAATCTCTTCTTCGCCTCAAGCGTTTCAACCGGATAAAGATCGAATCCCATGATCCAGGCGAATGGCACATGCGCCATCATCGGCACCAGGTCGGCAAAGCCGAAAAGCGTTTGACTTCCCTGCTCCAGCCGCGCGCATTGCATCGAGCGATTGTGCCCGGCATGCGTCTCCATCCGCAGTCCCGGCACGACTTCGTACTCCGACTCCTTCAGCTCCAGTTGTCCCGAATCTGTCAAAGGACGCCAGTTGTCTGGTAAATAACTGGCTCGATCACGTTCCGACGGCGCTTCCGCGTGTTCGTATTCAGCCCTCGAGACGAAGTAGCGCGCATTGGGAAATGCGGGCGAAGCTTTTCCTGACTCGTCAAGAAGCGTATTTCCACCCGCATGATCGAAATGCAGATGAGTGTTCACGACTATCGTGATCGCTTCCGACCCAACACCCGCCACGGCGCGCAACGATTCATCGAAAGATCGTTTCCGGTCGATGCCGTACATCGTGCGATGCTTGTCCGACCATTTGTCACCGATCCCGGTGTCAATCAGAATGCGCTCACCATTGCCCTCGACGAACAGACAATTCATGTTCATGCGAATGCGGTTTTGTTCATCGGGCGGACAGGCCTTTGACCACAAGTTGCGGGGCACTACGCCGAACATCGCGCCGCCATCGAGGCGAAATTCACAGTCAGAAACGACCTCGACGCGATAGTCACCAAACTTCATCGCGCTTGACCTATTTGCCCTTCGATCCGCCTTTCGCAGGCGCCTTCCCTTTTTCTGCGGGCGACTTTGAGGCGGCCGGCGGCTCAGGCATCATGCCTGGCGGCAGGCCCTGCTGCATTTGCTGCGGCGGGGGCTGGGCAACGCTGAAATTGTCAGCGATTGTAATGTGCGAGCCCTGGCGCTTCACAATCTCATCGATCATCGCCTTCTCTTTTTCCTGTTCGACCGCGTCGCGGGCCTGATCTTTCGGAGACTTCGGCGGCCCGAATGGGTTCGCGGCGCCGGCCGCAATCAGGATGTGCCGCGCGTGAACTTGTTCCTCGGGCTTACCATCTTTGGTCTCAGTTTTCTTCTCATCGACCTTGATTATGTGGTAGCCGAACTGGCTCTCGACGATGTCGCTGATTTGGCCCGGCTGTAAAGCGAACGCGGCCTTATCGAACTCGGGAACCATCTGGCCCTTACCAAACCAGCCCAAGTCGCCGCCCTTGTCTTTGCTGCCAGGATCGGTCGAGAACTCCTTGGCCAGCTTGGCAAAATCCTCGCCGGCGCGCACCCGCTTCAGAACTTCCTCGGCTTTTGTCCGCGACTGTTTGGAATCCAGTTCGGGATGCTTGGCGATGTAAGCGTTGATTTCCGCGTCCGTCGCCTTGGTGTTCGGAATCAATGTTTCCTTGGCATAGGTCGAAGCCAGCAGCCGCGCTTGCTCCAGCATAATTTGCAATTCGACGCTTCGCTTCTTGTCGACGCCGGCCGCAGTTCCCTTCCGCTCGCCGATCAACACCTGGCCCAATTGCTTCCTAATCTCTTTTAGCTGTTCAGGCGGAATCTGTTGTCCGGCCATCATCGGGTTGTTGGCCTGCGCATCCTTCACGAATTGATTGAAACGCTCTTCCTGGCCCGGCTCCTTAAAAAATGCTTCGATGTCCGCCTCAGACGCTTGCGCAGCCCCTGGATTACCTGCTTGTGATTCAGCATAGCTCTGCGAAATTACAATCGCGCGAATCAATTCGAGTTGACGCTTGATGTCCGGACGATAAGCAATTCCTTTTGACTTTGCTTCTTCGGCGACCGCCAGCAACTCGCGAACATTCTTCGCAAAGTCCTTGCGAGCCGTGTCATCAGCAGCCAGACGTTGGCGCGCCTGGGGCGCCTGGTCGGAAGCGATCTGAGTCATATCGTCGGCGCTCAGATTAACCGCCGCGGCATGGCTGGCTTTTACCTGCCAAACAATAAGCCCAATTGAAAACAGGATGCCGACTCCGGCGGCTATCCACGCTTTTGTTTTTGAATCCACAATAAAACTCTTCCTTTCAAATTATTTTCACAGTAACAACTTTAGTTAGGTTCTCTCTTGATCACAAATACTGACCAAAGTCGGTCGCCTGTTATCCAAAGGGTGTTTAGAGTACCAACTTTAGTTGGGCTCTTAGTAAGAACAAATGCCCGACTAAAGTCGATACTCTGAACACCCGTATCCCAACTAGTAATCCGTCGGTTTTTGAACCAATTCCAACAGCACTCCACCTGTCGATGATGGATGAACAAAGGCCACAAGGCAACCGCCTGCGCCCGTCCGTGGTTCTTCGTCGATCAGATGCGCACCCTTTTCTCTCAAGTTAGCCAGGGCGGCGCGAATATCATCGACCCGCAAGGCAATATGATGAATTCCCGGCCCACGCTTTTCAAGGAACCTGGAGATCGGCGAGTCGTCGGACGTTGCCTCGAGCAATTCGATGCGTGACTCGCCAATCGGCAGCATGACGACACGGACCTTTTGTTCCGCGACCTCTTCCGCTTCGGTCTCATCGAGCCCCAGCGCGTCGCGATAAAACGCAATCGCCTCCTCAATTCCCCGCGTGGCAATCCCGATGTGATCGATCTTCATGGCGATAGACTGTCAGAACCACCTGCGGTAGCGGGTGGTTGATCCATATTAACTTGGACCATTATTCCAGAGGCTAACCGCCCGCTACCGCAGGCGGTTCTGACAGTCGTCCTCAATTCTTAAGCAACTCATCAACCGCTGAATATGGGTCGCGCTTCTTGTTCGCTACTTCCGCAGCCAAATTATTAAGTTTCTCAGATGCCGAAGCACCGGACAGCGTTTGCGCCACCAGGCGTTCGCGCAGTAGCTCAAGAATCCGCCAACGCGCAATCGCCTGTCGTCGTTCGCCGGAAGCCGGAGCCTGACGCTGAAATTCCCGGCTCGCTTCGATGGCTGCCGCTAGTTCTTCGATGCCTTTGCTCTCGATCGCCACGGTCTTGACGATGGGCGGCTCCCACTGATCTGTCCGTGTACCAAACGAAAGCAAAGCCTCCAGCTCTTTCTCGGTTCGCAAAACCCCATCGCGGTCCGCTTTATTGATGACCAGAACGTCACCAATCTCCATGATGCCGGCCTTCATCGTCTGGACATCGTCACCCATGCCGGGTACCAGCACGACCACGCAAACATCCGCGGTCTTGGCAATCTCGATCTCATCCTGACCGACTCCGACCGTCTCGATGATGATCTTTTCATAGCCGGCCGCATCCAGGATCGCCGCCGCTTCGATCGTTGAGCGCGCCAGTCCGCCCAGGTTCCCGCGCGTCGCCATCGAACGAATGAAAACGCCTTTGTCGAGCGCGAGGGTCTGCATGCGAATCCGATCGCCCAGAATCGCGCCGCCGGAAAAGGGGCTCGAAGGATCTACGGCGATGATGCCGACACGCTCGCCACGCTTCCGGTAAAAACCAGCCAGCTTATCAACCAGCGAAGATTTCCCGGCCCCCGGCGCTCCCGTGATCCCAATGATCAGCCCGCGGCCGGTCAGCGGAAAGACTTGCTTCATCAGCTTCGCACTATCAACCGCGCCATCTTCGACCTTTGAGATCGCCCGCGCCACCGCGGTCGGCTCTCCGGCAACGATTCGATCTATCAGCGGCTGACTCATCCGGCGCTCATGTCTGCTTGAGGATTTCTCTGGCGATGATGATTCGTTGAATCTCTGACGTGCCTTCGCCAATGGTGCATAGCTTGGAATCGCGCCAGTATTTTTCAGGCGGGTAATCCTTCGTATAGCCGTAACCGCCGTGAATCTGAATCGCCTCTTCACAAACGCGCACGCTCATTTCCGACGCGAACAGCTTGGCCATCGAAGACTCTCTGGTAGTCCTCTTCCCGTTGTCTTTCATCGCCGCGGCGCGGTACATCAAAAGGCGAGCGGCTTCGATCTGCGTGGCCATATCGGCGAGCTTGAATTGAATTGCCTGAAACTCGCTGATCGGTTTGCCAAACTGTTGTCGCTCACCAGAGTATCGGACCGCTGATTCGAAAGCGCCCTGCGCGATGCCGACCGCGAGCGCGGCAATCGAGATGCGTCCACCATCCAGGATCTCCATGGCGTTAGCAAACCCCTTGCCCTCTTCGCCCAGACGATTCTCGTCCGGAACAAAGCAGTCTTCGAACACCACACTGGCCGTCTCAGACGCGCGCAAGCCCAGCTTATTTTCCTTCTTCGACGGCGCAAACCCTTTCATGCCTTTCTGAAAAATAAAGGCGGTGATTCCCTTGCTTTGCTTCGTGCGATCGCTCGAGGCAAAGGCTACACAGGTATCGGCATGAATTGCATGAGTGATGAAATTCTTGGAGCCGTTGACCAACCAACCGCCGTTGTTTTTCACCGCAGTCGTGCGCGTTCCGGAAGCATCTGAGCCGGCGCCGGGTTCAGTCAATCCCCACGCGCCGAGGTGTTCGCCGCGCGCCAACGGCGCTAGATATTTTTGCTTTTGTGCTTCATTTCCATATTGATAGATGTGATTCGAGCAAAGCGAATTGTGCGCGGCGACCGAGATCCCGACCGATCCATCTACCCGCGAAAGCTCTTCAATTGCCATGGCATATTCGACGTAACCCAGGCCGGCGCCGCCGTACTCTTCCGGAAACAAAATGCCCAGCAAACCCAGTTCGGCCAGCTTCGGCTGCAGCTCGGTAGGAAAGTGCTGGGCCTCGTCCCATTCCATCACATGCGGCGCGATCTCTCCTTCGGCGAACTCGCGCACGCTCATCTTCATCTGCAATTGTTCTTCGGTGAGTTCGAATTCCATTTGATCTATTACCGAACCGTGAGCGAATCACTTCCTGCTAACACTCAAACGACAGGCGATGATGCCTGTCGCGAGATTGTGGAGCCGTAACATTGTAACTCAACGAGGTCTTAAAGCGTGACCGCAGCTAGAGCACGAGAGCGCCACGATTTGTTTTCGTGTTTTCTCTAAGCTTGGAGAGGAACGATCCACGAAGTCACACGAAATGGCACGAACAAAGCCCGCTACCTTCGTGTAATTTCGTGGATCGTTTTGCGTAGAAAGAAAACTTCAGAATGTGGAGACCAGTCTAAGCCCGTTTGGGACGAACCGGCGACCGTGTTTTCTTCACCCGCCCACTTTTTGTCGGTGCGGCAACTTTCTTCGCGCGCACGTTCTTCAATCGTTTGACTTCGATGTCGGTAAGCGTTCGCCATTGACCGGAAGCTAAGAACCTATCATCCAGCACTCCAATTCGCGTGCGCTTCAATTTAGTCACCGAGTGGCCGATAGCGTCGAACATGCGGCGAATCTGTTGATTGCGACCTTGATGAAGCGTGACTTCAAACCAGCCGTTCGCCTCGGTCGAACGCAACTGCCGGACTTCAGCCGGCGCGGTGCGTCCGCCGTCTCCAATGGCGATGCCTCGCCGCAGCCGCTCGACGGCGTTCTCGGTCGGCATGCCTTTCACTTTGACCTTGTAGACCTTGGGGATTTGATTCCTGGCGGCGGTTATCACGTTGGTGAAAGCGCCGTCATTAGTAAGCAACAACAAACCCTCGGTATTGAAATCAAGCCGGCCTACCGGATGCAGCCGGCCGAGCGACGACGGAATCAGTTCAGTCACCAATGGCCGGCCCTCCGGGTCAGCCATGCTGGTCAAGTAGCCTCTGGGCTTATTCAGCAGTACGTAAATGTTTTCGTGTTTCTCGAGGAGTTCATTGATCAGACGTCCCTTGACCTTAATGTGATCGGTGTTTGGATCGGCCTTAGCGCCCAGTTCGGTGACGACCTTGCCGTTGACGTTGACGTGTCCGGCCGTGATCAGTTCCTCTGCGTGACGCCGTGAAGCGATGCCTGCGGCGGAGATTAGTTTTTGGAGACGCTGTTGCATCAATTGATTCGAGAATTGTTAGCGAGGCGAGTCTGATCGTTATTCGTGACCAGCTTCATAAAGGGTACGGCCCTGCTCAACAACGTCGCGCATGAACCAATCGTTCTGGGCGAGGCGATCGGCGACTTGCTCTGGCGTTCGAACGATTAGATCAAGAGGAACTTGGGCATTGACTCTATTGCGGATTTCAATTGCTTTCCGAACGGGCTTACCCTCGAAAGGCAGTACTACGAGAATGTCGACATCCGAGTCGTTACCGGGCTGCCCATACGCGTGGGATCCGAATAGGATGATCCTGTCCGGACTAAACTCTCGCGCTATTTGCGAGGTGAGATCTCTTATTTCCTTCATTTCGACCATGAAGCAACACCTTTAAGAATCGCCTCCGCCGGCGAGATCCTGGAAGTCTTCGATGCTGGGCAACTCAGTGAGGTCCTTGAGGCCAAACTGGATCAGGAAATCTTTCGATGTCCCGTACATCATCGGGCGGCCAACGGTTTCTTTTCTTCCCTTCGCTACGATCAGACGCTTGTCGAGCAGAGTCTTGATTGCCGAAGGCGACTGCACTCCGCGAATCTCGAGAATCTCCGGCACGGTCACGGGTTGTTTGTAAGCGATCACGGCCAAAGTCTCGAGCGAGGCCAGCGATAGTTTCGCGCTGGGCCTTGATTTCAGATACGCGCGAATCTCTTCGTGGTGTTCGGGCCGCGTCGCAATCTGCCAACCGGCTGCTATTTCCCGCAACTGGAGGCCGCTGTTGCGCGCGTCGTATTCCGCCACGAGGTCTATTAACACTTTCTCGATGGCCTCGCGATCGACCTTGATGACATCCGCAATTGTCTTGGCGCTGACCGGCTCATCGGCGACAAAAATCATCGCCTCGGCGATCGCCTTGAGTTCAGCGGCGCCAATTTCGCGGTGGCCTTCGATTTCGTCGTTGGACGAGGACTCGTCAACTTCTATTGCCGACTCAACGTCCGTAGCTTTTGCTGCTTTGCTCATGATTACTTTGACCGATTGTCCGAGCCAATTCCGCCCTTTCAGGGCTTAGAAATCTTTCTATGTCATCACCACCCAGGGCGTTGCCCTGGGCTGTCATGGTTGCGCGCTTTCAGCGCTTCAGATCTCGACCTTCACGCCGGGCTGGCCGACCGCGCCATGATTGCGCCGAAGGTTTCGCTCTGGACCAACGTGATCTCACTCATTCGCACCAACTCGAGTACCGACAGAAACGCCACCACCAACTCGCGCCGGGACTGCGACCGTTCGAAAAACGTCATCAGGTTCACTTCGCCCGCTGATCGCACCATGTTGCGCAGGCGATCGATCATCTCGGCCATGCTGATCTCTTCGCGCTCAATCTCCAGAAGGATTTCTTCCTTCTGACGCGCGAGAATCTCCTGAAACACGCGCAACAAATCGAACAAGCCGACGGCCACCTCGGGGTTGTTCTTATCGGTTTCAATTTCGGCCCGCTTGAAAACCGCCCGTTCGACGGTAGCCCGCGACCAGAGCATTTCCGCCGCCGCCTTGAACTTTTCATGCTCGAGCAGGCGGTCGACCAACTCGGCGCGCGGGTCTAGCAATTCTTCCTCGACTGCCAGCGGGTCACGCGGCAGGAGCATTCGCGACTTCAGCTCGATCAACTGCGCCGCCATCACCAGGAAATCGCCGGCCACCGTCAGATCGAGCTCCTGCATGAGATTCAAATAGCGCAGGTACTCATCCGTAATGCGCGCGATCGGGATGTCATAAATGTTTACCTGTTCCTGCCGGATCAGGTAAAGCAGGAGATCGAGCGGACCTTCGAAGTCCCCGAGAGTAACCTTCAATTGATCGGTGTCGCCGTCAGGGGTGATTTCGGGTTTGGAATTAGCAACACTGATGGTCTGGGCCCCCTCGCTCGGGGCCTCCGGAGTTGCAGGCGCGGCCGCCGGCGTTGCTGTCTCAGTTTGTGAAGTATCGTCCATCGCTACCGTACACGGTTCAGAGTTCAAGCTTCAGCTTGTCTCTGTTCAAATCTGCAATCTAAAGATTGAACTCTAAACGCTTACGCCGATCAGAGCCCATGCTCTCTTCTGTACTCCGCAGTGCGACGACGCAGGTCCATAGCGCCGATCAAACCCATGTTCGCTTTTGCCAGATCCAATGTCGGGCCGGCGATTGATTCAACACGGGCCGCACCCCGTTCCAAAATTTGATCCAGTTTAGCATCATCGATGGCGTACACGCGCTCCTGGAATGGCTTCAGGAACTCGACCGTCACGTCCGCCAGTTCTTGCTTAAACTTCCCATAGCCTTTGCCGGTAAAATGCTCTTCGATCTCGCCCGGCGTTTTCCCGGTCAGCAGTTGGTAAATAGTCAGCAGGTTGTTTATTGCCGGACGCGTCGCGTCAAAACGAATTTCGGTGCCCGAATCAGTGACCGCGCGCTTGAACTTCCGGCGCACAGCATCCGCGTCGTCCAAAAGCATGATGCACCCTGACTCACTTTCCTCATCTGACTTGGACATCTTTTTTGCCGGATCGGTCAGGGACATTATGCGCGCCCCAACCTTCGGAATAAACGGGTCGGGAATGCGAAACGTCTCGCCGTAATCACGATTGAAGCGAATCGCGATGTCTCGGGTTAATTCCAGATGCTGCTTCTGATCTTCGCCGACCGGCACCAGGTCCGTTTGATAAAGCAGAATATCGGCGGCCATCAATACCGGATAATCAAAGTAACCGACGCTTAAACTCTCTTCCTGTTTGCGCGCCTTATCTTTGAACTGTGTCATCCGCTCGAGTTCGGACATGCGCGTGACGCAGTTGAGCAGCCAAGCCAGCTCAGCATGTGCGGCCACGTCGGATTGTACGAAGACGGTAGAAACTTCCGGGTCAATGCCGACGGCGAGATAGATGCGGGCCAGTTCCCTGGTCTTCGCCGCGAGTATTTTCGGATCCTGCGGTATCGTGATCGCGTGGAGATTGACGATGCAAAAAAAGCTTTCGTACTCGTGTTGCAGCGCCACCCAGTTCCGTAACGCGCCGAGATAATTTCCCAGGTGTACGTTGCCGGTTGGTTGAGCGCCGCTGAAGATTCGTTTACGCATGCTGGTCTTAAAAGAAAGCAGCCTGTTACCTGGGATTTCCGAGAAGTAACAGAAAGTATACAAAATTCATAATCGGGCTAATGATCGCACCAAAGACGCCGATATACATCAAGAGCATCAGGATGATGAAACCGTACTGTTCAAGGACCGCCAGGATCGGTTGCATACTCGGCGGCAGAAAGGTCTCGAGAATCTTGCTGCCATCCAGCGGGGGAAACGGGAGCAGGTTGAATACCGCCAGCGAAACGTTCATCGTCAACAGGTACTGGAGAAATATGCCTATCGGCTCTCGCAAGGACTCCGGGATCGACGCTTCCGCCCCCGTCATCAAGATCACTTTGAAGATTGTGAACGCACAAATGGCTATGAAAAGATTCGCCATAATACCCGCGGCGGAAACCATCACGTTGGCCAGATCCTTATTTCGCCAGCGCAGCGGATTGACCGGCGTCGGCTTTCCCCAACCGATCAGCGGAATCCTGGCGACGGGACCACCCATACTTCCAAAAATAAAACTGGCAATTGGTATTAAGAGCGTGCCGATGGGATCGATGTGAGCGGCCGGGTTGAGCGTGATCCGGCCCAGGAGTCGGGCCGTATCATCCCCAAACCGGTTCGACATCCAGGCATGAGCTGCTTCGTGCGCCGAAATCGCAAGCAGCAGCACGACCATGTAGATGACAAGATGAGCTATTAGTCCGGGGGTCATTGCGACGTTGCTGAAAGAAGGTTCAAGGTAGCATCGGGTTTGATGACTGTCAAAACACTCGATCTCAATGTACTGGTGACGTTTGATTGTGGCACGCGCAGCTTGCGCGTGATTCACGGGCGGGACGCCCGTGCCACCCAGTTACTCCAAAAGTGTGCCGTAAATTCCCAGCGGCAAGCTGTAAACCGCTTCGTTCGTAGCGACGACCATCTCGCCTTTCGCGCTGAACGCCAATCCCACCAAATTCATTCCGGCGACGACAATCTCAGTTTGAGCCGCGTCGGGTGAAATGCGCACGATACCGCGTCGCCCCCGCCACGAGGCAGCGACATAGAGATTGCCGTCACGATCGAAAGCCAGGCCCTGCGGACGTCCGAGGCCGCGATAAAAGACAGTGGACTCTCCGTCCTGGTCAAACCGCGTAATGGCATCAAAGCTGGATACCGTCGGACCGGTTACATAAAGAGCGTCGTCGGGTCCAAAAGCAAGATGGTACGCCGAGACCGATGGTTCCATCTGCGCCCAGGGCTTGGCTTCACCGATTTCATTCACGCGATAGATGGCGCCGCTGCGATCGCCAACGAACATCTCTCCGTCGCGGTTGAATGCCATGCCCGTCGCGATGCCCAGGTCGCTCGCAAACACCACGACTTCCTTCAACGGAGTCACGCGATAGACCGTGCCATCAAGCCGGCTGGTCACAAACATGCGACCACTTCTGTCAAAAGCGATGCTCGTAGGATTCGTGATGTCACCCGAAAATTCCTCCAGCTTTCCCTCAGAGCCGATGCGAAAGATCGAGACGGGCACGTTCTCTCCGCGCGCTCCTGAGCGGGTAACGAACAGCGAGCCATCCGCGGGATCAAACGCCGGGCTGGTGACCGGATGAATGCCGTCGGCCAGCTTCCTGGCGACCACGAACTGTGCCGGCTTACCGCTCGCGTCCTCGTCATCAGCAACTGAGACTTCGATTTCCGTTCCGACATTGAGATCGGGAACCAAAACCAAAGCGCGGGCGGGGGTGGCCGCAACCACATGGGCCGGTAGATCCTGGAACTGCACAGTCAAAGTTGGCGCGCCGTTCCGAGAATGGTTGGCGCATTCAACGGCTACTTCTCCGCCCGGAATTCCGGCGGCCGGATCGATTCGTTCAATTTGTCTCGCCTTGTTCATTGTCTTTCAGATTCAAAGTTTACATGGTAACCAGCCGATGCGCGATGTCAGAGGGTTACAGAACCGGGAGCGGTAGCGACCGGATGCAAGCCTTACGTTCGTCCCGACGATCTTTCTGATCGCGAAATTTGAGACTGCAAGTCGAATTTCGGATCCGGTCGCTACCGCTCCCCGTTCTGTAACCAGAGCATGATATAATTTCCGACAGTTCACTGAATGAAAAGTCTTCATGGCAACACACAGGGTCTGAAGCCAAACCAATTGCGGCGGATCGAGAAACTCTACCAGCGCCGTATTCCACCGCACCAAATCGTAACGCCGGAATTTGCTCGTCAGATCAGCGAGCTTTCCCACGAGACGCGCCGGCAGATCGGCGTGCTTATCGATCGCAAAGGCTACGTCGAGTTTGTGATTGTGGGCGATGCGCGCCAGATCGAGCTGCCCGACTTCAAACGCGTGCGGGTTGCGGGAGATCGGTTTCGCGGCCTGCGTTGTGTGCACACGCACCTGCGCGGCGAGGAACTCACCCGCGACGATCTAACGGACCTGGCTCTATTGCGACTCGACCTGATGGCGGCGATCGACGTTGACGAAGAGACTGGTTTGCCGGGTGTCGTGCGTTCCGCGCACTTACTGCCATCGACGGCGTCTGAAGCCGGGACGAATGGTAACTCAAAGCACTTTGCTTTCCTCGAACCGGCGGTAGCCTCGCAGTTGGATGTCGATTTTCTCCGCTTGATCGAAGCGCTCGAAAGCGAGATGGCGCGCAACCGGCGCACTTCTCATCGCGCGACTGGATCTGATCGCGCAATTCTGGTCAACGTCTCGACCAATGCACGTGACGACGCGGAAGATTCGATGGCCGAACTGCGTGAGTTGACAGAATCGGCCGGAGTCGTGGTGCTGGATGAGATGATTCAAAGACGATCCACGATCGATCCGCGCACCGTCGTGGGCAAGGGCAAGCTGGAAGAACTGCTGATTAGCGCCATGCAGGTTGGCGCTGACGCAATCATTTTCGATCGCGAGTTGCAACCTGCACAGGTCCGATCGATTTCCGAAGCAACGGACCTGAAAGTCATCGATCGATCGCAATTGATTTTGGATATCTTTGCGCAGCGAGCGCAGTCACATGAGGGCAAAATTCAGGTTGAACTGGCGCAATTGAAATACATCCTGCCGCGTTTGGTCCTGGGCCAGAATTCGGCTTTCTCCCGTTTGGCCGGCGGCATTGGCGGCCGCGGTCCGGGAGAAACGAAACTCGAAACCGATCGTCGGCGGGTGCGTGATCGCATCCATCGACTGGAAGGCGAGCTCGCGTCGCAACGCAAACGCCGCGAACAACGCCGGAAGGAGCGGCTTCGTCATCAAGTGCCGACTATTTCGATTGTCGGCTACACGAATGCCGGCAAATCGACCTTGCTGAATGCGCTCACGTCCAGCCACGTGCTGGCCGAAGCGCGAATGTTTGCCACGCTCGATCCCACCACGCGTCGTTTGCGGCTGCCGCGCGAACAAGAGGTAATCATCAACGATACAGTCGGTTTCATACGCGATCTGCCTCCCGACTTGCTGGCCGCGTTCAGGTCGACCCTCGAAGAAATATCCGGCAGTCGCCTGCTGGTTCATGTAGTTGACGCGTCGAACCCCCGCTGGCAACAACAAATCGCTTCCGTCGATCGAATCCTGACTGAACTCGAGTTCGATAAGATTCCGCGGTTGCTCGTCTTTAATAAAGTTGATCTGGTCGACGAAGCGTCCCTGGGCGGAATGAAGCGCTTGGCCGGATGCGCCGACGCAGTTGGCTGCGTGGCCATTTCAGCTCTGCGTCCGCAGACGTTATTGCTGATGCTCGACCAGATTGGCCAGTTGCTGTCGCAAAATCTGACTGGCATGGAACCGCTTGCGGATCGCCCTGGACCAACTAGTGCGGTGTCTCAAAGCATTGACCGTACGACGGCGGAACGTTAGCCAGTTCCGCGAATGACATTTCGTGATTGTTCGTGTGATTTAGTGGATCGCCTGCTCTTGGCAAGTCTCGATCCACGAAATCACACGAAGCCGCACGAAATGAACTTCGTTGAGAGAGACTACACTCTCCTTCATGGGATGGATTGACCAGGTCGCTATTGCTCCCGGTTCGGTAACATGATTCCGCGTGCCCGATTTACTTCCAGACTCACCAGAGTGCGCAACGCCGTGCTCGGTGTTGTGCTCCGTCCGTTTCGCTGGTTCTCGCCGGCGACGCAATTGGCACTTGGCTTCACCTTTCTGGTAGTCGTCACTTCGCTCCTGCTCACCAGGTGGCCATTGACCCTCAAGTCGTTGGGCCTGTTTGCCCTGGTGCTCGCAAGTTATTTTGTCTTGTGGCGATTTGTTGACTCTCGCGAGAGTGACGTCGACCTCTCGATTTCGAAGCGCAGAGCTTTTGCTCTGGTCGGCTCGGCCATCGTCGTCGAAGTAGCGGTAATGCGTCTGGGGTTTATGGTAGCCGCCGGTCTCGCGGCGCAAAGCACCCAGGCGACTCTTAACGATCCGTCGGTCTGGGCCTTTACCATTCCGTTTGCCGCCGCCTCTCTCCTGGTGACCATGCTGCTGAACCGCCAGCTTGGCTTAATCGTGGGCGTGATCGTGTCTCTGTTCGGCGGTTTGCTCGCGCCGAATGGGGCGCAGGCCACTATATATGCATTCATTTCCTGCTCAGCCGCGGTCTATGGAATCAAGCGATATCGCGAGCGCCAGTCGGTCACCCTGGCCGGGTTGGTCGTGGCGGGAGTCAACTGCGTCACCGCGCTGGCTTTGATCGTATTCGCGCCAAGACCGCTCACCTTGACCGGCGCCATGGTGGCCGCGAGCTGCGCCTTCGGCGGCGGATTACTGACAATTATTTTCGCCGCGGGAGGAGTGCCAATCAACGAGTCACTCTTCGGTATTCTCACCGACATCAGACTGCTGGAACTGTCGAATGCAGATTTGCCGGTCCTGAGTCAGTTAGCTTTGCGGGCGCCGGGGACAAATCAACACTCGCATGCGGTGGGACAACTGGCTGAAGACGCCAGCCGCGCCATCGGCGCTAACGCTCTGTTGGCGCGCATCGGATCGCTTTACCACGATATCGGCAAAGTGGCGGCGCCCGATCACTTTGTCGAGAACCAAACTGGCGCCAACCCACACGACCGCCTCCGGCCGACGGCGAGCGCGAAGATCATTACCAGTCATGTTACTTACGGACTGAAGCTGGCGAAAGAAATCGGCTTGCCAAAGCGTGTCGCTGACTTTATTCCGCAGCATCATGGCACACGGACGCTGCATTTCTTTTTGCAAAAGGCCGAGGAGCAGGCGTGCAACGGCGAAAAGATAAACGAGGCAGACTTTCGCTATCCCGGGCCGAAACCACAGTTTAAAGAAGCCGCTATCTTGATGCTGGCTGATTCCGCCGAAGCAGCCGCGCGCTCGTTGGCGCATCCTGATCCGGAGAGCATTCGGGCGATTGTAGTGCGTATCTTTGATGCGATCATCAGTGACGGGCAGCTTGATGAATCCAAATTGACCTTGAGAGAGTTAACCCAGATTCGCGAGACCCTGATCAGCTCTCTTAACGCTCTTTATCACGCGAGGATTGACTACCCAGGTTTCAATGTGGCCGCTCCCAACTCAGTTGCTGAAGCGAAAACCAGCGATGAAGAGTGCGGCGTCACCTACGAGACGGCCGCTGATGTTCCCATAAATCCGTCAGGTGAAGTTGAGGACGAAGCCATCAGTCGTGAATGAGCGCTGCGCACAAATCCGCAGATTACGCCGATTCCGCAGATTAGGATTCTGTTTCTGCGTAGTCTGCGTAATCTGTGGATTTGTATCCGCGAAACCCGAGCTTCAAAACTTTTCGCGCAGCTTGCGGTAGGTCGTGGTTAGATCTTCAGAGAGAACCCGAGTCTCAGCCACCGACGTCATGAAGTTTGTGTCACCTGCCCAACGCGGCATGAGGTGCATGTGTATGTGGTCGGGAATGCCCGCCCCTGCTGCGCGGCCCAGGTTCATTCCCAGATTGAAACCCTGAGGACGATAAATTTCTCGCAGCGCGCTCTGGCAGCGCTTAGCCAGGTCCATCATCTCGTCGCTTTCTTCTTTGGGCGCCGCATCAAGTTCGCCCAGATGGGCATAGGGAGCAATCATCAAATGACCGCTGACGTAGGGATAGAGGTTAAGAATTACAAAGGTATACGCACCGCGGTGCAGGACGAAATTCTTTTCGTCGTCAGCTGGGTTCTTTACGGCATTACAGAAGATACAGGAATCGGCCTGAGACATATCAGATCCGGTCGCCGCGATGTAGGCATGTCGCCACGGACTCCAGAGTCTTTCCACAGGAAACCTTGATGCGAGGGGATTAGCCGATGCGGCCGAATCACTCAACCTGGCGCGTCCAATTACGGCGTGGTCTCGTTAATAAGTTCCTTCAATTCCTTGCCGGCCTTGAAATAGGGCACGCGTTTGGCAGGAATACTAACCGGGTCGCCTGTCTTGGGATTACGGCCTCGGCGCGCGCCGCGCTCACGTACGCGAAAGCTGCCGAAACCTCTCAGCTCAATCTTTTCGCCCTGGTTAAGACTTTCGATAATGCTTTCGAAAACAATTTCGACCAGTCGCTCAGCATCTTTCTTGGTCAGTTCGGCGGCGTTGGCCACATCATTAACAAGATCGGCTTTAGTCATGCAGTCACCTCGCTCACAAAAGGTCGTCGGTTCCAAGGCCTGGTGAACTAATTTTGCAAGAACGCTAGAAGCAAGACAAAGGACGCGTAGGGGTAGATTAGCAGAACGAGCAATCGACGGCAAGACTAAAAAGGCTGTGCGGCCAACATCTTACAGTTGATCGGCGAGAATGCCCGGGTGAGTGGGCAGGAGGGAAACTTTAGTCTTTCGCCTGAGAAGCAGAGCGTTTCAAAATAGCGGCCTTTCAAGCTTCGCTCTCGTCGTCCCCGGTCTTATTGGTATTCCCAAAACCAAAATCCGCCAGCTCGCGAAGTGAGGCCATGCCGCCTCCGGCTTCCGATGTGTATATCTTTTGCTCGGTGATGGGTTCATCATGACCTGCGGCCCGTGCTGACAAACCGATCTTCTTATTCTCGGCATCAATACGAAGGATCCGAAACTCCATCTCCTGGCCCAATTGCGCGGCGTCCTCGGGTTTCTCGACGCGGTCATCCGAGAGTTCAGAGATATGGCACAAGCCTTCCAGGTTGTCGCCCAATTCAACAAAGGCCCCGAAGCTGGCAAAGCGCGCGATCTTGCCCTTTACCAAATCACCAGGATTATGGGAAGCAATAAAGTCATTCCAGGCATTGGGCTCGAGTTCCTTAATCGAAAGTGACATGCGTCGATTCTCGGGATCGATCCCGGTGATCACTGCGTCTACTTGTTGTCCCTTCTTCAGTACCTCACCAGGATGCTTGACCCGGCGCGACCAGGAAATATCGGAAACGTGAACCAGTCCGTCAACTCCATCTTCGATCTCAATAAAGGCGCCGAAGTCCGTAAGGTTACGGACCCTGCCGTGCACGCGAGCACCGACAGCGTAACGGTCGCCGAGTGTCTTCCAGGGATTGTCCTGCACCTGCTTCATCCCCAGACTAATGCGCCGGGCCTTTGGATCCACGCCGAGCACCTCAACTTCAACATCGTCGCCGGCGTTGACGATCTTACTCGGATGCTTGACGCGCTTGGACCAACTCATCTCAGAAACGTGAACCAAACCTTCTACGCCCGGTTCCAGTTCCACGAACACGCCGTAGTCGGTAACGCTGGCGACCTTGCCCTTCAGCCGGGTCGCCGGCGGAAAGCGTTCTTCGATCGTTTCCCACGGATCGGGCAGAAGCTGTTTGTAACCCAGCGAGACGCGCTCGCGAGCTCGATCGAATCGCAGAACCTTAACCTGGACCGTGTCGCCAACTCTGAATAGCTCCGCCGGATTCTGGAGCCGTCCCCATGACATATCAGTCACGTGCAGCAATCCATCGACTCCGCCCAAATCGACGAACGCACCATAGTCCGTAAGATTCTTGATCTGTCCCTCGACGATTATGTCTTCCTCAATCTGGCCCAGCGTCTCGTCCTTGCGGCCCTCGTTGCGCTCTTCCAGCACGGCCTTGCGCGACAGTACTACGTTTGACCGCTTGCGATTCAGCTTGATGACCTTCGCTTCAATTTCCCGGCCGCGCAGCGAATCAAGATTGCGCACCGGACGCACGTCAACCTGAGAACCGGGCAGGAAAGCCGCTATGCCGTCAACGTCAACGCGAAGGCCGCCCTTGATCCGCTCGACCACGCGACCTCTGACTGGAGTGTTTTCGTTAAAGGCTTTTTCGAGATCATCCCAGGCGCGCAGCCGCACGGCATCAGCGCGGGAAAGCAATGGGAAACCTTCGCCGGTTTCCATGTTCTTGACCAGCACATCAACCTCGTCTCCGGGTTTGACGGTGATCACGCCATCTTCCATAAACTCGTTTTGATTGACGATGCCTTCCGATTTGTAACCAAAATCGATTACCACGCCACGCTCAGTGATTCCCACCACAGTGCCGCGGACCACTTCACCTTCCTGCAGCGATGATTGTTCCTGCTCAAATTGATCCAGCAGGCTGCCAAAGTCTTCACCCGCGGGACGCGGCTCATCCTCGTCTTCGCGTTGAGCGGCGGCGTCCTCGCGCTGAGTTACGGCCGCGGCTGAAGAACCGCTACCGACGTTCTCGCTGGTCATCGACTGCTCCGGCACTGACTGGACCGGCGCTTCGACTGTTTCAGGTTTAGGATCGATAGATTGTTCGTTAGGGTCGGTCTCGCCGACGTTGGTTACAGGTTGTTCCGTAGACATGCACACTCCTACTCAAATTAGCTCTGGCGCGTCGCACGCGTGGCGCGCCGCTCCGGCCGCTCGACGCAAGAATGCCGTTGCTCTTAGCAACCGTTGTCTTGTTGGTGATGAGTCGGGATAAGATATGAGAGGATGCGAGCCTTAAAGAGTTGGAAAAGAAGGTTTTCGTTTCGATTTCCGTTACGCCCGTAGTCTCCCACTTGGTCCGACTATCACCGATCGCGTGACCGGATAGTCTCGGAATTTACACGGCGGCGCGACTGAGTGTCAAGGCGGCCGCTGTCTTTTGCCGAGAAAACAATGCGGGCGAAACCTCTACCGCTGCTGATTCAGCGAAGCTTCGGCGCCACGCCCGACTACATAAACTCCCGCGGAGTGCGAACCTACAAACAGAGTGTTCTGGTCGCGCGGATCCAACGCGAGGGCCCAGATGCGCAGACTCGGCAAGCGATGTTCGCGACCATCGAGGCGCACCCAGGTGGTGCCGGCATCGCTGGATCGATAGACGCCGCCGCCTGTTTCGCCATTCTGATCGCCCTGATAAGCGTTACCTACAAAAACCTCGTTGGTGTTTCGCGGGTTGATCAGGATGCTGGTGAAATCTCCAAACGGAAGGTTCCCGCCGCGGCGGGCCCAGCGATCGCCACCGTCATGCGACATGTAGAATCCTTGTTTTGTTCCCACGTAGATGAATGCCGACCGCTGTGGATCCTGAACAATAACATTCACCGGAGATGTCGTCGGAACACCGCTCACCTGTTGCCAGTTTTGCCCCGCGTCCCGTGAAAGCAGAACTCCCGTGGAAGCCGTTCCAACCAAAATCACTGCAGGATTCTGAGTACTAGTAGCGATGCATGTGGTGCGAGGATCCATGCCGCGCCCGTAAGCAATGCGATCCCAGCCCTGATTCGGATCCGCAGTGCGATAAAGCCCGGCATTGGTTGCCGCCAGTATTTCCAATTGGCCATTGGAATTCGAAGATGACACCATCGCGTTAACCGGATCGGAAAGGGTGGTCACATGAGCCGACAAGGTGCCGGTTGTAGCGTTGCTCACTCCCAGCGCAGCGATTGTTCCTTCGTCGAGTTGGCCTGAGACGGATAAATACCGGTCGGTCTGGAATCGCTTGATCGCCGCGACCGTACGCGGGCCAAGCTGACCATCGGGATTACCAATCTCGTAGCCGGCGCGCTCCAACGCTTCCTGGGCGCGGCGCACTACGTCGGCGTTCGGCTTTACCGTAGCAGGTTTCTGCGGAGTCGGGCTGGTCGCGGCGGTGCGCCCCTGCACGACTGTCCTTCGCACTGTTCCGCGCGCCGCCGACCGCTTTTTCCCCGGCGCTGCCGGAGGTTTACGCGCAGAGATTGGCGCCCACGACGCTCCGCGATCGGGTGACCTATACAGGCCCAGGTTCGTTCCCAGATAAATCACATTCGCGTCGCGCTCGTCCTGAAGGATCGAGTAACCAATCAGACGCGGAGGCATATTACGCATCGACGGCTGCCACGAGGTGCCGCCATCGCTGCTGACAAAAAAGAACCCACCGCCGGTGGTGGTATTAATCGTGGTCGCATAAACGCGGTTCGCGTTTTCGCGATCCGGCATAATAGTGTTCACAAACCGCCCGCTGAAGCCCGCGTTACTCGGCACAAAGTTCTTACCACCATCGGTCGAAACCATTACTCCATAGTTGTTCGTACCGATGTATATCGTGTTCGGATTGCGCGGATGGACTGCGATGGAATTAATCTCGAGTTGACGCGAGGTCGTCACCATCCAGGAATTGTTGTCGCCGCCCTTGGCTGAGCGCCAAAAGCCTTCAGTCGTGCCCGCGAAAACCAGACCCGGAATAGTTGGGTGCTGTAGAATCGCGCGCGTGCGACGTGACTGCGATGGTATTCCCTGGACCTTATGCCAGCTGTCCCCGGCGTCGCGCGTCTCGTAAATCCCGCTGCAAGCCGACGCGATTATGTGATGCGAATCCCTTGGGTCGAGGTTTATGGCAAAGATGTCAGAGTCGTCGATAATGCCGTTTTTGATTACCTTCCAGCTCTTACCGCCATCAGTAGACTTATAGGGAAGATACCAGGTGCCGGCATAAATGATGTTCGCGTCATGGGGATCGATCGCCAGTGACTCGACATGTACGAGGCCCGGAGTACTCGCTGTCGACAATGGGGTCCAGGTCTCGCCCGAATCCGACGATCGAAATATCCCATTGAATGTTCCGGTAATCAGAATACTTGGATCGCGATCAGACTGCGTCAGGGAATGCAGAGCTTCGTTTCTTAACTCGGGCGACTCTCGCCAGGTCAACCCACCGTCCATTGATTTGAAAAAACCACCCGGGTCCTTATGACGATGCGTGGCTACATAAAGCACTTTCGAGTTACGCGGATCCACGATGATGTGATCGACGAAGAGACGCGGACGATTAAAGTTCACGAGCAAGCGCCAGCTGTGGCCGGCATCGGTTGAAATGTAGATCTGCCCATCAAGGGTGCCGAAGTAAAAACGATCGGGATCGTTGGGATCGACTACCAGCGAACGAACGTCGCCGCCGCTGGGACCGGTTATGCGCCAATCGCTGGAGTAGGGGACGCCGGAGCCCGCGGTTGCCGACACATCGTTGCGGCCGGTCAACGCGAAAGTGAATAAGAGGCCAAGACACAACAGTCGGGATATAGCTTTGTTCATGATTTCGATCTCTTTCAGGTTAATTCGATGCCAATCTCCAGCGGGGCGAGTGCCGGCCAGGGCATTATAACTCTTTGCACCCTCTTTTCTATACCCACTTCAACGGACACGACGGCTGGTTGGGCTCCAAGGTCCCTTCGTCATCAATAAGGGAGTCGCCAATAAGACCGAAGCGGGCGGTGCTTCCCTTTCGGAAAACACCGCCCGCTTTCGAAAGAAGGTCGCTACTCCTGTTAAGTGGCGACGTTGTAAGTAGACCCGCAGCCCTACTCTTCGCCTCGACGGCGAGTGCCGCTGCGGCGCCGAGTCTTGGGTTTCTTGCAGTCCGGACAAGGCGAGACTGTACCAGTCGCGTCTCCGGAGCTTAGGGTCGAGCCCTGCGGCACGATCCACAGTTGCACGAGAAGCTCCGGCAGACATCCGCCGTCGATTACGTCGATCCTGCTCGCATCAATGCCGCGAGTATTAACGAGGTAATCCTTGGCGCGATTGGCTCGCGTGGTGCCCTCGGCATCGCAGCTACCGTAGCCGACGATGGCACCCCGAGAACTTGGCTCGTTCTGCAGTTGAATTGCGAAGTTATCGAGTCTGGCCTTCTCATCGTTGAATCTGATGTTGCCATATTCGTCGAACTTCCGTGGTTTCGCTGGTGGCGGCCTCACCGCAACAGTACAGTTAGAAGTCCTGGGGCACGATGGATCGAGTCCACCGAGCTCTACTGATGCGGTAATGCTCTGACCAGCAGTGCCTGCCGTGTCGACGGTAATCGACGACGTTCCCTGGCCGCTGCTGATAGTTCCGGCAGAGACGGTCCAGTTATAGGTCGGAGTGATTACCGGCGTTCCACCAGAGACGCCTACTGAGAAGGTTACCGGCGTTCCCTGCTCAACCTCACTGGTTGGACATGTCGGAGTGATCGTCGGGCAAACCAGATCCGGTACGCAATCGCTGCAATTCGCGATCGTGACCGTCGTCGTGGACGAGGTGATACAGCCGCAGCCATCGTCAACTTCGACCGACGCGGTATAGGTACCTGGAGCAGCGCCACTCAGATCCCATGAAACGCTGGTGCCTTCGCCAGTGATGCGACCGCCCGTGACTGTGTACGTGTAGAGCAGGGTGTCACCGTCCGGATCGCTGGCAGTGGTCGTTAGCCCAACCGTCGTGTTGGCGGTCGTCGGACAGCTACTCGAGTGAGTCCCCGGAGGACACGGTATGGTGATCGTCGTCGCCGAGGCTGCCAACGAAGCCGTTGGCGGCTGGTTCGGCAGAATCGAAGGCTCTCGCTTGTTGCGATGGCCGGCGAAAAACTGAAAGCCGAATCCATAGGGATCGCTCGAAGGCTCGAATCCCAACGGGAATCCATTGGACGTGGCTGCCACGCTTGTTCCGGGAACTACAACGATGCCGCGGCCTGGCACGTTCACGTTAGTTGTTTGTTGCACCGGGACGTTGGCGTTGGCGGGATTGAAGTTACTCACGCGCTGTTCGTTTAAGGCTCTGCGATACCAGGCGCCGATACCCCACCAACGCGCCGGATAAAGCTTTACGCCCACGAGAAATTCAATCGGATTGTTTTGAAAGGCGTTAGGTGTGCGACCACCTACATATTGAGTCGACCGAAGCTCGGCAATCGGCTGGACGTGCTTGCTAACTGGAAAGTCGAAGCCAATACCGGCGATTAACTCATCAGGTCGATCCAGTAAGGTCGAACCATTGCCTTTCGGGTTGCTATTAAGAATGTAGCCAACGTTCGCCGAGAGGTTTACCCTCTTGCTCAGGCGACCGTCCGCAAACATCACCAGGCCAAAGTCGCCGAAGTTAGCTCCAGAGCTGGCGCCGCGTTGCAGTTGATTGAACCCCTGCGCATCAGAGGCCTTGTCAGGATACCAGCGATAGAACGGAATAAAACCAAAACCAAATGGGTTTCTTGGACCGGTCAAACGAATCTTGGCGCCACCAACGAAGTTGCCAAAGCTGGACTCGCCATAAAGACGGCTAACGAACGGCGCATCCGGCAAATAGCTCGGCGCAGTAGTGAAACTGGTCGGTACTACAATCGGATTCAACGGTCCCGGGCTGCCTGGCGGCCGACAGTTGCCGGTTAAGGCGGTACACGGCAGTTGTTGGGTCGCCAGTACTATACCCGGAAGAATGCCCCCCACCGGTGAACCCACGCCCGGAAATGAATCAGCATGGCCGTAGCTATTACCAACCGCAGTCGGCGGTCCGAGTGTCGCACTAAAACCTGGAAAACCGAACAGCCCACCGATAACGCCTGGTCCCAGTCCAAAGTTTGGACCAGCGCCACCTGTAAACGGATAGGCCACGATCGGCTGCCCCGCGGAATAATACACAGCGAGGGGACTAGTCCCAGCCACACAACCCGGACAGAAAGGCGGACGGAAAACCGCGGTACCTGCGAGCGTGCCCACGTTTGGCCCTGAAGGCGAGAGAATGATCGCCGGGCCGCTGCCGAGCAACGTTGTCCCAAAGTATCCCTGCGTATTAGGCAGATAGAAACTTGAGAGGTTCGCCGGGTTGTTGACCTTAATTCCGCGGTAGGCCTGCGTTTTGAAAAACAGCTCAATATGATCATTCACGCCGACATTAACACTAGCGACCCAATCCGTAATGTCGACATTACCCGGATCGCGATCGTAGTTGCTGTAGGCAACGCTGAATGTAAACTCTCCCTTTCTCAGCGTCGAACCGTCGTAGATCGTAAACAGTCCGGTCGGACCTCCTTCGGGCCCGCCCGTGCCTACTGACGGCGACAAATTCCTGGGATCGTTCTCCGGCCTAAGCGTTTGCGCAAACGTCAGGGCAGAAAAAATGAATATAGCGAGTGCACAAAGGAGCACCCTATTCGCGAGTCTCATCGCGTTCCTCCTGCGATAGTGAGTGAAAGTTCCTGCAGCCGACCCAATGGGACTAACCAAACGGCCGATCCTCGGTGTGATTCGATTGTCTGCTCGAAGCATCTCGCCGCCAGTGCCCATTGGATACGGACGCTCGAACTACCAGCGTCAACGATTACGTTAACAAAACTGCTGTCGCCCGGATACCGAGTTCCGGCTCGAGCGAAGCAACTGAGAGGGGCCTAAACTTCACCGGATCTCTCTTAAGGTCTTAGTGCCTAGCAACCTAGCGCTCTTTTATATGCAAACTGAGCGCAAGTGTCAACCATCATGTTCCGGCCCGCGTGGCAACCACACCTAAAACGGAACTTCAGACAATCCTCGCGAGCGGGTAAATACGACGCGAAGCCTACCATTGCCGTGGCCGGAAATCAAGACTCTTTCACGACTTAGGGTGAATTTGTTTATGTTTTTTCCGTCACGCATAGATGCCCCGCATCCTGGTGTCGTAGGCGACGCGGTCAATTGCCAGCATGTACGCCGCGGTTCTGGTATCCACTGAATGCGAATCGGCATAGCGACAGAGGTCATTAAAACTGGCGACCATCGTGTCCTGCAAACGCTCATTGACCACGTCTTCTCGCCAGAAATAGCCCATGCGGTCTTGCACCCATTCAAAGTACGACACGGTGACGCCGCCGGCATTCGCAAGTATATCCGGAATTACGAAGATGCCTTTCTGGTAGAGAATTTCGTCCGCCGCGGCCGTGGTTGGTCCATTAGCTCCCTCGGCCAGCACCTTGCATTTCAGTCTTTCGGCGTTTAGTGAGGTGATTTGATTTTCGGTGGCTGCTGGAATCAAGACGTCGCAATCCAATTCCAAAAGGTCAGCGTTGCTCACGTACTCGGCATCGCGATAGCCTTCAAACGAGCGGGTCGCCTGTAGATACTTTAACGCCGCCGGAATTTCGATGCCCGCCGGGTTGTGAATTCCACCATGAACATCCGAGATACCAATTACTTTGAAACCCGCCTCGTACAGTAACTCGGCAGCGATACCACCCACGTTGCCGCTGCCCTGCACCGCCACGCGGGTAGTTGCCGGAGACATCTTGAAACGCTTGGCCGCTTCGCTAACAACAATCAGCAATCCTCTTCCGGTTGCTTCGCGTCGCCCCCGGGAACCTCCCAGGTCTATCGGCTTGCCGGTGACGACGGCATTAACCGTATGGCGCGCATGCATCGAGTAGGTGTCCATGATCCACGCCATGGTCTGTTCGTTTGTGTTCATGTCCGGTGCGGGCACGTCTTTTTCGGGGCCGATGAAGTCGAGCAGTTCCGAGGCATAGCGTCGGGTCATTCGCTCAAGCTCTCCGAGCGACATCTGCGAAGGATCACAAATGATGCCGCCCTTGGCTCCGCCAAACGGCACGTTAACCACCGCGCACTTCCAGGTCATCCATGCGGCTAGCGCGCGGATCTCGTCGATGTTGACGTCGGGCGAATAACGGATTCCACCCTTCGCTGGCCCGCGTGCAAAGTTGTGCTGCACCCGAAAGCCTTCGAATACCTGGATGCGCCCGGAATCCATTCGGGTTGGGATGTAAACCTTTAGCTCCCGATTCGGAACGCGCATGACGGCATAAAGATCCGGATCGAGATTCAGCAACTGAGCCGCGCGATCAAATCGCGACATCATCGATTCGAAGGGATTGTCTTCCTTGATTTCTTTGATGTCATCGACCAGTGCAGTAGGCATGAGCGCTCTCCAGCAGACTTAAGTTGAATAGCCTTTATGGTTTTTGATTGACGCGCGAAATGTTAACGCAAGCATTCGGCAGGCGCAACCAAAACAATACAAGTCCGAATTTGGACGCAACTCGAACAACGGTGTTAACATCGAATCCAAGCAACGCCGATCAAGCGGCGGCCGCTCGACGGATACAACTTTATCGAACCCACAATGTTTTCTCAGAGGCGCTCGCGCCAATTATTTCTTGGGGCTCTGACTCTTCTGTTCGTCGCAGCATGCTTCCAACTCGCGCCGGCCCAGACAGATGATCCCACCGACGGTGAAACCGATCCGGTGAAACTGTTTGAGCGCGGCCAAAATGCTCATGCTAAAGGAGACGTCGCGCGCGCGCTTGCTCTTTACGAAGGAGCGCTCAAACTGCGGCCTGAATTTCCTGAGGCCGAGTATCAACGGGGAGTGGCCCTAGTTGGTCTCGATCGATTTCCCGAGGCAGAGAAGTCTTTCGCTCACGCGATTGAGTTGAGAAAGGATTGGGTACTGCCGATTAGCGCCCTCGGTAGCTTGCTGGTGCGCGCGGAGCGTGACAAGGAAGCCGAGACGATTCTGCGTCGAGCGGTGAAACTGGGAGCGAACGACTATGTCACTCTTGATTCGCTGTCGGCGGTGCGCTCGCGCGCAGGCGACAAGGTCGAGGCGCTCGCACTCGCGCGGGCTGCCACTCAGGATGACAATGCGATCGCTTCGGCGTGGACATGGCGGGCCGCAGTTGAACGCGCAAGCGGAGACCCAAATGCCGCTCTGAGCAGTCTTGGACACGCTCTTCAGATTGATCCAACCTATGCTCCGGCCTTGAAGGAGCGCGCTGAGTTAAGAGTTGACACGAAGGATTACGAACACGCAATCGAAGACTTGAAAGCGGCACTCGCGGTCAAAGCGGGCGACAAGGAAATCTCCATTAGATTGGGGAATGTATACGACCTCGCCGGCAAGCCCGATGAAGCGCAGCGAATCTATCAATCAGTCGGTGTCACCAGAGCAGAGCCTCCGCCTACCGGGCGAGCTTTTGAAAAGGCTCTCGCATTGATCGACGGCACGCCTGATGAAATTGAAGCAGCCAACAGCGACGATCCCGCGCGGGCGCGCCCAGCGCTTGAAAAACTTTTGGCTAAGAATCCAAAAGCCGCGAGCCTGTTTGCCCGCCTCGGTGAGGTCACGCGCCGTGGCGATCCACAAAAGAGCGCCGAGGCTTATCGGCGGGCCAATGAGATCGATCCAACAAATCCAAAATACGCGACTGGTTATGCCGCGGCTCTGGTGCAGTCAAGACATTTTGCAGAAGCTGAGCCAATTCTCCGTCGCGTGATCGCCGTGTCGCCCAATGAATACGTTGCGCATGCAAATCTCGCGTTGGCGCTCTACGAGTTGAAGCGTTACGCCGAGGCACTGCCCGAATACGATTGGCTGGCGGCGAGTCGTCCGGAGGTCGCAGCCACGTACTTTTTCATCGCCACCGCGCATGATAATCTCGGAGAGTACGAGCAGGCTCTCGATGCGTATGAAAAGTTCTTGTCGCGAGCCAATCCGACAAGCAACAAGCTCGACATTGAGAAAGTTAACCTGCGCCTCCCCAGGCTTCGAGATCAGATTAGTCGCGGACAGGGCGCCAAACGCAAGCGGCCCTGAAAGAACCTTCGCTCAGCAAAGCCAGGACACATGCCGATCTCGCTTAGTCAATATTGGGCGTACCTAAAGCCAGCACTCCTTATCGGTGTATTTTCACTGAGCGCACTCGCACAACAACCCCGTAGTCCGCAACTGCCTGCGCCTCCGCCGATGAGGGTCGTCTCACGCGAAGAGCGATCGCAATTGAATACGACGGATCCCAAGGCGCGCCTCCGTACTTCGATGGCCCTGACCGCAAACCGTCTGAATCGTATGGAAGAGTCTACTTCCTTGAAGAAGTTCGATCAGGCCTCGGAAGAACTGGGTGGATATTTGGGGTTGCTCGACAACCTGCGCGCTTACCTCGGCAGTATGAATCGGGACAAAGGCAGCACGCGCGATCTCTATCGCCATTTCGAAATCGCTTTGCGCGCTCACATTCCGCGACTTGCAGTCATGCGCCGAACGACGCCGGCTGCCTACGCCGGAAACCTAAAGGCCGCTGAAGAATATGTGCGCGAGGCCCGGTCTGATGCGCTTGACTCATTTTATGGGCACTCGGTTTTGCGCGAAGATCAAATCGAAAAGAAACCCGCAGGTCCGCCGGAGGGAGGCAAGCGTCCATGACTCAAGTGTTCCGTAAGCAGATCCGCAGCACCATTGATCGTGGATACTCATGGCGCTTGTTGTTGACGGCCATGACTCTCCTGCCCGGCATTTTCCTGTTAAGCGGATCGGTTTCGGCACAAACTCGCGATCACCTCACCGATCAGGAAACTGAATTAGTCCGTTTTCATCAGGAGCTCGATAAGCGGATTGAAGTCTTCGTCAAAGCAATCGACCGCAGGTTTGCGATCATTAACGGCACTGCGCCGCCGGCAGCAAAAAAGTCTGTGAAAGATGAGCCGGAGTGGGGCGACGTTCCCAAAGGCACGCGCGCGGAACTGCTGGGAGACATCGCGGGAATTCTCGACGAAGCAATCACCAACATCGACGACGTCAGTCGCCGCGACGAAAAGAATCCGCTGATCTCGAGGTCACTGCGAAAACTAGCGTCGAGTGCGAATGGATACCTGACCCAACTTGCCGCGCTCAGAAATAAAACTAAAGACCCGGACGAAGAAGCCGCCATCGAACACGTCGCGGATAACGCGAACCAGATCATCGAGGTGGGCAACAAACTCCCGCCACCAACACCGGAACCAGACAAAAAGAAAAAGAAACCATGAGTTTAGAGTTCAAGCTTTTAGCTTGCGCCTGTGTTTTGCACCTGAAGGTTGAACTCTGAACCTTAATCAACGCTTCACTCGCGGCCTCTCTTCAAAACTTCAGTCGCGCGCTTAATCGCTTCGGTGACCCGATTCGCCGCTTCACTTGCATCGGCGGCACGACCATCTTCAATAGCCTGCCGCAGGTCAGGCAATGGCAGCGCCGCATATCCCGTATAAAAACCCGGCGCGTAAATCTGATGCTTGAACCACGTTCGGCCAGTCAAACCGCGATCGTCGATCAGGGCGCGCTCTGCTTGCATCAGCGCGTCGTTGATTCGTTGCAATCGTGCAATAGAATCGCCGCCCGAACCTTTCTCAACCTCACTCACATCAGAGCGGCGACGCTTATCGATCTTCGCGGCCTCTTCTGCAAAATCATCGACCGCATTCAGCAAAGATTTCGCATCAAACGAATCGCCGAGTTTGCGTCGCACCGCCAGTCCCTTGGTCTCGGTTACAAACTCGCGAAGCTGGGCCGCGTAGTCTGTGTAATCCAGCGGCAACCCTTCCGCATCAGCGATTCGCAGAGCAATCGTTCCCCAGATTTGCGCCGCGGCAACATGATACTGAAAAGTCGGATCGCCAAAGTGCGCCATCCAGTAAAACGAGTCATAGGCGGAATGATAGACACCATAGTCGCCGCCAAAGCCCATATCCAACGCAGGCACACCGAGGTGCTGAAGGAACGGCGTGTAGTCTGAGCCGGAACCAAGCGCACCGATGCGCGGAGTCGGCGACGGCTTTTCGTTGCCGTTCGGGTCGAACAATTCTGAGTCGGGTGAGTCTACGCGCACGCGATCGCGCCAGGCGTCGTAGATACTCTTGCCGGTTTTTGGATCGCGCACGTCCTGCGCCGCAGAGCGAATCAACTTCCACATCGAAGGCACCGACGACGCGCCAAAGTTGGCGCCTGAAACCGCCGCGTCCATGTTCAGATAGGCGACGGCTTTCTCTTTCAGCTCAACCGCATTCTCTTCAGCCCATTCCGTGGAACCGATGAGTCCCTGCTCTTCCGCGTCCCAACTACCGAGAATGATCGAGCGGCGTGGCTTCCAACCCGATCTCATTAATTGACCCAGGCCACGGCCGAGTTCGAGCATCGCGGTCGTGCCGCTGTTCGGATCGACCGCGCCAAAAACCCATGCGTCACGATGATTGCCAAGCACCACCCAGCGATCTTTTTCGACTGAGCCGTCAATCCTGGTGATCACATCCCAGATGGTTTTCGTGGCGAACTCAATATCGGTTTTCAAATGGACGCGCACGTCGTTGGTGCCGCCTACGTGATAAGTAAAGGGCAAGCCGCCCTGAAAACCTTTCGGGCGCGCCGGACCGCGCAGCGGCTTAAGGAGACGTTGCGCATCACCATACGAGATCGGTTGCACCGGGATGTGCGGCAGATTCAAGGCCTGCTCTTTTTTGAGTCGCGGCGTGCCGGGAATCGCAGGCAATCCCGGCGTCAGCGGGTCGCCGGGATAAATGAAAAGAAACTGCACTGAGCCACGTTGTGCCGAACTGTCAGGTCGCCATGGACCTTTTGGATAAACGTCGCCCTGCGCGAAACCGTCGTCGGCCGGATCGGAATAAATGATCAGGCCGATGGCGCCGTTATCCTCGGCGACCTTGGCTTTGACGCCGCGAAATGAATTGCCGTAACGCGCGATGGCAATCTTGCCTTTCACGTCGACGCGGGCTTTCTTCAGCGCTTCGTAATCGGGCGGCAAACCATAATTCACATAGACCAGAGGCGCCGTGATATCGCCGCTGGCGCCATAACCGTTGAAAAGGGGTACGATCTTCTTACTGAATGAAGATGGATCTTCGGGTACTACGTCCTCACGTACTTGCAGACGCTCGCGTCTCGGCGCGATCAACTCGACGATGCTGGGTGTGCGCGGGGATGGGAGCAGCACCTGATACTCTCTCAAGTCGGAATTCAAGCCGAAGCTGCGCATTTGATCGCGAACGTAAATTGCGGTCGCGTAATCTTCAGGCGACCCGGCAATGTGGGCTTCGGAAGTTAGACGGCGCAGTTCTTCGCGGGCGTTCGTCGCCGAAGGCACGGCGCGAAACTGTTCCTCACGTTGGCGCTGCGTCTCTGAAAGCTTCGGGGCGAAGCCGTCGATAGCTGTCTGGGCAAAGCCGATCGATTGGCTGAAGATGAGTGTTATTAATAGAAGAGAGCAAGCAATACTTCGCCTTTGCAGTCTGTTCATTGATTAGTCTCCATATTTGGTGGCGCAGACTTCAAAGTTTGTGATTCCTGGCGGCCGGGGCAGTAGCCCGACCGTCAGAGAGGGCTCAGCAGCGGCGCATGGAGCCCTCCCTGACGGTCGGGCTACTGCCCCGATCACAGACTGAAAGTCTGTGCCACTTTATCTGAACTATCTCCGGCGTCTTCGCGTAAAATGGCCTGAGGAGAAAATTACTAATGGAAAGCCGCTATTATCCCGGCGTCGAAGCCGATGTAATTAAGTTGACCACTGAGCTTCGCGATCTGTTCGATGAAGACTTCGACGTGCAAACCATGCAAGTTTCATCAACCGCCGTGCTGCAAGCGCGCAAGTCTAGCACGTTACGCGACATCACCGGATTGTCCGCCGCCGTCACTATTAAGATCACTCCAGAGACAGGCGGCACCCGGGTTGAAATTGGCATGCAGAAATGGTTCGACAAAGCTGCTATCGCCGCAGTCGCTTTCCTGGTGTCAGGTTTTCTGATCGCGCTGCCCGCGCTCGGCGCCTACTGGCAATACAAATTGACTGAAGACGCGTGGAAGATAGTCGAAGATCACATTGCGCACAAAGCCGGCGGCTACGTGCCACCCATGCCGGGACGGTGCGGCACCTGCGGCACCGCCGCCAGCGCCGGCTCAGCTTACTGTTCTTCGTGCGGCGCAAACCTGCGCGTTGGTTTCACCTGTCCTCACTGTAATGCGGTGCAGAAAGATCCGAACGCGCGCTTTTGTAACTCGTGCGGGAAAGCGCTCGCGTCTTAAGACTGAAATCTCAGCCTGCTGGTGTCAGAAGCCCGACCGTCAGGGAGGGCCCGGTTGATAAGAGGCCCTCCCTCACGGTCGGGCTTCCGACACGCGACTCGCGAGCAAAGCTCCTTTGGTCCAACGAGCGAATTTTGGAAGCGAATTCTTTACCGCATCAACTTATCGATCACCTTTTGTAACTCATTTATTTCCTGCTGCAATTTATCAACCCGCTTTTGCGCGTCGTTTCTGCGGGCTTCGTTCACTTCAAATGAGTCCTGGCTCAGGAACGTCTCAGATCGCGCTCGCGTCGCGTCCAGCAGTTCGGCGCATTTCCGATCATATTGAGCGACAAGACTGAAGTACTGCTTCTGCTTGTTACCCAGTCCAAGCTGGCTTGCGGCTTCTGCTTTTTCGGCCGCGGCTCGCCAGAACGTGGCGCTCTCTGCCAGCAGGTCAATGTCTTCCTGGGCAATCGTGGTTATCTGTGCGCGGTCTTTGGCAAAATCCTTGCCCTCGAATTCCTTCTCCTTTTCATTCGCGCGCCGGATTAGTTCCTGAGCTTTCACGCCCAGGGCATTGATCTCTTCAACCAGCTTGTTCGCGCTGGCAGCAGCGCCGGTTCCGACATACGGGGAGTATCGCGGGTCGGAGGTGAGCTCATAGTTCTTGAGAAACTCCCACGCACTGGCATTGATGCTCGGTGCAAGATCGTAGTACCAGTGAGTGTGGCCCGGCATCTCAGTGACTTCGATGGTGAAGCCCTTCGATCGAAATGCATCGCGAGTGGCCCGGACGTCTCTCAAGGAAAAGTATTGGTCCTGGGTTCCCACCCAAATCGCGATGGGGATTCTGTGACTGTCTTCACTGATGGTTTTATATTCTTCCGGCTGCCGGAATGCACCGGCGTGAATCGCCGTCGCCGCAAAATACTCTGGCTCAACTGTTGACATAATGAGCGCGAACACCGCTCCCGCGGAATGCCCAAAGAGATATACACGGCGGGGGTTGATCGGATACTTCGACTTAAGATCTTCCACCAGGTCGCGCAGGAAGTCCGGCCCATCTCTCGGCATGGACCATCCAGATGAACCGTCGGAGTCAGGCCCAACAATAATGACTCCCTCTTTGTCGGCCAGCTCTTTCCATTTTTCTACGAGCGACATGCCGTCGCGTCCCGAGCCATGCAGCAGCACTATCAAAGGCGCCGGGGCTTTTGCCGACGACGGAACGTAGAGATAGAAGGTGCGCTTTTTTTTGTTTGAGAGGATTGATTCTCTGACGACCTTGCCTGGCTTGTCCTGCGCCGGCATGAGCGGAGATGCGCCCGTCACGAACAAACAGAGAAGTAAGATCAAAGCAATCAATCCAACTTTGAACTTCCCATTCCACATTAGATCAATCCTGCCGTAAAGCTTTTGCGGGATCGATGCGTAGTCTGACGGATGCAAACCCACACTCCGTAACGTCGTTGTTTCGTGGCGTCAGGAATCTACTGTTTACGACACCACTGCTTCACCTGGGAAAACACTTGATCGACAGTTAATCCACTGCCAATCGAGGCGCGGGTGAAATTCGCGAGTGCCGTCGAATCGACATTGCGATCGACAACGTCAGCCGGATTTGATGACCATACGACGCGGTAAATATAGACTTGGCCGTCGCGGCTGGTTATGGTCTTGAGCATGCGGTTTAACCAACCCACGGCATAAGCCGAATTGTTCTTCTGCAAATACACCAGCGCCAGATTGAATGCCGCGTCGGCAAGCAAGTCGGTGGTGTTTGTGGTGTCGGCAAATTTATCAATGAAGTCATAATACTGACCTTCGGCTTCTACCAGGGCAGCCTGTGCGTCCCTACTGTTGGCACTTCCTTTCTCACGCAGAATGTAAAACTTTTTCTGCCAGTAACTGCCGCGATTGAACTGCGCCACCCCCGCGTGCCTGGTTCCGGGAAAATTATTAATCACCTGCTTGTAATAGCGGTCGGCAGCGTCGGTAATGTCGTCGTTTTTGAGATAGAAGTCACCAAGTGAGAGGAGTCTGTCGGCCGTCATACCGCTTTGCTGCGACTTCTGCGCTTCAATGCTTAACGTGCATCCGATCAGGATCAGAGGGATTGCGACGAGGTTTAGAAACGCTCGACTCCATTTGAGATATTGATTCATGAGGTGCCCTTTCTGGGAACTATCCCGCCGGCGGTTGCGAGTTTCGTCTTAGCTTACTTATTCTCGCTCTTCTTGAGCCACGTCGACAAGATTTGCGCGCCGCCGAGCGCGCCGGTTAAGGCAATCGCGAAGATTACCAACGGCTTGTCGTACGAACCCTTCGCGTCAAAGGCGACGATCTGGATTCTGCCCACCATGGCGATGACCGCGACGACCAGACCGATTCCCATTGTTTTGAAGACAAAACCTATCTTCTGGCGATTCGTAATCTGCCCGGATTCCTGAAGCCTTTGCAAGACCACCTTTATCAGCGCACCCACCAGGACGCCCCCGAACATAAAAAAGAGCAGCACTCGATCCCTGGGCCTAACTCTTACATCCACCGGTCGAGTCAGGTCGCTAACAGCGCGTCCGTAACCATCATCGTAAGTCACGTTCATGATGAGTCGGGGAGTGCCGAAGCCGCTGATGAGACCAGTGAAATCCATGGATGCCGCACTGAAAGCAACCGTTATCGGCTGTCGCTGACCTCCGGGTTCGATCTTCACATTCATGGGAATAGTCTCGTCCTGAATCAAGCCGTAAGGGTCAGACTTAATCGCAACCGAACGAACATTAACTGGATAGTTCGCATAGTCATTCACCAGCGTCAGTTGCAACTGATTCTTGACACCGGTGAAAATATCAGGTGGCTGGCTTAGATCCGTCTCGACTCTGACCTTGAGATTGCTCGTGACGCCAACGAATAAGCGCACTTCTTCAGTCTGTCCGGAACCGAAGGTCAGGGTCAGCGGATATGGCTTGGGGTCTACTCCCTGACCAATCGCGACGCGGAATTTGTACTTGGTGATAAAGAAGCCTGATTCATTGGCTGCGGCTGGACCTGTCTCTTTCGTACACTTGATTTTAGGCTCTTCCTTTGACTCGCAACCTATTATTTCGAGACTACCTGGTTCGGTACTCTGAATTGTTATGTTCAAGCCAACGTAACCATTCCCCACGTAAGCGCTCTCACTATTGTAGGACACGGTCACATTGAAATGGCCTACCGCCAAAGGCGTCACCTTACAAACGTCCGGATGTTTTCCGGTGCGAGGGTCGCAATCGGTGTCCGCCAGGGCCGCACCGCATGTTGCAAAAACACAGATGCAAAGAAATGCTAGTTTATTGAGATTCGTGGGGGTCATGATTCTTGGCTTCCGTTCAGTTATCCGAGGATAAGACGCCGGGCGGCGATCCCAAGCCCCTCACCGACGTATGTGCCATCAGATTAACCAGCCCTCGGGTGCCGGCTAGTGGAGTACTGCAAGGTGACGGAAGCCTATGCCAGATAGTCTTGACTGTCAAGCATTTTTCAGGCTAGCAACGTCCAGCGCAGGGCAAAGCGGAGTCGTGGTTAATCATGCCGCAGGGCCCGCACCGGATCAATCCTCGCCGCGCGGGCCGCGGGATACAGCGCGGCCAGAATCGAAACCGCGAGTGCGAATGAAATCGCGCCGAGCCAGAGGTAAGGCGGCAGGTAAAAGAAATCGACGAACGACGCGCCTTGCGGTTTCAGAATAAAGCGATAGGCCAAACGGTTCGCCACCGCATCAATTCCCCAAGCCGCCAGCGAGCCAATCACTCCGCCAGTCAAACCGATCACGGCTGCTTCAAAAAAGAAGATAAGCTTGATCTCGTGATCTTCCGCGCCGATGGCTTTCATAATGCCAATCTCGCGCGTGCGTTCGAGAATCGACATGATCATCGTGTTGGCAATTCCAAACGAAGCCACCAACAACGAAATGCCGCCGAGCAATCCCAGCACTGAATCAATGATGAGAAAGATCGTGCGAATCTGATCCAACTGATCGACAATCGAAAAGCTGCCAAACCCTTTTTCAGTGAGCTGCCGGCGCACTTCGGTCAAGACAACGGGATCGGTTACGCGAACAACCGCAGAATCGTACCCTTCACCTTCCGTCTGGCCTAACGAACCGCTTTGGCGAGCGAGCGCCAGCGCCACCATCCCCATCGGGCTGCGATGCTCCTTTGACCATTCGCGCGCGGCCTTCAGCGTAATGTAAATTCGCGCATCAGGAAGCAATCCCCGCAGACCGCCCTGTCCGGCGCCTTCCTTAATCTCAGTATTGATTACGCCGACGATGCGAAAAGTTTTTGCGGCCAGCTCCCCGCGGCCATTGTCTCCGGATGAATCCTGATCCAAGGGGAGACCGAAGAATCCCGGCGCCTCTTCTTCCTCGGCTTTTGGTTTCGCCTTCTCTTTTGCGGTATTTCCTGACGGAGCAGCCAGAAACTCGATTGTCTTTCCGATCGCGTCTTCAGGCTTTTCGAAGCCAAAATCGCGCGTGAACGTGTCCTTGACTACGGCCTCGTCGGCATCCGGTGAGTTGATCATCTGCCCGGCCTTGAATTCCTTAAAACGCGAACTGGCATTCGGTACCGAAGCGCCGCCGATGGACTCGATTTGCGAACGACCATTCGCGCGGACGTAGGTGATGATCGAAAGGCTCGGCTCGACGTAAGCCACGCCGGGAATCTTTGAGATTTCAGCAATCGCTGCGTCATCAAGAATTCGCGTCGGATCTTTATCGGGTCGGAAAGACGGTCCGCGGCGATCGTTGGGATTTTCGCCTCGGCGCGCAGTATTCTGATTACCTCCCGCGGAAGCCATCGCAAAGACATTCTTGCCAAAGACGCGCATCTCATTGAAGAGGTCGAGGGCGCGAAAACGCGAGAGCATGTTGCGTTGCAAGCCAAGCCCGAATGAAACCATCGTCACGATCACCGCTACGCCCACGATAACGCCCATTGAAGTCAGCGTCGCGCGCAGTTTGGCTTCGCGCAGGTTTCTGAAAGCAAGTCTGAGTAGGTCGAAGAAGGGCATAAGCAACCAAGTGCCAGATAGATTAGCCTATTTGTATCGCCTGTCAGAAGCCCGACCGTCAGGGAGGGCTGGGTTGATAAGAGGGCTGTTTGCGAAGCCGACTGTCAACAAGGGCGCCAGGTTATAGACAGGCCCTCCCTGACGGTCGGGCTTCTGACACCATTGACGCTTTTGACACCCCGAATCGTGTGTCAGAAATTTGTGCGGAAGGTGTCATTTGATGCAACTCCGATCCAGATTTCCGTATCTAAGTATTGTCCTCGACAAAACGCCCGACGAAGTTACGAAACGTCAGTTGTAAGCCAGCGAGATCAACCTTCAAGAAGCACTAAGCCCCCAGGCGACCTCACTTGATTCTGGTCTTGCCAAATCACCAAAACTGGTAGAAAATCGGAGCACTAAAAAGATGTCAAACCCCAGAAATATCTATGCGAAAATCACTGCGATAGCAGGCTTGATTCTCTTGATCGCCTCTGGCGCTTTTGCCAAAAGGCATTCAGACCCCGCATTTTCAAGCATCAAGATCAGAAACTTCGGCAAGATGGACGACCGGTTTTTTCGCGGCGCCCAGCCAGATGAATCGGATTATAAAGACCTGAAAGCCCTGGGCATAAACACCGTGATCGACCTGCAGGACAGTCCGACCAGTTATGAGAAGCGCGCCGTGGAAGCCATCGGAATGCGTTACGTTAACATTCCCATGAGCGACTCGATCTACCCGAAAGAAGAGACCATTCTGGCGTTCCTGAAGGTGGTTAACGATCCCACCACCGGCAAGTTCTTTGCGCACTGCGCGGGCGGCCGGCACCGGACGGGAGTCGTCGGCGCGATTTACCGGTTCACTGTGGACCACTGGAATTACGACCAGGCCTATGCCGAGATGAAGGATTATGATTTCTACACTCGCTGGGGCCATGGCGACATGAAGAAGTACGTCGATGACTACTGGCAGCGCATGCAAGCGAACGGCACCGCCGCGGCTGCTGCAACGTCGACCAAGCAGTAACGGAATTCCTTAGTCTGTAATTTGGACTTTCAGATCCGAATTTAAGAAAGGCTGCTTCATCCGAAGCGGCCTTTTTTTTGTGATGCCGACAAATTCGATGGATAGCATGTTACTCCTTGCTGTCCTGTTAAACATAATCGGTCATTTCGCAAGAGCGGTAACGTTGACGAGGCGTTTCGAGGGGGCTTAGCTCCCGATTCTTTCAAACAACTTATCTACGTCCCAACCGAAGGGTCGAACTCCACTGTTAACTAGGATGCTCGGCGTGGTTGCGTTTGGTGTGTCCCAGAATCGCATCGCGAAAACCTCTTTTCGCCCTTGGATAGCAAGGTCGATCTCCCAAGGAACCCATTTCCTGCTGCGGTGGGTGTTTTCTCCAACCATGCAAAGACAGACATCGCAATCCCGAACCTTTGGTCTAATCACGCTCCTGATGTACACATCGTCCTTGCTATCAATTGCCTTGCGAAGTGACGCATCATCCATGTCAAAGCTGACGTTCTTGAACCTTGCGAGACCTCGCAAAGTATTAACCTTGAATTCGTCTTCTCCACGAAATGAAATAAATACCTTTTTCGGCATCGCAATTTCTCCTTAACTTTCGTCGCCAGGGGGTTGCTCAACTCATTTGAGCTTCACTTACGCGCTTTCTTTGTTGGCAGAGTTTGCTCAACCGACGGACTCTCCGGTTCATCCAAAGGAAACTCTCGATAGGGCTGCGGAATGGACTTGTCAGGTTCACTCCGCGCATTCTTTAGATAGGTCGTGATATCCCGTCTTAACTTGTCGGACCAACCCGGTTCCCTCACGTCAAATACAACGACACGTAAGTGCCGGACGTCGAAGGGCACGTCCTCGATGTCTCCCGCGACAAATACCACGGGCTTTCTGGCCGCATGAGCTAGGCCAAGTTCGTAAAAGACGTTTGCATTCTTACCAGTCAAGTCAGCTAATAAGACCTTAGCCTTTCGTATTTGTGCCCATACCTGTTCCATAACAGCTCCGGCACTAAACAGGCCGTCGGCGCGCAAAGGCTCAAAACCCGCTTCCTTCGTTGCTGGAACATATATCTCCTTGAAGTAACGATCAAACCAAGACCCGAAGGGCATCAAGATAAAACAAGTATCAAGGAACTCTCTAACACCTTCGCTTCGTTCGCCCTCGGCAGGAACCGGGCTTGGCAGAAGGCTTGGAGCGTCTGTTCCCTTGCTCTCTTGTCCAATCGTGGAGACTACTGGGCGTCCTTTCGAGTCTGCAGTGAAAGCTTTCAGGTATTCAAGGTTGCTCTGAAACACAGATATGAAGGTGGGCACCCGCTCGCGAGGAACGCCAAAATCTCTAGTTAAGGTATTTCCAAAATACTCGTCTTCCGGAATGGGCTTTCCAGTTAACTAAGAGGCAATTGACAACACTCGATTGGTGGAAGTTCTGGAGCGCCAAAGGCGCGAAATGTAAAAGCCTGGGCCAACGGCCCAGGTTCGATGTCGTTAGGATATTCCAAGCGCTGAAAGCGCGAAATGCAAATCAATCCCACACGTACCGATCATCGTATTCAATCTCGTAACGCTTGAGGAACTTGCGATACTCATCCTGAAATGTGACGCGACTATGGTGTTGCTTCTGACTGTGGATGTAGCGCTTCAGGGCCGCAACGTTTGATTGACCAATCGAGAACGCGCCGTATCCCTTCTGCCAGTGAAAGTTTCTAAACTCCGGCCCTTTCGTCTTGATCCATTTGGATGATCCTGTCTTGACCTCTTCAACCAGGTCGGCAACCTTCATGACTCGTCCCAGGCAAAACAGAATGTGGACATGATCGGTCGTTCCATCAATGGCAAGCGACGGCGATTTTAAGGCCCGGAAAATCTTAGCCATGTACGGATGTAATTCCGATTCGATTGCCGGCTTAATGAAAGGTTCGCGATTCTTTGTGCTAAAGACCAGGTGAATAAGAATTGAAGACAGAGATTGAGGCATAGGAGTCTCCTCGCTTTCAGACTATTTCGCGCCTTCAGCGCTCGGGTTCGCAATGGTACTTTTCCTGGGGCATTGCCCCAGGCTTTTACATTACGCGCCATCGGCGCTGCGGACAATCCAACATAAATTGCAAGGAACGGGTAAGCTGTATTGCAACCGCTTCCTATGCCAACCCGCGCGTGCTTGCTCTTACAACTACACCTCGACAAGTTCTCTCTCAACTTCCTCTTCCCCGCGAAACTGCAAGTCATAAAGCCTCGCATAGAGCCCGCCGTTGTCCAACAACTCTTCATGAGTCCCCTGCTCGACGACCTGGCCGCCGTCGATGACAAAGATCACGTCGGCGCGGCGCACGGTGGCCAGGCGGTGCGCGATCACGATCGAGGTCTTCCCTTCCATTAGATTCTCCAGCGCGTCGAACACCAGCTTCTCAGATGCTGCATCCAGTCCGGCTGAGGGTTCATCCAGAATCAAGATTGGCGCTTCGCGGATAATCGCGCGGGCAATCGTGATTCGCTGTCGCTGGCCTCCGGAGAGAGTTACGCCGCGCTCGCCAACCATCGTGTCGTAGCCTTCGGGCATCTTCTCGATGAACTCGTCGGCATTGGCCAGCTTCGCCGCGCGAATGATTTCTTCACGCGTGGCTTCGGGTTTTCCGTAGGCGATGTTCTGCGCCACCGTCGCGCGAAACAACAGAGTCTCCTGCAGCACAAAACTGATCTGTTGGCGCAGAGACTTACTTTTGAAGTTCCGAATGTCCGTGCCGTCAATCTTGATTTGCCCGGCGGTCAGATCATAGAAGCGCGTCAGCAGGCTAATGATCGTTGTCTTCCCCGCGCCCGTAGGCCCGACGAGTGCCGCCAACTGGCCCGGCCTGATGGTAAGGCTTACGTCTTTGAGCACGGGCTGACCTCCGTTGTAGGAGAAATCGACGTGGTCGAATTCGATCCGGCCTTTGAAACGCGGTGCTTGTTTGGCCCCAGGCAGATCCCGAACCTGCATTTCGTTTTCGAGCACTTCGCGAATTCGCTCCCACCCAACTGATGCTTTCGAGATCGTGTCAGTCATCTTCGAAAGCTCGCGCATGGGTTTATACATCTTGCCGAGATACAGCAGAAACACGAGCAACTCTCCCGGAGTCAGCGCACCCGTCAATACCAGACGCGCGCCGTACCAAAGCACCAGGCACGTGCCGCAAGCGACGATGATTTCCACGATCGGCGGCAGCTTCGCTTTGATGCTTCTGGCTTCCAGGGCTGCTTCGACACTCTTCAGGCTCTGTCGCTCAAATCGTTGCTGTTCATAGTCTTCCCGGGCAAATGCCTTGACGACGCGAATCGATGAAAGGACTTCTTCCAGTACGTTTACTACCTCGCCTTCTTTGCGCCGCACCGCCCGCGACGCTTGCTTGATGCGGTGGGTAAAGTGATAGACGGCCAGGAACAGTCCGGGCGCGACCATTAGCGCGATCAGCGTGAATGTCCAATTCAGATAGAACATCACGATGACCATGCCGACGAGCGTCAGCACATTAACCAGCATGCCGAGCAGCACGGATGAAATCAGGCTCTGTACCGCGTCGATGTCACTGGTGACCCGACTAATAAGATCGCCCGTGCGTTTTTGATCGTGGAAGGAAAGTGAAAGCCGCTGGATGTGACTGTAAAGGACACGCCGCAGGTCGTGCATCACCCATTGACCTACGCTGGTCGTCAGATATTTTTCCAAGTAGGAGCTGAGCGCGCCGAAGATCGCAATCAACAGCACGGCCAGCACGGCAAAGTTGAGGATCGAAAACTTGTCGGTGCCAATCAAGCCGACGACGCCGGCCAGCCATCCCGGCATTCGTTTGGAACCGAAGACGTAGTCGAAGACGATCTTGAGCGGCCAGGGCTCAAGCAGGTCTGTGACGCTTTCACCAATGACGGCGATGAAGGCGAGCGTGAGAGTGAACCAGTGAGGGAAAAGCAGATCGGTGATGCGAATCTTTTTCTGGGTCATGATCAAATGTCGGAGCCCCACGACGCGGGGCAGTAGCCCGACCGTCAGGGAGGGCTCGACAGCGCGCCGGATGGAGCCCTCCCTAACGGTCGGGCTACTGCCCCGTCTCGACCCGGTAGAGTCATCCCGCTAGATTCGCCAACTCATCGATTCGCGCTCGAAAAGACCTGGTCAGAACGTCGACTTCTTCGGCCGTATAATTGGCCGCCTTAAAAGCGTCGCTAATCTGCTGATCGCTTAGCCGCGCGAGGATTTGGCCGATCCATTTGGCGTCGGCGACGGTGACATTACTCAGAATGTTGTCGTGCGTCGCGTGAAAATCAAACACGATCTTGTCGCCCTCGACCTTCTTGACGAGCTTGCTGTGGGCATAGTCCTTCGGGCTGTTGCGGTTGTGCGTAATCGAGTTGCCGGTCTTGCCCAACGTCGCTCCCAGATCGCTGATGATATAACGTAACTCATCATTGCCGGTGGCCTCATCGTGCACCAGCAGAACTCGGTTGTTCGCGCTCTTCAGGTCCCAGTCATTAAGCAGGACGGCCAAAACCTTCAAGCCCTGGAGCTCGGGTTTTCCCTTGAAAGGGTTATTGTCCCAATCCCATTCCACATCAAAGCGTTTGATCTCTTTAGGACGCGCTTCGAAGCGGACATTCTTTAAGGTGCCCTTACCCTCAACGTTAACCTCGGGAACGAAGTAAGTGATGTCGGTGTAGTACCCGGCCGCCCACACGAGCCGGCTGGCGGCAGTTTCTGACTGGGCTTCGTTGCCCAGCTTGGCGACCCATTCACGCCCCTGTCCGTCGCGCAAGCGATACTTCGTCGTGTGCCCGCCGGTTTCCTGTTTGATGAACGTGACATGACTGAGATCAGGCCTCATCGACTCGCCTCCCGGCCCGAGAAACAAATCGCGCGCGGCGAGGTCTACGGGCTCTCGCCAAAGAACCGCCGGCGCCTCCGGAAGCGTGGTCTGGTCTTTCTTGTCCTTTTCTTTTTGAGCGAAAAGGACCGGAACCAGCGACAGTACGATTAACCATGCGATAAGTGGAATCGATCTTCGAAAAGTACTTGATGTAGACATTTTGTCCTCCTGCAGTTTCTTCATCGTTGCGCGAACGGCTGAGTTTCCGCCTCAAGGCGGTGGCTAATGATTCCTGGTCCGTTTTGCCAAAGTATTCCGCACGCCGTTCAACTCTCCGATCCTCGCGCGAACTCCACGAGACATCATGCGAACTTCTTCAGGACTATAGTTGGCGGCGCGGAAAGCATCTTCGATCTGCCGGTCGCTCAGACGCGACAACCAGCCGTTTATCCACTGGGCCTGATCGACAGTGATGTTCTTGAATGAGTCTTTCCGCTTGAGCTTGTAGTGAAAGTCGACACGGTCGTCTTTCACCTTGTCGATCAGGCGCGTCTTTACGTATGCCTTCGGGTTGTTGCGGTCCGGCTTGAAGTACAGGAAGCGCGGAATGTGACTGACCTTGCCAAAGCTGCCGCCCAGATCGGAAACGAAATAGCGCAACTCGTTATCGGCGATCTTCTTATTGCGCACGACCGCGACCTTATTATTTGAGTCTTTGATGTCCCAGTTGTTGAGTAAGGCCATCATTACCTTCATGCCCTGAAACTCTCGGCTGCCGACAAATGGATTTTTCTTCCACTGCCAGCCGTCGACTCGTTTGACCCCCTTTGGTCTCAAACCAAAACGAACGTTCTCCAGATCCTTATTCAGACCTTCGACATGAACCTTCGGCACCAAATAATTTACGTCCGGGAAATAGCCGACGGCCCACATCAAACGCGAAGCGGCCGTTTCTCCTTTGGCCTCTTTGCCAAGCTTGACGACCCATTCGCGGCCCGACGCGTCGCGGACTCGATACTTGGTCGAGTAGCCGCCTTTCTCCTTTTCGATTAGCGTGACTCTTCTCAAATCAGGCTGCATCGCTTTGCCGCCTTCTCCCAGGTAAAGGTCGCGATTCTTGATATCGGAAGGAGCCCGCCAAAGCACGGGGATCCCGGCCGGAAGACTTTCCTTGTCCTTCTTCTTCTTGTGCTTCTGGTTCGGGAAAATCGTGGCAGGTACTAACAGAGCCAGGCCAACCACCAGTAGAGTCCATCGACGCCAGGTATTTTCGGCAAACATCTTTCTGTACTCCTGAAATTCACGATCACTCTTGAGGGGGGCTTAAGAACCTGGGGGATCAGCAAAACTCTGGGGATCAGGAACTACGCCGGCAAGCCTTCAAAGTACATCTGGCTATCAAACGGCTCTTCACCTGTTCTGACTCGCACGTGCTCGTAAGCGCCTCCTGGCTGTAACTCGCGGGCGTTAACGTTGTCGCGCAAATAAGCCTGGAGCACTTCGTCCCGCAAATACTTCCGGAGCCGCGGATCATTTACCGGGCAAACGACTTCGACCCGACGATTGAGGTTACGCGGCATCCAGTCCGCGCTGCCGATATAGACTTCTTCGTTGCCATCGTTGGCAAAATAAAAGACTCGGCTGTGCTCGAGAAAGCGCCCAATAATGCTCCGCACTCGAATGTTCTCCGAAAGTCCCGGCACGCCAGGACGCAGCATGCAGATGCCTCTGACAATTAGATCGATCTCCACGCCCGCTGCCGATGCGTCGTACAAAGCCTGTATGATATTGGGATCGGCGAGCCGGTTTAGCTTCGCCATAATGCGCGACGTCCGGCCCGCTTTGGCATTGGCGGTTTCGCGTTCGATCAGCGACGTTAACTTCTCACGCAGGTTAACCGGCGAGATTAAGAGCCGGCCATAGTTCTCTTGTTGAGAATAACCGGTCAGGTAATTGAAAAACTCGGTTGCATCCTCCCCGATCTCTTTATCCGCCGTGAACAGTCCGAGATCGGTGTAAGTCGACGACGAGGTAGGCGTGTAGTTTCCGGTCGCGATGTGAACGTACCTTTTCAGCGCGCCGCCCTCGCGACGTACGACCAGCGACAGTTTGCAGTGAGTTTTCAATCCGACGAACCCGTAGACAACGTGAACTCCGGCGCGTTCCAGCCGCTGCGCCCATTCAATGTTGTTCTCTTCGTCAAAGCGGGCCTTCAGTTCAATCAGGGCCGTTACTTGTTTTCCCTGCTCGCCAGCCGCGATCAATGTTTCAGCGATGGCGGATTGCGGTCCGGTTCGATACAGACAGATCTTGATTGCCAGCACGTCGGGATCGCTCGCGGCGGCGCGGATGAAATCAGTGACCGTCGAGTACGCGGTGTAAGGATGATGCAGCAGCAGATCCTGTTCTTTGATTATGTCAAAGATCGGCCGGCCGGTCCGGAGCACTTCTGGGACAGAGGTACGCAGCGGTCGAAATTTCAAGTCCGGTCGATTAAGTTCGCACAGCTCTAATAGGTCTGCGACATTCAACGGCCCATCGATGGGATAAATATCGTCCGATTCAAGCCCCAGCGAGTTTGTCAGATAATCGAGCATGGCATCCGGCATGTCGGCGGCAACTTCAAGTCTGACTGGCGTGCCGAAGCGACGCTTTCTCAGTTCCATCTGCAAAGCGCGCAACAAATCCTCGGCTTCATCCTCGCGGATGTCGATATCCGCGTCGCGCGTAACTCGAAATGCATAGGCCCGGCCGGAATGCATGCCGGGAAACAGCGCGCCGAGATTGGCTGCGATCACTTCGCTCAAGAAAACAAATTTGGATTTTTTCTCGATCGGAATCAGACCAGGCAGCACCGGCGGAACTTTTAGCCGCACGAAACGCGCCTCGCTCTTGGTAATCGATTTGAGCTTATCCGGCGATTCGACCATCACTGAGAGATTGAGACTCAACCCGGAAATGTACGGGAACGGATGAGCCGGATCGACGGCCAACGGCGTCAGCACCGGAAGCACATGATCCTGAAAATACGCATCAAGTTCCGCGCGCTGCTCGTGCGACAACGACTGATAAGCGGCTAATACAATTCCCTGCTCGGCGAGTTGCGGCAATATTTCTTCCTTCAGACAACGCATTTGTTCGACTATCATCGGACGCAGACGGTGTCTTATCTCTCGCAGTTGCTCACCGGCAGTCATGCCGTCGGGTGAGGGATGAGAACAACCATGCTCGACCTCTTCTTTCAGGCCTGAGACGCGCACCATGAAAAACTCGTCGATGATGTTCGAAAAAATAGTCAGGAACCGCAGTCGTTCCAGTAACGGGTTTTCAGCCTCGAGTCCTTCTTCCAATACCTGGCGAAAAAACTCGACCAGGCTTAGCTCGCGATTGAACAGCAATTTTTCCGGCGCCGTTTGCGGCGAGGCTAACGCCAGTTTCACCCTCGCCGCGGACGCGACGCCGATTTGATCATTAACTTGTAGGTTGGTACTCATTTCTTAAAACACCGTTCAGACTGAGACTTAACTCTACCTGAATCCGTACACTAATCCTTAAAGAGATGTCTTAGCCCGTCAAAGTCAGCAACTTGCATTCCTCGGAATCATTATCTGAAGTCAGAAGTGTGAGATTCGTTGGTTCAGCGCAATCGTTGGGCGGAGAAATAAGTGGCCCGCAAACTCGCCGCAATTGAATCGTACTAATTCATTTCGTTGAGGCTGGTGAGCGTGCGGTAAACCTACTCTGGATGGAAGACCTGAGACACGATTACGTTAACGGTTTTGGAATAAGGAGATAAAAAAGCGATCCACGAATTCACACGAAATGGCACGAAGAAGAGTCTATATTTCATGCTGTTTCGTGTGAATTCATGGATCGTCTTTGTCTTGACGTTACCGGCGATTGCGAGAAACGTACGCCCGTCGTGCAGGCACACTCACGAACTGATTCGATTCGATGATGTAGCCGGTCAAGCGTCCGCCATAGACGCAACCGGTGTCCAGGCCAATCGCGCGCGGCGCCAACCGCGGCGTTTTCGCCGGCCAATGACCAAAGAGCACGATTCTCTTGCCACGATAGACGTCGTACCAGGGCAGACCTTTGCGGCGAGAAGGATTCGCGCCCATCGTTCGCATTTCCGTCAAATCACTGGACATCTGACGCCGCAGCGGCACACCCGGACGCACCCCTGCGTGCACAACCAGGTGAGTTCCAAGATTTATCGTGAAGGGCAGCGAACGCAGGTAAGTCGAGTAGCGTTCCCTTTCCGATTCGAGTTGGTTAGCCGTGACCTTCTGCTCTTTGGTAAGCCGCACGGGTTCTCCTCGCCAGTACTGCCTCAGTGCTCGATCGTGGTTGCCAATCACTGATGAGAACCTGTCATCTTCGATAAAAAGATCCAGCACCTCGCGATTCTTCCAGCCTTTGACGATCAGATCGCCGACCGCAATCACGCGATCGTCTGTACGGAGTTCGGCCAGCTTAAGCAAATCACTGAGCTCGTCAAAACACCCGTGTACGTCTCCAATTACAATGGTCCGGCCCATTTGCTTCCGTCAGTCAAACAAATGATGTACCGCGTCGGTGGTCCAGTCGGAAAGGTTAGGCGTGACGACGTCTGCTTGCGCGTTGCGCAAGAGGCGTTCGGAAACTGTATTGGTAACTCCGATGGTGCGCATGCCGGCAGCGCGTGCGGCCTCGATGCCCGGCGGCGCGTCCTCGATCGCCACACACTCGTTCGCCAGCAGCGGCAACTCACGCGCAGCGCGCCGCCTTTCATTCAACAACTCCAGTGCGCGTTGATAACAATCAGGCGCCGGCTTATGTTTCAATCCCGGCTCGGCACTGACGATAATAGAAAACTGTTTGTCGAGTCCCGCAAGTCCCAGCACGTGATCTATCTCGCCGCGCTCTGCCATGCTGACTATCCCCAGTTGATAATGGCGCGCGGCCGCTTTAATGAAGGTGACGACTCCTGCAGGCACCGGGAGATCATTCGTGATGAACTCGCGGTGCAATTCATGTTCGCGCTTGATCAGCGCCTGCATCACTTCGTCAGTCAGCGCCTGTCCGGCGCGCGCGTACGCGGCCCGCACGAAAGCCGCATCATCCATACCCAGCGACGCGAAGTAGTCTGCATCGGTGAGCGGAACACTTTCGGCGAGTAATACTTCTCGATACGCTTTGAGATGGATACGCTCGTCATCAATGATGACGCCGTTGAAGTCGAAAAGGATCGCGTGGATCATAGTTGAGTGACGGGAGTCTGAATTCTCCCTTCTCCCATTGGGAGAGGGAGTCAAGCGAAATTGCGAAACCCGATCCCGAGTCTCAGGGAGCACTGGTTGAAGCGATTGATTCCGGCGACTTCAAATCCGTGATTAGCGCGTTTTGCTCTGCAAACAGCACGGGCAGCCGCTCGCTCTCAAGCACGTCGAGCCGTCGCAGCACCTCAGTTAATGCCAGTTCGTTTTTCAGATTTACCTGATAGTCGAGATCGGCGCGCAGCCGATCTTTTCCCGATTGCCGGTTCTGCGACATCATGATGATCGGGGCCTGCATGCCAGCGATTATTCCCATCACCAGGTTGAGCATCTGGTACGGCAACGGGTCAAATCCGCGGATCAAAATGTAGGAATTGAACACGATCCAGGAAATGATGATAGCCAGCGCAGCGCCGATGAATTTCCAACTGCCGCCGAACTCCGCGAGAGTATCAGCCGCGCGATCGGCGAGGGTCGAACGTTTGTCCTGTTCTTCATTGACGTTGCGCGATACGCGCTGCTGCAACATCCTGTCCGTGGTCCGCAGCCGCGAAAAAGTGGCGCTCAACATCTCCAACGCGACGTTCGGGTTGTTATGAATGAACCGCAGGAAGTTTTCCCGCGACAAGACTGCCAGCCGCGCGTCCTCGGCAATCACGGCATCGGCTGAGCGCTGCTTGCCGTCGATGATCGCCATCTCGCCAAAGAAGTCTCCGCGGGCCAACTCTGCCAGCACAATTTCTTTTTCATCGTCGTCGGTAACGGCAATCCGCACTCGGCCTCTTTCAATCAAATACATGGCATCGCCGTTGTCGCCCGCCCGAAAAAGCGCGGTGCCGGTCGCGACCTCGCGCGTCCGCAGCAAGCTCCGCAGTTCCCGAGTCGCCTCGTCGTCAAGCGAAGCAAAAAGCGGCACCGAACGAATCGCATCAAGCGTCATCTCCCGGGGAATTGGTGTTGACATGGTCTTACCTTTTGTTAGGGTCGTAATAGGTCCTATAGGACTTATGGGCCTATAGGACCCGTCAACTAACTACTAACCACTTTCCCATCCTTCATCATAATGATTCGATCGGCAAAGCTACTCGCCAGTTCGTGATCATGAGTTACCAGCAGCACTGTCAAGCCTTCACGGTCGACCATCTCGCGCAACAAAGCCAGCAACTCGCGCGCGCGGGTCGAGTCTAAATTCCCGGTTGGCTCGTCGGCAAGCAGAACCCGCGGCCGGTTCGCCAGGGCCCGGGCGATGGCTACGCGTTGCTGTTCACCGCCGGACAATTCCAGCGGGCGATGTTCCGTTCGACCAGCCAGACCGACCCGCTCGAGCAGTTCTCCGGCACGCGTGCGACGTTCGGCGCCGCGCACGCCGCCGAATGCCAGGGCCAGCCGCACATTCTCGGCCGCCGTCATCGTGGTAATCAGATTGAAGTTCTGAAAAATCATTCCGACAGATTCGCGGCGATAGCGCGCCATCTGTTTCTTGGTTAACGGCCCCAGCGGAGTTGAGTCGAACAGCACCTCGCCGCTGGTGGGCCGGTCGAGCCCACCCAGCAAGTTCAACAAAGTCGATTTGCCCGAACCTGAGGTTCCCTGGATTGCGACAAATTCACCTTCGGCCAGGCTGAAGTTTACTTGATCCAACGCGGTCACCAGATTCGTGCCCATCTGATAGACGCGGGTGACTTCCTGAGTTTTGATCAGAGACATAGACCAATTCCAAAATAAACCTGGTCCCTCTCCCTCTCCCTTTTGGGAGAGGGTCGGGGTGAGGGCCATACGCAAACCTACTGTTGACCTGACTCTGTCCTCGCTAACACACGCGGCTGTCAAAAAACGCTTCGCGCTAAGCTTCGCACCCTCTCCCCTAACCCCTCTCCCAAAAGGGAGAGGGGGGATACAGAACCGCTCGCGGTGGCGAGTGGGTGCAACTTAAAGAAGAAGGGTCTCACGGCCAGAGGCACCCGCGCGGTTCCGTACTTTCGTTACTCGCCAAAGCTCAAACTGTTCTTTGTCAAATCCCTTCAAAGGCATTTCAAACCGAGTAGCCGAAAAGCCGTTGCCCGGATCACTCAAGAGATCGCGCACCTCGGGGTCGGCGTAGACCGCGGTCGAAATAACCACGTCGTCGCCGGTTGATTGCCCTTCCAGCCGCGCCGCCATATTAACTGTTGATCCAAAATAATCCAGCCGATCGTTCAGAGTCACGGCAATGCAAGGGCCCGTATGCAGACCGGCTTTGAGGCTGAGCGGCTGCATTCCCGCTGGCGGATCGGCCAGGCGTTGCTGCGCGTGAAGCATCGCACGCACGGCCCCCGCGGGACAACGGAAGACCGCCATGACGGCGTCGCCGATGGTTTTCACCAACGCGCCGTCTTCGTCGGCGATTACTTGTTTCAAAATATCAAAATGATTCATCACTCGTCCGAACGCAGTCGCATCGCCAATCTCGCGGTACATCCGGGTCGAGTCCTTCAAGTCGGTAAACAGAACCGTCAGCGTGCCGACGGAAATCTGTTCGCCCGGTCGCAATGCCTCGCTGGCAAATAGATCACGAAAGACTTGCAGCGCCGTCACCTCGGCAGCGGTCGCGGCGTCATCGCTCCAGGCCGTGCGTTCGAGAATGAATAACTGCTCGTCCGCGGTGGCATTCTCAAAATTTATGTCCGCGTCTTTGGGGATCTCCAATTCTTCGCTGGCCCAACCATCATTCGTTGCCCGCAATGTTACAGCGCCCTCACCATCCTCGGTGGCGCGGAGATGTTGCCAGCCGGCAATGCTCATCGTGCGCAGACGATAACGCCCGGCATCGAGAGACAATTCGATCGCGCGAGATGAATGCGGCGCCAGCAGTTGTTGGGCGACAATGTGCGGTGTCACCTGCGGCCCACCAACACAAAACGTTTCGTTTTCGCTTTCGCGTATCGACGGATTCGGTCGAAAAGTCAGCTCGACAGACTGTTCAAAGTTCGCCGCGAAATCGATATTGCATCCAACACAGTGAACGGTGGAACCAAGGTCTTTTAGTGAGCCGGTCGCCGGGCCGCCGCGGCACATCGGGCAGATCAAGTTCCACTGCAAATCCAGGATTCCCGCGCGCGTGGCGCAGAGACAAGCTTCCAGGGCTGTCCGGCCGGGTTTGTTCCATTCGCGCGCCAGCTCGTAAGGTCTGATTCGCGACAGTGCGAACTCATCGGCATTCTCAAGGTAGTCAACCAGCAACGCGGCCAATTCACTGTCGGTCCCCGCGGCTGCCATTTTTTCACTTAGCGCGAGCAATCGGGCCCGGCCCCCAGCAACAAATTCAACCTTTGGTGAAAGGTTAGCGGCCGTGCGGCCGTGTTTCGCCAGCGCATCATAATCGCGTAGCGTGCGAGCAAAGCTCCGCCGGCTCAAAACTCCTATTTGAATCGGAATGGCTATTAGACCGATCACGTTCCTGGGCTTGGCCCAAACCTGGTACACCAGTTTCGTGCCTGCCGGCTGATGAGCCTCCACTGGTAAATCGTTTAGCTTGCTGTCCGGCGTCAAATCAACTACTACGCGCAACTCGGCAATCGGTCCTTTGCTGTAACGGCGCACCACGCCAAAGCGAGAGGGCCGGATCCATTCAAACGGCTGTTCTTCCCATTCGACCGGAATGCCAAAGACCGAGAGCCGCAGACGACGGCGCGCGTTCTTCAGACCCTTACCCTCACTCTGCACCATCTGAACCGCGGGCACTCCCGTGTCTCGATTGAAACGGTTGGTGTCGGCTATCAGCGGCCAGAGTTGTTCGGGCGACGATTCGAGATCGAATTCCCAGCGGTAGTGAAATTCGCGCATAAGCAGGGTTTGAAAGCTCCCTCAGGAGCGCAATGTTTATAGCATCGATTCTCTTCTGATAAAACAACTCCGCTCGGAGCGACATCGCGATGTCGCTCCGAGCGGAGACGAGAACAAAAGGACTCGCCGGTGCTATAAATGTTTCGCTCCTACGGAGCGAAGACCAGGGCTCACAAGTGCTCTGCCGTACCGCGTCACACTTCTTTCCATTCCGAGTCGACATCCTCATCTGAGAATGCGACCCGGTAATTCTTCGATTGTATTTGTTTGGTGATCAGCAAATCGTCTTTTCGCTTCAAAAGGTCGGCACGGTTGTAGACCGACAACTCGAAATTGTACCCGTGTGTGATGGCGTCTTTCGGACAAGCCTCGACGCAGTAGCCGCAAAAGATGCAGCGCCCATAATCGATGTTGTAGATCTTCGCATAGCGTTCATCGACGCCGATCCGTTCTTCGGCGGGGCGCGGATCGTCGGCAGCCTCGATGTAAATGCATTCAGACGGACAGGCAGCCGCGCAGAGAAAACAGGCGACACACTTCTCGCGTCCCAGTTCATCGACGTGCAGCAAATGCTGGCCGCGGTAACGCGGCTGGACGGTCACGGGCTCCTCGGGATACTGAACGGTCTGCTTGCGCTTTGGCAGGTAGGAGAGCGTGACACTCATGCCCTGGATGATGGCCCTGGTTGATTCGATGACTTCGCTAATGATCGACATGCGGTTATTTTACACGAGTGCTCTGCGATGCTACAGCTTGCCAACGATGATCGCGCCAAACGAACTTGTCGGTAAACTCGGAGACTTCGGTCCCCTTCGTCGTCTCCTCAGTCAGCGTACCTTTAACAGTTGCTTTGTCATCGTCCTGCTCGACCGTCAGATCTTTAAGCTCCCACGACTTGATCGAAGGATCGGGAGTTAACGAATCGATATACTCACGTTTCGTATGGGTCGTAGCTCCGCCAACGTATTCATCTGCCAGAATTCTTTCGAGCGCTTCCTTGTCCCCTTTGGCGTTCGCTCGCGTCCAATCTTCTTCCAATTTGGTGAGTTGGGATAGCACCTGGTCCTCATCGTCGGGCACGTCGTCCGCCTCCTCAGTTGGCGAAGCGGCCGGTGTGGGCGTCGCGGTCCACTCGGAACTAGTCGGCGTGGGTTGCGGCTTATTATCATTACCCGCATTGCGCAACATCGGAGGGACAACCACTGCGGCTATTACTATGCCGCCGATCACAATGAAGACGATCGCGAGGATACCGACTACCCAGGGCCACTTCCGGCTCTGCTTTGCTACGGGAACGTAGGGTTGCGGGCCCGGCGCCTGGAACTGCGACGCACTGATTGTTGCTTTGCCACTAAGGTGATCGTAACCCGGCAGGAGAGGCAGCGCACTGTTCTCTTGCGGTGGCGCTGACGGTGAGGGTGACACCAGAGTCTCCTGGGAGTCGGCCCGGCTCGCTGAATCGCGAACCAGCGGCGTGCCGTCTTCCAGACAGAAACTCAGCGTGTCATCATCGAACGAGCGGTTACAAGTGGGACAGCGCTTCACTTAAAATTCAATTCTGGAATGTCCGGGTAACGTGCGTCGATGAGCAAGATTACTTCAGCCCTCCCATCATAGCGCCGATTCCCCAGAGCAAAATTATCAATACCCAAAAGACAAGGTAGAGTGCAGCTGTAATAATTCCTACCAGAGCCAAGGGCTTTCCCGTGTTGTGTTCAGGATCATTCTTGATCTGTGTCAGCGAAATGCCGCCCAGGATGATGGCCGCGATAGAACTAAAGAGTCCAATACTACAACACCAGCCGAAGGTGATACTGAAAATGCCGCAAACAAGTGACCACACGGCGAGGGCTTGCTTTGGCGTGGCGTAGGCCGGCGCCGGCGGCGGTTGCCAGCCTGCCTGCATCGGTTGCGGCTGTTGATATATCGGTTGTCGCTGCGGAAATGGTCCAGAGCCAGCCAACGGTGCAGTCCAATTAGCAGGGTTGTTTGGATTGGTAACGGGCGGCGCCGACATGATCGTGGGCGGCGGCTCACTCTGTGAGACCGAGTCCTCGACCAGAGTAGTGCCGTCCTGAGTACAAAAACTCAGCCAGCCTTCTGAGAATGTCTGGTTACAAGTTGGGCAGCGTTTCATTTTTAGCAAAACGTCCTTTGCACTTTGGACTTAGGGCTTTGAACTCTTATGAAGCTTTCCTTTTAAGGACAAACGACGTGTTGATGATCGGACAGCAAAGAACAAAGACCAAGGGACAAAGTACTGCCGTAAGCTAAACCAGTTCCAGTCGGCTGAAGAAATATCCAATCTCGATCGCCGCGTTCTCGTCAGAGTCCGAGCCGTGCGTAGCATTCTCTCCCACCGACGCGCCGAACTCTTTGCGAATGGTGCCGGCGTCGGCTTTTGCCGGATCGGTGGCTCCCATTAGATCGCGCCAGGCCTTAACCGCGCCTTCCTTTTCCAAAACCATCACAACGCATGGCGCGCTGGACATGAATTCCGTTAACCCTTCAAAGAATGGTTTGCCGCGATGGACTTCATAGAACCCTTCGGCCTGCCGGCGTGACTGATGAATCATTTTCAGGGCGCGGATACGAAAGCCGCCTGAGATAATTCGATCAATAATTTTTCCCGTGTTGCCCGCGCGCGCGGCGTCGGGCTTGATGATTGCGAATGTTAGGTTACCTGCTTGTTCAGCCATTGTTCCTCACGAAAAGATTTTATTCAGCAATACTTCTAAAGATTTTCGGTTTTCTTATGTGCTGCTCTTTCTTGATCATTGTCTTCTGAGCGCGGGGTCGGTCACCCTCCTTAATCTCCAGAAACGAAGTCGAGCTTTTCCCTTCAATAAGGCAACAGGCCTCAGTTTCTCACCGCCGCGATGCAGCACTCGTGCGGGACTCTTTGGGTGACAGCGGACAACAAATAGCACATTCCCGGGTCGCTGGGATTGTACGCGCCGGGCCGGATCCATGCTAGGCCCTTGCAGTTCGCATTGCCGGCGCAGTCCGCCTTGCAGAGCGCGAAGCTCGTTCGCTGGTAGTAAGTGATTCGGGTTCCGTTAAGGCTGGTGTTGTTAAGCGTAGTGAACATCGCTTTCGGACGCTCGGTGGTGGGCGTCGGTACCGGCCGGTACGGAGTCGCGGACGGTTTCTTTTCAGGCGTGGGAGACTCAGTTATTTCCGGCGTGGCGTCTGGCGTGGGTGAAGCGACGATACTCGGTAATGGCGTCTGGACCGGATACTTCCCGCTAACCCTGGTGTCACCGCTGCGCGTCATGAGCCACGCAATTAGAACCCCCGAAGCCGCAAGAACCAGGACGATCGCAAACACCCACGGCAGAGCGCCTCTTCGTGATGCGTCACGGCCGTTGTCTTGACCGCCCGGCCTCTGAAATTGTTCTGGTCGAGACGTCAGGGTCGACTGCGCTGTTGGAGTAACTGGACGAGGACTGGCTACTGTGGGACCGGGCGGCGGCAGATTCAAGGTGGCATTGGAATCGAATGCACCCCGTTCCCGCTCAAGTCTCGCGCCGTCGTCGAGACAAAATACGAGCGAGTCATCTTCGTAAGCTCTACGGCAAGAGGGACAGGTCTTCATTGATGTTTGATGCTGACTGGACCGGTACTACTCAGTGGTCACCGGCGAGTTACGCCAACGCTTCCTTCATCGCTGATCCAATATCAGCAGGGGATTGAACTACATGGATACCCGCGCTTGTCAGCGCGGTCATTTTCTCTGCCGCTGTTCCCTTGCCGCCGGCGATGATGGCTCCGGCGTGGCCCATGCGGCGGCCCGGCGGCGCGGTTTGGCCGGCAATGAAAGCGACGATTGGCTTGGTCACGTTTTCTTTCGCGAAAGCTGCGGCTTCCTCTTCCGCCGTCCCGCCAATCTCCCCGATCATCACGATGCCATCAGTCTCACTGTCGTCCTGAAATAACCTGAGAGCATCGACATGCGTCGTGCCCACAATCGGATCGCCGCCGATTCCAATCGCGCTCGACTGACCCATTCCCAATGCCGTCAACTGGCCCACGGCTTCATAAGTCAGCGTGCCTGAGCGCGAGACTACTCCAACCCGACCCTCGCGATGAATGTGGCCGGGCATGATGCCAATCTTGCATTTGCCGGGTGAGATAATCCCCGGACAGTTCGGACCGATCAGACGGGTTTGCTTGTCAGCCAGGTATTCCTTGACCTTTACCATATCCAACGCCGGAATACCTTCGGTGATGCAGACTACGACGGGAATTCCCGCATCGGCGGCTTCCATGATCGCATCGGCAGCAAATGCCGGCGGAACATAAATCACCGAAGCGTTCGCGCCGGCTTCTTTGACTGCATCGGCGACGGTATTGAAAACAGGAATGCCTTCGTGCGTCGTACCGCCCTTGCCGGGCGTCACACCGCCAACGACGTTGGTTCCATACTCGACCATCTGCTTAGTATGGAACGTGCCTTCTTTGCCGGTGATGCCCTGGACGACCAGGCGCGTAGATTTATCGACGAGAATGCTCAAAGATTGCTCCTAATAAAGATTGAGTTGTAAATGAGCGCGCAGTATAGCAATTGAACCGAGAACCCACAAAGACATCTTTACGGAGCGCGGACATCCTGTCCGCCTGAGCGCGCAGCGCGAACCACCCACGGAATACTTCAGCAAAGTCTGAGCGCGCTTCGCGCGCTGGCAGACAGGATGTCCGCGCTCCGTTTCTTGCCATGGACCATTCGTTTGGGAATTCTACGGCAGCTACACCAACTCAAACTTCTCGCCATACTGCGGCACTTCGATCTGCCAACCAAATCGATCTCGCAGATGCCCGGCCATTGCATTGGCGGCATCGGGCTCGCCGTGAGTGATGAAGACCTTGCGCGGCGGGGCGGGCATGTCTTCGAGCCAGCGCACCACCTCTTTCCAATCTGCGTGCGCCGAAAAGCCGCCGATCTTTTCAATCCGGCAACGCACTGGAATCCACTGGCCCAGGACCTTCACCTGCTTTTCGCCGTCAGCGACGCGCCGGCCGAGCGTTCCCGCGGCCTGATAACCGACAAAAACCACAATGGCGTTTTCGTCGGGCAAGAGCCGCAGCGCATGATGAAGTATGCGGCCGCCGCTCATCATTCCCGAGGCGGCAACAATTATTCTCGCTCCCTCAGCCTTGTTCAGACGCTTCGACTCTTCCCTAGTGGATGCAGCGACCATTGAATGTGTGCGCAGCGGCGTGGGTGTAATCTTAAGAGCAGCCGCGTATTCCTCGTCGTGTTCATCCGTCGGCCGCGCAT
>DATHHW010000140.1:0-347234 GCA_035317005.1 Pyrinomonadaceae bacterium | reverse complement strand
AAATCTCAGCACGCGCAGCAATAATTTCAGTTTTGAGATCAGGATGAGAAAGCGGTTTTAGTTTTGCTGATCGGGCTTTTCCGCCCGGCGGAATCGGTTATTAACGTGCGTTCTTATAGTCTTTTCATTAGTGTGGCCATCATCCTCTGTGCAACGACGCTCACGGTCTTTGCCCAAGTAGGCGACTATGAGGGCCGGCCTGTCTCAACTGTCGAAGTGGTCCTGGAAGGATCGCCACCTGATCCTGACGATCAGGCCGAGTTCCAGACACTCTTGAAGATCGTCTCAGGCGCCGAGTACGCGGCGGTGAATGCCCGCCAGTCGCTACACAATCTTTTCGACTCAGGCCGAATAGCCGCCGCACGAATTGAGATTGTTGAAGTTCAACCCGGTGGTGGACGAAATACTCCGATTCGCGTGCGCTTCATCGTTTCCCGGCAGATCGTAATCGCGGGTGTGACTCTCCGAATCGCACCGACTACCGGGACGCCGATCGCCAGAGATGAGATCCGCGCGCGTCTGAACCTGCTCGAGCCCGGGCGACGCTTCTCAGTCCAGGCAATCGAGCGCAACGCCGATGAGATACAGGCCTACCTGCGCGACCGGGGTTACTACAACGCCACCGTCGAACACACGGAGGAACCTGATCCGTCGGATGCCAGCGGAGCCAGGCGCGTAGTCGTCTATACAATTACCCCGGGACTTCAAGCTCATGTAGGGCAGTTTGTAATAGACATTTCCGGGTTTGATGCCAACGCGGTCAGGCCTTCTCTTAAGCTTCAGCCCGGAGCACCGTTCACGCGCGATCTTCTCGGTGAAGATCTTAATCTGATAAAGCAGGCCCTGATCGCCAGGAATTATCTGGCGCCTCAGCTCGAAGATCCCAGCGTTCAAATCGGTCCCCCGAACGAAATCAACATTGGGTTGAAAGGTAAACCGGGCCCGATCGTCGAAGTCGAATTCAAAAACTACATTCTGAGCGATAAAAAGCAGAAGGCACTGCTGCCCATCAAGCGCGAAGGAAACATAGACTATTCGGCGCTCGAGGAAGGCGGGCGCCGCGTGCGCAACCAGCTACAGGAGCAAGGCTATTTCTTTTCCGAGGTGCATCCGCTTTGCACGGTCACTCCACCAACGCCAGGCACGGTTGAAAACGGCACCGAAGAGACCTGCATAAATCTGAACCCGGCGGATCTAAACGATCACACCGTCAAGATCGTATACGACGTCCGGCTTAACCGCCGTTTGAAGCTGACCGACATACGCATCACCGGAACCAACAAGATATCCCTGGCTGACGTCCAGACCGATTTGAAAACGCAAAAGGCCAGCGCCGCCGGTTTCATTCCCTTTCTCGGCGGTTATGGACGTGGGTTCACCAGCAATGCACTGCTCCAGGAAGATATCCGCACCATCAGAACCTACATGCGAAATCTCGGCTACCGGCATGCGGACGCGCACGTGTTGCAAGGCATTTCGGCCACTCAGGACAGTTTGATTATTACCTTCGAAGTTACCGAAGGGCCGCTCACGCGCGTGTCTGAAATCGAAATCCGCGGCGAAAAAGTTTTCCCCGAAGATCGTCTGCGCAAGGAAATCAACACGATCAAGGGTGGCCCATACTCGCCGGCGCAGGTGCGTGCCGACAATGACCAACTACTTAATCTTTACGCGCGCGAAGGTTATATCGAAGCGGAAGTACAGCCCTCGATTGATGAGCTGAAAACGAAGAGCGAAGACGAGCAAGTGCGCTTAGTCTTTACCGTGGCCAAAGAAGGCGCCAAGGCAATTGTCAACGAGATCATTGTCAATGGCGTGACCGGCACTGCCGCAGTCCAACGCACGAAACGCGAGGCCATCCTGCGCGCGATTCCTTTAGCGCTGGGTGATTTGCTGCGCGCCGATCGGATCACCGAAGCCGAGCGCGCACTTTACGTCACCGACGCGTTTCGCCAGGTGCTGATCAGCCAGCAACCCGCCGGTGACGCGCCGGGCGGAGCTAAAAAGTACGATGTCATCATCGACGTGGAAGAAAAACGGCCGCGGGTAATCGAGTACGGCGGCGGCTATTCCACGGACGCCGGCGTGCTGGGCCTGCTGGAGCTGACGAACGTCAACTTCATGAACAAGCTGCGGCAGGGCGCAATCCGCATCCGCGCCAGTCAACGGCAGCAATTGATCCGTTTCGAATTCATCGATCCGCGTTACTTCCATTACGGCAAGAAGCAATTTTCACCACTGGCTCTTTCGGCGCAGTACCTGCGCGATTCCACAATCACGCGCTTTTTCCGCTCGACGATCGACCGCGGCACGTTTGGAGTCGTGCAGCGGCTCGACGACAAAGGAAAACCGATCGATCAGTTCGGAGTCAAAACAGGACAGCCCACCGTCGATCGGCTTACGTTCGGCATCGAGACCCAGAGAGTGCTTAGTCAACGAATGCATAGCATCCTGTTCCTGCGTTACAACTATGAAGACGTGCGCTTGCGCAACATTCAGAGTCTTGTGATCGAGCCGATCCTGCAACCCGATCAGGTAGTCCGGCTTTCGGGTATGGGGGCTTCATTCGTCGTTGATACGCGCGAGCGTTGCGAGCGGCGACTGCCCGGCAGCGTGGCCGGAGATGAAGAAACGATTCGCTCGGGTGAAGTGTGCCGCTACAACCAGACCGATGCGACTCGCGGGCAGTTTCTGTCGGCGGATTTTCGCTTAGCGGCGCGCGCGCTGGGCGGTAACACGTCGCTGATGCGGTTCCAGACGACGTATCACACGTATTACAAAGTCCAGCGGGCACGAAACACGGTGTTCGCCGGCAATCTGACGGTCGGTATGGCCAGCTTGTTCAATCCGCGCGACCTGAATGGCAACGGGAAGATCGACGATTTTGATCTGCTGTTGCCAATTAGCGAACGCTTCTTCTCTGGCGGTTCGACCACCTTGCGCGGCTTTGCATATGAAGAGGCGGGTCCGCGGCAGGTCGTCGTTCCGCAGGGACAGTTTCGCAATAGCCACGGAGACGTAATCGGGATTAACCCTTTCACCGTTCCTATCGGCGGCAATGCGATGGTCGTGATGAACCTGGAAGCGCGCGTACCCGTGAGCAGAGATTTGCAGGTCGTTCCGTTTTACGATGGCGGCAACGTCTTTCGCAGCATCTCAGATGTGATTCATCCGCAGCCAATCACTCGCACGGGAAATTTTCTGGACGATGTTAACGCCCAGAACCTGCGCGTGCGTTGGAGTCACACGTTGGGTCTCGGCTTTCGCATCAAGACGCCTTTGGGCGGTGCCCTGGCGATTGACTACGGTTATCTAATGAACCCTTCGGAGTTTTTGATTCCGCAGAACCTGAAGACAATTCCGTCGACGGCGATCTACCGGTTGCACCAGGGACAGATTCAGTTTCGTTTCACGCAAACATTCTGAGTCGGTGAGCGGTGAGCAGTTAAGAACATTTAAGGTGAGTTATGTGAGGGAAGAGACGATGTCAGAAGCGATTACACGACCAGCAGGTTGTTTCAGATTCAGGACAGAGCAAGCTAAACGAAGCTGGCTCCGCAGGTTTCTACTGCTCACTGCTCGCGGCTCCCTGCTTACTCTTCTGCTGCTCACTGCTCACCGCTCACTGCTCACTGGTGTTCAGGCCCAGACCGTCACCGACAAAATGGTCGCCAGTGTTACCAATGGTTCGCGCGCGACGCCTGACTTGATCACTTATTCGGATCTCGTGTGGCAACTGGCGCTCGAACCGGCCCGTCCACTTGCTGAACGACCCAACTCGACGGACCTCAATCAGGCTTTGCGGAGGTTGGAAGATCAGCTTCTGATTCTACAGGAAGCGAGAAAACTACCCATCGCCAATACCGACAACGCGCGGCAAGAGTTTGAGGCTGCGGTGGGACGGAAGCTCAAAGAATTAGCGCAGGCCTTCGGATCGGCGGCACTTCTACAGGAGCGTATGGCGCGCGTGGGTTTGACCAGCGAGCAGTTGGACGCGATCCTGCGCGACCGGGTGACCGTGGAAAGGTATCTCGACTTTCGTTTTCGCGCGTTCGTGCTGATTAGCCAAAAGGAAATCGCCGACCGGTACAACCAGGAATATGCCCGGCTGCGTAACAGTGGCCGGATCGTCGACACTCTGGAACAGGCGCACAGCCGGATCGAACAACAGCTTACCGAAGAAAAGATTGCTTCAGAGATCGACGCGTTTGTCGATAGCCTGCGCGAACAGCAGGGGACCGAGATTGTAATCATCAGCCCTGTCTGAAACCAAACGATCAATGATCGTTTAGAGGCGGGCTACTGCCCGCCACCAATTCCGAATCAACGGCGGGCAATAGCCCGCCTCTAACATTTGGCCCAAATTAAGAACAGGATGGATCGTCCCCGCGTCGGCCTGGCGCTTTCCGGCGGCGCGGCGCGAGGCATGGCGCACATCGGCGTGCTGCGCGCGCTGGAAGAAAGCGCGATTCCCATTGACGCAATTGCCGGCGCTTCGGCAGGCGCCCTGGTCGGCGGCCTCTACGCCGCGGGGCTTTCAATCGCGCAGCTCGAAGCGATGGCGCGAAAGTTCCGCTGGCGCCATATGGGACGGATGGGGTTCTCGCGTCTGGGCCTACAGTCAAACGCGCCTATGGAAAGATTTCTTCGCGCCAATCTTCCGATCACCCGCTTCGAAGATCTGCCGCTGCCTTTTGCTGCGCTGGCCACGGATTTAACCACCGGCACGGCAGTCGTGATGCGCGATCAGGGCGAACTGCCGTTTGCGATCCGCGCCAGCGTTTGCCTGCCTGCTTTCTATGTCCCCGTGCGCGACCCCGACGGCAGACTGCTGGTTGATGGCGGACTGGTGGCGAACCTTCCGATTAGTTACACCCGGGACCTCGGCGCGGACATAGTAATCGGAGTTGACGTTGGCGCCGACGGCGCGAAATTCATGGAGACGCCGCAAACCGCGCTGGGCGTGCTCACCCAGGTCTTCGTGGCGGTCGAGCGCGTGGTCTCGCAACAGCAGGCCCCGATGGCTGATTTCATCATCATCCCCAAAGTCGGCCACATTCGTTGGGACCAATCCCGGCGCGCCGATGAGCTCATGAAGATCGGTTATGAAGCCGCGATGGCGTCAATCGATCAAATCAAGAAACTGATCCAGCGAAAGACTCTCTTGCTCGACAGCGCTGCCTAGATCCACCCTCTCGGAAATCAGCCCCCATTCGCCGTTTCCTACAGCTAACGGATTGAACAGATCGATTGCTCGGCGGGCTCGTGTTTCCAATGAAAATCTCAGAAGGATTGAGCTTTGTGTTTTCCTTTGCGCCTTTGCGACTTTGCGTGAGATTTTTTCTCGCCAAGGCGCAAAGACGCAAAGTGCGTTTTACGATTGCGACCCTGCTCTTAGCGCTAATCTCACTCAGCGCCCTCTTAATTCACTCTTATCGTTCCTACGCCAGGATTGTAGACGGACGTTTGGCGCATGGTTATCTGACCAGCCGGGCCGGTATCTATGCAGCACCGCGAACACTGCGCGCGGGCCAGAAACTTTCGGCGGTTGGTTTGGCAGCAGCGCTGCGCCGCGCGGGTTATGTCGAGAGCGACGAGGCCAGCGAAGTCTGGAACGGCAGCTTCTCTGTCGCTGATGCTGCCGTCGAAATTCGTCCCAACAATACCGACGGCTACCCTGCGATTGTGCGAGTCACTTTCGATCCCGCCGGCCGCATCATTGAACTAACCGGAGACGAGATCAGTCTCGATTCGTTTACCCTGGCACCCGAATCGCTGACCAACGATGCGGTCATGAAGAGCGGCGCGCGCAGCCAGCTTGCTTTCAAAGACATCCCGCCGGTTTTGATCCAGGCCATCACTTCGATCGAGGATCGGCGTTTCTTTGATCATCACGGCCTCGATATTTTTGGAGTAGCCCGGGCATTGCTGCGGAACGCCGGCGACGAGCGCATGGGCCAGGGCGGCTCAACCATTACTCAGCAGCTCATCAAGAACACTTACCTGACGCCCGAGCGCACGCTGCGTCGAAAATATGCCGAGGCAATGCTCGCGTTCACGCTGGAACGACGGTTGTCGAAGGAAGATATTTTCGCGCTTTATTGTAACGAGATTTACCTGGGGCAACGCGGCGTGGTCGCGGTCCGTGGTGTCGATCAAGCGGCACGCATCTTCTTTGGAAAAGAACTAAAAGATCTTTCGCTGCCGGAAGCCGCCACCATCGCCGGCATGATCCAGAGTCCAGCGCGCTATTCACCGGTTCGTCACAGCGACGCTACTCGCTCGCGGCGCAACACCGTGCTCGGCACAATGGTGCGCGACGGCATTATTACTTTGGATCAAGCCGCGAGCGCGGCGAACGAGCCGCTAATGATCGCCGAGTTTGATCCGGCCCGGGAATCAGTTGCGCCTTACTTCATTGATTATGTAAATCGCGTCCTCGAAACTGGCACGGGCGTCCCGCCCGTGGATCAGGCGCAGGATGCGCCTGCCACGATCACAACACTTGATCTCGACCTGCAGCGCATCGCGTCTCAGGCAATCCAACGCCAACTCGATCACCTCGATCAGGTCTACAAGCCGCGCGGGCTCACGCCGCAGGTCGCGATGGTCGCGCTCGATCCCCGGACCGGCAATGTTTTGGCGATGGTTGGCGGCAGAGACTATGGCGAGTCCCAACTTAATCGCGCGACCGATGCGCGGCGCCAGCCGGGTTCGGTCTTCAAGCCTTTCGTTTATGCCGCGGCGCTGGAGCGTGGTATGTCGCCTTTGGCGATGTTCAAGGACGCGCCGCAGGAATTCACCTACGATCACAAGTCGAGGTACCGGCCCACCAATTACGGCGGCGGATTTTCGATGCGCGACGTAACGATGCGCACCGGCTTGATCAAATCGCTCAACGTCGTCACGGTCGACGTGGCGATGCAAACCGGTCTGGCGCGAGTGGCGAACACGGCCCAGCGATTTGGTTTGCCGCGACCGGTTGCTTATCCGGCCCTGGCTCTGGGAACGACGGAAGTCACGCCTTTGCAGATCGCCGCCGCTTATGCGGCCTTCCCGAACGGCGGACGAAGGATTCAACCGAGAGTCATCCCTGAAACAGATCAGGCGGCGTCGGGCGATCAAATCATTCAACCGTCATCAGCCTATGTCATCACAGACATGTTGGAGGGCGTAATCGATCACGGCACGGCGCGGGCCGCGCGCGGCGCGATCAAGAACACGGCCATCGCCGGCAAAACCGGAACTTCGCGCGATGGCTGGTTCGTGGGCTACACGCCTAATCTGGTGTGCGCGGTTTGGATTGGCTTTGACGACAACAAACAGTTAGGGCTGACTGGAGCGGAAGCGGCGCTGCCGATCTGGGCTGACTTCATGAAGAACGTCGTTGATTTGCGGCCTGAGCTGGGCGGCAAGTCATTTGCACAGCCGGCCGGAGTCACGATTGTCGAAATCGATCCGGAGACCGACGAGCTGGCCACAGGCCTTTGTCCGCAACATGAACTGGTGGCAATCGCTTCATCGCAAGCGCCTACTTCGGAATGCTTCCGTCATAGCATCTATTTTGCTTTGCCTAATGATGATCCGAAGCCGGAAGTCCCGGTTGTTGCGAGATCCGAAAGTCCTCGCTCACTCAAGAATCGACAGAAATACTCATCGGGAGAGTTCGCTCTGCTGCGAGACACGCGCATTGAAACGGACAAGCGAGGGAGAAGTGTGCTGGTGAACGAGATGAAGGTTTCCAGCCGATAGCGTTTGCCGCTCGACAGCCCATAGCATTCGCGGCTTTGCCGCCTGATGTGCGGAAGGTCTTGCGGTCGTCGCTCCGTTAAGAGCGAGATGTTTATAGCACCCGCCGCCCCAAACGCCCTCAGCTACGGAATTTCTTATTTGCCCGGGGGCTATAAACATTTGCCCCTACGCGGCTAACAGAAAAATCCCACAGCGCCACCAACGTTTCAAACCTTCTCCAAAATCACTTCCGCAATCGCATGCTCGGTCGTGTGGGCGATCGAAAGATGCGCTGAGGTTGCGCCGGTTTGTTCATAGAGTTCGAGTGCGCGTCCGTGAAATGAAATTACCGGCGCGCCTGATTCCTTTGCCGACACTTCCACGTCCTGCCAACCGATGCCGCCGCTCCAGCCGGTCTGCAAAGCTTTCAGCGCCGCTTCTTTTGCCGCGAAGCGCGCGGCATAATGTTGGGCGGCCACCGCGCCGCGCGATTCACAGTAGGCCCGTTCGGCTTCGGTGAACACGCGTTCAGCGAATCGCGGCGTGCGGGCGATGGTTTCCCGCACGCGACGAACTTCGATAATGTCTATGCCGATTGAGATGATCACAGAAGAAAATAAATTAGAGCGGCAACAAGACGCCGCGCTTCCAGATTCGGGTTTCTACTGGCGCGAACGCGATTCAGTGCGCGCGTTGATTTGCGCGCCGCTGGAACAAGACGGTTTCACTAATGCCTTTTCCGCCCGGCTGGGCGGCGTCAGTCCGATGCCGGAGGCCGCGCTTAACCTGGCCGGCTTTAACGAAGACGACGCTGAAAACATCTACGAAAACCGCCGCCGGTTTCTCAATCTCTTCGACGGCGTGTGGACCCTGGCCGGATGCTGGCAAATGCATGGCGCCGATGTGCGCATCGTTCATACCGAGCAGGAAGCACAAGCGAAACCCGGCGTTCTGGGCGACGACGTTTACTGCGACGCGCTGGTCAGTAACACCCCGAAAGTTCTGCTGGCCATCAAGACCGCGGACTGCGTGCCCATCCTGATCGGCGATGCGAAGACGGGTGCGTTCGCCGCGGTGCACGCCGGTTGGCGCGGGACTTCGGCATCGATCGTGATGAAGGCAATTGCTCAATTGAAAAAGGAATACGGCACGGACGCCGCCGACTTGCGCGCCGCCCTCGGCCCGGCCGCTCGTGCCTGTTGTTACGAAGTCGGCAGCGAGGTCATCGAACGGTTCAAAGAACTCTTTCCGCAATCAGATTATCTTTTCACGCCGACGCGTGCCGGCCATGCGCGCATCGATTTACAAACAGCTAATCGGGATCAGTTAATCGCCGCCGGGGTTAGTCGAGAAAGAATTCACGTCGCGCCCTTCTGCACGATGGACCGCACCGATCTTTTCTTTTCCTATCGTCGCGAGAAAAGCGTTTACGGTCGCGTGGGGCGATTGATGTCGGTCATTGGAACAAAAGCTAAATCTTGAACGCAAAAGGACGCGAAGTTTTTCGCAAGGGGCGCAAAGGAATTCCGCTTTGCGTTCCTTTGCGAATTACTCTGCGTCCTTTGCGTTAAAGCTTTTGAAACTCCCTACGCGCTCGTCGCTTTTTGATAAGCCATGGCCACGACCGCCGAATCAAAGTGCTCACGGAACGCCACGATCTTGCCATCGCGAACGGTAAAGACGTGAACAAAGTCGCTGGCGTATTCTCGGCCCGTGTCTTTCACCCGCCACCTGTAATCACCCAGCGAAACGACTTTGTCTCCCTGCGCCACAAACTCGCGCGGCTCAAATTCGATGACATCCTGATCGCGAGCAAGCGTAGCGAAAAACTCTTTGACGCCATCGCGGCCGGTCCGTTTTCCCGCCACCGCCATACCCTCGACCTCCGGCAACTGCCACGTAACATTGTCCGACATTTGATCGAGAAGACCCTGAATGTTACCGGTCTTGAAGTTGTTGTAAGCCTGTTGGACAATCACGGTGTTATCTTGTTCGCTCATTCATCACCTCTTTCTGGTTGGATGAGTGACAGGTTCGTCTCCACTGTCACTTTGGTTCTAAGCAAGAACCCCGCGTCATCGCGCGCTAAGGTTCTCTGGCCGAAGCGTCAACCCCAGCCCATGCCGCCGCGTTGATTAAAATCCGGAGGCGGTGGTGGTTCGGGTAAGGGCCCGCCAGTCGCGGCGCCCGTAACGACGAGAGTCCCGGCCAACTGATCATGCAGCGCCTGCTGTTTTTCGGTAAACGCGACCATGATAAAGCCGACCAGGCAGATCATGCCCGATAGAATCTTGCCAAAATATCGGCCCGTAGCCTTTCCAAAACTGATGGGATATCCGTTCAAGTCGGTCACCCTCAGGCCGATCAGCTTTTTGCCCACTGTGCCCTGCCAGGAAGAGCTTTCGAGCAGGCTGGAATAAAGCCAGCCGGCCACGATAGACCCCACATTGATGCCCATGTTAACTAACGGCATCAACTCTGAGGTCTCATCAGCGCCGTTGGCTGCCATTACTACTCCCATGACAACCCCCACCGGCACGAACACCACGCCGAGGACAAGGGTGTCGATCAAGTACGCCGCAAAGCGGAGCCAGAAACCTGCATAGACGGGGGTTTGAAAAGATTGGAACACGATGGTTCGGCCTTTGTTCCAGGTCTGCTTGTTCTATGACTGAAAGAGAACAGATTTGCCGTTCGTGATTTTTCGTGTGACTTCGTGGATCGTCTTCCCAGGGCAAAGACTCGATCCACGAAATCACACGAAGCCGCACGAAAAAGAGCTTCTATCAAGTCAATTGAGAAACGCCCTATCAGCGTTTGCCGCCAAAGACCCAGCCATTAGCTCTTTGCACCCGATCATTTGGTCCAACGACGCCGATCCCGAGGTCTACGTCCTGGTTCTTCGGCGGAAAACAAACTTCATCGTTGCAACTCTGATAACGGAGGCGCGCTTTCAAAACCACTTCGCCGCCTTGATAGTTCGCGGGCACGGTAACGTTGAAGCGCAGGACAGCGCGACCTTCGTAAACCGCCAGCGGTTCATTGTTCACAGCTTTCAGCTTGCGCACGATCGCGCGGGGATAGGTCACCGGCCCAACCGTGACGCCGCGCGGCGCTTCAATCTTAAGCGCCGTCGGAATTGCATATTTGCCGAGCGGCCGATTGGCGTTCACGTGATAACCACCCGGGATGTCCATCACAATCGCCGCCTGCACGGTGCGTCCGCGCTGTGCTTTATCGTTCGCGTAGTAACCGTTGACGCCAATGTTTGGCTCGGGCGAAAGAGCAGGGGCGGGGGCCGCCTGGAAATTGGCCGGGATCGAAATCAGCAAGCCCAGCAGCATGACGATGAAGGTTCGATGGATTAGCTTAGTGTTCATATTCAGTTCGATGAAATTCAACCGGATTTGATTGCACGGGATTTTACCCTGCTTGCGGCGAAATCAAAAGATTAGCTTTAGCGCGTTTCCTAATTTAACGGCGTTTAGAGTACCAACTTCAGTTGGGTTCTTTCTTGCTTAACAAAAAAACCCGACTGAAGTCGGTGCTCTGAACACCGTTTCCTAAGATATCGCTGCCTCAGACGGAGCGCTGCGCGCCGCCAGTTGTCCGCACGCCGCCAGGATGTCGCGCCCGCGCGGTTTTCTCACGAACGCGTGAACACCTTTCGATTCCAAAATCTCGCGAAACAATTCCACCCGTTCCACAGGCGAAGGATGATAAGGCAAAGGCTCGGCCGGATTATGCGGAATCAGGTTTACCTTCGCGCGCAGCTCGTGACGATTCAAGAGATTCGCCAGTTGCCGGGCCTGCTCATCCGAATCATTAACGCCCGCCAGCATCACGTATTCAAAGGTAAACCGCTGGTTTGGCTTCAGAGATTTCTCGAATTCTTTGCACGCAGTAAGCAACTCTCTGAGCGGCCACTTCTTATTAATCGGCATCAGCTCGTTACGCAATTCATCGGTCGGCGCCGCGAGCGAGACCGCCAGATGAGGCCGATCCGGAATCGTTGCCAGCTCTCGAATACGCGGCACGATGCCGGCCGTCGAAACCGTCACTCTGTTAGGCACGATGTGCAGACCGCCTGGTTCCGACATGACGCGAATTGCTTTCAGCAACTCTTCAAAGTTCAGAAAAGGTTCGCCCGCGCCCATGCCCACCAGGTTAGTGCCTCGCGGCGGCTTCACTGAAATGCCATAAGCGACGTTCAACGCAATGATGATCTGTTCGACAATCTCGCCGGCCGATAGATTGCGCAATAGACCAAGCTGAGCAGTCAAACAAAACGTACATTGCAGAGGACAGCCAGACTGCGAAGAAAAGCAGATCGTGTCGCGCCGCTCTTCGGGAATAAAAACAGTCTCGACGGGAAGGTTGTCATGCGTCTTAAACAGGTAGCGACGCGTGCCGTCGGTCGAGAGGTAACGCGACTCAAGCGTCAGGGCCGAGGCTGCTGCGCGATCGCTTAGCTTCGTCCGCAGTTCTTTCGGCAGGTCGGTCATCTCGGCGAATGAATGGAGACGACGCTGATGGAGTCCGGCGAAAATCTGATGCGCGCGATAAGCCGGCTCGCCGAATGATGCGACAAACTCAGTCAACTCTGCCTGTGATAAACTTAAGAGATGTAGCGATTGCATTGGTTACTTGGATTCTAACACTGGCACGAAGGACCCTGCGAACGCTACTCAATCCTTTGCGCCTTTGGGTGAACCGCAGCTTAACAAAGAACGTTTCGCGCCAAGGCGCGAAGACGAATAGAAGGAGCAAAGAAGGGTAGGCCCGATGCGCTGTTTACCCAAGTGTACAGTTCGCGCGAGTCGATCAAGCGCGCCAATGTCAGACCTCTTCGGGCCTGATGATCGGCTGGACATCTTCAATCCATTCCTTAAAAGCCTTTGCCGGCTCCGGCTTAATTTTGCGCGGTTTGTTTTGCGGATCGACGCCGGAGGATTTCCGCTGGGCAAGGGACGCAGGACCCAGAACGAGTAGAACAGAGAAAATCGAGATGCGGATCGTGATCTGTGGTGACATGGCGACGCAACTCCTTTTAAGAAGGTAAGCGCTGTGAGGGCGCTAGTTGACTAGCCGGGGAGACCACAAACTGGATAAAGCGAAACCGGCTCTCGAGGATTCCGAGAGCCGGTCAGAAAAATCAGTTACGGTAGGACGGTGAACTTTGCTGACTGGACCAATGCCTGGCCGCTGACGCGATCTTTGACGCGAACTTCAAGGGCATAGTCACCGGGAGCCAGATTACGCGAGTCAAGCAGACGCGCCAGCGTCAAACGCTGGCCGGAATCGCTGTTGCCGCGCCAATCTTCCAACTGTTTGCCCACCTCTTTGCCGTCCTTAATCAGGGCATATTCAACGTCCACCGAAGGCCGCAGAGTCGTTTGGTCGACGCCGGCGTTGTAGATTTGCATGTAGACCCCGACTGGCGAGCCGCGGTGGTACGAGCCCGAAACGTTGGGAATAACTTTCACATTCCCGATGGTGAACATCCCTACGGCAGGTTGATCGCCCATGCCCTCAAGTTTCACGGCCATGATCAGAGTCGAGGTCGAGAGCTTAGACGCATCATATTTGGGCACTTCAAAACCCATATGCCGGACGCCGGTTGCGCCTGACGCGACATCACGGACGATGACGTCTACGCGGTAACGGCCGGGAGACAGCGACACTGCTTTTTGATAGGCGGATTTACGATCCTTAGCCTCAGTCAATTCCTGGGGCGTCGCCCGAGTAATCACCGGATCTTCAAAGATGCCGGCCCGCCGTCCCGAAACGTGAGTGATCTTTCCGAAGATATTCAACTGCGCCTGCTGTAGGCCGCCTCTGTCCTGAAACACCAGGTTCTGGTTGTCGGTCTGAATGGTGAACGCGGTGATTACGCGTTCATCGGACTGCCGGAAAAAGTCGACGCGCAAGTCAAAGCTAAGCGGATTGTCTTCGATGACCGGCGTATTTACCGCGGAAGCGAGGTCGTTGAACTTGATTGCGGGGGGCCGGCTCAAATCCGCCAGGACCTGCAAGCGGTTAAAGGGGCTGTCCTGTTCCCGTTGATAAGCAGGATTCCCGACACCCCCAAGATTAGCGATGCGATCTCCCTTATTCGAGAGTCCCATTTCTTCCGCGAGGGTCAGTCCGGCGCCGGGAACCTGGAGCAAGGCATCCTTTTCGTCCGGGTTGCGCGCAATGCGGTATTCGCCGCTGCCCGTTGGATCGACAAACTCGATCTCGATACCCGAACCCACGCCGGGGAGGTAACGATAGAACCACCTCTCAAATGGGTAGGTCGAAGTTGATCCGCCACCCTCGTAAGACTCGCGGTTATAACTGCCGCCTGAAGGATGGCTTTCGGTCTCGTCCGGTTTGCCCCAGGTGATATAGATGCGGCCGCGATCGGTCTTCCAGCCGGGAATGCCCGATCCGTAATGCTCGTTGGCATACGCAATGCGCTCGTAGTACTCCTCACGAAACTCGTTTTCATCAGTGTCGGGATCGGGATCGCGACGGCGCCAGAACTCTTCGATAAAACGTTCGCGCTCGTCGTCGGTTTCGAGCTTCTTGAACGCCTTCCGCTCTTCATCAGTGATGATGTACGCGACGTCTTTGTCCAACCAATCCTTGTAAGCCTTTTTCAGTTCCGGCTTGACGTTGCGCGCCTTTTCCGAAGGGTCCTGGCCTTTATCGTTCTTCTTCTGCGCCAGGCCCGAGGGCACGGCGAAAGTAAGGGCTAGTAAAGCGAAGGCCAGGCGGCCGGTTCTGCGATGTAGCATAGCGAATGACTCCTAACGATTGCTTCCGGAAATTTCAACGTTGCGCGCTTGTCTGGGCTGAATAGTTACGCGGACCCGATTTGAATATGAATTCTAAGTTTGGCTCGAACCAGAGTCAAGATGGCAGTAGAGGCAGGCACGTTGCCCTGGCACTCTAAATGATGAGCCGCAAAAAGGCACAAACTGGAACCCTTCGTGAATCCGTCCAGGCTTTTGTGCTTCTTGTGCCTTTTTTGTGGCCATCTACACTTTCCGGCGTTCGCGGCCGCAAATCCACGCGACGATGATGGAAATCACGTAAAGCACGAACATGGGAGCCGCAAAGAGCAACATGTTCGGCACGTCGTTGGTCGGCGAAATCACGGCGGCCACGATCAGAATAATGACCACGGCCATGCGCCAGACCTTCAGCATCCAGCGAGCTGTAATCATCCCCATCCGCGCCAGGACATAAGTAATCGCCGGCATCTGCGCCACCAGCCCCATCCCGAGCATCAACAGGATTATGAAATCAAAGTAGTCGTCGGCTTTCAGCAGCAGTCGAAAATCCTGGCCCAGCCCCAGCAGATATTTTGCCGCCGGCGGAAAGATCAGGTAATAAGCAGTCGCCGCTCCGAGCACAAAAAAGATAGTAGAGAGGCCAATAAAAGGTGTTACGTATTTTCGCTCGTGCGGATAAAGTCCCGGCGAAACGAAGGCCCAGATTTGCCAGAGCAGGAACGGCACGGACAGGCCAAGCGCCGCGTACAAAGACACTTTTACATAAAGAGCGAACGGCTCGAGTGCGGTCGTTACTATCAGCTTGTCGTTCGGGTCAGCCAGCTTGTCATAGCCTTTGGTCAAATCACCCAGCAACATCACATCTTTCGGCACGACTTCATTCCCGGCCGACAACGGCTCGTCGGTGTACAGCCCAAGATTTCCCTGGCTGTCCTTATCCACCCGGGCCGCGACCGAAGCGCCGGCCGGAATCGACGCCGTACCCAATCTGGTGGGATCGGGAAAAATGAAACGAACCTTGTCATTCGGCTGCAGTGAACCAAGCGGAACTATCGAGACCTGACCGTTGAGTCCGGCAATCGTGACGCTGCGGTGCTGCTGAGCCTCGGCCAGCGCGCGCACCACGGGCCGCGCCAGAAAGTTGTAAATGGGACGGGACACGAACCAACAGAGCATGGCCGCAACAAAGACGAAGATGATCGAGCGAATCAGCCGCTTGCGCAGCTCGTCCAGATGTTCAAGAAAGGACATCTGCCCGCCGAGTTCTTCCTCGCCGGATTCGTTTCCTTCGTCTGATTTTTTTGGGAAGCGGGGCATTACTATCGAGTGGCCGAGACCTGAAGAGTTTTTTCTCCCACTACCTTTGGGAGAGGGCCGGGGAGAGGGCTTGTTGGTGTCAAGCTATGCACCCTCCCCTAACCCGTCCCAAAGGGAGGGGAAGAAACCAAGCATGCTGGAACTAAACTTGATCAGATTTCCTTCTATCTGCGCTTGCTGGATCATAGCCAGTCGTGTTTGTTGTTAGGTTGGTCGGCTGCTGCGGTTTCCGGCAGAGGGTTTGCTTCTCGCGGTTGCACCAGCGACGGGTCGACCGCGGTAACTGACGGCGTAATGACCGAAGCTGTCGGCTCCGCTGGATTGGAATCAAGCGCGGCTGCTTCGCGCGCAGCGCGAATGCGCTCAGTGGCCCGGTCGAGAATTGAATTTTCCGGGCGTGGCTCCATTCCTTTATCAACGTCCTCCAAGTTAACCTCTCGCTCCCAGGTACGTTTGAAATCCTCGGAAGCACGGCGGAATTCATGCAGACTCCTGCCCAGTTGGCGGCTGAGCTGGGGCAGACGCCGGGGCCCAAAGAAAATCAGGGCCGCCGCCAGAATCACCAGCAGCTCAGAATTGCCCAACGAATCCAGAATCAACAAAAACACTGCGTTACCTTTCGACGGCTTTGATGCGGCGGCGCCGGAAACAGATTGTAGCGCGGGACGCGAGCGTAGGTACAGAACAGCGAGTGAGGTGCAGAGTACCGCGACTTCAAAAATGAAGAGGTCTCCCAGTAATTACGGGCCGCAAGCTTCAAAGTACCTGCATACGGAGTGGCGCAAGTTGCCAACTTGCGCTACAAACATTACCGATGCGAATCGTTTCACTATTGCCTTCGACGACTGAGATTGTTTGCGCTCTGGGTTTGGAAGACGCGCTGGTCGGGATTACTCATGAATGCGACTATCCGCCGTCGGTGGCAGGCAAGCCGCGCCTGACTGCCAGCCGCATCTCCCACGAAACAATGTCGAGCGCCGAAATAGATCACGCAGTCCGCTCGCAACTGGATGGTCACGGATCGATCTACGACCTTGATGAAGGCAGACTGCGCGAATTGAATCCCGATCTGATCCTGACGCAGGAGCTTTGCGATGTCTGTGCGGTCAGCTATAAGACGGTCGAGCGGGCCACGCGCATGTTCGAAGCGGACATGCGCGTCGTTTCGCTCGAACCAAACACCATCGGCGACATCTTTGAAAACATTCGCATGGTCGGTGAGCTGACCGGTCGGGGAAGCGAAGCCGGGAAACTGGTGGACGATCTAAATGGCCGGCTCGATCGCGTAAAGGAATTAACGGCGCGTGTCGATCGTCGTCCACGGACGCTGATGCTCGAATGGCTGGAACCTGCCTTCGCTCCCGGTCATTGGGTCCCCGAACAAGTTGCGTCTGCCGGCGGCGACCAGGGATTCGGCCGGGCAGGTCTACCGAGCACTACCACCACCGCGGAAGAGATTCGCGCCTATGCGCCGGAAGTGATCGTGCTGATCCCGTGCGGCTATTACAAAGAAGATACCCTGCGACAGTTGCCGTCGGCGAATTTGCCCGCGGGCTGGGAAGATTTGCCCGCAGTTCGAAGTGGTGAAGTCTGGGCCACTGACGCGACGTCATATTTCAGCCGTCCCGGTCCGCGCGTTGTCGATGGCGTTGAGATACTTGCGCGGATTCTTCACCCGGAAATTTTCGGCGCACCGGATGACGAGCAGGCCGTGCGGGTTTGATACTAGCAGCGACGGAGCACGGACATCCTGTCCGCCTGAGCGCGCAGCGCGAACAACCTTCCCAAGATGATCTTCGCCCGCTGGCGGACAGGATGTCCGCGCTCCGTCGCGACCTGCGCTGGTTGCGCGACGCGGCCGCGCGGTAACATGAATCAAAGCCCATGAACTCGCTTCCACCCAACTCGCTCGAAGCCTTCGCCAAAACTGCCGAAGCCGTAGCCGCCACCACGAAGAAACTCGCCAAAGCGGTGCTGCTCGGAGAATTCTTTCAACAGCTCGACGATGATGATTTGCCGCGCGCCGCACGCTACTTTGCCGGGCAACAGTTCGCCCAGAGTGATGCGCGCACGACGAATGTCGGTGGCAGCATTCTCAGCGAAGCGCTCTGCACGGCCACAGGTTCCAGCCCCGAGAGTCTGGGTCCGCGTTACGCGCGTTGGGGCGACGGCGGCGATGTCGCGTTCGAAGTTTTCTGTGAAGCAAAGCCCGGCAACCAACCCAGCCTCTCGTTGGCGGAAACCGAAAGCCTGCTCGCGCGCCTGAGCGCGACGCGCGGAAAAAATGCCAAGACGAAGATCTTAACGGAAGCGTTCGCGCGAGCGACGCCGCTGGAAGCAAAGTACCTGGTCAAGCTGCTCTCCCGAGATCTGCGCATCGGTTTGCGTGAAGGTCTGGTCGAAGATGCGATCGCCCGCGCTTTCAAACAGCCGCTGGCCGCGGTCTCTTTGGCCAACATGCTGAGAGGCGATATCGGTGAAGCCGCCGTGCGGGCGCGAGCGGGCGATTTGCAGCACATCGAAATGCGCCTGTTTCATCCATTGAAGTCGATGCTGGCGACGCCGGCGTCGGATCTGGCTGATATCGCGCGCACCATGCCCGGTGAATTCTTTGTGGAAGATAAGTTCGACGGTATTCGCGCGCAGGCCCACGTCCAGGACGGTCGCGTCGCAATCTTCTCGAGAACGCTCGATGAAATCTCGACTCGCTTTCCTGAATTACATGCCCCGCTGGCCGGACTTCCCACCGACGTGATCCTCGACGGTGAAATCATCACCGCGCGTGGCGCAGATATCCTGCCGTTCAGCGCTCTCCAAAAACGTTTGGGCCGCAAGACTGTCAGCGAAGATTTGCTAGCCAGCACGCCCGCGGTATTTGTCGCGTGGGATATTTTGTATGCAACAGGTCGCGTGTTGATAAACGATCCTCTGGAAGCACGGCGGACGAGACTCGAAGAACTAATCGGGAGCGAAAGCGGGTACGGAACCACTCGCGCTAGCGAGCGGGTCAACCTCGGAACCGTGCGAATATCCCCGGCAAAGCGATTCGGTGACGCTACGTTGCTCGATGATGAATTTGATGCGGCCCGGGCGCGCGGCAATGAAGGATTGATGATTAAGGATCCCGCGTCGTTCTACAAACCCGGCCGTCGCGGGCGCGAATGGTTGAAACTCAAAAGGGCTTTGGCGACGCTTGATGTCGTGGTCACGAGCGTTGAACTCGGACACGGCAAGCGCCGCAGCGTGCTTTCGGATTACACCTTTGCCGTGCGCCGCTCGGAAAGTGACGGCGAGTTGCTCAACATCGGCAAGGCTTATTCAGGCCTGACCGACGTGGAAATCGCCGAGATGACCGAGTGGTTTAAGGCGCATACGCTTCAGGAATTCGCGCATGGCCGCGTGCGAGTGGTCGAGCCCCGCATCGTTCTCGAGGTAACTTTCGACCGGGTTCAGCCATCGAACCGGCACAAAGGCGGGTACGCCCTACGCTTTCCGCGCATCGTACGTTTGCGGCCGGATAAGAAAGTTGAAGAGATTGACACCCTGGAGTCGGTGCGAAAACTGGCGGGCGGTTAGCGTGGAGCGCGGGCGTCCTCCCGCTGAGATAAGCTCAGTACCGAGAGCGGTAGCGACCGGGTCTCAACATTCACAAGGCCCAAGATGGCAGGGACGACACCCGGTCGCTATCGCTCTAGGTACTGACTTCATCTCGGCTACGAGTCTTAAGTTAAAAAACGCAACACCGAATTAGGAGCGCGGATAGTTTTGCCATAGAGACACGATCACATATCATCGCCAAACGAGAATCAGGGAAGTGAGCTTGCTATGCATGCTCTGGCGGACGGGACGTCCGCGCTCCCAGCAGAAAGACGCCTTCATGAATCAAAATCGAGTCATCATCACCATATTGATTTCTCTGGCCGTGCTAAGTTTAGCGGCTGCCCAGACGCCTCGCCGTCGCGCTCCGGCAAAACCGCCGACAACGAAGCCGGCGCCGGCTGATAACTCTGCGGCGAAAACAACGGCCTCGAACCCTCAGCCTTCACCGGCTCAGCCGGCCGAAGTGACAGCTACGACACTGGCCGTCGTTAACGACATTACGATTTCCGCGAGCGACATCGAAGATCAGGTCAGTGCCATTATCAACAGAGATCCCGATCCATATTTGCGCGCGTATTACGCCGATCCGCAGAAAGAGACTATTGAGTCCCGGCAGCGCGCGTTTGATGCGCGCGTCAATTCTCTGTTGATTGCCGCCGAGGCAAAGAAGCGAGGGAAGACTTCGGATCAGGTAATCGAAACGGAAATTAACTCCAAGGTTCCCACACCGACCGAAGCGGAGATCCAGGCCGCCTACGACGCCAACCGCAACCAGATCGGAACGGCCACTCTTGAGTCGGTGCGCGCCGAGTTGATCAACTACATCCGCAATGAACGCAGCCAGGAGTTGTATGCAGCGCTCATCAGACGTCTGAAGATGACGAACGCCGTCAACAAGAACGCGGATGTGAATGCGCCGAACCTGGCGCCCGGAACGGTCCTGGCCGCTGTCAACGGCGAGCCGCTGCGCGTCGATACGATCAACGAACGCACGAAGGCTTATATCTACAAACTGGAAATGCGAACCTATGCGGTGCGCAAGGACGTACTCGATCGTCGCATCAACGATCTCTTGATCGTTGCCGAAGCCAACAAACGAAAAGTCGGCCCCGAGGACGTCGTGCGCACAGAGATCACGGACAAGATAACCCAACCGACGGAAGCCCAGACAACCCGGTTCTACGAAGAGAACAAAGCAAACATCAAAAGGGATCTCGCCGAGGCGCGTACTGCCATTGCCACCTATCTGCAGCAACAGCAGCAGGAGAAACTCGAGACTGCTTTGGCGGAAAAGTTACGCGCCGGAGCCAAGGTGCAAATCCTCTTGAAGGAGCCGGACCCGTCCTTGTTGAATGTGGGTGTTGCCGGAGGAGCGACCCGCGGCGATGTAAACGCCGCGGTGACCATCATCGAGTTTACGGATTTTCAGTGCTCGGCTTGTGGCGGGATGTATCCGATCGTGGAAGACGTCCTGAAGTCTTACGGCAATCGCGTGCGCTTTGTGATTCGGAACTTTCCCTTGACGCAAGTCCATGCGAACGCTTTCCACGCGGCTCAGGCAGCGGAAGCCGCGAAAGCGCAGGGCAAGTTCTGGGAATACATCGATTTCCTGTTCAAGAACCAAACCGCGCTCGATACGGATTCACTGAAGAAGTATGCGACGCAGGTCGGACTGGATCGAAAACGGTTCGATGCCGACCTCGAGGCGGGCAAATACGACGCCGTGATTCGACGCGACATCGAAGATGGCGAGGTCTACGGCGTCGAAGCCACGCCGACCTTCTTTATCAACGGCGCCGTGCTCACTGAATATTCCGCCGACGGTCTGCGCGCGGCGATCGAGAAAGCTTTCGCGCGGGCTGGAAAACGGACGCCATAGTGGAGCACTGATTTATGTCTTACCGTGCTCGCCTTGGTGTTTCCGGCAAGGTTTATTGCGCCACGAGCGGCAATTTGGACCAGCGCTAGAACCTATCTCGAACCGGATCTCTTGTATGTTTCTGCGGAGACCGAAGCTCGACTCGATCCTCCGCGCCGCACGACAGCCGATCTGGTTATCGAAGTCATTGCGCCCGGCTCGGCGATTTACGACCGCAACAAGGCTGACACGTATGCCGCCCTCAGGGTCAAAGAGTTGGGGCTGGTTGATGAGTTTAAGGAGACGGTCGAAGTGCGATCTTTGCGCGGTGACCGTTATGGCGAAGGAGAGCTCTTCGCCAAAGGCGATCAACTGGCCTCAACTATGCTCCCTGAAATGGAGATTGTAGTTAACAATATCTTCGAGGACTAGCTTCTGCCAGGTTCTCAAGGCGCCGCAGATCGATCACTCGTGCAGCATCAGATCGGGCTCGATGTCCCTACGGCTTTTCATTTTCGTCTCGATCACCAGGTGACTCAGCACCGAAGCGATGATAATTGCACCGCCGAGGAGAGCCCAGTTCGAAGGTCGCTCACCGAGAAAAAGAAAAACCCAGACCGGATTCAAGACCGGTTCGATATAACCGACGATGCTGGCGTCGAGCGAGCGCAGGCCGCGCGCCATCGCACTGGTAAACAGAATGTAGGCCACGCCGATCTGAATGATGCCGAGATAGGCTATGCAGGCAAAGTCCGTGGGACTGATGCCTCTGCGCGTCGCTCCCCAAAACGCCGGCGCGCAAATCAAGACGGCAAGCAGATTGCCGTAGATGGCCGACGAGGCTCGGTTGACCTCGCGTGCTTTGGAATGGCGCAGCAGCAGAAAATAAAGCGCGAAACAAACTCCTGAAGCCAACGCCACCAGATTGCCTTCCAGGTCCTGCGGCCGCAATTTGCCGACAAAGAACAAGGACATCCCCGCCACGCAAACTGTCACGGTCACCAGATCGCGCCGGCGAAACTTTTCTTTATAGAAGATCGGTTCGAGGATCAGGACATATACCGGCGCGGTGTATTGCAGAAAGATCGCGTTGGCCGCGGTCGTAAGCTTGGTGGCGAGGACGAACAGGATCAGCAACGCCGCGTAAAGCACCGCGGCGATCGCGCTGACTCGGTTAAGGCCAAAGCCTTCGTGGCGGGTAACGATGGCGATCGTGATTGCCGCGAGCAGCGAACGGCCGAACGAAAGTTCGAACGCAGAGAGTGTGGTTGCTTTGATGAATAGCCCACCGGTGCTCCAGAGAATCGCCGCGCCGAGAACCAGCAGCAATGGCGACACAACCGGCTTCTTGGTCATTTCATCGTGATGGGCATCGGCGTGAGCGGGCACTAATTTACGGCTTCGTTGGTTGGGCGATCAGTCTGCACTTGATCGGCAAGTTGAGCTTGCGCCTCTTCCTTTAACGCGCGGAGATGTTTTCCAAACTGCCCGTTCCATGGTGGAATCACCACTGAGACGGCGCCCTGCGCTTGCGCCTGACAAGCCAGACGAATCAGCGGCTTGGGTTCGGCGGTGTCGATGTAACCGAACTCCTTAATCTTCTTTCCTTCGCGCACGGCGACATCCGCCAACCTGTCAGCTCCGCCGAGCACGCCGACCCAGCACGTGCCACACGAAGCCGAACGGCATTCGACGGGAATCGGTCCCTCCATGCGCCGCGGATCCAACGCTACCCAATCGCGGGCACGATCGTTGGCCGCGCCCCAGGCCATATCCTGGCCATCGTTCAATTTGTATTTCGCTTTGTCGTCGTTCTCATCATGCGTGACGGTGAACTGTTTGTTGACCGTCTTAAGAAAACCAAGCAAGCCCTGGCTGTCTACTTTGGCACGCTCGCGGAGAACCTGCTCCGGAGATTTCTTCGCATGTTTGGCGTCGATGCCAATCGTGCCGGGCGCGCTCTTGAAAGCAGCCAGGCCGGCCTGCTGCATCGTCATGAAACCAACCGCGGTGATACCGACCAGCAGTGATTCGTCTTTCTTCGTTTGCTGCGCCGCGCCGTGCGCGACGGCCAGAATTTGGTCTGCCAGAGACGTGCGAGATGTTTGATTAAAAGAGTCCGCGTGTTGCTCAACCGCGCTCTTTACCTGAGGCCAGAACCGATGGCCGTAAAGAAACTTGTGCGAACGGTCGACTTGATCTTTCAATTCATAGTCGCCTTGCAGGAGCAACTGCTGCGCCAACTTGTCACGGTCGTCCGCCTGTTGCAGCGCGCGGAACAGTGACAGCGGATAGAAAGAAAACCATATCTGGGTGGCGTTTCGATCGACTTCGTGGATCGGTCGCAAGAGAGTGGCCAACGTGGCCGACCAGGCCTCTTCGTCGTGTTGATTTAAGAATTTTTCAAAGGGTGTTTCGGTATTCATAGTGTGTTAGATCGGAATTCCTCGGTTAATCAAAACGCTTAGTCTAACAGCAACGCTCCGGTATCCGAAAGCCCGACCGTCAGGGAGGGCCATCGTCGAATAAGGCCCTCCCTGACGGTCGGGCTTCTGACACGTTGGTTTGACAAGGAGATTTGAGTCGAGTAAAAGTCAGAATCTATCCTGGCTGTTGGTCGGAGAACGCAATCATGGCAGAAGAAACCACCGAGAGGCCTAAGAGCGGAAGAACCTTTGACGGCGCTTATGGCTTTTCGTTCAGCATCGCCGTGGGCCTGGTGCTGTTCATTGCCGGTCTGTTCATCAGCCTCACCCTTGGTGGAGCAGGCGGCATCGGCTTGATCTTCGGAATTCCATTACTCGTCGCCGGCCTGATTATTCCGCTCTTCATGATGCGCGACCTTTTCAAAACGAGTGAGATTCAGGAGCCCTGTCCCAACTGTGGCCAGACGATTAAAACTTCAGACGCAACTTTGCAGCTCAGATGTCCCGGTTGTCAGAAGGTGATCGATGTGCGTGAAGAGAAGTTGTTCCTGGCCCAGTAGCCCAAGCCTGCGATCATGGGACAAACCCAAAACTGAGGCAGCCCGCGCTATGGCTCAGCCATTGGGTCAATCGCGCAATCTAACCTAAAGCGGCGGGAGCCAGGTGCGCGTCCAGTAGTCGCTGATCGTCAACGCAAACATAATCGCCAGCCAGAAGAGTGCCGACCCGATCACTAACCAGATCAGACGCGAGCTGTACCGCACATGCATGAAATAGAGGACGACCAGAGTAGCCTTGATTACCGCGATCGTCAGGGCGACGACCGCATTCAACGGCCCCGGGAAATCGTGGAAGGCCGCAACCACCGTGAGGCCAGTCCCCAACATCAACGCCAGAAAAATGACGATGTATATTCGCGGCTGGACTATGTGCTCACTCATAAAGCAGAGGTCAGGGATCAGAGACCCGTTCTAAATTCGCAATTCGAATTTCGCAATTCAAAATCCTTCACCCGATGCGTCCTTCCAGGTGACGCCCCAGCAAGTAAAGCAACGGAAACAGAAAAATCCAGATGATGTCCACAAAGTGCCAGTAGAGTCCTGAAATCTCGACCGGCGCGTGATACTCAGGGCCGAACCGGCCTCGCCACGCCATGATGGTCAAAACGATCATGATGCCGAGGCCGATGATCATGTGCAGAGCGTGCAGCCCGGTCATCGCGAAATAGATCCAGTAGAACAACTCGACGTTGTGCACGGTTGCCCCTTCAACCAAATGCAGTTTGTGCTCATCCGTATCTCCCGGCTTGGCAACGGCGGGATTAAAGGGATGTCCAGGAATCAATTGGCCCGGAATCAGGTGGTCGCGATACTTGTCGTGGTACTCGATTGCTTTGATTCCCAGAAACGTCGCGCCCAGAATCATCGTCAGGATCAGACAGATGATTGTATTGCGTTGCTTGCCGACCTGCGTGCTGTAAACCGCCATCGCCATGGTGAAACTACTGACGATCAGGACTGCTGTGTTGATTGCGCCGAGCCGGATGTCCAGGTGATTGCTGGCCGAAGCGAAGGCGGCCGGGTACTGGTAGCGATAGATCGTGTAGGCCAGGAACAGCGCGCCAAAGAACATGATCTCGGTGACGAGAAAAACCCACATGCCCAGCGTGCCGGCTTCGCGCTGCTGTTCCATGTTCTCGAAGTGGTGCTGGAGGGCGCTGTGCGCTCCGGCCTCATATGTTGTGGCTACTTCCGACAATGCTCTTCCTCAGAGTGTGGTTTCCATTGCGATTGGTCGAACTTGGATCTAAATCTCCGTACGTTGTTGCCGCTCAAACTTACCCACCACCTCTTTATGTTCCGGGGGCGCGAACTCATACGCTTCCTGAGTCACCACTGGCGTAATCAAGAAATTCTCAGTCGGTGGTGGTGAAGCTGTCTGCCATTCCAAACCCGGCAAGTTCCACGGGTTCGCCTCGGCGATGCGGCCATAGCGCATCGACCAAATCAAATAGAACAGAGGGATCAGCAAACCGACACCGAGTATCGACGCGCCCGCGGTCGACAGAACGTGCAACACTTGCCATGAAACCATGTCGGCCGGGTAAGTGTGATAGCGGCGCGGCATTCCCATGTACCCAAGGATGAACTGCGGCGAAAAAGTCAGATTGAATCCGACAAAGACCACCAGCGCTGAAAAGCGTCCCCAACCTTCGGGATACATGCGCCCGCTGATTTTGGGCCACCAGTAATGCAAGCCGCCGAGATAAGCCAGCAGCGTTCCGCCCACCATGATGTAGTGAAAGTGCGCCACCACGAAGTAGGTGTCGCTCAAGTGGACATCGACCGCCAACGCCGCGAGAAACAATCCGGTCATGCCGCCGATGGTGAATAAGCCGATAAAGCCGAGTGCGTAAAGCATCGGCGTGTCGTACGAGATCGATCCCTTGTAGAGCGTCGCCGTCCAGTTGAATACTTTGATGGCCGACGGAATCGCGACCGCGAAGCTAAGAAAGGAAAAAATCATGCCGGCGTAAACGGACTGGCTGGCGACAAACAGGTGATGTCCCCAGACCAGGAAGCCAAACACTGCGATGGCCAGGCTCGAGAAGGCCACGAACTTGTAACCAAAAATGTTTTTGCGCGAGAAGTTGGCGATCAACTCGCTGATGACACCCATGCCCGGCAACACCATGATGTAGACGGCCGGGTGTGAGTAAAACCAGAACAGATGCTGGAACAAGACCGGATCACCGCCGGCCGCCGGATCGAAGATGCCGATATGCGCGAGCCGTTCGAGGGCCACCAGCAGGACCGTGATCGCGATCACCGGCGTGCCCAGGATCATGATCAGGCTGGTTGCGTAGTGCGCCCAGACAAACAGCGGCAGACGGTACCAGGTCATGCCCGGCGCGCGCATTGTGTGAATGGTGACGATGAAATTAAGGCCCGTCAGAATCGACGAGAAGCCGTTGATGAAAATCCCCAGGCCCGTCGCGATCACATACGAGTTCGAAAACGTGGTGCTGTACGGAACATAAAAAGTCCATCCGGTATCGACGCCACCAGCCAACAGCGCATAAATGGTGACGATGCCGCCGAGCATGTAGATATACCAACTGAGAAGATTGATGCGCGGGAAGGCGAGGTCCTTGGCGCCAATCATCATCGGAATCAGAAAGTTCCCCAGGGTCGCCGGAATCGACGGAATCAAAAAGAAGAAGACCATGATGATCCCGTGTTGAGTGAACATCTTGTTGTAAGTGCTCGACTGCACGAGATCGCCCTGCGGGGAAAGCAGTTCGAGGCGAATGGCCATCGCGTAGAGGCTGCCAATGAAAAAGAAGAAGCTGATCGCGCCGAGATAAAGCAGCGCGATGCGCTTGTGATCTTTCGTCAACAGCCACGACTTCAAGCCGTATTCGGCGTTGAGGTAGTTGGTGCGTGGCGGCTTTGGTATGGTGAATTCTTCCATTATTTGTTAGTGCCGTAGGCACGTAATATTTATAGTTACGATTCCATCCAATAATGCGAGCCCATTTATGGGCGACAGAAACATTTCGCTCCTTCGGAGCTGATATAAGAACGGGACGCCGGGCTATAAATATTGCGCCGCTACGCGGCTTTGCTGCCTTCCCCAAACCAATCACTTCTTCGGTGTACTTGCGGGCGTTGCACTCGGCTTCGCCGACGGCGGTTTCGCTGTCGGCGTCTCAGTCTTCGGCGTCGACAAAGACTTAACATAAGCCACCAGTTGCAAAAGCTGCTCTTCGCTAAGCTGGCCCTGGAACGACGGCATGATCGGTCCAAAGCCGTTGACGATCTTGGCCTGGGGATTCAGAATCGACTCGCGAATGTAACCCTCGTCGGCCCGCACCGTCTGCCCGTTATTGAGGACAGCGTTGTTGCCGTACAAACCCAGCAGCGCCGGTCCGCGTCCACCCTCGGCGTTCGCGCCATGACATGAGGCGCAGCCCAAAGACTCGAACATTTGTTGGCCGGCGGCCGCGGGTGACATCTGGTTCGCGTTGCCGCTGAGCCAGTTTTCAAACTCCGTCGGCTCCATTACCACCACGTACCCGCCCATGCCTGAATGATTCATGCCGCAGTACTCGGCACAGAAAAAGTGATAACGTCCGGGCTTGGTCGCTTCGAACCATTCGGTCGTGTACCTGCCGGGCACCACGTCGGCCTTGATGCGAAACGCGGGCACGAAGACGTCGTGAATGACATCTTCGGTAGCCATAATCAAACGGATCTTGCGGCCCACGGGAATGTGCAATTCGTTGATCTCGCGCTGGCCGGTAGCGTGCTGGAACTTCCACATCCACTGCTTGCCGACGACATAGACCTCCACTGCGTTCTTGGGCGGACGGTACTGATTAAAGTAAATCTTCGCGCCCCAGAAAAAGATGCTCATCGCAATCAGCAGCGGAATAACCGACCAGAGCGTTTCCAGTTTGGTCGAGCCTTCGATAGGGCGCGGGATTTCGAAGGGATTGCGGCGGCGATATTTGATGACAAAGAAAATGATTACGAATGAAATCAGCAGAGTGAAAAAGACCGTCACGCCGGAAATATAGAAATACAGCGCGTCCACGTCGCCCGAATAGGTCGACGCGCTTTCTGGAATGAATGGAAACCAGGATTGCATGACTATCAAGTCTTGAATTTTAAAATCTTGAATTTCAAATCTGAGATCTCAAATTTCAAATCCTGAAATTCGGGCTGTCAAAATTTCATTACACCCGAGACTTGTTGACGCCCTCCCTCACGGTCGGGCTACTGCGCCGGATTCACGTCTCCAACTCTCTCGTTACTACCGCTGCGGCGCCCACCGCGCTTTCGCAAAACCAGGAGCATCCCCACAATCAGAAACAAAGTCACGCCACCGGCCAGGCGCACGATGTTCATCACGATCGCACCATATTTTCCCGTCGCCGGATCGTAGTGATAGCAGTAAAGCATCAGCGCATCGACCGGCGTCCCGATCTTGTTTTGCGAAGCTTCCACCAGGGCGAGGCGCAAATCTCGCGGCGGATACTCGATGCCGTAAAAGTAGCGCGCCAGTTTTCCTTCCGGCGTCAAGATCATAATGGCGCTGGCATGCGCGAACTGTTTGGTTTGCTCATCCCAGTAGTAACGAAAGCCAACAGCTTCGGTAAGGCGCCTGATGTTTGCTTCGTCGCCGGTCAAGAAATGCCAGTTTGCTTCGGCGCCGGGGCGGTTATAAGCCTTGACGTAAGTGCTCTTCTTGGCCGCGGCCAGGTCCGGCGTCTCGCTTGGATCAAAACTGACCGTGACCACATCGAACTGTTCGCCGATATTGAACGACACCTGTCTGAACGAGCCCATCATTCCATTCAAAACCTGATTACAAAGCATCGGGCACGTGTAATAAACCAGCGACAGCACGACAGGCTTGCCTTTGAAGAATTGACCGAAGCGAACGTCGCGGCCCTGCTCATCTTTGAAAACTGCATCGAGCGGAATTTGCTCGTTCAATCTCTGATCGATGCCGACGTTCTTCAGCGCTTTTGGTAAGCCGGTCGACACCTGGCCCGTCGCCGGGGCCGCGCCGTACAGTGGCGAGTTCATTTGGGGCGAGCCGGGCTGGCCGAAGGCAGTGAGCAGTGAGCAGTGAGCAGTGAGCAGCAGGAGCAAGGCATAAACCGCGGCTCTGCCACAGCACAGTGCGGCAAGGCTCCGCCTTTCCGTCTCAGTTCCCACCAACACCTCGGCGAGGCTACGCCTCGCCGATTCCGAGGCGCAGCCTCGTTGAAAATCAAGATAGGACCGGCCGGAAAGGCAGAGCCTTTCCTCACTGGTGCTGCGGCTAAGCCGCAAAATAGAACTCTGGAATGAAACCAGGACTCTTCTCATAATCTGCTTACTGCCCACCGCTCACTGCTCACTGCTCACTGCTTCCGCACCGGCAATCCCTGCTTCAAAATCTCTTCTTTCGCCTTTTCGATCGGCATGCCATAGCGCTTCCCGCTTTGATCGACCGGGCCGTTCGTGAGCACATCGTTCCAGTGCTCGCGCAGTATATTGATCTCGTAAAGGGCGTCTTTCGGTTGGGCGGCGCCGGCCGTGATGCCGTTGCCGGATTCTTCTTTCTTAGTGGCCGTGGTCTTCTCCAGATCTTCGGCGAAACCGGGCGCACTCTGAAGGCGCGGCTCTGGCGGCAGACGATCCTTTTCGGTTTGCGCCATCGGCGACCGCGGCGTTTCCGTTGCTTTGTTCTCTAAAGCGCGGAACAAACCCCACGTCAAAATGAACGTGGCGATGGTAAGCACCGAGAGCCCCACGAGGAATTTCACGATCCCGGAAACATAGACGTCGCTCGTCTCGTGGGTGACGTCGACGTTCTGAATGTAAGAGACGTCCGGTGTTTCGGTCACGTGGCTTTCGTGTTTCGCATTCGTCATATGAATCCTTACCAACTCAACCGCAGAGGCCGCTGAGGTATTCGCAGAGAAAGCTCCTTTGCGTTCCTCTGCGTTTGTCTCCCTTTCCCTTTGGGAGAGGGCTTGTGCGCGTCATGCTTCGCACCCTCCCCTAACCCCTCCCAAAGGGAGGGAAAAACCACTGAATCACAGACGGACGTCGATCCTTTGCGTTTCACAGTCACGTGTATCGCCACACATCTCAATGCCCCGCGTGCGCGACCAGCGCCGCCTCAACCTGCGGATCGTTGACCGGGATGAGCGAACGCTTCTGCAACTGCCACGTGAACGTTGCAATCCAAAGCCCGCCCATAGCGATGGGCGCGACAATGTCCATCCAACTCAAATGAAAATGCTCGCGATTAAAGGTCGGCTCGATCAGCCAGATTACATCCACGACTCGCGTGATCAGAATCAACAACGCCAGCATCCCCAGCTTCTGCGGACTCTTCTTGGCGGCGCGTGACAGCAGCGTCAAAAACGGAAACGCAAACTGCAGCATCACAATCCCCAGCGCAATGATGCCCCAACCGTCGTGTTTGCGCGCGACGTACCAGGTCGTCTCTTCCGGCAGGTTGGCCGACCAGATAATCAGGTATTGCGAGAAGGCAAAGTACATCCACAGCATCACCAGGGCCATCATCAGATTGCCCCAATCGTGAAAGTGCGAGGTACGCACGACCGTGTTCAGGGGCTCGCGCTGGGCCAGCCACGACATCACCAGGATCGCGAACGCCAACGCGCTTAAACTCCACGAAGCGACGAAGATCAATCCATAGATGGTCGACGACCAGGCGGGATCCAGCGACATCACCCAGTCGATCGAAGCAAACGTGATCGTTACTATTAAGAGACCCAGTCCCGGTCCACTCATCATCTGTAGGCGTTTTGAAAACCGTCGATCCGCAGTGCGATCGTGTTGCAGCGACCAGGTATTCAGCAACAACATCATCAGCGACCAAATCACGAAATAGAGCGCCGCGCGAGTCATGAAGAACGCCGGATTCAAATAGTGCGCGGCCTTTTCCCGCAGCGCCGGCACCTGATCCATTTCTGGCCGGTTCGTCCACGAATAGATTTGATTCAGCCCAAACAGTATGGGGAGGAACAGAATCAGCAGCAGCGGCAGGGTACGGGTGGCGGCTTCGAGAACGCGGCGAATGATCAGGCCCCACGCGCCGCCGGTCAGATGCTGCAACATCAAAAGCGCCAGGCTGCCGAGCGTGATTCCAATCCAAAAGATGAAGCCCACCAGATAAGCATGAAAGAATTGCGCGCGATCGAGGAATAAGCCGAACACCAGGAGAGCAAAGAACAGAGCGCCAACCGCGAGCGCCATGGTGCTCACTCGCTTCAGTTCAGGCGGCGGTGTGTATCCAGCTTGAATCATTTCTTTCGGAGCGCCGACATCCTGTCCGCCATTTCTTTTTCTGACCAAACTTCCGAGTCTTTCTCCCTCTCCCTTTTGGGAGAGGGCTTGTGGCGATGCTCTACAACCCTCCCCTAACCCTTCCCAACGGGAGGGGAAGAAACCATCGTTACTTCTTCTCTGGCCCGCCCGGCTTTGTCGCTGGTGCTGGAGTGCCCTGCCCCTGGGCCGGCATCTGGCTCAATTGCAAAGCGCGTATGTAGGCGATGATCCTCCAGCGATCCTCAACCGGAATCTGTGCTGCATAAGCAGGCATCGCGCCCCAACCATTGGTCATCGCGTCAAAGAAATGTCCGACCGGCGCCTGCCGCAAACGATCCTGGTGATACGAAGCCGGCAGAGGCTTGTTAAAGCCCCGCCGCGCGATCATGCCGTCGCCATTTCCCGTCGCGCCATGACAGACCGAGCAAAAAATGTCGTAGCGCTCCTGCCCCCGTTCAAGATCTTTCTTCGTAATCGGAATCGGAAAGGTCTCGACGTCATCCGGATACAACGACACGGGACTTGTCGGAGCGGCGGAAGTAGTCGCGCTTCCGATCTGCGTTGCAGTCGGTTGCCCCGCGGCGACAGTTCCGGAGTTGGCTTTCTTCCCCAGATAGAATTCGCGGTCAGCGCGCAGGTAACCGCGCGGCACGGTGCCCGGAATCAAAGTCCGCGATGAAAGGCCGTCCCGGAAGAAAGTGTTCTCGCGATAGGCGATCGCCTTGGGCTGATCCTGCATGTCACGGCGACAGGAAGCAGTGAGCAGTGTGCAGTGTGCAGTGAGCAGTAAAACCACGAGCGTTCGGCGTCGAGGCCACCCGCGCGCCGTTGCGCGCTTGAAACTGCTCACTGCCCACCGCCCACTGCCCACTTTTTCTTCAGAGTTCGACATCATTTACTTCTCTTGCTTCCAGGCTCTTCAAAAACCGCATTGCTTCATCATGATCGAACTTCGGGTCCTTTGCTTCGATCACCAGAAAGAAACTGTCGCGCGTCGCCAGCGCAAAGTTCGGCGCGTTGAAAACCGGGTGATAAGGCTGCGGCAGCTTGTTCAGCGCCAGCATGCCGAACACGGCCGCGAAAGCCGCGCACAGAACGGTGCATTCAAACGTGATCGGAATAAACGCCGGCCAACTATTGAAAGGCTTGCCGCCGACGTTGATCGGATAGTCGATCACTTCCATCCAGTACTGCATGAAAAACCCGCCCACCGCGCCGATGATCCCGCCCGCCAGCACAATCAGAGGCAAAGTGGTGCGTTTGAATCCGATGGCGTCCGACAGTTCTTCGATCGGAAACGGCGAGTACCCATTGATCCGCCGATAGCCCGCCGCGTAGGTCTCGCGGGCGGCCGCGACCAGCGCGCTCGGATTATCGAACTGGGCCATTACGCCGTAGAGTCTGTGAGACTTAGTTTTCATAAAGACAAACGCTCAGATTATTTTCCATCTCTCATTTGTCATTTTTCATTTGCCATTGGCGACAGCCATTCCCTCCTTACTGGGACGGTCGCGCCAGCCTTCGGAAAATGACCAATGAAAAATCTCAAATGACAAATGGAAAATGGCTTTTGGTTCCCATCGCTACAACATTCATCCCTCATCAACCTCTGCCTCAGGCAGGATCGTCCGCATCTCGAAAATCGAAATCATCGGCAGGAAGCGAATAAACAGAAACAGCAATGCAAAGAAGAAACCAATCGTGCCGATGAACATCGCCCAGTCCCACTGCGTCGGCGAGTAGAAGCCCCACGAAGAGGGCAGAAAATCCCGGTGCAGACTGGTGACGACGATCACGAAGCGCTCGAGCCACATGCCGATGCTGACCACGAACGATATCAACCACAGCACCAGGAGTTTTGAACGAATCTTCTTGATCCACAGCAACTGCGGCGTCAGGCCATTGCACATGATCAGCGCCCAGTAATACGGCGCATAAGGTCCGTGCATGCGGTTCCAGATCATGAACCGTTCGTACTGATTGCCGCTGTACCAGCCAAAGAACGCTTCCATCATGTAGCCGTAAACAACGATCAAGCCCGTGGCTAGCATGACCTTGGCCATGTTGTGCATGTGGCGCATCGTGATGAAGCTTTCCAGCCCGAAAACTTTGCGCAGCGGGATCGTCAGCAGCAGGACCATCGCAAAGCCTGCATAGATCGCGCCGGCCACAAAGTAGGGCGGAAAAATCGTCGCGTGCCAACCGGGAATGATGCCGACCGCAAAATCGAAACTGACGATCGTGTGCACTGAAAGCACGAGCGGCGTCGCCAGTCCGGCCAGCAGCAGGTAAGCCGTCTCGTAACGATGCCAGTGCCGCGCCGAACCGCGCCAGCCCATCGCCAGCATGCCGTAGATCAGCCGAAACGGTTTGCTGTTCGCGCGATCGCGCAGCGTGGCAAAGTCAGGAATCAAACCGACGAACCAAAACAGGGCGGACACGGTGGCGTAAGTCGAAACCGCGAACACGTCCCACATTAAGGGGCTGCGAAACTGCGGCCAGATCCCCATCGTGTTCGGATAAGGAAACAGCCAGTAACCCAGCCACGGACGCCCGAGGTGCATCAGCGGAAAGACTCCGGCCTGCGCTACGGCGAACAAGGTCATCGCTTCCGCGAACCGGTTGATCGAAGTGCGCCACTTCTGGCGCAGCAAAAGTAGGATTGCCGAAATCAAAGTCCCCGCGTGCCCGATGCCGATCCACCAGACGAAGTTCAAAATGTCCAGGCCCCAACCGACGGGAATATTCACGCCCCACAAACCGATGCCCTTGAAGAGCATGTTCGTGATCGTGAGGAGCATCAGTTGGAACAGGGCAAACGAGATCGCAAAGCCAACGAACCACCAGATCGGCGTCTTGCGCTTCAGCACGATCGCGCTGATCTTGTCGGTGACCGAGCCAAAGGTCAGCTCAGATCCTACGACGGCATGCGTCGCGTGGATTGATGTGTGGCGATCGTCGCGTTGCTCGTCCATTAGGTTCAAATCAATCAGCCACAGAGGCACCGAGACACAGAGACGATGAGAGAGAAAAACTAGCTGAGTACATACCGTTTTATTCCGTCACGAAGCAGTCGCGAGTTGAAGTTCATTAGTAGGCCTATTCCCTTGCCGGTGACACGCAAGTACGTTAAGACCTGAGCTTCAAAGATCGGATCGAAGCGCTCGACGCTCTTGATTTCTACGATGACTGTGTCTTCAACGATTAAGTCGAGCCGATATTCGCCAATGACTTGCCCCTTGTAGACTACTGGAAAGACTGGCTGTCTTACGAAGTTCAGCCCGGCAAGCTGTAGTTCAATGCAAAGCGCCGCCTCGTACGTTCCCTCCAGAAGGCCCGGTCCAAGCTGCCGATGCACCTCAATGGCACAACCAATAATTCGTTCAGTAAGGCGCTTGAGAGCCTCACTTTCTTTAACTGCCACGGCAGCGATACCTTGCCTGGATGGCGGAACATCGCTGAATGTCGAAGACATCTCTAATTTCTCCGTTACTTGTCTCTGTAACTCTGCGTCTCTGTGCCTCTGTGGCTTGATCTCTTCAGGATTTAATCTCCGGATTCGGATTCCTCAGCGCCGACAAATACGTCGTGCGCGGCCGCGTATTCAGCTCACCCAGCAATGAATAATCCCGATCCATCGCTTTCAACTTTGAAACCTTGCTGTTGGGATCGTTGATGTTGCCAAACACGATCGCCTCAGTCGGACAGACTGACTGACAGGCAGTCACGATCTCGCCGTCGTGCACCTGGCGGCCTTCGATCTCTGATTGAATCTTTGCCGATTGGATTCGCTGCACGCAGTAGGTGCATTTCTCCATCACGCCGCGGCTGCGCACCGACACATCCGGGTTGCGCATTAGCTGATAAGTCGGCGTCTCCCAATCCTGATACAGGTAAAAGTTAAAGCGGCGCACCTTGTACGGGCAGTTGTTCGAACAATACTTGGTCCCGACACAGCGGTTATAGACCATGTCGTTCAGGCCTTCCGCGCTGTGCACCGTCGCATGCACCGGACAGACCGGCTCGCAAGGCGCGTTCTCGCAATGCATGCAGGGAACGGGTTGAAAGAAAGGCCCGCCGGGTTTGTTGGGGTCGCCTTTGAAGTAACTGTCGACGCGAATCCAGTGCATCTCGCGGCTGCGCAGCACCTGGTCCTTGCCCACGATGGGAATGTTGTTTTCCGACTGGCAGGCGATCATGCAGGCGTTGCAACCTACGCAACTGTTCAAGTCGATCGACATGCCCCACGCGTAACCGTTGCCCTGGTCTTTGTAGTCGTAATCTTTGTAAAGCGAGAGCTCGTGCAGCTCCTTCTGCTGCTGCTCGCGTTCTTCGCGGAGACGGTCTTTGTCTTTCAAGTACTCCTCGAGTGGGCCTTCGCGCAAAAGGTCGCGGCCTTCCATTGAGAAGTGAATCTGCGTTGCCGCGAGTTCGTATTGCCCGGCGGCTTTGGTTGCTTGCGCGCCGAAGGCTGTCCAGGGCGCATCGGAAGTGCGAATCTCGTAAGCATTGAAACCCTGTGCGTCGCCTACCCGGCCCGCGCGGGCGCGGCCATAGCCGAGATGAACCGTGATCACATCGTCAGGCTGACCGGGCATGATCCAAGCGGGCAGCGGCTTGCTGATGGCGCGACCGTTTAGTTTGAGCTCGATCTGATCGACGTAGGCTTCGCGGCCCTTCTTATCTTTCTCATAATTCTGCGGCGACACGCCGAGCTTCCTCGCGGTGTTCGCGCTAACGAGCGCCACGTTGTCCCAGGTGAGTTTCGTCAGAGGCTTCGGTAGTTCCTGCAACCAGCCATTGTTCGCAAAGCGGCCGTCGTAGATGGTTGGGTCGGTGCGGAAGACCAATTCCAGGGCGTTGGGGTTAGGGGGTTGGGGGTTGGGTGAATTCAAGGACGAAACCCAGTCGGATTTCAGTGAGACTGTCTTCGTTGGCAGAGCAGTGTTCGGGACAAAGCCGTCGTGCAAACATTTGCGCCACCACGATTCAAAATCTGTTTGAGCACCTGTCGTGGCGGCCGTTGGAGCGCCCGCATCCTGCGGCCGGTTCGCAGGCATCCTGCCTGCGCCTTGCACCCGGTCACTACCGCTCCCGGTACTGACTCCCGACCCCTGGTTCCCTGTTCCTGCTTGCGTGCGCCAGTACTCCTTCACAATGTCGTAAGGCTTCCGATCATAATTCTCTGAAAACAGCGCGAGCACTTCATACGCTGTCCGGCCTTCATAAAGCGGCGCGATCAAAGGCTGCACAATCGTCACCGTGCCGTCAAAGGAACGCGCATCGCCCCACGATTCCAGGTAATGCGTCGCCGGAATATGCCAGTGACAAATCTCGGAGGTTTCGTTGTTATAGAGATTGAGGTGCGCGCGCAGCTTAACCTTGTTCAGCCGGTCGAGATCCAGTCTGAGATCGACGGGAGTGTTGTAAGCCGGGTTGCCACCAATAATGATCAGCGTCTCGACTTTGCCGGCGTCGATATCAGAGACGAGTTCGCGCAGCGACAGAGTTTGATCGACTGAGTTAGCTTCGATTGGATCGGTGTAGAAAACAGTCTTGCCGACATTTCCGAATGCCTCGTTCATCGCATGAACACAAGCATGCACGGACGGTTGTTGTTCGTCACCCGCTAAAATAATACTCGAGCCTTTGTGCTTCGATAGATCGCCGAGAATGTGATTGAAGCGCTCTTTGTCGAACGACAAAGGGGGGCGCGTCTCCAGAGCTGAGAATCCACCAAACGGCAGGGCCAGTCTCATTAAATCGGCCGTCAGCTGTAGCTCACTGGGGCGCACCGAAAAGCGATGATCGGCATTCGCGCCGGTAATCGTCGGCGTGCTCTCAACCACATAGAGCCGACTCATCTGCTCAGGATTCGAGCCAGCTTCCAACGCAGATCGTCGCTTCGCGGCGTAGTCGCGCGCGTACCGAAGCGTTCCGGGCATCGCTGATAAGAAATCCGAACCGAGCGAAAGAATCCGATCCGCTTTGCCGAAGTCATAGATCGTATTCACCGGCTGGCCGAACGCCATCATCGCACCGGCGCGTGCGTTGTCACGGTTGGCGGGTTCGTACTGATGCCACTTCGCTTCAGGAAAGTCGTTGAGGACTGATTTCATTTGGGCGGCCAGACTCGGCGACGTGATCGTTTCAGTCAGGAAGCGCAGGCCGGCGCCCTTCTTAGCTTTTATTCCGTCGCCTTCCCTTTCCAGAGCGCCGCGAATTTCAGCCATGAACTGCGTCCAGGGCCGGGTCTCGCCGCGATACATCGGAGTCTGCGAACGATCGGGATCGTAGAGCGTCAGAATCGAAGCCTGCGAAAAAATGTCGGTCGCGCTCGATCCTTTATCGTTCGGATCGCTGTTGCGATTGTTCGGATGATCGGGATTGCCTTCGAGCTTGGTTGGCCGGCCTTCATTGCTGCGCGCCAGCAGCGGCGTCGCGATGCCACCCAACGAAAACGCTGTGGCGAAGTACAGACCACGGCCTGGCACCTCTTCTTCGGGTTGCTTGACGTAAGGGACGATCTTCTCGGGAGGTTGAATCACGCAACCGCTCAAACCTGCCAGCGCCAGCGACGCGCCCATCAACTTCAAAAACGTACGGCGCTCGACGGGATCGTTCCACTCTTCGGCTTGTTGAGGGAACTCGCGCTGAACAAACTCTTCGAAGAGCGGCGAGTCGGCCAGTTCTTCGAGGCTGCGCCAGTACTGCTTGCCGGAGGATGCGGACGAGTCGTCCGCGTTCCCAGCGCCGAGTATGCGGTCGCGCAGCAGCTTGAAATTTATGTGACGGTCGTTATCCATGCTTCCTGTTCCCTCCACCTTTGGGGGAGGGTTAGGGTGGGGGCCTTGTACGCCGTAGGCCCTCACCCCCAACCCCTCTCCCAATGCAGAGGGGAGCAAAACTCCAACCCTCTCCAACGAAGAGGGCGCTCAGTCAATCTAACGATGACAGGTCGAGCAGCTCGTCAAAACGTTTGGGTCCTGAATGTGATACTGCTTCTTCCAATTCAAGCCCTCCGCGATCTCGGCTTTTGAGCTATTTCGCGGTCGCCACTCCATATCGAAAATCTTTTCTATCGGCCGTACAAAGTTCTCCGGCCGGCGATGACACTCGAGACACCATTCCATCTGTAACGAATTGGCTTGCGACACCACCGGCATCTGATCGATCCGGCCGTGGCAGGTCGAACAGCCGACGCCTTTGTTAACGTGAATCGCGTGATTGAAATAGGCGAAGTCCGGCAAGTCGTGAACCCGGATCCATTCCAGCGGTTTGCCGGTCTTGAAACTTGCGCGCACCGGTTCCAGATAAGGACTGTCCGCCCAAATCTGTTTGTGACAGTTCATGCAGACGGCCGTCGAAGGAATGCCGGCCGAGGCGGCCGTCTCAACGGACGTGTGGCAATAGCGGCAATCGATACCGTCATCACCAACATGATGCTTATGACTGAATTGGATTGGTTGTTGGCGCTCGATCCACTGGCCGGTGTTCCAACCCGACCGGGTGATCTCTGCCGTGACCCAAAGGCCTGCGAACAGAATGAAGACGGCGCCATAAATTGTCGCCCGGGCCAGATAGTTCGTGCTATGACGGAAAATCTGTGGCATGTGCCGTTGATAGAAGTTTTCGCTGGCGGACGTACCTCGCCGCTCATCGCTGCCAACAGACGGAACAAGTCCCGTCTCTAAACGCTTTCGGAAAAACTGTTCTCAGTTATTAAGCTGGTGTGGTTACTTTAGCGAGATGGGCAGGTTTTTTCAAACCAAACAGCGAAAAAGTGATGGCAAACTACGATTCGATGATAGAGTGACGCCGCAACGAAATGTTCATTGGTCACTATGCAGTAGGTCTGGCGTCAAAGAAACTGGCGCCGCGCGCATCACTCGGGGCATTGATTGCTGCGCCCATCCTGCTCGATTTGCTCTGGCCAATTTTTCTGCTGCTGGGATGGGAACACGTCTCTGTCGAGCCAAACACGAATCCATTCCTGCGCCTCGCTTTCGACTCTTATCCTATCTCACATGGATTGGTGGCGGTGGTCGGTTGGGCCACGCTATTCGCTGGGCTTTACTATGGCTTCACCCGTTACGCGAGCGGCGCGATCGTGATCTGGATAGGGGTGATTAGTCATTGGGTGATGGATTACATCGTGCATCGACCGGACCTGCCGCTTTACGCCGGTGGCAATCGGCTGGTTGGACTCGGGCTGTGGAATCATCGTTGGTGGGCGATTGCGGTCGAGGCAGTTTTGTTCGCCGTCGGGATTTGGCTTTATCAGCAACAGACGAAACCAAAAGATAAGATCGGTATGTACGCCTTCTGGGGATTCGTTGTTTTTCTCCTCCTCGCGTACGCGGGAGTGGTGTTTGGTCCACCGCCGCCGGCGAGTGTCAGGAAACTTGCCATTACCGCCCTCTGCTCGGCGGTGCTGATCCCGTGGGCGTGGTGGTTCGATAGCCACAGGGAAGCGCGCGACGTCGTACCCTAGTTTCTTTAGAGTAAAAGTCAGACTCGCCGGCGGCTGATCAGATTTATCAGGGCCACGAACAAGGCCGCGCCAATAATCGACCAAATCACGGGAAAATGTGTTCCGCCCACGGGAATGACGATGAGTTCCGGCAGATGAAGCTGCCCGGCGATCCACGAGCCCAGGAGCGCGCCAATAAATCCAAGAGCAATTGAAACCAGACATCCGCCATGCGAATACCCAGTGATTGCCTGGCCCAGCGCGCCACAAACGCCCGCGATCAGGAGCAGCACCAGAAGTTGAATGAGCATGAAAGTCCCTCCTGTATTTCGTGATTTTTAGTGTGACTTCGTGGATCGTCTTCGTCAGCAGGGAACGATCCACGAACTCACATCAAACCGCACGAGAAGGCCGCAAAACCAGACGCGCAAGTTAACAACTTGCGCTACAAAAAACCTTCCAAACTTCCGGGCCAATAACGTATAATCGGTCCAGCTCGTTGGCCGTGGGATTCTCCTCCAGGTCAGTCAAGTCAACAGCCCCGTTAGTCAACAGCCCATCGATTGAACATCTGAATCAATCGTCCTTGACGTCGCAAAATTGCGCCGGCATTACTCAATCAGGAGTTTGGATTTATGACAAAGGTTCTCTCGCTCATTCTTATTATCGTCGCATCGTTTTCGATCGCGCTCGCTCAGGAACCGACGCGAAACAATGACACTTTGCCCAGCCAGGGCCGCGCACCAAAGATGCCTGACGGCATCGGTCGCGCCGACGTTCGCGTTTTTGACGAGAAGGGCAATCCTATCAGAAACGCCTACGTCAAACTAGAATCAACCCGCACCGACGGATTTTTCTGCGAGAGCTGGGGCGAGACCGACGCGAACGGCCGTATCGCCTTACTGCCAATTCACATGGGTAGTTTAAGGCTGAAGGTCAAAGCGAAGGGTTTTCGCGCGCAGGAGTTGGAGGTGCCGGCAGCGGATCTCGTTGAGCCCGTGCACGTGACTTTGAGGAAGAAATAGTCTCAACCACGATGTAAACTCGTTCGGCGCTGGATCAGGAGCGGCGACTTTGGAGTGCGGCGCCTTGTCGCCGCTTTTTATTTTTGGGAAGTTAGGAAGAAAGAAAAAGCGGTGGCAAGTCACCGCACTCCAAAATTAAGAAGCGCCGACAGGTTGCGCGGCGTTGTCCGGCGCGTAGTAAAGAATCCGATTGCAGTTGTCGCAGGTGATAATTTCCACGCCGCGGCGTACGTCGGCCATGATCTGCGGGCGTAGAGACATGTGGCACGCGGTGCAGGCGCCGTTGCGAGCTTCAGCCATCGCCACTCCGTCGCGAATGCGCGCCGCGATCCGTTTGTAAAGCGCGCTGGTGGCCTTGGGAAGTTCGTTCGTCAAGCGCTCGCGTTCAGTGATGGCGATTGTGATTTGCTCCTGCTGCGTCCGCACTTGTTCATCGAAGGCATGGAAGCGCGCCTTCATGTCGGCGCCCAGCTTCTCGACTTCCGGCGCGCGTTCCGTCAGATCTTTTTCGGCCTGATCGGCGATCTCCATCTGCTCGAGGACTTGCGTCTCGAAGGCCGAGATTTGTTTGCGCGCGGCATCGGCTTGGCGAATTGCGGCCGTATATTCGTCCGGCTTCTTCGCCGCCATCAAATTTCGGTCGGCGCGTTCGGCTCGTTGTTTCTGTTCGAAGATTTCAGTTTCCAGGCGGGTGCGTTCATTGCGTGCGTTATCCCGCAGCTCTTCCAGTGCGCGAATTTCAAAGGCGCGCTGATCGAACTCTCTTTCGATCTCGGCGCGCCTCTCAGGAATGCTTTCTATCTCGGCCTGTAGTCTTCTTATATTGGTATCAGCGTTCTGCAAAGCGATTAACTGCGCTAACTCCGCTTTCACTCTTTATCGACTCCTCACAAGATTATGGTGGTTGTGAATGATGGCATTCATGAACCAATAATCACACAGGGTGGGGCGGGTGCGCAAGTGAGGTCGACGAAAGGTTGTGGGCCGGGACCTTGATGGCGCTCAAACGGCGTGTTATACGAAGCCTATATGAGACTCATTAATGTTTGCGCCCCACAAGCGGCCCTCGCCGCCGCGATAATTTTGAGTGTCTGGATGACCGCCCTGAGTCAAACTCCGACGCCCACGCCAAACCCTGCCCCGCCCGCTACGGACATTTTTGTTATCGACCTGACGACCAAGCCGGGCGGTAAGCTCAAGCTGGGTCAGCCAGTGAAGATTACGAACTGGGCCGGCTACAATAATCAACCTTCGTTCCTTCCCGACGGCAAGACCATCCTCTATACATCCATTAGAGAGAAGCAAGCCGACATTTATCGCTATGACCTGCGCGCGGCCTCGACGACTCAGGTCACTAACACGCCCGAAAGCGAGTATTCGCCCACGCTGATGCCAGACAGCAAATCTATTTCCGTGGTGCGCGTCGAAGCGGATGGCACGCAAAGGCTTTGGAAGTTTCCGCTCGCCGGCGGATCGCCGTCACTGATCCTGGAGAAGATTAAGCCCGTCGGCTATCACCTGTGGGTCGATGATGACACCCTGGCGCTTTTCGTTTTAGGCAAACCGAATACTTTGCAGTTGGTAGATTTGCGATCGGGAAAGGCGGAAGTGATTGCCGAAAATCCCGGGCGGATTTTGCGTCGCGTGCCGCACGAGAACAAATTCAGTTTCGTGCACAAGGTTTCCGATCAGGAGTGGCTGATCAAAACCTTCGACTTGAAAAGCCGAGCTGTCGCGACCTTCATCAAAACATTTCCGGGCATTGAAGACTATGCCTGGACACCTTCAGGCGTGCTGCTGATGGCCAACGGTACGAAGCTGTTCGCGCGCAAGAAATCTGATTGGGCCTGGATAGAACTGGCAGATTTTTCCAACGTGGGCTTGAAAAACATCACCCGCATTGCCGTGAGTCCGAAGGGCGATCGGATTGCCGTAGTGTCGCGACAATAATCAGTCAAACGATTCGGCTAATGAGAGATTGCCTTGCCAGTAAAACGATCCACGAAAACACACGAAACTAGTTTTGTTCGTGTGATTTCGTGGATCGTTCTTGTCTTAGCGGAAAGAAAGCACGAAACTAGATTAGACAGGTCAGCACTGAATGCCATTTCACCGCCGGAGTAGAACCGAATGGTAAGACTTGTGGAAGCGAAGCACGTCAAAGACTACGTCATTTGGTTAAGGTTCCAGGACGGAACTGAAGGCGAGGTCGATCTCAGAGACGAACTGTATGGTGAGGTTTTCGAACCGCTGAAGAACCAGGACTACTTCAGGTCGTTCATCGTGCACCCGGAATACCACACAACCGTGTGGCCGAACGGCGCGGATTTTGCCCCGGAGTATTTGTATTCCACGCTACAGGTTCACGCTTAAGGCTCGCCATCTCACTCAGCCCCGACCGCCTTCGCCGCATTAATCCGGCCGCCGCTCGAGACTCTACCCTTCAAGGAAGGAAGCGGATCAACCGACAGCAAAAGCCTGGCGCGCAAATCATCCACCGACATCTTTGGATCCTGCGACAGGATCAAAGCAGCCACTCCGGCTACAAATGGCGTGGCCATCGATGTGCCTTTCTTCTCTGAAAAACTATGCTCAAGCCAGGTGCTCAAGATTTCTTCGCCGGGCGCGGCGACGTGCACGGACTTCGCTCCATAGTTTGAAAACGACGCTAGTTGATCGTTGCGATTCAGGGCGGCAACGCTGACTACGTTGCCCAGGTTGTAGCTCGACGGAAAATGCGGCGTTTGATCATTATCTGAGCTGGCGTTGCCGGCCGCAGCCACGAACAGAATGCCTTCGTCATAGGCTTTGCGGATCACATCTTCGAGCGCGCGCGACCTGGTGGTCGAGCCCCAGCTCGCCGAAATGATACGCACGTTAACGCCGGCGCGCTTGCGATCGATGACGTAGTTGATTGCTTCGATCGCGTCCTTCGTCGTGCCTGCGCCATCGCCGTCCATGAAACGCAACGGCATGATTTTCACGTTCCAGTTGACACCCGCGATGCCGATTCCGTTTCCACCCTCGGCGCCGATGATGCCGGCGCAATGCGTGCCGTGCCCGTTGTCATCCATCGGATCGCCGTCGTCGTCCACGACGTTGAAGCCATGCAGATCATCGATCGGGCCATCAGACGTCAGATCATCATCCTGGTAAGCCTTGATAATCTCCGGACGGGTCCAAATGTTGTTGACGAGATCCGGGTGCGTATAGTCCACGCCGCTGTCGAGCACTGCAACCACGACCTGGTCGCTGCCCCGAGTCACAGCCCAGGCCCGCATCGCGCTGATGTCTGCCCCGGCTGTGCCGCCGTTTTCGCCAGTGTTAGACAATCCCCATTGTCGAGCGAACATTTCGTCGTCGGCGTGCACGTGTTTACGGCCGGCGTCTTCGTGATCCAGGGTGATGGCGCTGTTGGCTTCGGCGTATTCAACTTCAGCAAGAGCACGATACTGTGCCACCACGTCTTCAACGCTCTTACCATCCTCGTCCTCAATTACATCAAGGCCGTCGACCGATTCAATCCGATCTTCGACTTCGTCGTTGAATTGCGCGGTGATGCGATCGATGGTCTCGCGCGTCGTGCCCGAGCGAAAACGAACCAACACTTCAGCTTTGTCTGAATCGTCCTGTTCGTTCGGCTCGCTCTTTTGATCCTCAGGCATTCGATCCGGACGCGAAGCCGTTTGACTTGAGTGCCACGCTCTTTTCCAATGGCGCACACCGCCCGCAATCGCCGCGATCAGAACCAGCGCCAAAGCGATCGTCACGTGGACCCAGATGTTATTGCGCGACATGGTAAACACCGTTCTTGGTACTTTGTTCTTAGTGCTTTGGGTTCGTATTTCCGAGACTTGAGCAGGACATCGAAGTCCAAAGCACCAAGCACAAAGTTCAAACCCGATAATTCTCGCCGTTGAAGTTGAATAGCCGCAACTGCCGGGCAGTCGCTCGATACTCGTAAGTCTTACCGTTCGCTTTTAGATAAATGCGCCACCCGGGCGTAATCACTTGCGCGCTCATCTCGTCTTCGATCGGTGCGCCCAAGGCCGCGTCGGGAAATTCAGCCGGCTCAACTGATCCTTCGGGAATGTCCTGTTCATTCACCCCGAGGCGCTGCGCAAGATCGCTGCGTGCTCGAATCAGTGCCTCCGCAATTGTCTGTTGTTCAATTAATCCCATAGGAAACGTGCCGGCTAATCTCAGCCCCGAATTAACTCTCTGATCGCAGAACGATCAAATCGCCTGGTCTGTTCCCTCAGGTTTGCAGACTTGCGGCTCTGCCGCAGCATAGTGCGAAAGGCTCTGCCTTTCCCGGACTCATCAACCCGATTCTAAGCAGGCTGATGGAAAAGGGTTCAAGTAAAGAGACTGCTGACAACAAGAAAAAAGCGATCCACGAATTCACACGAAGCAAAGCCTGTGTTTCGGTGCAGTTTCTTGTGTGTTCGTGGATCGCTTTTCTGCCGACCCCTTCAAACCAGATCTCCAAAGCGATGCTGCAACAACGCGACGACGATGATCCCCGCAGTCTCAGCGCGGAGTGTGCGACCACCCAGCGTGACGATCTCCCAACCGGCTTCATGCGCGAGTTCAAGCTCTTCGTCCGACCAGCCACCTTCGGGGCCCACCACGGCGACCATCCCCAGCGGGCGACCGGCGAAGTTGTTCATCGCTTCAGCCAACGACCTGCCGCCGCGCTCAGAAAACATCAGGCGAGTAACATTCGTTGAGAGTTCCTCGTCGTCGACGGCTGCGAGCAGGTGATTAAGAGTCAGCGGCGCGGCGATCTCCGGAATATATGCGCGGCCCGTCTGCTTCGCGGCCTCCAGAGCAATTCGCCGCCAACGAGCCACGCGTTTGTTCGTGCCTTCGTTATCTCGCAGCCGGACGTCAGCGCGCTCTGTGTCGAGCGGCACAATGCGTTTGACGCCCAGCTCGGTAGCCTTCTGGATCACCAGATCGAACTTCTCGCCTTTCAGCAAAGCGATCGCCAGCGTGAGATTCAGTGGCGATTCAGGCCGGGCCGGCTCGACTTCTGCTGTCACACTTAACTCGGTCGCATCTCTGTTGATGGTTTGGACGGTGCAATGGAACTCACGGCCGGCGCCATCAAAGACGAAAATCTCAGCGCCGCTTTGCAGACGCAAAATATCGCGCGCGTGCCGCGTCTCTTCCGCGCTCAGCGTTACGGATTTTTCGTCCGGTGAAAAAGCTGCCGGCGGGGCATAGAATCTTCGACGAGTCATGGTTTCTATTCTCCCTCTACCCTTGGGAGAGGGAGTTTCCAATGGGACATTCTAGATCGCCAGCGCGATCCACTCGCCATCCTGATCGATTTCAAAGCTGTCTGCGCCCAATTCCAACATGCGTGACTGCACGAGCTCGCTCTGCGAATCAAGAATTCCCGACAGCACCAGACGTCCGCAAGTTGCGCCGAGCAGCGAAGGAAGCAGATCGACGATCACCGTCGCGGTGAGATTCGCGCAGACCAAATCAGCCGAAGATGTCTGTTCCTCAACGCTGCCGGCACGGAAATCAATCTGGTCGCCGACGCCATTCAGCCGCGCGTTTTCGCGGGCAATCTCAACCGCTTCGGCGTCGGTGTCACAGGCTTCGACTCGCGCATCGGGCCACATTTTCGCGGCCGCGATTGCCAGAATGCCGGTGCCCGTGCCCACGTCAAGAAAGCTGCCGCCACGAAAGTGTTTCTCGATCGCTTTCAGACACAGCCGCGTTGTTTCGTGCGTGCCGGTGCCAAACGCCATGCCGGGCTCAATCCGGATCACGATTCTCCCCGGTCTGTCTTTGATCTCACTCCATGGCGGGGCGATTGTGAAGCGGCCAACCTCGACCGGCTGCCAATCCTTTTTCCATTCCGCCAGCCAATCGCGATCCGGAACTTCACGAGTTTTCAGATCGATTAACCCGGCCGAGTCGAGATTGTAGATTCGCAGCGCATCGAGCAGAGCTGTCCGCACAATTTCCAGATCAGGAATGGCATCGAAATAGCCGCTCACCATTACGTTCGCGCCGCTCTCGTTCGTTTCAGTTCCCTGGGCGCCGGCTTCCATCAGGCCATACTCAATGGCCTCGCACGCTTCACGAGCTGCTATCGCATCGACGGCTTGCCAACCTTTGGCCGGACGGCTCACTGCTTGATTCCCATTTCATCCAGCAGGTGCGCCCGCTCGCGCCAATCCTTCTCGACCTTGACGAACAGTTCCAGGTGGCAGCGATGACCGAGCAGGTTTTCGATATCGTGGCGCGCGCGGATGCCGATCTGTTTCAGGCGCTCTGCTCCGTGGCCAATGATGATTTTCTTCTGCGAGTCTCGCTCGACAAAGATCGTGCAGTAGATGCGCACGAAGTCTTCACGCACTTCTTCAAAGCGTTCGGTCACCACTGCGGTCACGTAAGGAATTTCTTCGCCCGTTGTCTCGAGTATTTTCTCGCGCACAATCTCTGAGGCCAACGCCCGCATTGGCTGGTCGGTGAGTTCGTCGGCGGAAAAGAGGGGCGGGCCTTCAGGCAAGTACTTCGTCATCTCAGCCAGCAACTGTTCGATCTGGTCGCCCTTCAAAGCCGAGATGGGCACCACGGATCGCCATTCGTGCTCGCTTTGATACCACTCGATCAGCGGTAGTATTTGTGACTTATCTTTCACCTTGTCGGTCTTGTTAAGCAGGAGCAGCGCCGGCTTCCCGGACTGTTTGACGAGGTCGAGCACGAAACGATCGCCATTGCCGGTGGCGGCCGAAGCGTCGCGCATCAAGCAAACCTGATCGACGCCCAGCAAAGCATCGTGGACCGCAGTCATCATGCGGCGATTGAGTTCATACCCAGGTTTATGGACACCCGGCGTATCAACCAGAACGATCTGTCCTTCGGGTCGCGTGACGATGCCGAGAATTTTGAAGCGAGTCGTTTGTGGCTTGTTGGAAACCGCCGCGATCTTTTCGCCGACCAGCCGGTTGAGCAGCGTTGACTTGCCCGCGTTCGGCCTGCCGATCAGGGCAACGTGGCCGGCGCGATGCTCCGCAGCGAGATTATTCGTTTGTTTCTGAGGCATCGGAAGGAATAACGATCTCTTCAGGAGGGACAATGACGACTTTGCCGTCTTTCCAGGTGGCGATGGGGTTGCCGAGGCGTTTGTGCATCAGGAGTGCATGATTGACTGCTCGTTGCAGCACTTCTCCGATCTCAATAGCCTGCTTGGAGACGTAATCGTTCGTCAAAAGAACTTGTTCTCGTTTACTCATGGCTTTGTCAGTGAGAAGCTTACCCATGACCGTTTATCGTAAATCAGCAGTGGAACCTCTCTGTCTCCTGCCGCAATCAGTACCTTTTCCGATTTAGAATTATCGTACACCGCCCACGCATCCGCCAATGGCTGATAGAATTCCCAGAAGTTTTTCAGCCCGGCAGTGTGTCTTCTCCGAATGATCTGTTCGGGTACATCATGCCCTCCGGCATGGACACGTGCTCGAACTCGCTGCACCGCAAGGTCGGGACTCCGCAACCAAAGAAACATCAATTGAAAGGCATAACCATTGTCGCGCAACTTCCCAATCCATCCGGCGTAGTGCTTTGCCGCCAACGTCGTCTCGAGGGCGAAAGTCTTTCGCTGCTCAGCAAGTTCATGCAATCGATTCAACATCACACGTCCTGCTTGCAATGCGACACTGGCAGGATCGAAACCCGAGAGACCATGCGCTATCGGATCGGCGTTAACATATTCGAGCAGCCCCAACTTATCCCGCAAGAGAAACGGCGCCAATGTTGTTTTGCCCGCGCCGTTTGGCCCGGCAATGACGATAACATGAGGAGACGTTTCACTCATGCGGGTTCAACTTGCATTTATCAGAGCCCCTTCAGCGGCTGGCCAAAAGTAAACTCCACGATATGTCCGTCCGGATCGCGCACCATCGCAAAGTAACCGACCACGCCGCCAACATCCAACGGCGGCTCAACCAAAATGTCTTGTTGCCGCGCCAGCTCAGCAATCCGATCGACTTCTTCGCGACTGTCGCATTGAAACCCAAAATGATCCAGCCGGGCCTTAACCTCGTCCTGAACGATCACCAGAACGAAGACCGGATCTTCTCCCAAAGGTGTAGTCGGGCCGAGCCAGACATTGTGACGACCCTCAACCCGCCGGTCGCGCACGATCGAGAGACCGCAGAGCGAGGTGTAAAAGTCGACGGAGGCGTCGATGTCGCTGCAATTGATCGTGATATGTGTCCAGCGAGTGGGCATGGCTCCATCAGTTTCTCAATAAAAGAAGCGCGCCGCCAAGTTTCGGCAGCGCGCAAATATTCTTAAGTTGGAGCGAGCGTCCTGCTCGCGTATTTTCAACCCGGATCTTAAAGCCCGGCAAGATGCCGGCGAACCGCAGGCAGGATGCCTGCGCTCCGCGCACTACTTCGACGCCATCTCCCCATTCAGCTTCATAATCTCCAGCGTCATGTCGGCCGCCGCGTACATATCTTTCACGTCGAGCCATTCCTTGACGGTGTGGATCGCGCGCATGCCCGTCCCGAGGTTGGCACATTCGATGCCCTTCCGATTGAAAACGTTTGCGTCACAGCCGCCGCCCGACGCCATCGTCTTCACGTCGAGGCCCATGCGCGCGGCCGCCTTGATCACCAGTTGGACCACGTGCGAGCTGTCGGGCACGTCCATTGATGAGTAGTCGCGTTCTATATGCGATTCGACCGAGGCTTTGGTGGTCTTGCCGGCTACAGTCACTTCATATTTGGCGGCAGCGTCCTCCAGACATTTTTTCATGTGCTGGGTTTGCGCCTCGAGTTTCTCTTCGCTGTGAGAACGTGCCTCGCCTTTCATCACGACGAGATTCGGAATGATGTTGGTTGCCATGCCGCCTTCAATCTGGCCGATGTTGGCGGTCGTCTCAGAATCGATGCGGCCGAGTTTCATCGCGGCCAGTCCTTCGGCGGCAATCTTAATCGCGGAAATACCTTCCTCGGGAGCGACGCCTGCATGGGACTCGAGACCATGAATCCGAAATTCCATGTGGTTCGATGAAGGACCTTTGGTAAAGAGAAAACCCGGATCGTCGGAATCGAAAACTATGCCGTATTTGGCTTTGATTTTTGAAACATCGACGTTCTTGGCGCCCAACAAGCCGACTTCTTCGCAGATGGAAAAGATTGCTTCGATGGGGGTATAGGGAATGTTCTGCTCTTGCAGGCAGCGAATTACTTCGACGATCACGGCGCACCCAGACTTGTCATCGCCGCCGAGGACGGTCGTGCCGTCGGTGCGGATGATGTCGCCTTCGACAATTGGTTTGACGCCTTCACCGGGGACCACCGTGTCCATGTGGGCGCTCATCATGATCGATTCGGCGCCGGGAATCGTGCCGGGAAAACGCGCGATGACGTTGCCGGTGTTGCCGCCGACTGCCTCGCCGGCATCATCAATCTCGACTTGAGCGCCCATTTCTTCACAGTATTTTTTAATGCATTGCGCGACTTCACGCTCCTTGCGCGAGTGGCTGTCGATCTTGACTAATTCGAGCAGAAGATTTTTGATGCGTTCCTGGTTAATCATCGGACCTCCGTGAACCGAAAACCGTGAATCGTAGATCGTGATCTGAATGCAAAGGGGTTTAGACAGACAGATAGTAGATCGTAATGGGTGGAAACGTAAATTGGAGGACCTTCGCTCCGTTAGGAGTGAAATGTTTATGGCACTTCGGTATCCAAAGCGAGCCCAGCTCCTTTAGGAGCGGAATGTGTGGAACGATTCACTTCACATTACGCTCCTAAAGGAGCCTAACGAGAATTTGGTAGTCGCGGGATCTATAAACATTTCACCCCTCTGGGGTGAAACCCTTACTGGTCGTCGCCCTCATCGAGTTCTTCCAGCGCGCGCTGAAGTTCGTCGCGTTTTGCATCGAGCTCCGTTTCATCCGCATCTGGCCGTACGAAGATTGGCGCCGCAATTCCCACACGCGCGCGGGTAAATGGTTTAGGCACCTGGAAACCGTCCCAGCTTTTCTTTGCTTCCCAAAACCTTTCGGCAGTGATCGTGAACGGCAGGATCGGATTGCCGGTTTTCTTGGCCAGCAACACGGCGCCCATCTTGGCGACATAGCGCGGGCCTTTGGGACCGTCAATCGTAAACGCGGTCGGACAACCGGCGCGCATCAGACGCACCATTTCCACGACCGCGCCGGTGGCCCCGCGCGTCGATGAGCCGCGCGCCGCGCCATAACCGAACCTTTTAATGAAGCGCGCGATGTACTCGCCGTCGAAACTCTGCGAAGTCATCACCACGATACGGCGCCGGCGCCAGAACCAGGTCGAGAGAAAAACTCGATTGTGCCAGAACGTGTAGATCGGGAGACGGCCTTCACCTGCTGCCGCTTCCCAGTTCTCCCAACCGTCGACTGTGAACCTAACGGTGCTGCCGATTATTATGATGAGCAGGAAGAACAGCAGATCGGCAGCGCGAATCATGAACCGATCTTTGAACGAATAGGGAGAGAGATCAGCGAATGAATAGGCGCGAGCGAGGTTGCCAGAGCGCAAGCCTGTCTTTGTCTCCATGATTGATTGTTCGGTTGAGACAGGCATAATTGTCTTGCGCGAACGGGGCAGTAGCCCGACCGTAAGGGAGGGCGTAATGCTACGGGAAGCGCCCTCCCTTACGGTCGGGCTACTGCCCCGCTGCCTGAGCGGCAAAGCCGCCACCTAATCATAAATCCCCGGCTCGCCCGGCGGTCTGGTCTTCCAACGCCGGTGAATCCAAAGCCACTGATCAGGATAACGCCGCACGTATTTCTCGACTACGCCCGTGAACAGTTGCGTCAAACGCCGCACGTCATCTTCATCATCGCCCGATCGTTCGAATCGAAGCGGTTCGTCAATCTTCATCAGAAAGCGCCGGCGTTCCCGGTCCCAGGGAGCAAACACGGGCAACACCGCCGCTTCAGTCCGCAAAGCGAGTTTGGCCAGCATAAAAGTCGTCGACGCCGGGACGCCAAAAAAATCGACGAAGATTCCTTCGCGATCCAAAGTGTTCAGGTCAACCAAAATTCCGAGGGTGCCGCCGCCCTGGAGAACCAGGAGCATCTCGCGCGCGGCCGAGCGCTTGTCGATGGTGCGATTGCCCAGACGCTCGCGCCGCTCGTCGACCAATTTTTCAATCTTCGGATTATCGATCCGGCGCACCAGAAAGCTTAAAGGATAGCCGACCAGCGACAGCGCAAAGCTCGTAAGTTCCCAGGCCCCGACGTGACCGGTGAAAAGAATGACGCCCCGGCCACTCTCGCGAGCGGCGTGGATGTGTTCCAGCCCTTCGCACTGAATCAGGCTTTGCAAAGTCTGCGGGTCGGCGGTCGCGAACTGGCTGAAGACCCCGAGCAGCCGGCCCAGATTCTCAAAACAACCGCGCAGCAAGACCTGGCGCTCCTTCTGACTCAGCTCGGGGAATGCCAACCCCAAATTGCGTTGGCCGGTGCGCCGCAGGCGGCTGGAAAAATAATACCCCCACCTGCCCATCCCGGATCCCACAAGCAACGCCGCACGCAGCGGCAGCCAGCCGAAGATGCCTAACAAAGAATAGGCGACCAGGTACTCGAGATTAATTTGCAGATTGGATTTGCTCATCAGCGGAAGCGTTTGAGAGGTGAGTGTAGCGCAGGACTCGCATGAGTGAAAATTTGGGGCCAGCGAAGCAGCGGGGGCAAGCCGGCCTTCCCGACCTCGAGATTAATCAGCTTGAGTCTGATTCTTGATTGGAGGCTTTCAATGTAGAGCTGCCAACTCAATATGAGAATCTCTCAGGTTGGGAAGGTGGGCTTGCCCCCGCTGTCGGAGAGCTCACTCCAAGTCCCGCTTTACTCGTAAGAGCTCACTTCCTCTGATATATTCTGCAACGCAATCGGCGAACCTTTCGTATTCGAAAGTAAGGAAGGCCTTCGGCTAATCTCTCCGCTGCCGAAATTTTCGAACAGATGATTCAGAGCGGTCACGACAAGTGCCGGGTGCTCATCGTTGAAAGTGACGATGACATTCGTGCCGGTTTAGCCCGGGAGCTGAACGAGCTCGGCCACGAAGTGACATTGGAAAGCGAAAGGGACCAGGCCCTGGCCCGTGCCGACCTGCCCCAGTTCGATCTGCTGATCAGCGATCTGATCGATCACGATCCGGCTACTGAGGCCGCGAGTGTCCGCTCGTTCAAGATGGGCGTGACCAGCCTGTCGGCGCGGCGCACCATCGCCGAACTCCGCGACATCATCGAAAAGACTCTGCTGTTCAAACTGCGACGCATCGATCCCGATCAGAAGACCGTGCGGGAAAAGATCGATCTGGAGCTACCCAGCGACCTCACGCTGATGAATGCGGTGCTCGAGTACCTGCTGGATCGCGTCGCCAAATTGGGCTTGATCAAAATAGAGCAATCGAATTTGTTCGTGGCGTTGGACGAAGCCTTCGTGAACGCCGTGAAGCATGGCAATCGAAATGATCCGTTGAAGCTGCTGCGAGTTACCGCTGAACTGTCCGCTCACGAAGCAATCTTCACTGTCGAAGATGAAGGCGACGGCTTCGACGCACGCGAGATTCCGGACCCCCGGGACCCGGCTAATCTTTTCAAATCAAATGGTCGCGGGGTGCTCCTGATCTACAACATCATGGACGAAGTCGAGTACAGCGAACGCGGCAACCGGCTCAAGATGGTGAAGCGTCCGGAGACTGGCGCACCTGTCGGCTGAACCTCGAGTAGCATAGACTTTAGTCTGTGTCTCCAAAAACATCACAGACTGAAGTCTATGCTACTAAGAATATATGGAAGTGCCCGCCACTGAAGCTCCCGCCGCCGCACGTCTCGCGAGAGATGTTGGCCTCGCTTCGGAAAAAAGTTTTCTGCGCGCGTATCCTTTCTGGTTAGCGCCGGCGTTTGCGGCGCTCGTCCTTACGCTGCTCTACCTGAACCCATTCATTGGCGATTGGGATGGACTCGATTACACGGTGTTCTCTTTGCGCGGTGAACCTTCGTCGATGGCCCTGGGGCGTTCGCTCTTCACGCTTTTCAATCATGGGCTTTATACGCTGGCGCACGCGATCTTCGGTGTCCGCCCTGATCAGGCCTACCTACTTTTCAAATACGCTGTGGTCGCGCAGACTCCGCTGGCCGTGATCGTTTGTTGGATTCTGGCGCGCGATCTCACCGGCTCAATTCGCTCGGCTACCGTCGCGGCGCTACTCGTTGCGCTATCGCCGATGCTGGTGATCTACGGCGGTCAGGTAATGACCGATGTGCCTTCCGTTTTGTTTTCCGCGTCAGCGTTGGCAATTCATCTTCGGGGAGTACAAAGGCGTCGAGTGTGGTTGATTCTCGGCGGCGCCGCGTTGCTGGGTCTCGGGGTGAATCTGCGAGAGACGGTCGGGCTTTATCTTCCCTGGCTGGTGATCGCTCCTTTTGTGGGCGGTTGGAAACGGGATCGACGCAGCATCGCCGCGATCGGATCGTCTGTGTTTGTCTTTTTCCTCTTCGCATTTGGCATCTGGGCGATATGGTTCACTTCGGATCCGGTGTATCGCACGAATTGGCACATCTGGCTTTCGTCGATGCAAAGCGAATCAGCGCGGCACCCGATCGGATTGGCCAACCTGCGTCCTTTCTTCATCTACTTTTTTCTGGCCGCGCCGTTGATTTTCATAGCCCTGCCGGTGGCCGCCTGGAAAGAATGGCGAGCGCGCGGACTCTCGCTGACCCTGGCCGCCGCCGCGACGGGATTGTTGGCGACCGCGATGTTGTTCTTTAACTACAGCACGACGATCAACTGGCGGTATTTTCTGACCGGAGTGCCGGCGCTGGCGCCTTTGGTGGGCGACTATTTTGTGAGATCGCAAACTGAAAAATTGGGCAGCGAGCGACGCGGCTTCGTGACCGCGGTGGTTGGTGTCGTCCTGGTCGCCGGCTTGATGGGACTGCTGGTCCGGCCTGCCGGCAGCGAGTACTTCAATCGTCTCGCGCTGGCGAAAACTTATGACGAGCGGCTCAAGCTAATGCCGCGCAATGCGGTCGTGATTGCCGGTTCGCAGACGATCGCGGTGAATTACTGGCGCGGAATCGGAGCGGGCGAGTGGGATGCGATCGGCGTCGGCGCCGGCTGGCCGCAGGGAAAATTGGACCATACGATCGAAGACTATTTGAAATCGGGCCGGCGCGTTTTTCTTGATACGGATCCGCGCTGGTGGCAGCCGTGTGCCTGGCACCTCACTGAAATTGAAGAGCTGGCAAAGATTGAAAAGCGCTTTCACTTCCAACGCGTCGCGCCGACCGTCTTTGAAGTTCGGCCTTTGGATGATCCGTCGGCGAAGGATCAACCTAATCTGGATAGTCTGCTGCCGGGCAATCGGCCCGAAGAAGTGCAGAAGTGTTTCAATTCCGGTTGAGAATTAGCAAGCTCCAATCGCAAACTCTGCCGTTGTGACGATCTTTCCATACGAGCCGTTCCTTTGTCTTTGCCTTTGTTGGTATTCGAAAGACAAGTCTATCGTTTCATTAGCACAGCGAACTAAGAATCCAGGGAAGACAAGGGCAGAAGCTCCCGGTCTGATCATCGATTATCTGGGAGAGAATACGGGGTTGAGGTGACAAGGCCCCTTAGTTGACACCTGCGTTTTCTCTTTCTCAAGCACTCTCGCCAACTCCAACTGGCAGAAGTTGCGCAGAGCCCTACTGATCTGGACAACAAGGTCAATCCTAAGAAAGTGTTGTTTGCTTGAAAGCTTGACACTCCAATTGTGAAGGCAGTATAAAGGGTGCCAAAATCACTAACTCGGGTGTTTTCCAGATGACAAGAGCCAGGATTCTCGGATTTATGCTTCCTGCGGTGCTTGCTTTAGTTGCATTCGCCGTCATTCCAGGGCTAAGAGGTCAACCACAAAACCCGTCTGCTAAATCTCAGCGAAAAGCAGTTGATGAGAGCCGATTTCCCATAGCTGATTTCTCTGCTGCTGAGCCAACTGATCCAATTCAACGCGCGAGGAGGCGATCGCGCCAGCAAAAATACGACAAGTCTGATTGGGCTGTTAATCCGGACACGGTTTCGGATTCTACAGTTCGCGTGGATTCGGTCGATCAGAATCTACCTGCGTTCCCCCTCGCTCAAAGTACTGTCGTAGTTACCGGGAAGATTACGGATTCACGAGCGTATCTCTCAGACGACAAGACGGGTGTTTACTCTGTTTTTTCTCTTCAAGTCGATGACGTAATAAATAATGCGTCGGGCAAGACGCTCGCGCCAGGGGCTTTGTTAGAACTGGAGCGTGAAGGCGGGCGGGTGAAGTTTCCTTCCGGTCGCGTACACCTCTACATAACTAATGAACAGGATATGCCACTAGTCGGATCACATTATGTGCTCTTCCTCGCTAACGGAAATAATGACCTGGTTTTTCAGATCGTGACGGGCTACGAACTACGCGAAGGCAAGGTTTACCCATTGGATGACCTTCCTAAATCAAAAATCTACCAAAACGCGGACGAGACGACTTTCCTCAGTGAACTCAGAATGAAGATCCCCAATCCCTGAAGATTCAAAACCAGGATGAGAAAACATCGTAGATTCTCCGTCATGACGGTGTTCGCAACCATTTTGGTGACGAGTGTAATGGTTTCGATTAGGCATTCCTTCGCTCAATATCCGGAATGTTCCATTCCAGATAGATTGGCTCGCACCGGTGGTGCTAACCTCTGACGTAGTGATGGTCTTTGCATACGACCCGTTCCTTTGTACTTGCCTTTGTTTACGCGATTAGACGAATTCTGTTGACAGATGCAGATAAGGGAGTACAGTCAGTCCCAATTACTGGCTCCCTACCCTCACATCAATGGATGTCCCGGTGGTCAGCCTCGGTTTTTTCACCCACAACCGAAGGAGACAATTATGACAATTCAAATCACGAGGCGAAAGTGGTTTTTTCTCTTCGCGTCAATGCTGATTGCAGCGTCACTCATAAGTGCAGGCGCGTTCAGCGCGAAAAGACAGCAACCCAAGAAACAATGGCCAAAGGAACCGAGCGTGACTTCCATGCCGCCTGTTTTCTCTAAGGTCAAAAAGCTGGAAGTGATAAAAGCGTGGATAGTCAATCCAGGAACGCCGGCCGCCGGGGTCAGAGTCGAAATACGAAACAATTCGGACCAAGATGTCATGGCGGTGGACTTGGCGTGCGGGGAAGGAGGTGTAACTAAGAATGGACTGGAGGACGAAGAACACCCAATTGTTGTCATTAAGCCGCACGATACCACCACAGTCGAAATGAATTTTGGCGAGATGACTTTTGGCGCGCCTCTGGTTGTTGGTGGAGTGATCTATGGCGACGGAACGGAAGACGGCGACGAAGCCTCGCTGAAGCCAATGCATATCATGCGGGCTCACGACAGGGCCCAACGAAAAGCCGAGAAAGAACGACAGGTCCAGAAAGGAGCGCCAACGCCGTGAAAAACTATCTCACTCACATGTTGGTCATTCTCATCCTTTCCAGTGCCTCTGCCACGAAGGTCTTCGCAACTTGTGGCGACACACAGACCGTCAGAGCTTCTGAGACCGACAACTGGGCATGCAGCCTTTCGGTCAGTACTATAACAAAGGCAGTTCATTGGACCGTTTACTGGCTGGACGGCTATTCACGCAATGTTGATGTCACTGATTACGGACAGCTTGGCGCCGAAAATTGGCTTAACCAGTGCACTCAGTCCTGTTGGCCGAGGTTTGATACGCCGTACTTCTCTGGATCTCAAGACGGCACGAATTCTGATAACGGGACAACAGCTTACTGGTTTCAGAATACCTACACTGGTTCAATTGATGGTAATGGAGCGTGTCATGATACGTATCCCAACCCGACAAATAATCACCGAGTCGGACACACCTGTGCAAGATCCGACGCTACCTGTGGAGGTACTACGGACTATTCAACCTACTCGTCGACCGGATGCATGCCTGGGTTCGTGGCGCAGGATGGTATTTGCTCCAGACCTTTTAGCTATCAGCAGCAATGCCCCTTGGAATCAGGTGGTTATTCTGAGGACACCTGTACCTGTGCGGATGGTACGATTCCTCCGCCGTCACCGATTGTGATCGATGTGCTTGGCAATGGATTCAACCTTACTGATGCTGCGACTGGTGTAGATTTCAATTTCTTCGGAGATCAGAGGCTACACCTGTCCTGGACTGTCGCCGGGTCGGACGACGCATTTCTCGTCCTGGATCGAAACGGTAACGGTACTATAGATACTGGCGAGGAACTTTTTGGCAACATCACGCCACAGCCACCGTCGACCCAGGGTAACGGGTTCGCTGCTTTAGCAGAGTTTGATAAGCCCGCGAACGGTGGGAACGGTGACAGCAAAATTAACAAGCAAGATGCTGTTTTCTCCTCGTTGCGGCTGTGGCAGGACGTGAATCATAACGGTCTCTCTGAAGCAAGTGAGCTGCACAAGCTGCATGAGCTTGGCGTTCACGCCATTGATCTCGACTACAAGGAATCCAAGCGCACCGATGAGTACGGCAATCGGTTTCGCTATCGCGCCAAGGTGAGGGATGCGCAAGGAGCGCAAGTCGGACGCTGGGCGTGGGACGTATTCCTGGTAGCACGGTAAGGTTACGAAAAACTTAATTAGTCAAAAACACCCGTAGGCCCTTTCGAGCCTGCGGGTGTCTTGCTATTTGTAATTGACTACGCCGTTCGCAACTGAACCGTCGCAGGTATCGCCACCGGCTGGGCCGGAACAAAGTAGTCGCCGGTGCCGGGGAACAGACTTTCTTGCCAGTGCGGCTTCTTCGAAATCCACTCTGATACTGAGTCGGCAGCGACGGGCCGCGAGAAGAGATAGCCTTGTCCGTACTGGCACTTCAGCTTGCGCAGTTGCGTCAGTTGACTCAGGGTCTCGACGCCTTCCGCGACGACTTCCATGCCCATGTTTTCGGCGAGCGAGATTACGGTGCGCACGATCTCGATATTCTCAGCCGCTTCGCCGATACGCCCGACGAAGGATCGATCGATCTTCAGAGTATTGACCGGGAACCGGTGCAGATAGCTGAGCGACGAATAGCCGGTGCCGAAGTCGTCGATGCTCAGTTGCACGCCCAGCGCTTTCAGGCGCTTCAGCAGGCGCGCGGCCATCTCGGCATTTTCCATCACGGCGCTCTCAGTAATCTCGAGTTTCAAATGCTTCGCGTCGACGTGGGTCTCTTCCAGAATCTCCTGGATATCGCTGACGAGGCTGGGTACCGCCACCTGCTTGCCGGAAAGGTTGACGCTCATAAACAGCGAACGATTGGCCGGTGACTGCCACTGCCACTGACAAAGTTGCTGGCACGCGCGCTTCAGAATCCACAGACCCAGCGGGACGATCAGACCGGTATCTTCGGCCAGCGGAATGAAGTCGGCCGGATTGATGAATCCGCGCTCAGGATGCTGCCAGCGGATCAGCGCTTCAAAGCCGGCAAGTTGTCCGTTATCGAGCGCCACGATCGGCTGATAGTAAACCCGCAGCTCCTCGCGATCGATTGCCCGGCGCAGGTCGTTCTCCATTTGCAGCAGATAAACCGCGTGCGTGTGCATTCCCTTATCGAATACTTCGTAACAGGCTTTGCCCTGGGCTTTGGCGCGGTACATCGCGGTGTCTGCATCACGCAGCATGTTCTCGGGGTGATCGTAGCCGGTTGAGCTCAGCGCTATGCCAATGCTGGTGGTGGTAAAGACCTCATGACCGCTGAGGTTGAAAGGTGATTGCAGCTTCTCCTGAATGCGGCGAGCCATGTTGGTCGCTTCGGCCTGGTTCGGAATTCCGTCCAGGAGGATCGCGAATTCATCGCCGCCCAGACGCGCAACCATGTCTACGTCACGAATGCAGCTTTCCAGGCGCCGCGCCATGGTGATCAGCAGTTGGTCCCCGATTGAGTGACCTAAACTGTCGTTCACGTTCTTAAAACGATCCAGATCGAGAAACAGCACTGCGAACTGATAATCTTCGTGCTGCCGGGCGCGTTCAATTACAAATTTTAAGTTCTCAGCCAGCAACGCTCGATTGGGCAGGTTCGTCAGCGCGTCGTGAAAAGCAGCGTGACGAAAGTGGTCCTTGCTTTCCTGCAATTGGACACTGATTCTTTCCTGCTCGGCGATATGCCGGCTCAGCTCTTCGACGTGACGCTCGGCCTGCTCGGCGCGTTCGCGTTCCGCCTCTGCTCGGGCCCTCTCGGCTTCGGCTCGCTCGCGTTCGGCTTGCTCAGCCTGGGCCGACGTCGCTTTAATCTCATTCAGATACTTGTGATAGGTGAAATAGAGGATGAAGATCACCGGCGCGCCCACGGCCAGAACCGTCAAGCCCGCTTTCTCGATCGAATTCGAAGCCGCCGCTGCCACAGCCGCGCCGGCCAAATACGTGATCGACGTCCACAGATAGTGCTTCTGCCAGGTCTGCCAAATTGATTGTCCTGTTTTTAGGGCCGAACCGATGGCACAGATGCCGCTGTTCGAGAAATACTGAACCATCGCCATCGTGGCGACTGCGGCAGTGAAAGTTGACCATCCGTGTGATCTCAGGTCGTTGGTCGGTCCAAAGAGCAAACGCACGATAACCACCGTCACGAAAGTCGAGCAAACCATCATGCCGCAGTTGAAGAGGACCATGGTCCGCGTGCCGCGGATCCGCAGAGCTCCAAAGAGGCCGTCAACGAGAGCCAGCAAAATAGCCGCGAAACCGCCGTATACCAGTAACACCACGAAGATGAAAGTATCCGAGACAGTAACGTTGGTATTGAGGCGGGGAATCTGTACCGTAAGCCGCGAGCTGACCACCATCATTATCCCAGTCAGAATCATGAATCGCAGATCGATTCGCGGCATTGGCAACCAGTAAGCAGAGTAAGCGAACGTCGCGGCCCCCAGGGCCACGATCGTCCACAAATAGGCGTTCGTGAATCTTTGCTTGCCGGTTGTTAGGACTGCGGTTGTCACGATTCTCCTCTACCGAAGGGCGTTGTTAGCGCAGATAAATGGTTTCGTAATGACTGTGAAATTGATAGCCGGCTTTCTCGTACAACTTAGCGGCGTGCTTGTTCTTCTCGTTGACTGTTAGACAAATCGACTCGCTGCGTTCGAGCAGAATCGATGACAAGCTGCTCAGACAACGCAGGCCGTAACCCCTGCGCCGCTCTTCCGCGTGGACGTGCACGCCTTCCAGATAAGTAACCCGGGGTGTCTCGGCGACGACGTCGGCCTTGAACATCAACCTGTCGTCCTGCACCCAAACCCAGATGCGGCCCTGCTCGATGCGGCGGGCGGTGCGGGAGCGAAAGCCTCCCGGATCGTTTTGCATTGGACTGGTGCCGGCTTCCTGAAACGCCATTGAAGCGTTAACTGCCAGCACTTTGTCGAGATCACTGAGCGTTGCCGGCCGCAGGTCATCGACGCCTTCGCTGGTTGCGAGCGCTTTCTGTTCGAAGAGCAACTCGCGAGACACCAAACGAGGTTCCTGCCCGCTGTTGGCGTAATGCTTCCAAAAGTTGCTGATGGTTTCCTGCTCGCCTCTAATCAAACGGGCGTTCAGGCAATTGCGAGCCAGCCGCGCAAACGAGGCCAGAGCGTTTTCCGAACGCGCCTCAATCACCGTCGCGTGACCGAGCAGGGCCACGCCTTCCAGTCGGCCGTATCGATCGCGACAAGCGTAAAACGATCCGCGGTTGTGTGGACTCACCAATCCGTTGTCGCGGATCAGGCTGGCCATGAATACCGTGTGAATCGTACGTGCGGATAAGAATTCAAATACCTCGGCTTCGTCGGCCGTGCTCAGTTCACTGATAATGCAGGGTTCGTCACGGGCGAATACGTCAAGCGATCTCGCTTCGGATTCGTGCCGCATGAGTGTGACCGTCATCAGGTGTTCCTCGTCTAGCTGCCTTAACTTCGTTCGATTCGTGGCACAGACTTCAGTCTGTGATTCTCACCGCGGATTCACAGGCTGAAGCCTGTGCCACCGGGGTGTTTACCAGCCTTACTCGTCGCCGTGAATCATCGCCTTCGATGACATAGCCTGCACTGCGCTGTCACTTTGAACTGTGCCGTCGCCGAGGATTACACCGTCACCCAGGATGACTCCATCACCGAGGATCACGCCGTCGCCCAGGATGACTCCGTCACCGAGGATTACCCCGCTGCAGAAAATCGTGCCGTCACCCAGGATTACTCCCGCGCTGGTGTAAATGTTGTCGCCGAGAATGACGCCATCGCCGAGAATCACACCGTCGCCGAGGATTACTCCATCGCCGAGAATGACGCCGTCGCCGAGGATTACTCCGTCACCCAGAATCACGCCCTGTGCATAGTAGGTCTGATAGTTGGTGACTAAAGCCGAGCCCTTTGCGTACCAATGTTTCAGGATGATGCCCTGCGACCACGTGAACGTCTGACCGCCAATCGTTGTTTGCGGATTCGGCGCCGGTCCGGTCAGCATCGGGCTGTCCTGCGGCGTGCTCGAATTAATGTCGGTGCGGACCAGCTTCGCCAGGCGCATCGCACCTTCGACGTTCAGTTCGCCGGTGCCTTGTTCCAGCATGTTGAAGCCCTTCAGCGGACCCGCCGTATACATCAGGATCATCTTGACCATGTTGGGCGTCAGCTTCGGATTCGCCTGAAGTAAGAGAGCTGCGCTGCCCGCCACCACCGGTGTCGCCATCGAGGTGCCACTGAGGTACATCAAGCGCCGGTTGTCGTCATCTCTGATACCGGAATCCAATTCAGGGTGCAGGGTGACCAAATAGTTCAACTCGACCTCTCTGCCGCCAATGATCATTTCGCTGCCCATGTCAGCTTCGGCATAGATGAGTTTGTTTCCTGGGGCCACGAGATCAGGCTTGAGCAAGTTGTCGTAATGCTTCACCCCATCCGCATCCGTCGTAAAGCTGCGCGTTGGACCGCGCGAGCTGTACGTGGCAACGCCGTCATCGGTGCGAGCATTCGTTCCGAAGGTATTGGCCGCGCCCACCGTGATCACTGAGGGCTCGTTGCCTGGCGAGTGAATCTGACCGTAGATCTTGTTGCCGTTCGCGTCCTTGCCGTTGTTGCCGGCGGCGGCGACAACTACGATTCCCGCATCAACCAGGGCGCGTGCGGCGCGACAAACGGGATCGTTCTTGTAAGAACTGACTGCCGGTGCGCCCAGACTCATGTTCACGATCCGGATGTTGTACTTGTCCTTATTCAGCGGATTGGTAGAGCTAACTGCTTTGGTGGGATCGACCGGACTAAGAATCCAGTTGAGCGCATTCAGTAAGACTGCCGTGCTGCCCACGCCCTGCGAATTGAGCACCCGCAGGTTGATGATGCTCACGCCAGGGGCCACCCCATCATAGGTGTTGCCGTTGCTCGTGCTCGTTCCACCGGCGGATGAAGCGACGTGCGTTCCATGACCAAAGGGATCAGTGGTGGGTTTGTTCTCAGTCGTGAAATCCTTGCTGAATTTGATTCCTGATCTGAAAGCCCTGTGCCCCGTATCAACACCTGAATCCAACACCGCAATGCCGATACCGGCGCCATCGAATGTCGTCGTGCTCAACGGCAGGCCGAGAAGGGAATAGTTCGTTTGAGTTCTGATCTGATCTGTGCCGGTCGTAGCCGTGACGTGGCCGAATGATTCCAGCTTAACGTCGGGTGAAATGTAGTTGGCGGCGCGGCTCTTCGCCAGCGCTGCGATCGCCCTGGCCGGCAGTTCGACTTTCATCGCACCCAGCTCCGCCATGCGGTCCGAAATGATTACGCCATTGCTGGCCAGCAGGGAACGAACTTCGCGACTATTAACGTCGTTGACCTGGAGGATCGCTGTTACGCGACCGTTCGGACCGGCGCTCTGCATCAGCTCACGCATGTCCGAAGAGACGTTGTCGCCTTCAAACTCTTCATTAATCGGACTCTTCCGTTTGTCCTTCTTGCCCACCGTCGAGACCGCCGCGCTCTCGCTCGCGCCGTCGATCGAGATCGAATCGAAAAGTTTGGCTACCGTCTGATCTGCAGCGATGTAGTTCGAATAAGCTTCCGGTGTAGCTCCGCCGATAACCTTCAAACGCTTCGCTTCGATGGCGGCCTTCATTATTGCTGAGGCCACGTTGGTCGCGCGGGCGCCGGCATACTGGTGCATCTGGTCAACGAAAAGAATTACGGTTCCTTCGGCCTGTTCGGCTTCAGCAAACACTGCCTGGACACGGCTCTCGAATTCCTCGCTGGTCTGAGCGCCTTTGGCCAGCGCGTCAAGACTTAGCCTGAACACGCGCTTGTTCCGCAGCGTGTCGGGCACATTGCCGAAAGCAATCCGGGAAGCTATGCCGCGAGCGACCGCGTCACGGTCAAGATCCGATTCTCCCAGCATGAGCGGAGCTTTCGTTGTCGCTGACAGACTCTCGATCACGCGGGCCACCTGCGTCTCGAAACCGCGGGCCGGCTCCAGCTTGCCGCTAAGGGCTAGCAGAGTCAGGTCGGTCGCGTACTTTGAAAGCGTTGGATATTTGTTATCAGTGCTAAAGCTTTCGGTGGCGGTTCTCTTTTCGCCCGACTGGGCGTGAGTGCGCGGGCTAAAGGTCAGGCCGGCACATGTCGAAACCAAAAGGGCGGCTATTGTGAGCCACGTTGCCAGGGCCGTTCGTTTCATGTTTTTGATTTTCATCTTTCTGTAAGTTCGACCGGGTTCGCCGGTTCTTTTTATTAAGGGGCAGCTACTTACAGCACTCGCTCTGCCGGGTTTGAACGAAATCTGAAAAGTGCTTGCTGACCGCATACCGTAAACAAACTTTTCAGCGTTCACTTTGCGAAGAGCTTTTGAAAGATCCTGCACGTAGAGAGACTCCACGGGCGCTTCCCCTAGTGCGAGACCTGTGCCAGCTATCTGGTTTGCAGAGAAGTGCTTGAAACAAAGGGATTAGTAGGGTTAGCCCCGAGTTTGGCCGAGTAGTGAGACTAATCAGGTTGACGGATGTGCCGGTCAGATTAACGGGGCGGCAATCGTTTAGACGGGGTGCTAGTCAGAGGATCAGGCCCGTGGAGAGATTTGCGGATCACATGCGATTGGGTTCCAGAAGAGGACTTACTTTGAAGAGTCCACATCGTCATGAACCGCCTGGAACATGGGACGGAACTGCTTGCGGTAGCAAGCGGGTGATTGCGTTGAAATAACCCGGTCGCTACCGCGACCGGTTCCGGACCCAGCCGGTTTGTCGCCTTTTTGGCCAAAGGCGAGCAAACCGAAATTGAGAGCCACGTCTCACTTTCTGAAATGGAAGAAAGAGAGCGATTCGGCGTCTAACTGGGTGAATGAGCCAGGTTTGTTTCGCTGATTAGCGGTCAGAGGAGAATACCATTGCCCAGTTTCCAGCATCATTCGATCCTCGTCACGCTTTTCCTCTTTATGTCGCTCACGACTAGCGCTTGCGCTCCCGGCGCGGATAGCCACCCTGCTAAGGACCAGCCGATCGCCGCCACGAATTACGGCTGGACTAAGGTAACCGACCACGCGCCTTTCCCTGGCAGTTATAACTTTCCCCTCTTCAACATCCGAGACAAACTATGGGCTTTCCACAGTCAGGGGAACTGGTATTCGGCAGATGGAAAAAGTTGGACCAGAGCAGAACTACCGCCATTAGGACTGAGAACGGGTTTTCAACAATATGTTCAATTGAATGACGCGGTTTATGCTCTGGGCACAAGCGAAGGCGATTACCTCCACCTTACCATCGGCTCGCGCATCGTTAAGACAAGCAGCGATCTGAAACAGTGGGGAGTAATCGCCGAGCAGTCAGAGTTGCCGGCCAGAGTTTTCTACGGCGCCGTAGTCTTCGACAAGAAAATGTGGCTGCTGGGCGGGTTTGACGGGAAGAACTACTACAACGATGTTTGGAATTCAAGTGACGGAGTGAAATGGCGTCGTATCGCAGAGAAATCTCCCTGGAGTGCAAGAGCTAATCCTTCGGCTATCGTGTTTGAGAACAAAATCTGGCTGATTGGTGGCGGCATCATTAACGGGCAGGTGTTCAATGATGTGTGGCACACAGAAGACGGGATGAATTGGAAACAAGCCACTGACAAGATAGGCGCCAGGCCGATCTTCGGAGGCTCCGCCATCGTTTTTGACGGCAGGGTATGGCTCGTGGGCGTGAACCGCAATGACGGTTTTCAGAATGCCGTGCTGGTATCAGGCGACGGCGTGAATTGGACCGAGCAAACCGCGCCGTGGACACCAAGAGGAGGAGTTGCGACTTGCGTCTATGACGGCAAACTATTCATGACGGGCGGCAAGTACTCAGTTACCGAGAACGGGAATATCAGATTCATCTACAGCAATGACGTATGGTACATGACGCCTTCAAAGTGATTCCTGCCGTTGTCCGCCGCCAAAAAAATCGTTCCAGGTGAGCCGCGGTAGCGTGTCTCTCAACTTGAAGGATAGAATCCACGCTGCGTACCGCCGCGCGGCCACCTGAACTCAATCGTTCGGTTACTTCTTCTTTTGGCGCGGCCACTCTTGAGACAACAATGAAGCGCGAGATCAAGTTTGTTCTGAAGTGTCTGGTCCTGGTGATTGCCTTGACGATAGTTGCAGGCATCATCTATGAGCGCCGGGGCCAAAGGCAGGACCGGAAGCGCTTTACTCAGATTGGCCAGTCCATTGAATGTCCGGCTGACCCCTCGGTTTTCCTCGAGGAAAAGTCCGCGCAGCGGACCGACTCCCTCTCAAGCGCGATAATTCAGCGTGGCTGATGAGTGAGGCGAACCGGCTTGAGCACTCTGGAAAAATTTCCGGGCGCAAATAGAAAAGGCCGAGCCCTCCCACAAGCTCAGCCTTTCCTTCACAGCATTCAAGGGGCTGTGTTTTTTGGGCGGAGACATTCAGCCTCCTATGCTCGTGTCCTCAACTCACGAGCAAACCCGTGTTGCCACTTATTCTACTCAGGATTTAGGCTTCGTCAATCGATTTTCGCTCGGTATCTTCAGATCTGAGACAGAGCAAATTGCACAGATCGCGGGCCAGTGCCCCTAAGTGGAAGTCTCGCGTAGTTTTCCAGTGGCTTTCATACTTGCGGCATAGCTTTTCGTTGCGGTATTCCGGCGCGGCTAAATCAAGAATTGCTGGTCACCCAAACTTAAGCTTCTTACCTTTTGCGCATTGCGCTATAATGCCCGCGCGTTGATGGTTTCAGTTTGCATTGCCCCGGCAATCATAGACAGTTTGATCGAATCGAATGTTCGAACGCTACACTGAAAAAGCGCGACGGGTAATTTTCTTTGCACGCTACGAGGCGTCGCAATTCGGCGCGCCCGCGATTGAGCCAGAGCATCTCCTGCTGGGCCTCATGCGTGAAGACAAGACTTTAACGGGCCGCTTTTTCCCGCGAGCGCAGATCACGATTGAATCTATTAGAAGAGAGATCGAGGGCCGCACGCTGCTGCGCGAACGGATTCCAACTTCGGTCGAGCTGCCGCTGGCTCCCGAAACCAAACGTGTTCTGCATTATTCGCACGAAGAATCCGATCGGCTCCAACATCGGCACATCGGTACTGAACACTTGCTGCTGGGCCTTTTGCGCGAAGAGCGCTCAATGGCCGCGCAGATTTTGTTCGAACGCGGACTGCGTCTGGCCGCGGTGCGGGACGAAATTGCTCGGCAGACCGGGGCCGATGCGCGCAACCGCAAGGACATTCCGCACCTGCTCGAGTTTTCCCGCGACCTGACCGAAGATGCTTCAAATGATCGGCTCGATCCTTTGATCGGACGCGACGCCGAGATCGAGCGGCTGGTGCAAATTCTCTGTCGCCGCACCAAGAACAATCCAGTGCTAATCGGAGAGCCCGGCGTCGGCAAGACCGCTATCGTCGAAGGTCTGGCCCAGCGCATCGTGCGCGACGAAGTGCCTTCGTTTCTGGCGAACAAACGTATTCTCTCGCTCGATATCAGCCTGATCGTCGCCGGCACAAAATATCGCGGCCAGTTCGAAGAGCGCCTGAAACAGATCATGCGCGAGCTGATCGATAATCCCCAGTACATCGTCTTCATTGATGAACTGCACACGCTGGTCGGGGCGGGCTCGGCGGAAGGCTCGCTCGATGCCGCGAACATCTTGAAGCCTGCGTTGTCGCGCGGCGAGATTCAATGTATCGGCGCCACCACGCCGGCCGAGTTTCGCAAATCAATCGAAAAGGATCGTTCGCTCGAACGCCGTTTTCAGTCGGTCAAAGTGCCGCCACCGTCGGAAGCGGAAGCGATCAAGATCCTCGAAGGCGTGCGCGAACGCTACGAAAGTTTTCATCAGGTGCGCTATACGCAGCAGGCTTTGGAAGCCGCGGTGATTCAATCCACCCGCTACATTCCGGATCGTTTCCTGCCTGACAAAGCAATCGACGTGATTGATGAGGCGGGCGCGCGCGTCAAGCTGCGTGTGCGCGCCGAGCAAGGCAATCTCGACGCGCTCACCGCGTCCTTGACGGAATGGGAGCGCGCCACCTATGGCCGGGCCCAAGCGCCGATCGAGGACGACGAAGACGCGATTGTAGTCGCTGAAGTGACCCGGACGGATGTCGAAGAGGTCATTGCCCGCTGGACTGGAATCCCGATCACCTCTCTCAAAGAAGGTGAATCGCTGAAGCTGCTGCGCATTGAGGCCGAACTGCACAAGCGCGTGATTTCTCAGCGGCCGGCCATCTCGGCGCTGGCGCGCGCTATTCGACGTTCACGCGCTGGGCTGAAGAATCCGCACCGGCCGGTGGGATCGTTTCTTTTCCTGGGACCGACCGGGGTCGGCAAGACAGAAGTGGCCCGCTCGCTGGCGCATTTCCTGTTCGGAACTGAGCGGTCGATGATTCGCTTTGATATGTCCGAGTTTATGGAAAAACATTCGGTGTCGAAGTTGATTGGATCGCCGCCGGGGTACGTCGGACATGAAGAAGGCGGACAGTTGACCGAACGGGTGAAGCGCTCTCCTTACGCCGTGCTCCTGTTTGATGAGATAGAAAAAGCGCATCCTGATATCTTCAATGTCCTGCTGCAGGTTTTCGAGGATGGCATTCTTACCGACGCCCTCGGAAACACGATTGACTTCAAGAACGCGATCATCATCATGACTTCCAATATTGGCGCGCGCTTTATCATGAAGAAAGGCGCCATGGGATTCCAGGGTTCAGCCGATATCTCGCATACCAAGTTGGAAGAGATGGTCATGACCGCCGTCCGCCAGACTTTCAATCCTGAATTCGTCAACCGGTTGGACGAGATCATTATCTTTGATGAATTAGGCGATGAAGAATTGCTGGACGTGCTCCAGTTGCAGGTGGATCAGATCAACGGGACGATGTCCAATCACGGCTTTATTGTGCGCCTGAGTGATGACGCTAAACGCTGGATCCTCGACAAGACCTGCGCCGACCGATCCTATGGCGCGCGTCCCTTGCGCCGGGCCCTGCAAAAGTATGTTGAAGATCCTCTCTCAGAAGCATTGATCCAGGGTCACCTGGGCGAAGCTTCCCTGGTCGAGATGTTCGTTGATGGCGTTGAGTTGAACTTCCGCTCGATCACCATCGATGAAACCGGCCTCGAGCAGACGAGCGATTTAGTGCTCACCCCGTAAACGCCCATCCAAACCCCCGTAGCCAAATCTAAATAATTCCACCCCGGAGCCCTTGCGTTTTGGACTTTGGCTTTATTTTCCCGGTATAATGCGCCACTTTGCTAAATCGAAAACTGGCAACGGGTGGAGGCTGCGGTGAATCAAAGGTGCTCCCCAGAAGCGCAACCGCGGCGAGTTTGTGTTACGGTTTTCCTGAAGTAAGCGCTTAACTTTTCATACGTTGAGTATATTCCCGGGAGAAGCCTCCAAGGGAACCGTCACTTATGCACTCTTATCGCGTTGTTTGGCTCGCCGTCCTGAGCATCGCCATTGGCATCTCCTCTTTTTTTGTGGCTACTCGCACGCGGGCCCAGCAACCGCAGCCGCGAGTAGTGGAAGAAGTCGATATCCAGGGCAATCGTCGTCTGCGCAAAGAGGACATCCTTTACTGGATCCAGACTCGCCAGGGTGACACCTACAATCCAGAACAGGCCGCCCGAGACTTACAGACTCTCAATGGGCTCGGCTTTTTTGAAAAAACCGAAACACGCGTAACGATCGAAGAGGCTGCTCGTGGCGGCATCAGGGTGACCTTCTGGGTCAAAGAGCTGCCGATCATTCGCGACATTCAGTTTGACGGGCTGAAGAGCGTTTCGGAATCAGACGCCCTGAAGACTTTCCGTGAGCGGCGCGTCGGCGTCTCAAAAGAAGCTATTTATGATCCGGTTAAGGTTCGCAACGCGATGCGGGTGTTGAAAGAATTGTTGGCGGCCAAGGGCCATCCCAACGCCACCATCGCCGAAGGCAGAGAGAACGTGTCGGCCACCTCGGTGGCCATTACCTTCCAGATCACCGAAGGCCCGCGCGTGCGCGTGGCTGAGATTGAGTTTACCGGCAGCAAGGTCTTCAAGAGCAGCAAACTGCGCGATCACATGAAGTATGTCAAAGAGGCCGGGTTGATCTCGCGCTTTAAGGAACAGGACATCCTCGATCGCCAAAAGCTGGAATACGATCTCCACCAGGTAGACAACTACATGAAGTCGAAGGGCTATCTGCAAGCCCGTCACGGTGAGCCGATCATTACCGGCCTGGGACCCAGGCGCACCGGCTTTCCCATCCTGCCGCTGCCTTTTCTATCGTCGGTTGACGACACGCTGAAGATTACGGTCCCGATCATCGACGGCAAGCTCTATCGCCTCGGCGATTTGAAGGTCGAAGGTAACTCGATCTTCTCGGAACAGGCAATCAAGGCAATCATCGGTTTGCAAAAAGGCGAGATCGCCAACGGAGAGGCCCTTAGCAAAGCGCTATATGAAAATCTCAAGAAGTACTATGGCGCGCAGGGGTTCATCCAGTACACAGCCGAAATCACGCCCACGTTCAAAGACAATCCGCAGAATCCCAACGAGGGCGTCGCTGACTTTGTGGTGACGATCGACGAAGGAAAACAGTTTACGCTGCGCCGATTGGAGTTCACCGGCAATACGTTCACGCGCGACAACGTACTACGCCGCGAAGTGCTCATGAACGAAGGGGACATTTATAACCAGACCATGTTCGAGTATTCGGTCACGCGGCTAAACCAGCTCGGTTACTTCAATCCGATTGATAAAGAAAAGGACGCCGACTATCGCACCAACGAAGAAGAGGGACTGGTCGATGTCACCGTAAAGGTGTCAGAGAAAGGACGCCAGCAGATTTCCTTTAACGGTGGTATCTCCGGTATTGGCGGATCCTTTTTCGGCCTTGATTATTCAACCAATAACCTGTTTGGACGCGGCGAGGTTCTCTCTCTCAGTCTGGCGGGCGGTAACCGTCAGCGCTCCTTCCAGTTTTCCTTTACTGAGCCCTACATAAGAAATCGGCCGATTACCGCCGGCTTTACCGTATTTGCCTATTCGCAGAAGTTTTTCGGAGAAGGAACATTCCTGTCCTCAAACACTGCCGCGCAGCAGGGAGCGTTGGGTTCGACTTTGGGTTTCCTTAACACGAATGAGGAGAATCTCTTCACTCGCAATTCGCTGGGCGGTTCGCTTTTTCTCAGCGCGCCACTGTCAGAGTTTTACCGCAAGCGGCCGTTCACTCAGTTTTCGCGCGTTGGTCTTTCGTATCAACTCGCGCGATCGAGCGTTAAGCAGCCGGTCGTAAACACCACTGGTACGGCGGATCAGTTTATCCCGGTGATTTACAGTCAGCCTAACATTCTGAGCAGTCGGGTGACCGGCTCGTTCGTATACGACACTCGCAACGGAAGTATCGATCCCACCGCGGGACGATCATTATCAATGTCGGTGGGCCTCGCCGGACTCGGCGGTGACGTGCGCACGTATCAGCCTACGCTCGAGTTCACTCAATTTTATCCGATTCGGAACAAGAGGTCCGATCACCCGCAGGTTTTTGGCTTCCGTATTTTGGCTGGAACAACGGGTAGTTTTGCTACTTCGTCCGTAGTAAGAAACGCGAACTCGCTGGCCTTCGTCGCTGGAGTGCCCATTTACGAACGCTTCTTCCTCGGCGACGAGTTCACGATTCGAGGGTACAACGTCCGATCCATTAGTCCGGTCACACCGTTGGACAACTATGTCACTTCCCGGAATGTAGTGGTGGCAACGAATCCGTCGGGAACGCCCTCTCCGGTTCCCGGCTTGTCGCAGTCGCTGGCGAGTATTGGAACTTTCACCGGCCCCACCGGAAGCAATGTCGCGCAATTGTCGCGGGCTTATACGGCGACCGGTGGCGACACGCAGGTGCTGGGAAACTTCGAATATCGGATCCCGATCCTGGGAAATACGGTGAGTAGCGCGCTATTCGTGGATATCGGATCTTCTTTTAACCTTCGCTCAAAAGGTACACAAACGTACTCGAGCGAGTTCCTCGCCGACCAACCATTCCTGGCAACGGTTGGTTCGGTCCGATGTCCTCGTCTGGATTCGTCTGCCGGAGCTGGTAACGGGGCGGCGCGCGTGAGCCTCAATTCGCTGGCCGCGTGCGGAAACTTCTCGAACCTGGCTTATAACGTAGTCTTTGATGCGCTGGTGGCGCGCGACAACCGCATTGTCACCCAGGCGGAACTCGATCAAGCCCTGGGCCAGGGGCCAGTCGGCAGCACAGGTCTGCCGTTTGGCTTTTTCCCGGTGTTCATGCGTGGCGAAGCGCAAACAAATACCGTGGTCCGCCTGAGTCAAAGTCTGTTCTCGAAGTTCACCGACATCAGAACCAGTATGGGCGCTGAGGTCCGCTTCCAGATACCGATTCTCAACGTGCCTTTTCGGCTTATTTATGCTTATAATCCCAACGCGCGGCAAAACCAAATCATTGATGGTTTTCCATTCTTCTTTAACGAGAAAAAGAGCGTCTTCCGGTTCAGCGTAGGCCGCACTTTCTAGACAACTGGCCGAAACCGAGGGCGGGTCTTCAATCAAGCAAACCAAACAGGCGGCCTGAACAACTAACAGGTTGAATCAAGGCGCCTCTCAAATTAAGGAGTAGTACAAACAAAGTCATGAAGATATTTCGTGCGATAGCCGCAGTCGCTTTCTTAGCGGCGATTAGCGCAGGATCAGTTTCGGCCCAGGTAAAACCCACAACCCCGGCTAACACCGCGCCCTCTAACCAGACCGGTAACGTACCCGAAACCAAGATCGCTCTGGTCAACACCGACGAGTTCGCAGACGAAAAGACCGGCATATCTCGTTTAGTTAGCGCGATGAAGCGCCTCGACGGCGAGTTTCAGCCGCGGCGGACTGACTTGCAGACATTGCAGCAACAGATTGAAAAGGCGACCGCCGATCTCGCTAAAGCTGCGCCGCTTCAGGACGCGAAGGTTTCCCAGCAGCAGCAGGACAAGATTGAAGGGATGAAGACTGAGTTCAAACGCAAAGGCGAGGATGCGCAAGCGGCTTATACGAAGAAGATGCAAGACGTGCTGGGACCGATCTATGACGATATTGGCAAGGCCCTGGATGCTTATGCGAAGGCCCACGGCATCACCCTGATCCTGGATGTGACCAAAATCCAGGGCATCGTGAGCGCCTCAGAGTCGCTGGATATCACCAGGCCTTTCATTACTGAGTTCAATAGCAAGAATCCCGCGACCGCGTCGTTGACGCCGCCGGAATAACTGCTGGTATTTTGACGAAGCTATGATGATGCGGAGGTGCGGCCGTGAGCGCGCGTCTCCGCATCTTTCGACTTGCAGGCTGGAGCTTTGCAACCAATGAAGAGAGCTACTTTAACCGTTGTATTCACGCTCGTCGCGTGCTTTTCCGCTGCCCCCGCGGTCGCGCAGGGAACGGCAACTCAACCGCGACCCCAGGCGCCCGCTACCCCATCCACTGCCAACGTGCCGGTGAGTAAGATGGCTGTGATTTACTCAGTAGAGTTTCAGGATCCAAAGACCGGCATCGCGCGCTTTACCATTACTTTAACTAAACTTAACGGCGAGTTTCAAAAAATACAGGACGATCTAAACCAGACCGCGCAGCGGCTCAAGACGCTGCAGGACGAAGTCACCAGGCTCCAGCAAGCGGGCGGCGCAACTCCGGCCCAAATCCAGGCAAAGATCGACACGCTGGATCAGCAAAAGAGGGAATACACTCGCAAGGGGGAGGACGCCAAGGCGCAATATCAAAAGCGCTATCAGGATTTGTTCTCACCGCTGCAGGACGAAGTCAGCAAGGCTTTGGACGCGTACGCCAAAGCTCACGGTATCACAATGATCATCGATGGCAGTCAGACACCGATTCTCTATGTTGCCGAGAGCATGGATATTACCCGGGCATTCATTAGCGAGTACAATCTGAAGAATCCAGTGACGGCCCAGGTGACGCCACCAAAGTGATTTAGCGCCAGCTCGACCCACGTTCTAGCCACGTCTTAATTTCTGAGAAGCTCATGGAAACGGTCCTCGATTCCGAAGGCATCAAAAAACTTTTGCCGCATCGTTATCCGTTCTTGCTGGTTGATCGGATCATAGAATTGACTCCGCTTCAGCGCATCGTCGGGATTAAGCAAGTCAGCATTAACGAATCTTTTTTCCAGGGCCATTTTCCCGGTGCGCCGGTAATGCCCGGCGTGTTGGTGATCGAGGCGCTGGCACAATGCGGCGCTATTCTGGCGCTGCGCGAGATTGCCGATCGCGACCAGAAGCTGGTGCTCTTCACCGGCATCAAAGAAGCGCGTTTTCGCCGGCCCGTCACCCCGGGCGATACCCTGGTGCTGGAAGTTACGGCCCTTCGATTCGGCCCGCGCATTCAGCGGATGCGCGGTGAAGCAAGGGTCGACGGGCAACTTTGCGCCGACGCTGAACTCATGAGCGTAATCGCCGACCGCCCCACTTCTACGCTATGAGCGCTCCGTCTATTCAAAGTCACGCGCGTCAGGAATCCTCAATGCAGATCCATTCCACCGCGGTCGTTAGTCCAAATGCCCAGATCGGACCGGGCTGCCGCATCGGCCCATTTGCCGTAATCGGCGATGAAGTGGTATTGGGCGAAAGGGTAGAGATCCACGGCCATTGTGTCATCGACGGCCGCACTCGGATTGGCGATGAAACGCACATTTTCCCGTTTGTCTCGATTGGTTTACCGCCGCAGGATCTGAAGTTTGCCGGCGAGTCTTCGGAAACCGAAATCGGCCGGCGCAATCGGATCCGCGAGTTCGTGACGATTCATCGCGGCACCTCGGGCGGTGGCGGGATCACGAAAACCGGCGACGACTGCTTCATCATGGCCCAGGCGCACATCGCGCATGATTGCCTTCTTGGTAATCAGGTAATCATGGCGAACGCTGCGACGCTCGCCGGACATGTTATCGTCGCGGACGGAGCGAACATTGGCGCCTATTCGGGCGTGCATCAGTTCTGTCGCGTTGGGCGCGAGGCTTACGTCGGCGGCTATTCGGTGGTGGTGAAAGACGCTCTGCCGTTTGCGCTCACGGTGGGCAATCACGCGAAATGCTACGGACTAAACAAAGTCGGCGTCCGTCGCCGCGGCCATTCGCGCGAGACGATTGCCGCGCTCCACCACGCATTTCATCTGTTGCTGTCTGCGAAGCTCAATACGACCCAGGCACTCGATCGGATTCGCGAAGAGATCAAGAATTCAGAAGAAGTCGATGAGCTGGTCCGATTTGTTGAGACTTCGCAGCGAGGTGTAGTGAAGTAAAATTCTAACCGCAGAGGACACGGAGGAAATCGCAGAGGAACGCAAAGCGTTTTCACTCTGCTTCCTTTGCGAAACCCTCCGCGTCCTCTGCGTTAAATCACCTCGAATCACCCAAGAGCTAATCGAAGGCTATGAAGCTTGGTCTAATCGCGGGCAACGGCAGGTTTCCCTTCCTCGTGCTTGAAGGGGCAAAACGCGCGGGCGTGTCCGTGTCGGTGGCCGCCATTCGCGAAGAAACCGATCCCGACATAGAACGCCTGGCTGAACGTCTGACGTGGGTGGGCATCGGCCAGCTCGGAAAAATGCTTCGTTTTTTCAAAGCCGCAGGCGTCGACAAAGCGATCATGGCCGGCCAGGTCAAACACGTGCAGATCTTCAGTCGCGCAATTCCTGACGTGCGAATGTTGAAAATGCTCTTAAGGCTGCCGCGCCGCAACACCGACACGCTGATTGGCGCGGTCGCTAGTGAGCTCGCCAGCGAAGGCATTGAGTTGATCGATTCAACCTACTTCCTCAAAGACCAGCTTCCTGAAACAGGCAATCTAAGCAAGCGCAAACCAGACGAGCGCGAGCGCGCTGATATCGAATATGGTCTCGAGATAGCGAACGAAATCGCGCGGCTGGATTTGGGCCAGACGATCGTCGTGCGGGATCGCGCCTGCGTCGCCATCGAAGCCATGGAAGGCACCGACGCGGTGATTCGCCGGGCGGGCCAACTGGTGCGCAGCCGGCTGACCGTCGTCAAAATAGCCAAACCTGATCAGGACATGCGGTTTGATGTTCCGGTGGTCGGCCTGCCTACCATTGAAGCCATGATCGAAGCGGGCGCGACCTGTCTCTGTCTGACCGCCGGCAAGACACTGATCTTCGACCGGGAAGAAATGTTGGGTCTGGCCAATAAAAGCAAGATTGCCGTCGTTGCGATTTAGTGCCGCGAACTAACGAACAAGTCTGTCTAGTTTTCGGTTGCTGTAGTCTTCAGTCCCGGAGGGACCAAATGTTTATAGAGCCACGACCCAGAGAACGTTGAAGCTCCTGAGGAGAGTCGTGTCAATTTGAGAGATTGCCCTTGCCAAATTTAGAGAGCGATCCACGAATTCACACGAAGCTCAAGTAGTCTGTTCGTGCTATTTCGTGTGATTTAGTGGATCGTTCTTGGCCAAACGGAATAAGGCACGAAACCCGAATCAGGACACCATCCCTGAGGAGCGAAACGTTGGCTTTGTTTGAGAAGCACATTGCGCTCCTCTGGAGCTAAGAAGCTTTCCGGCGACCTTGGGCTATAAACATTTGGCCGCCCTGCGGCCAGTAGTGCAAGACATTACGCAGGCTATCGGTCTTACCTTGACTTGCCTGCTGTTTAGATATAAAAGTCGCTCAGTCAAACCAAAACAATTTAACGGGTTCGAAGTGACCTCCCGGGGTCTAGCTGACTTCCAAAAGAAAAAGGAGTACCAATCATGGCATTACGTTTAGGCGACATAGCGCCGGACTTTAACGCTGACACCACCGAAGGACCAATCAGTTTTCATGAATGGATTGGCAATAGCTGGGCAGTCTTGTTTTCTCATCCAAAAGATTTCACTCCGGTCTGCACCACTGAACTGGGTGAGTGCGCGCGGCTGAAACCGGAATTCGACAAGCGCAACGTCAAAGTGGTCGGGCTGAGCGTGGACCAGACCGACTCGCACAAGCGCTGGGCTGAGGACATTCGCGAGACACAGGGAACGGCGCTCAACTTTCCGGTCATCGCCGATCCGGATCACAAAGTCGCCGAGCTTTACGATATGATCCATCCCGAGATTAGCGATGTGTTTACGGTGCGCTCGGTGTTCATCATCGGGCCTGACAAGAAGGTCAAGTTGATGATAACGTATCCGGCCAGCACCGGCCGAAACTTTGACGAGATCCTGCGCGTGATCGATTCGTTACAGTTGACGGCGGGTTACAGTGTGGCCACGCCCGTGAACTGGAAAGACGGCGACGACGTGATCATCGTGCCCTCGCTTAGCGATGAGGCAGCGAAAGAGAAGTTTCCCGGCGGGTGGAAAACTCTGAAGCCTTACCTGCGCGTCGTGCCGCAGCCGAACAAGCCACAGACGAAGACGGCGGAGCAGGCGTGAACTGAATTAGCATAGGCTTTAGAAAGCTCTGATGAGGTCGAAACATGAGCTTTACCTATGACCTGTCGATTCGTCCGTTAGTCATATTTGCGAGGCTCCGTAGGAGCAAAATGTTTATAGCTCTAGCAGCGTGATTTGTTTTCTGCGCTCCGTAGGAGCGCGACAACGCTCCGCTCCTACGGAGCGGGGGCCATATGGCGCAGGCCGGGCTATAAACATTTCGCCTCTCCGAGGCGAGCAGAAGAGCACGGATAGAATCGAGTCTTAATCAGAACTCCCCTTTAATCTGTGTAACCAAAATTCGGAATTCTCACGATGATCTTCTTCAAGAGTCCAGCTTGGTATCGGGCGTTACCGCCGCATCTGCGCCCTCCAAAGAGTAAGGTAAAACGGCTGGATGAATTCAGGAGAAGTCTTGAGGTAGATGATGATGACGTGTTCATGGTGTTGATTGGTGGCACAAAGTGGGCTGTCATTAAGGCCCAGGAAACGACTCGCGATCAACTCCGACGCGACCTTCCTCATTATTCAGAGGAGGAATTATGGAGAGCCGTTATTTTTACAAGACTCGGAGCGAAAATGAACCTCGAACTTACTAACCTGAACCTCGGAATCGATAACGACGAATCAGATGCGATCATGGAGAAAATGGAATCCATCGACGAAATAATGAAAGAAATCAACTCTTGGGATGATGTAATCAATTGCGTATTAGACATGGATAAAGAGTCATTGGATCGTGATCCTATGGGAGTCAAGGGAGAGCTAAACAGAATATTGATGAGCTGATTAATTTTTTGATCCGGCAAGTGTTTCCTTTATCTGAGAATGCATGCGTGCAATCGTTACCACCCGCAACGGCGATGTCGACGTCTTGAAAGTCGAAACGCGTCCTGATCCTGTGGCGGGCAAGGGCGAGGTCCTGATCCGCGTCAAAGCCGCCGGGTTGAACTTTGCAGACATCCTCGCGCGGCAGGGTCTGTATCCCGATGCTCCGCCGAAACCCTGTGTGGTGGGTTATGAAGTTTCCGGCTTAGTTGAAGCCGTTGGTGATGAAGTCGATCCAGCGCTGATCGGCAAACCAGTGATCGCCATGACGCATTTCGGCGGGCAAGCCGAACTCGTCGTCGTTCCGCTCAGACAGATATTTGAAAAGCCTGAACAGCTAAGCTTCGAACAAGGCGCCGCAATCCCTGTGAATTACCTGACGGCCTGGGCGCTTTTGGTGACGATGGGTGGATTGCAGAAGGACGAGGCGGTGTTGATTCATAACGCCGGCGGCGGCGTGGGCCTGGCGGCATTGGATATCGCCAAACATATCGGCGCGAAGACCTACGGCACTGCCAGCACCGGGAAGCACGAGTTTCTAAAGCAGCGCGGACTGGACCACGCGATCGATTATCGCGGACAGGATTGGTTCCCGGTGCTGATGGATTTGACCGGCAATCGTGGGGTCGAGTTAGTTATAGATCCCCTCGGCGGGTCGAGCTGGAAGAAGAGTTATCGTGCTCTGCGAACTACCGGCCGCATGGGAGTCTTTGGCATGTCCACAGCGTCGGCTTCAGGAATTCGCGGAAAGTTGCGGGCCTTGAAAGCTTTGGCGCAGACTCCGAAATTCCATCCGCTGGCGCTAATGAATCGAAATCGAGGCGTATTCGGGTTGAATTTGGGGCATATGTGGGGCGAAGGGGAGAAGGTCGCTGATTGGACCCAGCAGATCGTCCGCGGAATTTACGAAGGGTGGATCCAGCCTTACGTGGATCGCGCTTTCCCATTTGATCAAGTCGCCGAAGCACATCGCTACATCGAGGCGCGGAAAAACATCGGCAAAGTCGTGCTGGTGCCTTAACTCCGCGCATTCTCTCGGCGCTGCGCGTGTCTCCATGTCTCCGTGGTGGGATTTATTAAATTGATTTTTACCACGGAGACACGGAGAACACGGCGGAAATCTTGAAACAGAGTTGCGCTGGGAGATGTCGATGCTAGAATACGCTTTCACTTAAGGAGCTTCAGTTCCGCCGATTCCATGGCTCAATCCAGAAGCACACTGGCACGCAGCGGTTTTGGCGCCACAGCACGCCGTGATGCGTGGTGGGTCGAGTTGATTCCGGTAGTGCTGGTGCTCGGAGCGTTCAGCGTCTATGCAACCTGGCGGACTTTTGAAAATAACTTTTTTGAGTTTGGCCCCTACCTTTCGCCGTTCTACTCGCCCTTAATCAAACCGAAATGGTGGCCGTTGTCACCGGCAATTCTGATTCTGTGGGCGCCGCTGGGTTTTCGCGCCACCTGTTATTACTACCGTAAAGCTTACTATCGCGCTTTCTTTCTTGATCCGCCGGGATGTGCCGTGGGCGAGTCGCACGCTCATCGTTACAGCGGCGAGACCAGGTTTCCGTTCATTCTCCAAAATCTCCATCGCTACTTTCTTTACGTCGCCATCGTCTTTTTAGGGATTCTCTGGTACGACGCGATCACGGCCTTTTGGTTTGACTCGCCGACGGGTAAACACTTCGGCATTGGCGTCGGATCGCTCGTGCTACTCGCGAACATCGTTCTGCTTTCCGGCTACACCTTGTCGTGTCATTCGCTGAGACACATCATCGGCGGCAACGTCGATTGCTTCTCGTGCGTAGTTGCCGGCGGACCCAGACACGGCGCCTGGCGCGGGGTTTCTTTTCTTAACGCGCGTCACATGCTGTTCGCGTGGCTGAGCTTGTTCTCGGTTGGTTTAGCCGACCTGTACGTGCGCCTGGTTGCGTCCGGTGCGATCACCGACTTGAGATTACTGTGACCGAAAAATACGAAACCCACGAACACGACGTTTTGATCATCGGCGCGGGTGGCGCCGGGTTGCGCGCGGCAATTGAAGCGCTGGCCCAGGGCGCGCGCGTGGGCGTCGTGTGCAAGTCGCTGCTCGGCAAAGCGCATACGGTGATGGCTGAGGGCGGGATCGCCGCCGCGATGTCGAATGTCGATCGAGCTGATGACTGGCGCACGCACTTTCGCGACACGATGCGCGGTGGAAAGTTTCTTAACAACTGGCGCATGGCCCAAATTCATGCGCAGGAGAGTCCTGAACGAGTTCGTGAGTTGGAACAGTGGGGCGCGCTTTTTGACCGGACTGCCGATGGAGATATTTTGCAGCGCGCTTTTGGTGGCCACACTTTCAAGAGACTCTGTCACGTGGGCGATCGCACCGGACTGGAAATGATTCGGACGTTGCAGGATCGCGGCGTGCACCAGGGCATCGACGTTTACATGGAGTGCGCGATCACTCGCTTGCTGAAAGACGGTGATCGGGTGACCGGCGCTTTCGGGTACTGGCGAGAGACTGGCCGGTTCGTAGTTTTCAAAGCAAAGTCGGTCGTGATTGCCACCGGCGGTATCGGCAAAGCCTGGCGCATCACTTCCAATTCGTGGGAGTACACCGGCGACGGTATGGCCCTGGCTTACGACGCAGGCGCCGAATTAATGGACATGGAGTTCGTCCAGTTTCATCCGACGGGAATGGTTTGGCCGCCAGGCGTGCAAGGCATCCTGGTCACCGAAGCGGTGCGCGGCGAAGGCGGTATCCTGCGCAATAAGGATGGCGAGCGCTTCATGGAACGCTATGATCCCGAACGATTGGATCTCTCGACGCGTGACGTGGTGGCGCGCGCGATCTATACCGAAGCGAAGGAAGGTCGCGGCACGGAGCACGGCGGCGCGTATCTCGATATCTCGCACAAGCCGGCTGAATATGTGAAGAAGAAACTGCCGAGCATGTATCACCAGTTTCGCGAACTCGCCGACGTGGACATTACCAAAGGGCCGATGGAAGTTGGCCCCACCTGTCATTACATGATGGGCGGAATTCGCGTGAATGCTGAGACCGCACAATCAAATGTCCCTGGACTATTCGCCGCGGGCGAAGCTGCGGCCGGTCTGCATGGTGCAAACCGGCTGGGCGGAAACTCGCTTTCGGATTTGCTCGTATTCGGTCGTCGCGCTGGGTTGGCGGCAGCGGAACACGCGAAGCAAGCCGGCGCGTCGGCGGTGGACGAAGCGCAGGTGGACGAAGCGACGCGGGAAATGCTGGAGCCGTTTGAGCGAAGCGAAGGTGACAGTCCGTATGACGTGCATCGTGATTTGCAGGAAGCGATGCAGAACTACGTGGGCATCTTTCGAAGTGAAGCAGATCTGACACGCGGCCTGGACGAGATTCAGAAGTTGAAACAACGGGCCGCTCATGTTCGCGTTGACGGCTCGCGGCTGTTTAATCCCGGATGGCATCTGGGGCGTGACTTGAAATCAATGATGACGGTTTCGGAAGCGGTGGCGCTGAGCGCCCTGGAACGTAAAGAAAGCCGCGGCGCTCATAGCCGCATCGACTTTCCGCAGTATGACGAGCAGTGGAGTAAGTTGAATAACATTATTGCGCGCGATGGGGAGGAGATGCGGTTGAGTCACAGTCCGATCACAGAAGTGCCTTCCGATCTTCGGGCGATCCTGGAAGAAAAGTGATCATTCACCACGGAGACACGGAGGACACGGAGAGAAGCGAACCGAGGCGAGAGGCGGAACTCCTACCATGTAACCTCAGGGCGAACTTTACGAAGAAAGACTGACTGGTGAGATTATTGGAGCAGCAATTGAAGTGCATCGACAACTCGGCCCGGGATTGCTGGAATCGACATATCAAGCATGCTTAGCTCGTGAACTAGAACTTAGAGGTATTCAATTTGAATACGAGAAACCTTTGCCCCTGGAGTATAAGGGTGTCAGGCTAGAATGCGGTTACCGTATAGACTTGATAGTTGCCGGTTTGGTAATTATCGAGATCAAATCAGTCGAAGCGCTTGCGCCAATCCACGAGGCGCAGCTGCTGACTTATTTGAAACTCACTGGCGTGAAGATAGGTTTATTGATTAACTTCAACGTCGTGGTTCTCAAGAGTGGAATTCGCAGACTGGTTCATTAACTCCGTGTTCTCCGTGTCTCCGTGGTGAATTAGTTTTTGTTCTCTTATGCCTGACGCAACCTTCAAAATCTTTCGCGGGGATAGCAGCCAGGGCGAGTTGGTCGAATACCAGGTACCGATCGCGCCGGGCATGGTTGTGCTGGATGCGCTGCATTACATCCAGGCTCATCATGCGCCGGATCTCGCCGTGCGCTGGAACTGCAAAGCCGGCAAATGCGGTTCGTGCTCCGCGGAAGTCAACGGTCGCCCGCGTCTAACCTGCAAAACGCGTCTCGACGCTTTGCCGCTGGACCAACCGATCACCGTGCAGCCGATGAAGAGCTTTCCGGTGCTCAAGGATCTGGTTACCGACGTCTCGTGGAACTACCGCGTCAATAAGAAGATCCCGCCGTTCACCCCGCGGCCGAACGTCGAATGGAAAATGGATCAGCGCGAAGTCGATCGCGTTCAGGAGTTTCGCAAATGCATTGAGTGCTTTCTTTGCCAGAATGTCTGCCACGTCTTGCGCGATCACGAGAAGGTTGAGGAGTTCGGCGGCCCACGCTTCTTTGTGCGCATCGCCGGTTTGGAAATGCATCCACTGGATGCTTTGAATCGCTCCGAGTTGCTGAAAGATGACCTCGGCATCGGACTCTGCAACATAACCAAGTGCTGCACCGAAGTTTGCCCGGAGGACATTCACATCACCGACAACGCAATCATTCCACTGAAAGAGCGTGTGATTGATGACTTTTACGATCCGGTGCGCTGGTTTCTGCGAAAGCTGTCGGGTAAGAAGCGAAGTTGATCACGTCGGGCTGCTTGTCCACCCGAATGGCTGTTGGTAAGCTCGTTCTATGGGGCTTACTCACGTCACGGTCGCTTTGAAGGGTGTTGACGCGTCGAACGGAAGTTACGAGGCCGATTTTCTCGTAGATACTGATGCTACAGATTGTCTTGCATCAGCTTCGGAGCTGAAAAAGATCGGCGTGCGGGAGGTTGGCAGGACACTTACGAACTGGCGAACGGGCGAGTCGAAGAGTATTCGTTTGGGCTCGTCGAGATAGCGTTCATGGGAGAGATAACAGCGGGACGTGTGATCTTCGGTCCCGATGGTGTCGAACCTATCCTGGGGGTTACAGCGCTGGAATCAGTTGGGATCGCGATCGATCCTGCAAGCCGCACTCTTAAGCGGTCGCCGGCGATTCCACTGAAATAGATTATCAAAGGAGTTACTTATGGGCCTGACGGTTTTGGAAGTTGAAGTCGGCAATCCCGCTACGCCCGACACTACCGAAAGGGTCGAGTTCCTGGTCGATTCGGGCGCGATTTATTCTGTTGTTGCTGTGCCGATCTTGGAGCGGCTGGGAATAAGTCCAATAACCGAACAACAGTTTCGTTTGGCTGACGGATCGAAGATCGTTCGCAAGAAGGGTATAGCACTGTTCAGATACGGAGAACGAGTCGGAGGCGCGGATGTCATATTCGGTGAAGAAGGCGACAGCACCCTTCTGGGCGCTTTCACGCTTGAGGCGCTGGGCCTGTCGCTCGATCCGCTGCGGCGCGAGTTAAGGCCTTTGCCCATGGTCCTGGCAATTAGCGCCGAACAAACAGACCGATGATCCAGTAATTTCGGAGAGGATTTGATGTCAGAGTTTGTAAAAGTTGCCAGAACCGACGACGTTCCGGCCGGCCAGGCGACGATGGTCGAGGTCAACGGTAAAGAGATTGCACTCTTCAACGTCGGTGGTTCGTTTCACGCCATCGATAACAACTGTACCCATGTGGGCGGACCCCTGTGTGAGGGGGCAGTCGAAGGTGTTGAGGTAACTTGTCCCTGGCACGGTGCGGTGTTTGATGTCACCACCGGTGAGGTGCTCGGTCCTCCGGCGGGCCAGGGCGTAAGCCGATACAATGTTCGCGTCGATGGTTCGGACATCGAAGTCGAAGTCTGACAGTCTTAATGAGAGAGTGACGTGGATCTTCAGCTAAAACCCATCTCGAGAGACGGCATTCCCGAAGCGATCTCAAAAGCCGAGCTGTATCGCAATCTAAACGAGCCTGGCGAAGCCGAGTCGATTTGCCGCGACATTCTGGCCGCTGATCCTGAAAATCAAACAGCACTTCGTCTGCTCGGGCTTTCGATCACCGACCAATTCACGGGCAATTCGTCTGATCGTTACAGCGAAGCAGAGAATACTTTCCAGAGTTTGGGAAACGAATACGACCGCCTCTATTACGCCGGCATTCTTCACGAGCGGCAAGCGAAGGCCCAGCTCGCCGTGGGACGTCCGCCGTACACGGTGGCGCCGCTTTTTGAGCAAGCGCTGGATTACTTTGAAAAAGCCGAAGCCATCAGGCCCCACGGAAATGACGACGCGATTTTGCGCTGGAACCGTTGCGTGCGCATTCTGCAAAGCCGGCTCGGGTCCGATTGGCGAAAACTGATCGAAACGATTGACGCCGGCGACAGTCCGCCAATCTAGTCTCTCCGGAAACACCCAACACCATTTGACCCGCGACGCTTCAGTCCACCGAGAAGCCGCTCCCTTTGCTTCACAAAGTACTTGACATGGCAGAACGAGCGGGTATAAGTTAAGCGGCAAGATGATTCGAGTCGCCAAATCAGCCGAGCAACCACCCGCGCTCCACGACCGCGCGATGGACAACCTGCGCTACATCCGCGAGACGATGGAGCGCGCTTCGGCCTTTACCGCAGTGCCGGGTTGGGGACAGGTCGCGATTGGCGTGACCGCGCTGGCGGCCGCTTACGTGGCAGCGCGTCAGCCCACTGCCCGCGCGTGGCTGGGCGCCTGGTTGGCCGAGGCAATCATTTCATTATTGATCGCCGGTTGGTTGATGGATCGCAAGGCGCGCGCGTTGGGAGTGCCCTTGCTTTCGGGTCCGGGACGCAAAGTCGCTTTCAGCCTTTCGCCGCCGATGATCGTGGGCGCCCTTCTCACCGTCGTCATGTTTCGATCCGGATTGACCACGGCCATTCCCGGAATGTGGCTGCTGCTTTATGGCACTGGCGTGGTGACCGGCGGAATGTTTTCGGTCAGCGTGGTGCCGGTCATGGGTCTTTGCTTCATGGCCCTGGGCGCGTTGACCCTGTTCGCTCCGGGTGAGTGGGGCAACTGGCTGATGGCCGCAGGCTTTGGAGGTCTGCATATTATTTTCGGAACAATTATCGCGAGGAAGTACGGTGGCTAAAACTCAAGGGGCCCAAGCGCTCAGGCGCGAGCCAAAAAAAGGACAAACCGAGAAGGAACGGCTGCGCGGCATACATGGCGGCGCGCCGCACAGCGCGCACGATATCGATCGCATGATTCATGAGCGATTGCGCCTCGGAATCATCAGCGCCCTGGCCGTCAATGATTCGCTCACCTTCAACGAACTCAAGCACACGGTCAAGACAACCGACGGCAATTTGAGCGTCCACGCGCGCAAACTCGAGGACGCCGGGTACGTCAGTTGTTCGAAGTCTTTCGAGGGCCGCACACCCAAAACTGAGTACAGTCTGACGCCGGCCGGGCGCCGGGCGCTGGAACAGTATCTCAATCACATGGAGGCGCTACTCGGTAAAATGCGAAAGGGATAAGAGAAGGCCGTAGTTTTTTTACTCGGCTGCTTTGCCAGACAAAGCGCTTTGCTTGAACGCAACGGAACGGGAATCTACGATGAACACTAATGTGAATCTATTGGCGCCAATCGGTGTCATGGCCTTCCTGGGGTCTGGTTTTCTCTTGGTCGTGGCGGCGCTGGTGCTCATTCAATCACTCGTAGTGCGCAGGCATGGCCGGGCAAAGTTTGCGCTGCTCGCAATGCTGGTAATCGCCGGGGCTTACCTGGCGGCAATTCTGATCTTCTCTTTGGCAAGTCATGAAAAAGTTTTAGCGCGCGGTGAAGAGAAACACTTCTGCGAGATTGACTGCCACCTCGCTTATTCCATAGCCAATACGCGCCACTCAAAGATACTCGGCAATCCCTCCTCTACAGCTCAAGGCACATACACCGTCGTGACGATTAAGACGCGCTTTGACGAGACGACCATCTCCATCCGACGCGGCGACGGATTGCTGTATCCGAATAGTCGCGTACTGACCCTGATTGATGAGCGCGGAAACAAATACTCGCCTTCGGACGATGGTCAGCGTGCACTTGATACTGCGCAAAGCAGCGGCAAGTCGCTGGTGACACCATTGCAGCCCGGCGAATCCTATACCACCGACATCGTTTTCGATTTACCGGCCGATGAAAAGGCGTCCACCCTGCTCATCAATGAAGGTGAATGGGAGACGCATCTCGTTATTGGTCACGAGAACAGTCCGCTGCATCGCCAGACACGATTCCAACTCTGAACCTCGGTCCCGAGATGATGGAAAGCTACGATGTGACTGTGGTTGGCGCGGGTTTGGCGGGTCTGCAAGCAGCGCGTTTGTTGGGCGAGCGTGGCTATCGCATTCTCCTGGTTGATCGAAAGTCTGCCCTCGATCAATCAATTCACACCACTGGAATCTTCGTGCGGCGAACGCTGGAAGATTTTGCTCTGCCCGCGGATTGCCTGGGCCCACCGGTGCGTCATGTCACGCTCTACTCACCGGGGCGCCGGTCCATGGATCTGGTCAGCCCTTATGACGAGTTTCGCGTGGGTCGCATGGGCCTGCTCTATCAGAGATTCCTGAACCAGGCCGTGCGCGCCGGCGTGGAGTGGATGCCGGCCACAGGCTACGTTGAGCACGTTAAGCTGAAAGACCAAACGATAGTTCGGCTTGATGGCTCGGGACAATCGCGCTCAGTGCGGACCCGTTACATCATTGGCGCCGATGGCGCAAATTCGCGGGTGGGACGCGACCTAGAACTGGAAGTCAATCGCGAATGGATTGTCGGAGTCGAAGAAGTTCTCACCGGCATCCCGCTCGATGGTCCGCCACGATTTCATTGTTTTCTCGATCCGCGATTGGCTCCTGGCTATCTCGCCTGGTTAGTACATGACGGTGAAGAAGTTCACCTCGGTGTTGGCGGGTATGCAGCGCGTTTCGATCCGCTGAAAGCCCTGCGCAAATTTCGCGCGAGTGTCAGCGGCATAGTCGATTTAAGGAATGCAAAGCTCATCGAGCGACGTGGTGGTCGCATCCCGGTCGGTGGAGTCTTGCGACACATCGCCAACGATCGAGGCCTGCTGATCGGAGATGCCGCCGGCGCAGTGTCCCCGCTTACCGCGGGCGGACTTGATCCGTGCCTGCGGCTTTCAACCTTTGCGGCGAGAGTTGTCGGCAATTACCTCGAAACGAGTGATACCGGCGTGCTCGCCGCTTACTCCGGAGAATTGTTTCGCGCGCCATTTATTTCGCGTCTGTGGATGCGACGAGTGATTGCCAACGTGCAAGCGCCGGCGTTGGTTGAATTGGGATGTGCCGTGCTGCGCCTGCCCATGCTCAATTCGTTCGCCTGGCATGTTTTCTTCGGGCGCGGCTCGTTTCCGGATATGGATCTGCGGCTGGCGCCGCAATCGGCGATTTCAACGTGATGGGTTGAAAATTAAATTCCGATGTAGATGTGCACAGCCTGTATCTGTGGGAAGCCACGTAGCCGCAAAAATCGATCCGATTCGATAATGGAGTAAATAATAAACATGTTCGAGCCATTCACATTCCAACCAACCAAAGACTCATCCACATCAGGGAGCACTTCTATGATCAAACGCATTGCCGCTATCGCTTTCATCTTTTTATGCACGACCGTTGCCTGGGCCATTCTGGGAACGACGATCTTCCAACGCACGTATTCGTCCGACAGTTCATCGGAAGGCCGGGTCGCTTCCACCTGGGGCGCGCCGCAAAATCAGTTACCGCCGGTAGCTTCATATGACGAGCTGGTGCCGAAAAAGGAAGTAAGTACTGAGAATGGCAAGACGAAAGAGGTTGTGACCCAGGCGAAGATAACCAACCTGCTGCCGCTCGAAAGCAGCCACCTCAACGTCGATCTTAACCTCGAGCACCGGCAGAAGGGCCTGCTGTGGTACAGCACGTACAAGGTCGGCTTTGACGGTTCGTATTCGTTTCGTAACCCGAGTGATAAAGATCAGACGATTGCTTTCACGTTGAACTTTCCCACCGCTCAGGCGATTTACGACGACCTGGTATTTACGGTTGACGACGTGCCGATTACTTTGAAGAACGAAAAGAACAGCGCCGGCGGCACGGCGCGGGTGGCGGCCGGAAAAACTGCAACGCTGAAGGTCGGATACAAATCGCAGGGACTGAATGATTGGCACTACAGCTTTGGTAACGCCGAAGCGGGAAATCCCGCTGCTGCCGCAAACGTCGCCCAGGTGCGAGACTTTTCTTTGAAGATGACAACCAACTTCAAAGATATCGACTTCCCCGAGAATACACTTTCCCCCACCGAAAAAACTGAGACGGCGAATGGCTGGGTCCTCGACTGGAATTACAAGAACCTGGTTTCCGGCTATCAGATTGCGATGACTATGCCCGAGAAATTGCAGCCGGGTCCGCTGGCGGGCCGCATCAGTTTTTTTGCGCCGGTTTCGCTCTTTTTCTTTTTCTTTCTGATGCTGATCATTACTACGATGCGCGGCGTTGAGCTGCATCCGATGAATTACTTTTTCCTGGCCGCGGCTTTCTTTTCTTTCCATCTGCTCCTGGCTTATCTGGTGGATCACGTTTCGATTCATCTGGCGTTCGGCATCTGCTCGGCGGTCTCGATCTTTCTGGTCGTTTCGTATCTGCGTCTGGTGGTGGGCACGCGCTTCGCCACTCGCGAAGCCGCGCTGGCTCAGTTCATCTATCTGGTCGCGTTTTCTTACGCGTTCTTTCTGAAGGGCTTTACCGGGCTGGCAATTACCAGCGGTTCAATACTCACGCTGTTTGTGGTGATGCAGGCAACGGGAAAAATACGCTGGAAGGAAAGGTTTGCGCCTCAGCCGCCCCGGCCTTCAATTAATCCGGCAGAGGCTCAGGTCGCACCTGCCAGCATCACAAACTGAACTGCAGGTCACAACCACCCCCCGGTGAATCCCGCGCGGCGGAGGCCTTTGATGAGATACGGACAAGCGCGCATCAAGCGCCAGAGAAAATCCGTGCGATGGTTCTCGATCATGAGCACCATCGGACCTTGATTAATTCCAAAGTGCCAGGGCGACAGCCAACCACAGCCACGGCCGCTTTCTTCGGGGAAAGTCGGATTGAACGTGGCCTCCAAACCGTAAGGATGCTCGGCGCCGATTTCGATCTCGTCAAAATGTTCCAGCGCCGGTAAGACGATCTCCGGCGCGAACGGTAACGACGCCACGACGGCCCAGGGCGCCAGCGTGCCGTCGTCGGGCCCATCAGGCACGCTGCGCGCGATGTAATCAAAGAAGATGCGCCGCGCCCCATCGATGGTTAGCTCCGCGGGGCCCGGGCCTTCGCACGCAGTCAGCCCCCAGCAAACTTCACTGTAGCCTTTAAAGCCGTTAGGATTTCGCCGCGCGTATTCCCTTTGCGCGTAGGTCGCGCGCCGGCTGTTCTCGAAATAGTCCAGACCGTGTTCACGCATGAACGCATCCTGAATTTCGCGAAAGTCGATCCAGATATGAGAAAACTGATGAGTGAACAGCGGACCGGCGAAAAGATACTCGTGGTCGTAGACCTTTCGCCATTCATAACTCGCGACGTGGGCCTGATAACTTTCAACCGGCAACGGAAAAGTTGGCGAGCCCAGGCCAAGAATATAGGCGAGCGTGGATTCGTCATAGCCCTGCCAGCGGTAAGGCAGAAAACCGGTCTCTGGTCTCCATCCGTGCGTGATCGTGATGCCGCCGTCGACCGCCCAGGACCAATCAGCGCGCTGGTACAGGTGGTCCGCAAGCTTGCGAATTTCATTTTCTTCCGGCGTGTCGCGATCGAAATAAGCAGCGGCCACTAACATCCCGGCGAAGAGGAAAGTTGAATCGATTGTTGACAGCTCGCACTCCCACGCGCGCCGGCCCGTTTGCATGTCGAGGAAGTGATAATAGAAGCCTTTGTAGCCGCTCGCGTCGGGACTCTTGCTCTGTTCGCTGCCGGCAAAGAAACGTAGTTTTCTTAACGTGCGTTCAATCGCTTCTTCGCGTTTGATGAAGCCGCGCTCGACTCCCACGGGACATGCCGACAGAGCCATACCCACCGCGGCAATACTCGACGGCCAGCCCTCTTTGGTGCAATCGGCCACCAGCCCGTTAGACGGATTGACTTCGTGCACGAAATATTCGAAGGCGTCAGTCTGTATATCGGAAAGCAGCTTGTCCTGTTGACCCGAAAGCTCGCGCATAGAGAACGATTTTAGCCTAACGCGCAGGCGTTCGCACTTCGCGATGATTCGGTTCTTCAGCCCTCTCCGCACGTGTCGCGACGCTACGCCGCGCGAATGTGGTCACGTGTCTCTGGCTTTTCAGGTATAGCAGCAGCGGGCGAACTTACCGCCACGCCATGCTTGAAGACAAGCTCACCGCCCAGCCATCCGGCGATTGTCAGCCCGACAATTCCAATACCGGACAGCACAATCGGTAGCGACCTAAAGGTTGGAATGAAAGCCGCGCCGCCGTTGGTTCGCAGATAGAAACTGGCGACGAAAATTACGAGCGTAAGAATATTCACGCGCGCATGCCAGTTTGCTACTCTGACGGTTGCTGGATCGGTTAGCGTAGCCCAATCAATTAGACCCGGTACGGCCGCGGCCGCAGCGCCGATGATTCCCCCGAGCAGGGTGTAGAACGCAATGTAGTTTTCCCAGACTGGATTGCCGCGCCAAAGGTAAACAATGTCTGCGATCAATGAAAAAACGAATAATCCGATTGGCAGTGGAATTAGAATTGGATGAATCGGATGGCCCCCAATGCTTGCTCGACTAGCCATGACCTTCTCCTCTCAGTTGGTTAGAAATGTCCTCAGCCAGATGCAAACGTAACAATCGGCATGCCATTTCTTTCCCGTCCTAAGTTTCTATTTCGGCTCGACTATCCGCCAGATCATCTGACAGATGTTTCTGGCTGTATGCATCCCAATAATCTCGTCTTCATCTCGTCGGGAATTGGGACACTTCAACAATTTTGCTGTCAGAACGTGAAAACGAAATGCAACTGAGGCGCAGACACCTCGCTGGCATGCTGATGGCATGCATTTCGATCTGAAACGCTCAAATACTTTTGGATTGTGAGAGTGACTTATGCAGGCCTCTTCGGGAACTACGGTCTCAGTCTGGATGGCAACCGCCGCGACGCCTGCGCGGCCGGCGCTGAAAAAAGATGCGCGCGCTAACGTGTGTATCGTAGGCGCCGGGATTGCCGGCATGACCACCGCATATCTTTTGGCGCGGTCCGGCAAAACTGTCGTTGTGGTTGATGACGGGCCAATTGGCGGCGGGATGACGGGAAGAACAACCGCGCATCTGGTCACCGCGCTCGATGATCGATACTTCGAGTTGGAACGCCTGCACGGTGAGACAGGGGCGCGTCTGGCGGCTGAGAGTCACGCCGCTGCAATCGACCTGGTCGAAAGTATTGTTAAAGAGGAAAAGATCGATTGCGAGTTTGAGCGGCTCGACGGTTATCTTTTCGTTCCGCCTGGGGAATCAAAAAAGGTTCTTGATCGTGAACTGGAAGCGGTGCATCGCGCCGGTTTGACGAATATTGAAATGGTCGAGCGAGCGCCGATCGAACCTTTCGACACCGGCAAGGCATTGCGGTTTCCCCGTCAGGCGCAGTTTCATCCTTTGAAATATTTATCGGGTCTGGCCCGAGCAATCCAGCGCGATGGCGGTCGGATTTACAACCAGACGCACGCAAGCAAGATCGAGGGCGGCGAACCGGCGCGCATCGAGACGGCCTCCGGTGCCGCCATCACTGCTGATGCGGTGGTCGTCGCGACGAACACCCCGGTCAACGATCTCTTTGCTATTCACACTAAGCAGGCGGCATATCTTACTTATGTGATTGGCGCGCGCGTGCCGAAAGACTCCGTGGCCCGAGCGCTCTTTTGGGACACGCCGGATCCCTACCATTACGTTCGGATCGAAAGCGCCGATGGCCATGACGTCTTGATTTCCGGTGGCGAAGATCACAAGTCGGGGCAGAAGGACGATGCGAACAGGCGTTTTGCCGCGCTCGAACGATGGACGCGCGGGCGCTTTCCGATGATTGAGGAAATTGAATATCGTTGGTCGGGGGAAGTCATGGAACCAATCGATGGCCTTGCTTTTATCGGGCGCAACCCGCTCGATCACGATAACGTGTTCATTGCTACCGGCGATTCGGGAAATGGAATGACGCACGGCACGATAGCCGGAATCCTGCTGACAGATTTGATAACCGGAAAGGACAACGCCTGGGCCAGCCTTTACGAACCGTCTCGTAAGACCCTGCGGGCCGCCAGGGAATATCTTAGAGAGACTATTAATGTAGCTGAGCAGTTCGTCGACCTCGTAACGCCGGGCGAAGTCGATTCGGATGCCGAGATCGCGCCCGGCTCGGGCCGCATCATTCGTCGAGGGCTAAACAAGATTGCGGTTTTCAAAGACGACGCTGGAGCAGTTCACGAACTATCGGCGGTCTGTCGTCATCTTGGTTGCATCGTGGATTGGAACTCGCTGGAAAAAACCTGGGATTGTCCTTGTCACGGGTCACGCTACGATGCACTTGGACACGTCATCATGGGTCCCGCCAATAGCGACCTGCCTCCGGCTGAGGTCGATTGATCAAGGTAAGCTTGCTGGTATGAAGACCGAAAATTCAGAACCTGCGATCCCCACTCCGCGAGGCGAGCCTGGCGAAATGCTTGGTTGCGTTGCTGATCTTATCCGGTTCACAGAGGTCGCGTTCACTTCACCACGGCGACCATCAAAACAATCCGGCTCATCTGCTTTTTCTTGCAAACCCCTAGCGAAGAAATAATGAATCGCTACTAACTGCGGCATAACGCTCGTTTTCGCATTTATCGTCTTGACAGGCCCATAGTGTTCTATACTATTCGTGAGTTCAAGTTGATCGAGCACCAGCCTTTGAAGCTCATCGACCCGACGTTCCTTAAAAACGGTCTGCATAATCCGAGCAGACAACGTGATTCAGGAGTTCATCGTCTGAACTCAACAACTTGTTGGACGCGGTCAGGCTGCGCGTCTGCCATTTAAATGATAAGGAGTCCAAATTCTATGACTATCAACTTAAAGACGCTTCGATCATTCGCGCTTGCTTTCGGGTTGGCGCTGGCTCTTTCCCCATTAGCTCTCGGACAAACCTCGACCCCGGCCACTAATACGCCGACTGATGCGACAAGAGCCCGCTCTGTCTCAAGCGGGGAAAAGATGAAGATCAAAGGCGTCGTGGTGAAACGCGATGCTGACACTTTTGTCGTTCGTGATATGACCGGCAACGACACCGTCGTGCGGTTGACCGACAAGACTTCGGTCAAGACCAACGGCGGATTCCTGCGCAGCGGCACGAACTATGGAACGACCAACATTCTGCGTGGTCTCAATCTCGAAGTCGAAGGACGCGGCGGATCGTCGGGTGAATTAGTCGCCGAGAGAGTTAGATTCAACGAAACCGATCTCCGTACCGCGCGAGCGGTTGAATCGAGGGCGACGCCACTCGAAGAGCGGGCCTCGGCATCCGAAGGCCGGATCAGCGAAGTTGAGCAGAACGCTCAGAAGCTTTCCGGCCAACTCGATGAACTCGCGGCTGTTTCGAATGCCGCCCGCGGCGGCGCCAAGGCCGCCCAGGAAACTGCCGATGCAGCCGTGGCCGGCGTCAATGCCACCAACGACCGCATCTCAGCATTGGACGATTACGTGCCGCAGGAAACTACGGCGGTGAATTTCCGCCTGGGCAGCGCGGTGCTGACTGCTGACGGTAAGGCCAAGCTTGATGCGATCGCCACCAAGGCGCTGAATGCCAAAGGCTACGTGCTCGAGGTTACCGGCTTTGCCGATGCCACTGGCAACACCGAGCGCAATCGAGCGTTGAGCTCGCGACGCGCTGATTCAGTGATTCGTTACCTGGTTGAGCAACACCAGATTCCGCTTCGCCGCATTGTTACGCCGTACGGCTTTGGCGAGTCGAATCCGATTGCCGACAACAAAACGCGCGATGGCCGAGCCCAGAATCGCCGGGTCGAAGTTAAGGTCCTGGTCAACAAAGGTCTGACTCAGCCCGCGCCCGCGGTGGCTCCGGGCACCAGCGGTTCAGGACAGTAACGCAAGTTGCTGACTCGCGAACCGGCAACAAAGAAACGCAGCCCCGACCTGTTGGGGTTGCGCTACAGTGCCAACGATCATGCCGTCAGACGGCGTCAAATGATTAGTCTTGCCAGCAACGATGCGAGCTGGCGGCATGAGGAGTTGGTTGATGGTCTTGAGTAAATACAGGAAATACTCTTCGCCGGCGCTGGTGCTCTCAGCGCTGGCATTGTTTTTCTCGGCGGTAGTTTTCTTAAGCGCACCGGCCCGCGCGCAAAAAGTTAAACAGCTACCTCCGCCTCCGCCCGCACCGCGTTTTAAGGCCAAGCCAACACCAACGCCCGCGCCTACACCTGAACCCGAGTACGAAGTAATTAAGGTTTCGTCGAACCTGGTGATAGTGCCCGTTTCGGTTACCGACCGGCAGGGACAACCGGTGCTGGGTTTAAAGCAAACCGACTTTCATATCGAAGAAGATGGGCATGCGCAGGAGCTGGCGCAGTTGGGTGATCCGGAGCAGGTGCCGCTAGACATCGCTCTCTTGATTGACGTCTCGAGCAGCGTAACCGAACGATTTGCTTTCGAGGAACAAGCCGCCACACGTTTTCTCAAACAGGTCTTGAGATCCAACGACCACGCCACGGTCTACGCGATCGATCGCACGCCACGGCTCGAGCAAGCACGTTCCACTGCCGACATTGCCACCGCCCGTTTGATGTCGATCAAGGCCGCGATCGGGCCGAGCCCCACAGCTTTTTACGATACGGTCATCGAAGCTGCCCGGTATCTGGGGCGAAACACACCGGAGCAGAACCGGCGCGTCATCGTCGTCATTTCCGATGGCGAAGATAACTTCAGCAATCGGGTGCGCGATCTTTCTCTGGCAGATTATCGGGCCATGCAGGCCGATGAGAACGACACCTCGCCGGAAGGGAAAAAACGGCGGCGATTGGCGACTGACAATGCGCTCCAGCAGAGTCACCGGAAGGCCCAGGCCGAGATGCAGCAAGAGGTCCAGAAAGCAAATGCGGTCTTCTATTCAATCAACCCGGGTGGCGATGCCATCAAGCTAAACGTGATTAGCACTCGGGCCCAAGCCGCCATGCAACAGCTCGCCGGCGCTACCGCAGGCACCGCCTTTGTGCCGGAAAAGATTGCCGATCTGGAAGCAGTTTTCAGCCGCATCTTAAACGAGCTGCGGGCGCAATATCTCCTCCAGTACTATTCGAACAATAAGTCTGCCGGGAATGCCTTTCGCCGTATCGCGATTACTACTCCCGCGCAAACACAGTCGCGCGTGCGAGCGCGTGAAGGTTATTACCCTAAGGGGAAATAAATGGGAAGTGGCCCGTTTTGATTTCGTGCTTTCTTTCTCGCTGGAAGAAAAGCGATTCACGAAATCACACGAAGTCGCACGAACAGATAGTTGTGTTTAGTGTCTCGTGTGAATTCGTGGATCGCTTTGCGGATGAATTGATGGTCGGGTTCGAAGGGAAATCGTTCAAACGGTTTCAGGTTTCGTCGAGTTCTTCGATTCGCCGGGCTAAAGCCACGCTAATGAAATCGGACCTGCGTTGCTCACGTGGTTCAAGTTCGTTTCGCATTCGCACCGTTTTTGAGCTCTTCGATTTTGGAGCCACACTTTTCGCATCGACAACCTAAGGGCTTAATAATTCCCTCGAAGTATTCCTTACCATAGTCGTAAACAATTTCTTCTCCCACCTTAATATTCTTGCGCGACCAGATCCATACTCTGCGGCCGGAAATCAGGGCTTCGGCATTCGGCTTACAGGAGTGGTTAATATAACGGGCAACATTGCTACGCGGGCCGCCGTCAATTGACCTTTTCTTATCTATTCCAAAAAAATATTTTCCGCCTCGTCTGTCGGCTTCTTCGTTCGAGACCAGAGGCCCTTTGTATTCAATGATCCTTTTTCCTTTGGCAATCGGTTTGGCTGCAAATAACCCCAGACCGGTATTAGTTCGTTTGACGACGTAATCGAGATCCCCTGGTTGCATGTACTGACTTTAACATCTGGAGTTCGCACAACGCTGGCGAGGCCTTCACAATATTGTTCATTCCCGGCGGAGGCGTTCCAGAACCGGTAGCGGTAGCGACCGGATGCTGCCACTCGAGCTCGAAGGATTAAACGAATGTCTTTTCATGAGGTAATCTCAAGCCATCTCATTAGGCGAGGGTTGAGTGCTCGCACCCGGTCGCTACGGCTCCCGGTTCTTTAACCCGGCATGTTCTGAAGTGATCCCTTCATCGGCTACAATGTGACTGATGCAAACCGCAGCACCGCCTTACACGGCAGAACATCTCGTTGCTTATCCGGTCGAATACATTGCGGGCATCGATCTATACAACGCCGGTGAATATCATGCGGCCCACGATGCCTGGGAAGAACGCTGGATGGGGCCGGTGGCGCCGGATGAAAAGCTTTTCTTACAGGCAATGATTCAGTCGGCTGTCGCCTTTCATCATTTGCAAATTGGCCGCCCCGGCGCAGCGCGGCGTATGTACCTGATGGCCAAAGAAAAGTTTGCGCGCCTGAACCAACCTGTATTCATGTCGCTCGATCTGGCGGAGTACCAGGGGCAACTCGATCGCGCTCTGTCCTGGCTCTTGTCTGTTCCCGATCCGCGCGAACTCGCGCAGCCGGAATTGCACCCGCCCACAATCAGTCTGCGCCCCGAAGTGACACCCGTGGAATAGCGCGTAGAGCATGACGTTATCTTGCGCCGAATCATGGCCAGATATGGCAGAGAAGGTTGATTGAGAACTGTCGTTGGATATTTAAGGCCCTTGCTGCTCGGTCTGTGGCTGGGCGCGGCGTTGTTCTTTGGCGCCGCAGTCGCGCCCACCGTGTTTGGCGTTTTGCGCGGGGCTCAGTTGTCGAACGCTGGTGAACTCGCCGGCATGATGGTCCAGCGCTTACTGTCGGTAATCAATCGTGGTGGTTTTGAGATTAGCCTGTTCCTGCTCGTGACCGGATTCTTCATGAGTAAGAAACAAAGCCGGCTAGTGCGATCCGCAGAGATGATTTCGCTGGCGATTATGGCTATCATGACCGGCGTCAGTCACTGGATAATCTCAGCGCGCATGCTGGCACTCAAGACCGCGATGCAAGCGCCCATCGATCAGATTGCCGGCAACGATCCCCGGCGGATCGCGTTCGACGCCTTGCACGGTTATTCGGTGGCGGCGATGGGAGTGGCGATGGCCGCAGCGCTCCTGGCATTCTTCGTGATTGGTATTCAGTCTCGTCAACGATCATAGGTTGGTCATAGATTAAATGAGAAGACGGTTAGTTAGTTTTCTTCCCCGCCTTGCGATTGTCTGGATCGTAAGCGTCTGCTCTGTTACCGCGCCGGCGCAACAGCCGCCTTCCCAAATCGGCAGTCAGAAGGCTACCGAGAGCGGCGCCGCCACGCGGCAGGAGGCGTTCGAGATCGTCTGGAAGACTGTCGACGAGAAGTTCTACGACCCAAAATTTGGCGGGGTGGACTGGAAGGCCGTTCATGAACGCTACGCGCCGCTGGTCGCGCGCGTCACCAGCGACGCTGAGCTGCATCTGTTGTTGCAGCAGATGATCAATGAGCTTCATCAATCACATTTTTTTGTGATCCCGCCGCAGACGATTCCAAAACTCATTTCCGGCGACGAAGCAGACGATACGGCCGAAGCGGATTCAGCGGATGAGACCGGCTCGGCGAAAATGACTCCGCTTGAAAGAATCAGAACCAACTTGACCCGGCGGCTTTCTACGGGCATCGGTATCGACCTCCGGATCATAGACGGAACGGTGGTAATCACGCGCGTGGGGCCCGGCTCGACTGCGGCGCGCGCCGGTCTTCGTCCCGGCTTTGAAATCAAGAGCGTCAATGGCGCAAAACTGAGCCAGGCCATCGCCGAGATTGAGCGCAATCCCATTTGGCACGAAATAATTCGTCCTGAGCTGCCGGACTTTCTGCTGGCTCGCTATCTCAATGGCGATCTGTCATCTCCCGTGAGACTGGTCTACACCGACGCGATCAATCGCGAACATCTGGTCGCAATTTCCAGACAGAAACTGGCCGGTGAGATGTCCCCCGCCCTTGGCAACATGCCTTCAATTTATACCGAGTTTGAGGCGAAGCGGCTGGCCGGCGGCATCGGTTACATTCGTTTCAATGCGTTCGCGCCAATCCTGATGAAAAAAGTATGCGGCGCTTTGCGTTCGATGCATGACGCGCCCGGTTTAATCATTGATCTTCGCGGCAATCATGGCGGCTTGTTGGGGATGATTTCCGGGTTGAGTGGCTTGCTCGAGACTAGTCCCCTCCTGATTGGCTCGATGCAAACGCGGCAGGGCTCGACTCCGATGGTCGCCTATCCTCAACGCGAGCCCTACACCGGCGCCCTGGTAATCCTGGTCGACAGCACTTCGCAATCTGCCGCCGAGATGTTTGCCGCCGCCCTGCAGGAGAATGGCCGCGCCCTGGTCGTCGGCGACATCACCGCTGGTAATGTCATACCGTCGGCGATCATCAAGCTATCAACCGGTGCGTTGTTGCAGTATGGCTTTGCCAAGTATGTCACGCCGCACGGAACTGTGCTCGAGGCGCGCGGCGTAATCCCCGATTGGATCGTCAAGACGACCCGCCGAAAGATCTTACTGGATGGTGATCCGCAATTGACTGCCGGTCTCAGGAAGTTGCGCGAACGAATTGCTCCGCGCCGCGTACGAATTGCTCCGCCCCGCGTCCTGGGAACGGTCACGATTGACGCTGCTCCAGCTTATGGAGATCCCAAACGTTCAGCGACGCAGGTTACTATCAGCGACCCGCCACCTCCTCCACCAAAGCCGATCTCGGCGAAGCCTGCGGTAGACAATTCGCCCACCGAAGAATCTCCGACGCCCAAAGAAGTGATCGAAAAGTACCTGACGGCCGTCGGCGGTGAGCAAGCTTTGCTCAAGCTTACCAGCCGCGTCTCAGTCGGCACTGTCGAAATCAGCGCCATGGGCGTGAATGGAACGGCCCAGATGTTCGAGCAGGCCCCGAACGAGTCAGCTTTAGTGCTGAGCGTCGATGGTCTGGGGACAATGCGACAGACTTCGGACGGCAAGTCTCAATGGATACAAGATCCGCTAGTCGGATTGGTGCGCTATAACACGGGATTCTCGGCGGGAACCGACAGCTTCCATCGGGAGATCGGGCTCAGGAAACTTGCGGCGTCACTGCGCTTTGATGGTCACGCGAAAGTGGGCGAACGTGACACCCTGGTGTTGTCGCATCGATACGAGAGCGGTGCAACCGAGAAATTATTCTTCGACGTGGAAACCGGATTGCTGCTGCGCCAGGACCATAGTTTCTACGAAGATTATCGCGAGGTCGACGGCGTCAAGCTGCCCTTTACCACTAAGATCGAATCGCCGTCCGGTTTTGTTATTCTACGAATGAGCGAGATCAAGCATAATGTACCCATCGACCAGAGCACGTTCGTCGAAGTGCCGGATTGCTTTACCACTCCGGGCCCGGAGTTACCGAAGCGTATCCCCTGACTTTTAGATTCGAAAACGTGTCAGGCTAAGCTAAGAAAGATTTTTCAGGAGCTGGTTTAGTGGAGATCATCGAGCACATCGACGAATGGCGAAAGCGCTACGCGAATTGGAAGCTAAAACATGGCGCGGCGGGCGAGGTAGACAAATCATACCCGTTCATCGAAAACGTCCGAGCGCCGTTCACGCCTTTGCGCCGTTCGTTATCGATGTTGAATCTGGCGCTGATCACTTCGGCCGGGGCCTACATCGATGGCACGGAGCCGTTCGACACCAGCGCGCCGGATGGCGATTTCACTTTCCGCGAGATTCCTGCCGAGATCGATCCGAGCGACTTGCTATTTTCTGCGCGCGGTTACGATCCCGCCTTCGTGCAGCAGGACGTGAACGTGGAAGTTCCGCTGGCGCGTTTGCAGGAATTCGCGAGCAATCGCGTGATTGGCCAGTTGAACTCCGCTTTCTGGAGCTTCTGCGGATTCATTCCGGACGCTGCGTCGCTGGTCGAGGTCGCGCTGCCCAAACTCACCGCCCGCTTAAAGGATTACGAAGTGCAGGCGGCGCTGCTGGTTCCAGCGTCGCGCCTCTGTCATCAATCGATGGCGCTGGCGGCGCGGGCAATTGAACTGGCGGGCATCCCCACGATGATGCTTGCGGTTGAGCGTGAAGTGATCGAACACGCGCATCCGCCGCGCGCCGGTTTTTATCGAGGTCAGTTCGGCAGCGTGGTGGGCCAGCCGAATTGGCCCGAGCATCAACGCAGAGTCCTGGATGAAGCGCTGCGCTGGATTGAGCCCTTGGATCAACCCACTATAAGCAAGCTGGCAGTGGACATTGAAAGCCAGGTCGAAGCAGCCCGCGGCGAACGATAGATTACAGAGTCGATCGAGGTAGTGAGCGAGTCGGCGAGCGGGGCAGTAGCCCGACCGTCAGGGAGGGCTCATTATTTGTTTCGTGTTTCTTTGCTCGGAACAGAACGATCCACGAATCACACAAAATTGCACGAAACACTATCTTCACCTCGTGTGTCTTCGTGGATCGTCTTACGTTGAGAAGGTAATCTCCAAAAAGTAGGACACGACCACTTCGGAACTAACCACGAATCACCGGGCTAAAACCTCGGTGCAATTGAGAAAGGATCGGCCGGGACTCAAACTGCACTAGCATCGTCCTCGAATCATGAAAAGCACCATCCTCCGATCTCTAATAGCCATCATTGCGCTGTCCATCGGCTATCTGCTGCTCTGGCCGGTTCCGATTAATCCCGCCGCCTGGACGCCGCCGCCGGCCCCGGAACTGACGGGCGTCTATGCGCAGAACTCGGAACTGGCGCGGATCGAAAGACTTAGAGTCGATGGCTTCGCGCCGGAAGACGTCGCGATCGACAGTCAGGATCGAATCTATTGCGGAACGGAAGACGGGCGTATCTTTCGTTTCCAGCCGGACGGAACGCGCCCGGAAGTTTTTGCGAACACCGGAGGGCGGCCGCTGGGTCTGATCTTTGATCATGATGGAAACCTGATCGTCGCCGATGCGATCAAGGGCCTCTTGTCGCTCGGTCGCGATGGAAGTATTTCGGTTTTGACTACTGAAGCCGAAGGAGTTCCCTTTCGCTGCACCAACGATCTCGATGTGACCAACGACGGCACAATCTACTTCACCGACGCTTCTTATAAGTTTCCGCTCAACCGGCTAAAAGACGACGTGCTCGAGCATCAACCCAACGGCCGCTTCATGGCTTACGATCCGCGCACCAAACAGACGCGCGTGCTGTTGCGCGATCTCTATTTCGCAAATGGAGTCGCCCTCAGCCCCGATCAGACGTTCGTGCTGGTGAACGATACCGGCAGTTATCGGGTACGGCGCTTTTGGCTGACCGGACCGAAGCAGGGACAGTCGGACATCTTCATCGACAACCTGCCCGGCTTTCCCGATGGGATTTCTTCAAACGGGCGGGACACGTTCTGGCTCGCGCTGGTTAATCGTCGTGACTCAGCGCTCGACGGCTTGCACCCTCATCCTTTTTTGAAGAAGGTCGTCTGGCGCTTACCAAACTTCCTGCAACCAAACATTAAGCGCTACGCATTCGCCCTCGGTCTCGATCTGAATGGCAAGGTCGTGCGCAACCTCCAGGACCCTTCACCCCAATGCTTCGCGCAGATCGCCAACGTAGTCGAACACAAAGGCATGCTCTACTTTGGCAGCATCGGCGAAAGCGCCATCGGCCGCATGCCGGTGCCTCAACCTAAGTAGGAAAAGTGTGTGTGTCAGAAGCCCGACCCGGGGTCCCCAGACGGGCAGCCCGGCTGGGGTGGGGCGGTGAGGGAGGGCCACGATCGTGTCGGGCGGCTATCGGCATCCGACACAACGTTTCGCCGACGATTTCTTCATCACGAGTGCTTTCGATTGTTGCCCTCCCTCACGGTCGGGCTTCTGACACACCCGCCCAAACATCCAAATATTAACTCTGAGACGTATAATGACTGTCAGCCAACTTTCATTCGTCCATGAGGTGTTTACATGTCACGTGTTCTACTAGCCCTGCTCGTCACCATTCTTTTTATTACTATGCCGGCGTGCAATGCGGCCACCGCTACCGGCGGCGGTGCCTTACCGAACCCGATCATTGACGCACCACTCGCCACCACTAAAAGTGAGCAGACCGCCGTTATCGCGGGCGGCTGTTTCTGGGGCGTACAAGCCGTGTTCCAACACGTTAAGGGAGTAATCAGCGTTAGCGCGGGCTACTCGGGAGGGGCCGCTGACACCGCCCACTACGAGATGGTCAGCGAAGGTAACACCGGGCACGCTGAGTCGGTCCGGATCAAATACGATCCGTCCCGGATTTCTTACGGCCAGCTTCTCAAAGTGTATTTTGCTGTCGCCCACGACCCCACCGAATTGAATCGGCAGGGACCCGACACCGGCACACAATATCGCTCGGAAATCTTTTACAGCAACGCAGAGCAGCAGCGCATCGCCGAAGCCTATGTCGCTCAACTTAATAAAGCCGGAGTTTTCAAGCGGCCGATCGTCACCCAGGTTGTCGCACTCAAAGCCTTCTACGAAGCCGAAGCCTATCACCAGGACTACGCTCAGAATCATCCGGATGAGCCGTACATCGCGATCAACGATCTCCCGAAGGTGGCCGAACTACGTAAGCAACTTCCCGAGCTGTACGTCGGAAATTAATTGCGGATCGGCTCGGTCATTTTCGGCGGCGGCTTTGTAATGGTTCCGGAGATCGAAGCCGAGGTCGTCTTTTGAGAGGTTGCTGCTCTCCACGCAAAACGATCCACGAAACTAAACGAAGCGGACTGTTTTATTCGTGCGGTTTCGTGTGATTTCGTGGATCGCTCTTGACCAAGCAGGAAAAGATGTCAGCCCTTCTAGTGGAAAAGTAGCGTCCTCGTTGAGCGGCGTTAGAGTACCAACTTTAGTTGGGTTCTTTCTTGCTTGAGGAAGCCCGCGCGCGCGCGAGCGAGGGGATTCCCGCACGCTTCACCATCGTTGCAACTTTCATTACTTTTCTGTTCGGAACTTATCATCTACTATGCGCCGCGACAAGTTGAGTCCGCGCTGCGCGGACGCTTGAAAATAGCCCAGCGATTCATCGCTGGGATCAAGTCCAATTAGAAAACAGAGTCCGCAAAGCGGACGACTGGAAAGGATCTCACATGTCGCACGCCTATGTCAGCAACCTCATGCATTGCACCTTCAGCACCAAAGATCGGTATCCATTCATGAACTCCGACCTGGAATCGCGACTTTGGCCTTACCTGGGAGGTATCGCGAGAGAAAATCGAATGAAGGCACTCGCAATCGGCGGCACTTCGGATCACGTGCATGCTTTGTTGTCACTTCCGGGCATGATGAGTTTCGCCAAGGCAGTTCAATTAATAAAAGGCGGCTCATCGAAATGGGTGCATGACACTTTTCCGAGCCAAAAGAAGTTTGGAGGGCAGGAAGGCTACGGGGCATTCAGTGTAAGCGCTTCGCAGATGCCGAAGACAATTGCGTACATCAATAATCAAAAAGAGCATCATCGAAGGAAGACCTTCCAGGAGGAGTTTCTGGACCTTCTCAAGAAGCACGGTATCGAACACGATTCGCGGTACGTGTTATGAATTTCAGCCGTCCGCTTCACGGACTCCCTCTTCATATTCGACGCGATCCCCACCGATGAATCGGTGGGCTATTGTCATTCGTCCGCTGCGCGGACTGCTTGCAAATGGTTCCTGGACTGTCATGTTTCAGTTGACGAGGGATGAATTCAACTCTTTGAGATCACAATTTGTGATCTCAAAGGGAAAAGGAGGCAGACGCTTCTTGCCGCATGCTTTCACGGAGCATGGCGTAATCATGGTCGCTAACGTCTTGAATAGTGAAAGAGCTGCGCAGGCAAGCGTCGAGATAGTTCGTGCCTTTGTCCGTCTGCGTCAGATCCTGGCATCAAACGTCGAACTCTCGCGCCGGCTTGATGATCTCGAAAGGAAATACGATCGCCAGTTCAAAGTCGTGTTCGACGCGATTCGACAACTAATGTCGCCACCACCTCCCAAAGATAAGCAAATCGGTTTTCGTTCGAGGTTACCGAACAAATAAGGGTGAGTCCGCAGCGCGGACGACCGAAAATAGCCCGGCACTTCAGTGCTGGGTAAACGAACCAAATCAATTCGTGAGCCCGTGAAGCGGGCGACTGAATTCACCGTCACCTGCTTCAACTTCAGCCGTCCGCTTCACGCCGGTTAACAAGTAAAAACTGTTCTAAGGTGCTCCTGGGCTCGAACCGAGCAAAAGAGCACTCTGCCCTTTTGCTAACTCTCCCGATACACTTGAATCATGCCCGGTGCCTTACAATGAACAGCGTGCGCGAGAAGCTATTCAGGAACAAATGGACGGGCTATGGCGGTTCTCTCTTAGGAACTGCCGCTGTTACCGCGTTCCTCATTCCGTTTCGTGGCCACATAAATTCCACGACAGTGGCCCTGGCCTTTTTGCTGGTTGTGCTCTTCGCCGCAATCCTCTGGGGAAGCAGACCGGCGCTCTTAGCCTCCGTATTAGGCGTAGTGTGTTTCAACTTCTTCTTCATTCCACCGATCCACACATTTACCATCGCGGATCCACAGAACTGGGTGGCGCTCGCAGTCTTCTTCATTACAGCTCTTACTGTTGGACAACTCTCTGCGCGGGCGCGGGAGCGCGCCAGAGAAGCGGAAGCGCAGAGAAGCGAAATCAAACGTCTCTACGAGGATCTGCAAGGAGCCTTTGACCACGCAAGTGAAGCTGAAGCGTTAAAGCGCAGTGAGCGTATGAAGTCGGCACTGCTGGACGCTGTCACGCACGATCTTCGAACGCCGCTAACTTCGATTAAGGCCTCGGCCACTTTGTTACTGGAAGATCGTGAGGCTGATGACCAGATGCAGAAACTAAGTTCCGAAGAGCAAAACACAATGTTAAGAGTCATCACGCATGGGGCCGACAGGCTTGACCGATTTGTCGAAGGCATCGTTGACCTGGCGCGAATCGAAACGGGTGACATGTCGTTGTACCGCAACTGGGGTGCTGTCGATGAGATCATTGACGCAGCTTTGGCGCAAGCAGAGCCTCTTACCCGAGGGCATCAAATTCGGGTCTCGGTGGAAGACGAACTACCGGTGCTCCGTGTCGATGCCCGAGCAGTGGCGGAAGTGATCTATACACTGATAGACAATGCCACCAAATACGCGCCGCGTGACACATTGATCGTCATTGAGGCCACTCGCGTGACCGACGACATGATAGAGATAGCAGTAGAAGATCAAGGACCAGGTATTCCGGCGCCCTTGCGCGAGCGCGTCTTCGAAAGATTTTATCGTGCCACCAACAATGGCCCCGCGGGCGGTCATACCGGCGGAATTGGCATGGGGTTAGCAATCGCCAAAGGAATTGTTGAAGCCCACAGTGGGCACATCTGGATAGAGGATGGAACAGCAAATCGCGGAGCGCGCATCGTCTTTACAGTCCCGGTTGGGGATGATGAACCTCGCGGCGCCAATGGAAACGCGGAACGCGCAGAAATATTCCACCAGAGCGAAACCGAAAGACTGCCGCCCAATGGAGAGTAAGAAACGCATACTCGTGGTTGACGACGAACAGGAAATCACTTTGGTCCTGCGCAGCGGTTTGACGAAGCATGGCTATGACGTGAGAGTCGCCGGCGAAGGCGAAGCCGCTTTGGACCTCTTTCAAGCATGGACGCCGGACCTGGTCATCACCGATCTTTCCATGCCCAACATGAATGGGCTGAAACTTTGTCAGCGGCTGCGAGAGACCTCAAGCGTTCCCATAATCGTGCTATCAGTCAAAGGCGACGAAGCCACCAAAGTCGAAGCGCTTGACGCGGGCGCGGACGATTATGTGACGAAACCGTTTGGCATGAGCGAGTTGCTCGCCCGAGTCAGAGCGACTTTGCGCCGTTCGCCTGAAGCCGGCGAAGAGGGGACCGTAATCGAAGAGGGAGACTTCCGAATAGACCTTGAGACGCGCAAGGTTCTGGTTGCGGGGAGAGAGATACGGCTATCGCCGAAAGAATTCGATCTGCTGCTCTACTTCATACGTCATTCTGGAAAAGTCTTAACCCACCGTACCCTGCTCGCAAATATCTGGGGTGGAAATTACACCGAACAAACCGAGTATCTTCGCGTCTTCATCCGACACCTGCGTAAGAAGATTGAGCGCGATCCCGCAAAACCTCGCTACATCTTGACCGATCCCTGGGTTGGCTATCGGTTTCTTGCGGAACATAGCTAGCCCGCGCTGTCCTCACTGCACCAGACGAGTCCAACGCTGCACTGACCGCCTCCCGCACTCTGCTCCTCGCTATTTCCGAAAGAGCGTTCAATCTTTCCTATCCCTTGAGAGGTCAGCCGCCCTCCTCACGCACATTTACGAACTTTTAATAAACCTTTAAGCCCTTTTTCACGCCGACTTCACTACCATCTAGCTGTTGATAAGCGTCTGCAAAAAAGATCGTTGCAGTTTTGGTCGTGAGGCGATGGCAGTAAACAGAAGACAAATCATCCCCGACAGTTTGGCGAAGCAAGCCTCGCCAATCCAGTACGTCACGGAGAACGGCTTCAGCATTATTCGTCTGTCTGAAGTTGATAAATCAGTGACTGCCACATCGCGCGAATGTCGGTTCCTCGTACGCAACGAACGTGGATGGGCGCGTGAGGTTTCGGTCGCCTTTGAAGAAAGCCTTATCGCGCAAATACAGAATCGCAGGCGTAGTCGTTTATTGGACAGCAGCGTGTTTTGGCTGGTTTGTGCGGAACAGCGCCTCGCGACTTATCTATGGGAAAACGACGATTACCCTGAGGGCCGACAGTTGATTATCAGCGAGCTACCGGTTGACGAGTTACTACTCGCAACACACTGGAGCGATCAGCGAGATGACTAGCGAATTGTTGGTGCTGAGAAAGTAAGTTGGATTGAGATGTTATCGATGATTGAAAAGAGGGCTATCCCGAATACTTTTGTGGAGCCGCATCGACCAATCGAATTCCTCACCGAAAATGGTTTCAGCATTATCCGGCTCAGCGATATCGACAAATCGATTCCGGCTGTGGGAGCGACGCACGAGTTCCTGGTCCGTGACCCACACGAATATGAACTCAATATCACGGTTCAAGTGTCGAGCGACACAATAGCGGAAATTGTTAGGCGGTCCCGAGGTCGCATCTCGAAAGAGAGCTCCTACTGGATCTCTCTTGCGGAACGGCACCTGGCTACGTATTTGTGGGAAAATGACGATTACCCGCCGGATGCAAACCTTAAAGTCGACAACTTAACGCTTGATGACATTGATCTCGCCAGACGTTGGGATCGCGAGACGTGACAGGTCGCTGCACCGAGAAGCGAACGGTGTTTTTGAAGAAGGAGAGTAACGAGTTTGCGCATGGCCAGAAGCAGGAAAATGGATCTTGAGCGAGATGTCTTCGAACTTATCTGGAGAGCGGCATTGGGATTCGCGTTATTTGTGCTGCTGATAACCGCTCTAACTATCAAGGGCCAAGCGCAAGAGACTGGTTCGAGCACAAAGGCTACTCAATCGGACGCGACGACGAGTCCGACTATCGATAGTGCGGTTCCTCAGCCGACACCGTCTCCAAGCCCTACAACCCAAACAGCAGAGACTAAGTGGCATTACGGCGGATTCATCGAGGCGGCGTACCTACTCGACTTCAATCACCCAGAGAATCGCGTATTTCGCAGTCGCGGCACAACGTGGCATACCGACCGGCCCCACATCAACGGCGCCGCCTTCTACCTTAGAAAGAAAGCTGACGAGCAGTCGCGCTGGGGCGTGGAGTTGACGGCGCAAGCAGGGAAAGACGTCGAATTGTTTGGATTTTCCGCGACGGCGCCCAACATGAGCGGCTTCAAGTTTCTCCGTCACCTGGGACCAACGAATGCTTCTTATCTCGCTCCGGTCGGCAAAGGGCTGACGATCCAAGGCGGAATCTTTAACAGTTTTATCGGGTACGATTCCCTCTACGCCAAAGACAATTTCAACTACACGCGGCCGTGGGGCGCGGACTTCACGCCGTATTTCATGATGGGTGTAAACGTAAGTTACCCGTTCACGAAGAAGGTCACAGGCACGTTCTTTGTCGTCAATGGATACTGGCATCTGGCGACCGCGAATCACTTTCCGAGTTGGGGCGGGCAGGCCGCTATCAGCGCGACTTCACACCTGACAGTTAAGCAGACGGTTCTGGTGGGGCCACATCAGTCGAATACAGCGTTCAAGTTTTGGCGTTTTCTATCTGACACGATCGTCGAGCACAAGACAGAGAAACGCACGATAGCCTTCGAGACTAATTTCTCGACCGAAAATGTTGATGCTCCAAATGCTCCACGCGCGTGGTGGTTCTCGGCCCAGTTGCCGATGCGTTGGTCTCTGAATTCTCGTTGGGCCGTGGCCGTTCGTCCAGAGGTGGCTTGGGATGGCCAGGGACGATGGACGTTAGCGAGGCAGACGGTCACAGCTATTACCACCACGCTGGAATATAAGCTCCCTTACAAATTCAGTAGCACGATCTTTCGATTGGAGCACCGGTACGATCACTCGACTGGACCAGACGGTGGGTTCTTCAGAGGCCGCCTAATCGGTCCGGGAGTGATCGGCTTAACACCGGGCCAGCACCTTCTTATTTTCGCCACGATATTTACGTTCGACCGTTAAGGGTGAATCTATGCTTGATCTAGTTTTTATTGCCGCAACAATTCTTTTCTTTCTGATCGCGCTCGCCTATGTGCGGGGATGCGAGAAATTGCAGTGAGGAGAATTACAAGATGAGTCTCGAAACAATCCTGACGCTGGCGGTTTCCGCATTGCTACTCATTTATCTTGTCTATGCGCTGCTGCGACCAGAGAAGTTCTGAAAGCGCAAAGCGGCAAGAGTGAGGTTTCAAATGACATTGAACGGTTGGCTACAAATTCTGGTTTTCTTCTTGATCATTCTCTTGGTCACGAAGCCGCTGGGCGTCTTTATGGCGCACGTCTTCAGTCGTGAGAAGACGTTTCTCGATCCGGTGCTGCGACCGATCGAGCGCCTGATCTACAAGCTGACGCGCGTCGACGAAACGCGTGAGATGCGCTGGACAGAGTATGCCGTAACGATGCTGCTGTTTAGCGCCGTTTCAATGCTGGTTCTCTATGTGATTCAGCGTTTGCAGGCTCATCTGCCATTCAATCCACAGCATTTGCCAGGCGTTGATTCTTCAGCCAGTGCCACAAGCGGCTACGTCGGCTCGGCGTTCAATACGGCTGCGTCATTCACTACCAACACCAACTGGCAGAGTTATGTGCCCGAAGTAACGATGAGTTACCTCACGCAGATGGCGGGCCTTGCTTATCACAACTTCGTATCCTCGGCGGTAGGAATTGCACTTGCAATTGCCTTCATACGCGGTATTGCGCGGCGCGAGATGCAAACCATCGGTAACTTCTGGGTGGACATGACGCGCGCGACGCTTTGGGTGTTATTGCCGCTCTGCATCGTGGGCGCGCTGGTGTTGGTCGCCAGTGGGGTGCCGCAAAACCTTCGGCCGTATGACATCGCACAGTTAGTCGAGAAGCAAACAATCGAAGTTGATAAGAAGGACGCTGCCGGTAACGTCATTACTAATCTGAATGGGACCACGGCAAAAGAGAAGCAAACGATAGAGACCCAAACCATCGCGCAAGGGCCAGTTGCATCGCAGGAGATCATTAAAGAGCTGGGCACGAACGGCGGTGGCTTTTTCAATACCAATAGCGCCCATCCCTTTGAGAATCCAACGCCGTTTACAAACTTGATTGAGATGCTGGCGATCTTCGCTATCTCGGCAGGGCTGACTTATACGCTTGGCCGGATGACGGGATCGCCGAAGCACGGCTGGGCAGTATTTGCCGCAATGGCTGTACTGTTTTTCGTCGGCGTAACCGTGGCTTACTGGGCAGAGACCAAGGGCAATCCCTTGCTTGCGGGGGTAGATCAACAAACGAGCGCGAGGCAGTCGGGCGGCAATATGGAAGGCAAGGAAGTTCGGTACGGCATTGCTAATTCAGTGCTGTGGACGACCGTCACGACCGATACTTCCTGCGGCGCGGTCAACTCAATGCACGATTCCTACACGCCACTGGGTGGTCTGGTTCCGCTCGCCAACATCATGCTGAGCGAAACAATCTTTGGCGGGGTCGGCTCAGGTATGTACGGCATTTTGATTTACGTCGTCCTGGCAGTCTTCATTGCGGGTTTAATGGTCGGGCGTACGCCAGAATATTTGGGAAAGAAGATCGAATCTTACGATGTGAAAATGGCGGTGTTAATAACCCTCGTCTTCCCGCTGGTAATCCTGGTCTTCACCGCCATTTCAGTTGTCTCTCCCAGTTTTGGCACGTCACAAATCGCCAATTCGGGACCGCACGGGTTGTCTGAGATTCTCTATGCCTACACGGAAGGCGCCGGCAATAACGGCTCAGCCTTCGCGGGTATTTCGGCAAACACGCTTTGGTACAACACGACTATCGGCATCACGGTTCTGATCGGACGCTTCATGATGATCATTCCGATGCTGGCAGTTGCCGGTAATCTGGCCCGGAAGAAGATCGTGCCGCCGTCGTTAGGAACATTTCCGGTGACAACGCCGCTATTTACTACGCTCTTGATCAGCGTGACCGTTATTGTGGGCGCGTTGACTTTCTTCCCGGCGCTAAGTCTGGGGCCAATCGTAGAACACTTATTGATGAAAGCAGGAAAGACCTTTTAGCAATCATGCAAAAGAAACAAGCAATTTGGAATGCGGCGATCGTAAAGCGTGCGATCCTTGATTCATTACTCAAGTTGAATCCTCGCTCGATGATGAAAAATCCCGTCATGTTCGTTGTCGAAGTTGGCAGCGTTTTGACGACGCTCCAACTAATCCGCGGATTAGTCACGCCAATTCCTGGCATCACCAATATCAAGTTTGAACTACAAATCACCCTGTGGCTGTGGTTCACCGTATTGTTTGCCAACTTCGCCGAGGCGATGGCCGAAGGAAGGGGCAAGGCGCAAGCTGACAATTTGCGCAAGAGCAGAACCGAGACAACGGCCACGCGGCTGTTGTCCAATGGCAAGACTGAAGTCGTTGGCGCTACAGAGTTGCGGAAAGAGGATGTTGTGCTTGTGGTCGCGGGCGAGTTTATTCCCGGCGATGGTGAAATCATCGAAGGCGTGGCGTCTGTCGATGAGTCGGCTATCACTGGAGAATCTGCGCCCGTGATCCGTGAAGCGGGAGGTGATCGCTCGGCCGTCACGGGCGGTACGCGTGTGCTGTCCGACCAGATCAAGATTCGCATCACCTCGAATCCCGGTGAGACATTTATCGACCGCATGATCGCGCTGGTTGAAGGCGCTGAGCGGCAAAAGACTCCGAACGAAATTGCCCTCAACATTCTGCTCGCAGGACTGACGATTATCTTTCTGCTCGCGGTGGTCACACTACAACCGTTTGCGATTTACTCGAGCGCGCCACAAACGATCTTTGTGCTCGTATCGCTGCTCATTTGTTTGATTCCAACCACCATCGGAGGCCTGCTTTCGGCAATCGGGATCGCCGGCATGGACCGGATGATCCAACATAATGTGCTGGCCATGTCGGGCCGTGCGGTCGAGGCTGCCGGCGATGTAAACACATTGCTGCTCGACAAGACGGGAACAATTACGCTCGGCAACAGACAGGCGACGGAATTCATTCCCCTGTCAGGCGTAGACGAGAAAATGCTGGCTGATGCCGCCCAGTTGTCCTCGCTTTCCGATGAAACGCCAGAGGGCCGCTCGATTGTGGTGCTGGCCAAAGAGAAATACGGATTGCGCGGGCGTGAGCTGGGAATGCACGAAGCGACTTTCATTCCGTTTACCGCACAGACACGAATGTCCGGCGTGAATCTGAACGGACGAGAGATTCGCAAAGGGGCGGTCGATGCAATTGAGAAATATGTGGGTGAAAGCGGCACAGCCTGTCCGCCAGATATGCGCGAGATCGTCGACCGTATTTCACGAGCGGGTGGCACTCCACTGGTCGTCGCTTATGACAAACGAGCCCTCGGAGTCATCTATCTAAAAGACATTGTGAAGGGCGGAATGCGCGAGCGGTTCAATCAACTGCGACAGATGGGCATCAGGACCGTGATGATTACCGGCGACAACCCCCTCACGGCCGCAACGATCGCGAACGAAGCAGGTGTCGATGGCTTCCTTGCCCAAGCTACTCCGGAAGACAAAATGAAACTCATCAAAGATGAGCAAGCGGGCGGCAAGCTGGTTGCCATGACGGGCGATGGAACCAACGACGCCCCCGCACTCGCGCAGGCCGATGTCGGCGTGGCGATGAACACCGGAACGCAAGCAGCGAAGGAAGCCGGTAACATGGTCGATCTGGACTCGAATCCGACGAAATTGATCGAGGTGGTTGAGATTGGCAAACAACTTCTGATGACGCGGGGGGCGCTGACCACGTTTTCAATTGCCAACGATGTCGCTAAGTATTTCGCCATCATCCCGGCGATGTTCGCGGGCGCTTTCCCGGTTTTGAATGCGCTGAACATTATGGGCCTACGCACGCCGCAGTCAGCGATTCTGTCAGCGGTAATCTTCAATGCGCTGATTATCATCGCGCTAATCCCGCTGGCCTTGCGAGGTGTCAAGTATCGGGCGATGAGCGCAGCCGCGCTGCTGAGGCGCAATCTGTTTATCTACGGATTTGGCGGTCTGGTCGCGCCGTTTGTTGGCATTAAGATCATCGATGTGATTATTCACGCTGTCGGATTGGCGTGAATGGAGCGCGGACATCCTTGTCCGCGTTGAGCGCGAAGCGCGAACAGATATTGAGCGTGCTGCGCACGCTAAGCGGCAAGATGCCCGCGCTCCAGGGAGGAGACATGAAGAACCTTTTAACCGCAATCCTTATGACAATCGTAACGACAGTGCTGTTTGGCCTATTCTACCCGCTCGCGGTTACCGGGATTGCCCAACTCGCTTTTCCGGACCAGGCCAACGGCCAACTTATCAAGCGCAGCGACGGCACGATCATTGGCTCAAGAATTATCGGGCAGCCGTTTAGCGGCCCTGGTTATTTCCATTCGCGACCCAGCGCGGCGGGCGCCGCCGGATATGACGCCGGCGCATCTTCGGGATCTAATCTCGGGCCCACCAATCAGAAACTAATTGATCGCGTCAAAGCGGACGTAGCGAGGTTGCAAGCCGAAAACCCGGGCCAGCCCGTTCCCATCGATCTCGTCACGACTTCCGCCTCTGGGTTGGATCCGCACATTTCACCGGCGGCGACCGCGTTTCAGGTGCCACGCGTAGCTCGCGAGCGTGGTCTAAGCGAGAATGAAGTCAATGCATTGGTGGCGAAACATACCGAAGGAAGGACGCTCGGAATACTGGGTGAACCGCGCGTTAATATTCTTTTGCTGAATCTGGAACTCGACGAGCGTAAGCCGATGACCAGGAAATAGTCCCTCTCAAGAACTATGCAACAAGTTGTTCGCAGACGATCTCCTGAATCCCTGCTCGCTAAACTCCACGAAGAGGGCAAGGCGCGGCTGCATGTTTATATCGGAGCCGCCGCGGGTGTCGGGAAGACCTACCGCATGCTGGAAGAGGCCCATGAACTCAACCGGCAGGGCGTCGACGTGGTGCTGGCTTTAGTTGAGACGCACGGCCGCATCGACACCGAAATCCTGATTGACGTCCTTGAGCGCGTGCCTTTGAAGCGAATCGAGTATCGCGGTGCGACTTTCGAAGAACTTGATGTGGACGCAGTGATCGCGCGCCGCCCGGCAGTGGCGATTGTGGATGAGTTGGCCCACACCAATGTGCCCGGCTCGAAACACCAAAAGCGTTACGAGGATGTGCTTGATTTAGTGGATGCAGGCATCTCCGTGATTACCGCGGTCAATATTCAGCACATCGAGTCTCTCAACGACGCAGTCGCGCGTATCACGGGCGTCAAAGTAAGAGAGACCATACCAGATACTTTTCTGAAGCTCGCGGATGAAGTGATCGACATTGACGTTTCGGTCGAGACGCTGCGGACGCGTCTGCGCCAGGGCAAGATCTACGGCGTCGAAAAGATCCAGCAGGCGCTGAATAACTTTTTCCGCAAGGGCAATCTCACGGCGCTGCGCGAACTGGCACTCAGACAAGTCGCCGACGATCAGGCAGCAAAGGCGCACAACTATCGCGAACAAGAAGGACTGGAACCGGCTGCGATACCGGAAAAGGTGATGGTAGCGATGGCTTCGCGCGGCAGCGCCAAGCGCATCCTGCGGGCCGGATCGCGCATTGCCGGTCGTCTGGCTTCAGACTGGTTTGCAGTGTACGTCGAAACCCCGAGCGAAGAACCGGGCCGAATCGATCCTCACGATCACGCAGTGCTTCAGGAAAATATTCGATTTGGTCAGGAGCTGGGAGCCAAGGTCGTGAAGCTGAAGGGCCGGCGCGTTGCAGACGCGCTGATCGAGTTTGCGCGACGCGAGGGAATCACCCACGTTGTCTTCGGACAATCGGCACGGTCTCGATGGGATGTGCTGCTTCACGGTTCCGTCATCAATCGATTTCTGCGCGATGTTCGAGACGCAAGCGTCCACGTAGTGCCGTTGGAACCAAAGACCTCAAACGGGAAGTCGCCGAGCATCTCTAAACGTAACTCTTAATCTTTCGCGCCATCCTACCCACCTTCAGTCTCTTGCAGCGACCCACATTTCGAAGTTTGTCGGACGTTTCCCTTATGAAATTTTAATAAACCTTTAAGCCCTTCTTTACGGCGCTCGCTCTACCCTTCCTGTTGATATGTTGTCGAGTCGGGAGACGTCACAAAGCAGGAGTCAGTTAGCGGCTGATTATTACGCGGTCATACAACACCCCATCGAATACTTTACGGAGAACGGTTTCAGCATCGTCCGACGCTGCGACATCGATAGATCGATTCCGGGTGCCGGAACCAAACACGCCTTCGTGGTTCGCGATCCGCACGGATATGAACTGGAGGTAACCGTCATCTATTCTCCTTTTGCCGCGGGCTGACTAGTTTAGTGGAGACCATCTTGTTTCGTCTAACTCCGATTACCATAACTACTCAACTCACCCCCTTTCAGTACTTCATCACCTCTCCATTTCACAGGCTGGCCATGGCCGGTTCAAAATTATGTGCGAGCAACCGTCCTTAGTGAGTTGGAGGGTCGCTAGGATGGAACCTCACTCTGAACCGTAGAGAAGACATCCACATTCGACGCCCTCTCCGCCGAAATAGCCAGCCGCGCCAGCGCAACTCCACCCGGGTCGATGGGATGGACACCCAAGGTTCGTACGACTCCTTCCCGGGCCCACGGAATGGGCACCCGGGTTCGTACAACGGTAACCCGCGCCCATGGAATAAGCATTCGGGTTTTGTATCAACTCGCACCCGGGCCGATGGGATGAGCACCGGGGTTTGTACGACTGCCACCGGGGTCGATGCGATAGGCACCCGGGCTTGTACAACTCGCACCCGGGTCAATGGAGTGCGCACCCGGGTTCGTACAACTGCCACCCGGGTCAATGGAACAGGCGCCCGGGCCGCGGAAAATAAGGGTGGGACGGGCATCCCGCCCGTGAAAACTCGCTGAAGACAGCTTGCGAGAGATCACAGGCAGGACGGCCGTGCCACACAGAGTAAGGCAAACACGGGCAGGATGCCCGTGCCACTTACTTGTTAGGCCGATCGAACTTCAACCCCTTGATCTGCTTATAGAGCTGGCTGGTTCTGCCAAAGGCGGCGCTGACGTAGGCCTTTACCAGCAGGGCCGTGTTGACGACGCTGTCCTCAGCTTCATAGAGCAACTGATCGCGCGTGCCGCGGGCCTGGCTTAGCGGCACGAACGTCGAGCTAACGGCGTTGTTCTTTGACTTGAGGTCGTTTGAGAGTGCGCGGAGCGCGGTGACCTTCAAGTCGGCTTCGTTTGGTTTGTAGTCGGTGACGCCGGCCACGACTTCGATGAATGCGTCAAGGTTGCCGGCCTTGTTGTCAAAGCTCAACTGCGACGCTGAGTGAGTGGCGGCCGCTGCGGGCGCGGGCGTTTTGGGATCGGCTGTCGCCGCGTTTGGATCGGCTTTCGGTTTGGCCGATTTGCGCCGGCCGAGCAGTTTGCGCACGTGCGTCTCGGCATTGTCGAGCGTGTTCTTGTCAGCGCCCGACGCCTTTAACATGTTGCGCGCGCGCATGACGATCGGATCGAGCGCGTCATACGCCGACAGGCGGTCGTTGATCGCCGCCTTGTAAGACGCCATCTTTGCCGGGACATCCTGGGTTGCGGCCTGCGCCGCCGTGTATTGGGCTTCGAGGGCCGTCGGTTTCAGATCATTGTTCGAAGGTTTGTAAGTTGTCTCACCGGAAACGTGATCGATGAGTTTGCGAAAGTTGCCGAGAAGTTTCATGTCGCCAGATTCAGTTGGCATAGTCGTCCTCCTGTCGGTGAAGTTTGAGTTGACCGTCGTGAGTAATGAAACAAGAGCAGCGAGAATGTGCGAGGCAAATCCTCCGGGCGCGCAGCTCGCCTGGTTACGGACGGTTAACTAAACGGTGCCGGAGTTTGGCTGAATCGCTGAGTCAGGCAGCTCGGGAGTCAGCCGCTATCATTTGATAAACCCTGTTTGAGAAACCCCTTGTACGGCGGGGAAGATAATTCAGGCGGCGGCGGGATGTCAATAGAATTTTGGCACCTTGAAAGAGATTGTGCAGTCAGAGAAACCGCCGGTGTATCAGTAGTCAACAGCGTGAACCGCAGGTAAGAATGCCTGGCACCGGCCCCCGCCGCAGGGCTGCCCAAGCCACCTAACCGCCGAAAATCATTGGGCTTTGCCTAATAAGTCCCGTTTGCCCAAAAAGTCGGGTGCTTGCCCAAAAAGTCGGTCAAAGCAGGGTGTGCTCGCTAGACATTGTCGGATTAGGACTATAATGAAAATGAATTACCAAGTCTCGGCTCGCCTCAACTCTACCCATCCAGGTAGAGGACAAGTTGCGATTTCCCTGAACGCGGCAGGCGGGCCGATTCCTTTTCAGGGATGGCTACAGGGAAGCCACGCATGTCTGATTCAGAACCCACCGACAGAGAACGGTCTTCTCGCATTCTGTTTGAAGCCTTGGACGATACTGACATTCTGGAAGGTCGTACCGATTACAAGTGGGCGGAGTACTTTCAGGGCAGGGTTGAGTTTTACTGGGAGACCGCATTCCCATTCGGGCGTTGTCCTCGTGGTGGACTCAGCCGAGGAGGGCACCGGACAGGTTCGCTCTGTTGTGGCGCTGGAGCCATTGGCAGAAACCATCGCGGAAATGTTTCCTAATGATGATGACGCGGCAATGGCGTGGGAGGAAGTGTTTCATTACTTTCTATACACGTTGGACCCGGCGCCTCAATTGTATATTAGCCTTGTAAGACGAAGTATCGGATTACAGCCAAAGGGCAAAGAGATGCAAGAAGCCAAGATATTCTACGAACAGAATCTTCAGCCGATGGAGGTTGAGTTAGAAGCCAGACGACTACGGCTTTTTAAGTATCTCCAAGGCGAATTCCGCCGGGGTGGGAGCGAAGCTCGCGTTCCCGTGAGCGATCAGCAGTGTGCGTTGCTGGCCACTGAATTTCCCGCGTTGTGGAGACACTGGCGGAGGGTGAAGAAATGGCAACATGAGTCGGCGGATAAATGGCGCGAACATGCAAAGATTGATTTTCACGATACACCTGATGATCTACTAGACCGACTGGACGAGAAGGTTCCCACGGATAGCAACGAAGATTATCCGGGAATACCGGCAGTGCTTGCTCTAGAGCACGCGGCTCGACGCTGCGGGCTTCCCGCCAATATTTACAGCTATAGCACTCTCAAAAACCTTCGGACTCGTGGGAACACGATACTAAGACAAATGGATAGGCCGGACTCGACTTAACCTCGTCCTCCGTCACTTCGGACATTTCATTAGCCCTCCTTCACTTAACGCAAAACCCCTGCTTAGCGGGCAATCAAAAGAATCATTTCATTTCCCTATACCGCTACCCATCGCGGGCAGTATTACTTGCCTTCGAGTTTGGAGAGGTTTGATACCGAACCGGAGGTGAGATCGAATGAGAAGGAAAGCACGTTGGGTTCACACCCTGCCGCGAGGGCCACCACAGTCAGAAAGCCAAGGGTCAACCGGGGAGTAGTTTAACGCTGCTTCCCCGCCTTGGCTACCTTGTATTGTCTGGGTTTGTTCCAGTATGGCGATTTGCAGTTCGGGCAGAACTTCGGCTCGTCTTCCGTCTTCGGGGGCCACTCATGCCCGCATCGCTCGCAGACCCAATACCAAACAGTTTTCTTAACCCTTGCCATTCGCGAGATATTATCGCGAATAATATATTATGTCAACTAACATATTTCCCTTGACAGACTATATTACCTCAGATAATATAGTGGGCATAGAGAAAGGCTCCGGTCGCGCTAACCAACGAAGCCTCTTTGAAAACTCAATCGCGATTGCTCACGCTGAGTCTCCGCAAAGCCATTGTGGGCCAATCGCCAAACGAAAGGCAAGGCGCACGATGGATGAACAACGAGAACGAGAACAGCGCGGTTTGATAATTGCCGCCAAAGCGAAACTGCAACGAAGCGATGATGGTTTCCGATGGTTTGTTCCTTCTCAGACCAAGGGCTGTCAGGATACGTATATCGTCAAGCCCGATCCCGCGCACCCGCATTGCACCTGTCCAGACTTCACCGCCCGGCAACTCAGATGCAAACACGTTTACGCCGTCGAGATCGTCACTAAGCGCGAGTACACCGACGATGGCGAGACGCAGACCTACACTGAAACGGTCACGGTTAAGCAGACCTACAAGCAAGAATGGTCTGCCTACAACGCGGCGCAGGTAAACGAGAAAAGCGAATTTCAAAAGCTTCTGCATGAATTGTGCAAAGGCGTTGGCGGGCCATCGCAGAAGATGGGACGCCCGCAATTGCCGTTTGAGGATATGATCTTCGCAGCCGCGTTCAAGGTTTACTCGACTGTTTCCGGTCGGCGGTTTATGAGCGATCTGCGCGATTCTCACGATAAGGGCTATATTTCAAAACTCCCCTGCTACAACTCGATTTTCAATTACTTTGAGAATGAGGCTTTGACCCCATATCTCAAGATGCTGATTGAGGAAAGCAGCTTGCCCTTGCAGTCAATCGAATCATCGTTCGCGGTAGACTCGTCCGGCTTTTCTACTTGTCGGTTCGTTCAGTGGGTGCAAGCGAAGCACCATAACCCGAAGCTGCTTGAGGCGCGTGAGTGGGTGAAGGTTCATTTAATGTGCGGCGTGACAACCAACGTCGTGACCGCCGTTGAAATCACGGATCGCTTCGCTAACGATAGTCCGCAATTTAAGGGGCTGGTCGAAACCACTGGACGCAACTTTACGATGGCCGAAGTCTCCGCCGACAAAGCCTACCTGTCGAGCGACAATCTTCAAACAGTTGTCGACCACGCCGCCATGCCGTACATTCCGTTCAAGAGCAACAGTGTCGCGAGCAGCAAGACCAACCCCAAGAATGCGCTTTGGAAACGAATGTTCCATTTCTACTCTTACAATCAAGCCCGCTTCATGCAGAGCTACCATAAGCGGAGCAACGTCGAAACGACGTTCCACATGATCAAGTCGAAATTTGGCGATTCGCTCCGCAGCAAGACTCGCACGGCGCAGATCAACGAAGCGTTGTGCAAAGTATTGGCGCATAACCTGTGTTGCCTCATTCAGTCCGTCTACGAACTCGGCATCGAACCGACCTTCTGGGAGGAGGAGGCTTGAAATAAAAGTCCACCGGCTGACTCAGAAGTCACTCCCGCTTCTGAGTTTTAGGGCAGCCCCGGAACCACCGCACTTTCAAGGACCGTTTATCGCTTTCGCCGCTTCGATCCTCGGGGAGACGTAAGCCAGTGAGCCGATGATTCAACCAGTTTGTCAAAACGCGGAAATTCAGGACCGATCGGAGAAGAGTACATGCCGTCATAAGAGACAAGACTTTCAGTTCGGTGGAAAACTAGTTGGGCTATTGGAATTCCAGGTACCAACACGAGCGGGACTTCGCCTTCGTTGACTATTTCAAGTGTGATACTTCCTCTGAAACCCGGATCCACTTTGGTCGCCGTTGCTATGATGAGACCTGTGCGTCCCCATGTCGATTTTCCTATCACATAAGCTAGCAAACCAGGCGGGACCGACACGTACTCCAACGTGCTACCAATAACCAACTGTCTAGGATGAAGTACAAAGGGTTCTCGAATCGGTCGGACAACTCTATGTTGATAGTTGCTGATTTTGCTGACTAATGAGTCAGATGTTATGTCCAACGATTGAAAAGTCTCTTTCCGGAAGAGGACGAATTCCGTACCGAGTCTAACGTCTATTGCTGAGTCACCTATAGATTGAGCCGGATCAAATAAAGGAGTTATTATGAGTCTCTCAAGGATTGAATCCTTTTCCATCCATTCTTGAAGATCCTCCGACGTTAACACACCCGTACCAGTCGGCTCATCGCTTCGGGCTTTCGATTTACGACGCCGTGCTCTTGGATATTCATTGTATAAGGAAACGTACTCAATCGATTTTAGAGTCAAACGATTTCGCTCATCACGAAGGCGCTCCAATTCACTGAGATCTTCTAGCTTCGGAGCCGACACTGAAAGCGATGCCTTGTGGTACCAGGCGCTATTGAGCACGTCAACAAGCCTAATCTTAGGCGCCCTCCTAGAAGGCTTATCATGAATAGCGTTGGGTGTGATTCCCGCATCTAATCGTTCGATAAGAGCCGGCAGTGATGCAGCAAGGCTTTGGTTGGAAAACGCGTTGTTCCCGACTTTGTTCTTGATGGATTCACTGTGCTTAGTTATGTAATCGGGCAGTGCTGAATACGCAATTTTGGCAATCCGATCTCGGTCGATTACGGTCTTATCCTGGTTACTCTGCGAAATCTCTCTTATCGTTCGGACTCGATCATTGACTAACCTGGCTCTTGAGTCGCTTGAGAGCAAGAGACTTCCTTGAATTCTCTTAAGAATTAACGGGAAATCCATCTTAAAAACCGATGGCTCTATTTGTAGCAATTCCGGCGCAAGGTTATCGACAGCTCGAAGGACCTCACGAATTCGCGTTCGCCACGGCGGATAATAATTGTTACGTCTAGTAGGCGGTAGATCGAATCCTGTTTGGATCGCAAATTCCAGTGTTGAAAATAATGCGGCTGGTCCGAAAAGAGCCACTCCAACAAGATCCGAGAGAATCTCTTCCAGTGCTCGAATCCAGTATTGCAAACATAGATCTAATTTGTCCGCTAGCCACTGCGCGCGAAAAGTCGGATATACCAACGGACCTATTAGCTTAGGAGTTACACCAAGTTTGGTGATTTCACTGTCAGCGGTTGCCTCTATTTCTGGACGGACTTTGTTTAGAAACTCCTGCTGATCAGCGTCAACCAAGGCATTAGCGATAAGGTGCCCGATCTCGTGACCAATAAGCGAATGCAAAAGAATGTTCTGACGCTCGACCGCGGGAAAGGACACAATATGAAACGCCGAGCCCAAGGGCTCTAAAATAATATCTAAATCAATGTTAGGAAGATAAAACTCGAACTCTTGGAGCCGCTTTCGGTACAGCTCGCGCAGGTTGCTTACGATCGTCGCATAATTGTAGTGCCACATCGGCCTAAGCATGACTTGGGCCTCAGGTCGAATGTCCAGAACCAGCTTTTCAAACGAAGGAATTACTTGCCAAGGCAAGCGATCTGTAACCGCACTGTCGACGTAACGGATATGCGCAGCAAAGCGTTTTAGTTCGAAATCTAGAACCCTAAGTACAGTTACGCTCTTATCGGTGTCGATTTCAGACTGATTCGCCGACCAGTCGATGCTCGATGTGATTCCAGGAATGGCTTGAGCGAGATATTCGAAGATATTCTGAAGCGTCTTAACGAGATTTTTGGGAGCCTTCGAAACAAAATCGGCGGCGGCGAGTTGCTCACAGCGCTTGCGGCAAGATTCTGCCCTTGCCGCAACTTCTAGCGCATAACCTTCCAGAATATTTCTATAAGACACACCGTTCTTTCGTCACAGCGAGACCGTCTCAAATTCCGACTCTTGAATGGAAACTGAACTGTCAGCGATGTCACGATAAAATAATTCACATAGCGCCTCAAAGAACTGTCTAACTACTAGTCGTCTTGATTCCTCAATTTCGCTGTTAGTCGCAATCCGATGCAAATCGTCTTTAATCAAAGCGAATATGTCAGTTAATCCTGACTTGTTCTCACTCAGATTAGCTCTCTGAAGCGCTGATATCGCATGGTCGAAAGTAAACAGATTCTCTCGCGGATCAGATAAGACGTATGCTTCGTTATGTTCGATGAATTGTGATCCTTGCACAATCTTGTCTAGAAGCTCAGCGGCCCGCTCCATTAGCTTGATTTCAACCGGATCTAGAGTCCGACCGCTAGAGGTTGAAATCACCTTGGATACGTTCGCAGCTAAGATCGCGTATCGTGACGATTCGCCAACGGCCGCCGCAGATGTTCGATCCATAAAACTCACCTTTCTCGTAGCAGCTAACATTCCGGTAACTTTCCTCTCATCCCTTTTCAGAGATTCCATTCCTAGAGGTTGTCGATGGATCTGCGCCGCCCCGCTCGTTTACCAACCAGTCGTTTGGCTGACAATCAAGCACGTCGCAGATGGCGCTAACGGTCGAGAATTTTATTCGTTGCGTTTTTCCCGCGCAAAGATCGGATATTGCAATCGGTGTCATGCCCGCCTGCTTTGCAAGCCAATAACGCGTACGGCCGCGTGCTTGGAGTAGCTCAGCTAGGCGTATATGAATCACATCTCATATATACCATGCTTCTACCACCCGACGGCTACATAAACCTCAGTCTACATATGCTACGCTACATATTGCTTTAGCGTAAGTATGCCAAAGCTGACTGCTTCCAGCTTATTATGTCTATGGCTAATATGCTTATAACTATTACGCTTCTAGCTATACTATTCTTAACTGATATGACCCTTGCGAACAAAAGAACCGTTCTGCGCAATGTTAGTTGAATGAAGATTTTGCACCCGAAAACGGATGCAGAGGGCAGGTAAGCCACTATACCACACGAAGATACCTGCCGACTATTAAATTTTTACGTTAAGTCCTCCCAGCTTGCAGAAGTGCTTCGCCGCTGAATTTCGGCAGCTACTGCGATTGGTATAGGACGAATTCCGAGCAAGTAATGTTTCTGATGTTCTAACTTTAGATTCTGGAACCAGACCCGTCGATGATGCCGCTCGCGCGTGCCATAGACTTCGGTCCTCGCATGAAGGACTCTCCAGTTATCGAAAACTACGATGTCCCCGTCACGCGGTTGGAACACGGTCGGATAATATGAATCATTAAACTTCTCGCGAAGGAGCTCGAAATCTTCCTTGAACTCGGGTTTTATAGAGATCACCTGATCAAACCTGATCCGACACATAAGCGCGTCTGTAGCTGAGTAGGAGAAGATCGATCCTTGATAGGTGCGGCCTCCTTTGGTGAACGAGGCCGCGTCGCGAGAGGCAAGATTGCTAATTACCTGCCAGCGCCTTGATTCCGGAATATCGCGAATAATTCGCGCGACATCAGCGAATTTACTGTGTGCACCGAGCGTAGCCCCGGTTGCATATTGGAACAATAGAGCGGCCGGCTGAATCTCTGTTTGCGTCCCATCGACGTGGAACCCTAAATCCCCTCTTGAGTCACCAGTGTTCGGTGTGATATTCGGTTGTGGTCGAATATCTTTTATTCTTCCTCGCGCCTCATTTTGCCATTCAGTCGGAATGCCGATCATTTCAATCACACTTTCTACCAACTCGCGCGACGCGGCGTGTCCAATTAATCTGATTTGACAAATGCCAAAGCGTTCCAAGTTGTTTAAGATCCTGGTTTGGGCGAGGTCGGCAAGTTTCTCCTCTTCGACGAGAAATTCTTCATTAGGAAGTTGTACCCACGGTTGAATCCTTGCCCGATCAAGATCAGTAGTGACTCCCGATCGTCGCAGCGCCTCCGCAGCTTCGTCGACTTGGTAAAACTGGGCAATCTGTAACGCCTCATCCCCAGCATCGGCCAGATATTTCGATACTGCTTGCGAATCATTTTGTTCTGCTGCGAACTTTGCTTTTGAAATGGACGCGGCTGCCGCCTCTGCTTCAGGAGAGGTGGCTCCATCTAAGATCCTTCTAAATAGAAGCTCAAGTTGCGTTGCCAGTTTGGCGAGATCAATATCTTGCAGCGGTGAAGTAAGGTCTCGGTGTTCATCGTGACGTTGATTCATCAGGACGCGCTTATAAATAAACCCACTGCTTACCGATGATCACAGCACCATGTCATCGCTGCGCCGTTGGAGTTGATTAGACTTTTGCGAACTTCCGAGTTGAACCGGCGACCGGGTTCCCGCTGCATCTTTTCCACCTCGGAGCCCCTAAAGTTGCAGAGAGACTACTGCTCGCCATGGGCGATGTCAACGAATCCTGCGAAATAAAAACACCGCCTCTGCTTGCGATTGCCGCTCGTGATCTTGTTGGGATACGCACGCGCTGCCAGCGTGATCATGGACGTGCTGGTTGACGATAAGCTTGACTTGCCAAGGCGGTGAGAAATCAACGCTGAGTGTTAATCCAGGGATTTTTGATCCACTCGGCAACGAGGCTCAGATTACGATTCAACCTGAGATTATCAACTCTATTAGTATGACCGCCTCTGAGACTTATTGGGCAGAGGCAATCTAACTTTTGGGCAGGGATAACTTATCGTCAATCAGCACGTCGGTAGAGACGCGGGCCAGGCGAGCATACTTGAGAAGCACTGGCAGCGGCGGTTCTATTTTGGCGCTTTCAAATTGGGAAATGCTCGCCCGATCCTTAACGCCCAGCTTCGCCGCGATCTCGCTCTGAGATAGTCCCGCCCGGTCGCGAATCTTTCTCAGTTTCCGGGCTAGCTTGCGCGGATAGTCGCGCTTGGTTCTACCCATCAGGATCGCCCTCCTGATGGATTTCCCTTGCCGTCAGTATTAAATAATACTAAACTGCGCGCCGTGTTTGAGGATGCCCGGATCGCCCTTGTCGTCCGGGCGCGGCGCACTAACCAGTTGAACCTCGCGTGTTATTCGACATCATGATCGGTCAGGTCTGCTTAGGATATGGGAGTACAGCGGAGTAAGCAAGAGTGAGCTTGCCGAAACCATGCTCCCATATAGAGAGCGGGGCGACGTTGGGGTGAGGACAACTGTCGCCAGCTCTCACCAGCGGGGAAGCTTTTGCGGCGTCGCAGGGTAGGACGCTTGCTGACTTCCCCGCTTCTAATCTCATGTACGCTACTTCTGATTCCAGTTTGCTATATCATCTGGTGAATGGCCGGGAGACTTATTGCGGCGGGTTTGTGACGGGCGAGCGGTCTCAGACCAGCGAGAGCGCAAGCTGGCCGGGACCGCTGTACCTGGTTAGAGAGAAGCCCGGAGATCGAATCCTCTGCAAGTATTGTGAGCGCGTAGCGCCCGCAATGGAAAAACGGCGGGACAGCGCAGAGTCAGACTGAATACGTCTCAGATTCCGGGTGGCCCCAATCTGAGAAAAAGCGGCGGGGCGAAGGTCTCGCCGTTTCTTTTGGTTAAACCCCCGATCCCGCCAACCTAGAAGTATTTCCGGCATCAAACACCCTGACAAACAAAAACGCCGCGAAAGTTTGACGGCCCTCGCAGCGTTTTCTTTGATTGACTAACCCCGACTTGGCGGAGCGTTTCTAGCTGCTTAGAAGCACTTGCCCAGCCTGAGGGTTGCAAAAGGGTTTGGGAATTATGTCTAAGCAATTCACGGATTTAGCTGGCATCGGCGAAATTCTTCGCCAAGTGAAAGAATTCGTCTTAGCTCTCATCCGCATTATTCTGGCACGCAAGGAGCCGGGACTAAAGTGCGAGGCTCAACGGCTAAAGAATGAAGAACAGGCCCTAAAGAATCGTGAATGAAAGCTCCAGCACGTAGCTAAAATCTTGGCGTTGGCTGACAAATATAGCTGTAGGCCCGATGACCTGGAGTTCCTCACAAGAACACTTAGCCCGAACTTGCAAAACGGTTCCTCTGAGGCAAACCCTGAACCTGTTGCCCAAAAAGTAACCCGTCTGCCCAAAAAGTCGCTCCCAAACGTGACTTATTAGGCAAAGCCAAATCATTGGGCTTTGCCCCAAAAGTCGAAGTTGACTCATAAGTAAGGAAGTTGACCCAAAAGTGCGAGAATTTGACCCTCCACTAGATAAGGGCATCGAAAGGGCCGTTCATATCCTTAGAGACGGGGGGATTGAAACCTTTGAATCCTGTCAGGGTGGACAGGGGCACAGCTACGCTGAGCCTGCGATCCGGTTTCATGGTGAGCGGTCAGAGGGCTTTAAGGCGCTCGCGATAGCAATGCAAAACGCATTGCCTGTTACCAGCCTGAGAAGGGTTTGGCCCGTCAATGATGGTGAGCCGACCGGGCCATGCTGGGAAATAGTATTCCTTCGGGAATAGACTATTTACCCGCCGCGTTCAGGCCAGCGCATTCTGAGCACAACTTCTTTCCGCCGGTTCCCTGTTCCAGGTTTTCGGTTTCAATGTTGTTGCCTGTATTGCACTCAGTATTGTTGTGATAGACATCCGACTTGGTTGAGTGCCAAGGTGCTTTTTTTGGCATTGCTTTCTCCTTTTGAGGTCAGGATTTTGTGAGGCTATTTATACCACTGCTTTAAGGTCTTCGCAAATGGCAAGTGACGGTCGCCAGCAAATATCCTTACGTAAAGATTGACAGCTAGCAGAGCCAAGAGTACGCTTCACGCGCTTTAGTCTTCTTCTCACGAAAGGAACTCAGCGCCAATGCGAAAACTCCTAGCACTATCCTGCGTAGTGGCTGCGTTAGTTTTTGGTTCGGTATGCACTCCGGCAAGTTCACCATCAACCGCAACCGACTCGACGGCTTCGGGACAGCAGCATGGCGGCAAGCCGTCAATCAGAGTATGGGTGAACACCGATTCTCATGTCTATCACTGTCCGGGTACGCGCTGGTATGGCAATACCAAGAAGGGCGAATACATGTCTCAGAAAGAAGCCCAAGACAAGGGCAATCGTCCGGCCTATGGCAAGTATTGTGAGTAGCCATTGAGATAAATGAATTATTGCCCTTTAAGGCTCTAGCAGCCACTTTTCGTCAAAACTAATTTGCATCGGTGTATGCTTAAAAACATATGCGAAGCTAGATTTGAAGTCCGTCATGTTTTTGCATAGCTTCATCACGGGAATTACTTGCATGATCTGATCGCGTACTTTCTCGCGGCCAAACTTTTTCAACCACATATGGTGGTTTTTTAGAAAGTGCGGATCGGGATTGATCTTCCGAAGCTGGTTGCCCACGTCGGGATCGATAGCGTCATAGACAAACATCATCACATAGCGACCCCATCTAAGCGGGCGGTTGCGCGGCGAGTATCGGATTCCCTCAAGCCTAGCGAGTTCAAGCCAAAATTCTTCAGGAAACATTAGAGCCCACTCCTGCATTTCATCGGCAATGAACGCTTGGAGCTTGAATTGTAGTTCTCTCTCAGCGCGGTACTTTTGGAAGCCAGTAGCTTCATCGATTAGGGCAATGATGCCAACCTTTGCGCAAGCGCGTGTAATAGTCTCCGCTTTACGCGCTAATGGCTGTTGGCTGTCATGTAGCTTGCCGTCCATTCGCGCCCGCAGGTAGGCGTCGCAAATATCAAGAAGCAAGATCGCTTCAAAACCATTGCTCTCCATTTGCGTTCCGGGAATTGAAAACCTAACGGTCTGATTTAGAATCGCATCTTTGTTGATGTAGGATTTGAGATTTTGGGCCTCAAGATAGCGATCTAAGCCGCCCTTCTCAATCCCCGTCAAGATGCGGACGATCTCCCGTTGTGCCATCACCCTTTTGAGATTGTTTAGGACGTGACAAACGAATTCTTCGCCACCAATGGCTAGCGTACCTTGAAACATGGAAAACGGAAGCCCCGAACTTGGCTTTTTTGCGATTTCCTTGGGCTGGTCCAGGTCAGCCGATACTTGCCCCTCCGGCTCTTGCTCAGTCCCTTTTTCCTTAGACCAGCGGGCGTTTACAGCGTTTCGAGCAATCTCGCTTCGTTGCTCCTTAGTGAGCACAGCAGCTCGTGCGCGGCCACCTTTTGACGCCCCAAGTTTGGACAACTGTTTTCCCGCCTGACTGGTAAGTTTTGCCATCCCTAACCTCCAAAAGAAATACTTGCAGGAGCAAGAATAACACTTGACTACATGCTCGTGCAAGTATAAAATCGTCAGGCTTTGAAAATACGAAAGGCCCGATGGCGCTAACCACCGAGCCTCCCTTTGAAAACCTAACGCGATTGCTCGCATCAAGCTTCAGCAAAGACATTGTGAGCTATCGCCCAACGAAAGGCAAGGATCACAATGGACGAACAACAGGAACGAGAACAGCGCGGCTTGGTGATTGCCGCCAAATCGAAACTTCAGCGTAGCGATGACGGTTTCAGATGGTTTGTTCCGTCTCAGACCAAAGGCTGTCACGACACCTACATCGTCAAACCCGATCCAGCGCACCCGCATTGCACCTGTCCAGACTTCACCGCGCGGCAACTCAGATGCAAACACGTTTACGCCGTCGAGATAGTTACTCAACGTGAATACACGGACGATGGCGAGACTCAGACCTACACTGAAACTGTCACCGTCAAGAAAACCTACAAGCAAGAATGGAGCGCATACAATCGGGCGCAGACCCACGAGAAGGAACGCTTTCTCTCGTTGCTTGACGAACTCTGCAAAGGCATCGAAGAACCGATCCAATCGTTCGGGCGTCCACGCTTGCCCCTGGCTGATATGATCTTCGCCAGCACGTTCAAGGTTTACTCCACGTTTTCCGGTCGCCGTTTCACTTCGGACTTGCGAGACGCGCACAGCAAAGGTTTCCTGACGCGAGCGCCGCACTACAACTCGATTTCGCGTTACCTTGAGAATCCCACTCTGACGCCGTTCCTAAAACAGTTGATCGAGATTAGTAGCTTGCCGTTGCAAACTGTTGAGAGTGACTTCGCAGTTGATTCGTCCGGCTTCACTACTTGCCGCTTTGTTCAATGGACGAAAGCCAAATACACCGATCCGAAACTGATGGAACGGCACGATTGGATCAAGGTCCACTTGATGTGCGGCGTCAAAACCAACATCGTGACGAGCATTGAAATTACCGACGCCTACGCAAACGATTGTCCGCAGTTTGACGGACTGGTTAAGACCACGGCCCGCAACTTCACCATGAGCCAAGTGAGCGCCGATAAAGCCTACTTGTCGAGCGACAACTTGCAAACGGTCGTTGACAATAACGCCATACCGTTTATTCCGTTCAAGGCAAACAGCGTTACCACTAAGAACCACTCTGCGATTTGGAAACGAATGTTTCACTTCTATTCCTACAATCAGGATCGCTTCATGCAGTGCTACCACAAGCGTTCAAACGTCGAAACGACCTTTCACATGATCAAGTCGAAGTTTGGGGATCGTCTCCGCAGCAAGACCAAAACCGCTCAAGTCAACGAAGCGATGTGCAAGGTGCTGGCGCACAACCTGTGTTGTCTCATTCAGTCAATCTATGAGTTGGGGATTGAGCCGACGTTTTGGGAGGCGGCGGCATAGGCCGCCTTTCTCTTTTCTTACTTAGGCAGCTTTAGCCTGTCGTCAATCAGAACGTCCGTTGAGACTCGCGCCAAACGAGCGTACTTGAGTAGCACTGGCAAGGGTGGTTCTATCGTCCCGGTTTCAAATTGGGAAATACTCGCCCGATCCTTCACGCCTAACTTCACTGCGATCTCAGACTGAGATAGCCCTTCCCGGTCCCGAATCTTTCTCAGTTTCCGCGCCAGCTTGCGCGGGTAGTCGCGCTTGGTTCTACCCATCAGGATCGCCCTCCTGATGGATTTCCCTTGTCGTCAGTATTAAATAATACTAAACTGTGCGCCGACTTTGAGGATGCCCGGAACGCCCGTTTCGTCCGGGCAGCGGACATTAACCAGTTCTACCTCGTGGCTTGGTTAGCATAGCGGTCAGGTCTGGATAGAATATGGAAACAACTCCCGCCACGCAAGGATATATTTTCAGCCTTGATAATCCGATCTACCATCTTCCCTACAGTAAGAATCTAACGCTGTGCGGTCTGTGGCTTCACGGCAGACCCGATCAGCGAAGGCGTAGGGATGATCTGAGATTGTCGCCGGAGAAGCCTACGCGGCAATTTACGGCGCTGTGCAGCAAGTGTAAGCGTAAGGCGACCGGTGCGCCAGAGCCTAAACGTCCTTCCTTGGAATTGCTTTCCCGGTTTTCACCAAGAGAGATCATGCCCTAGTTGGGCTGTGGCGGCGTTTAACGCTTGACAGAGGTCAAGCCTTAACGGTAGTCTCGCGGCCTTGCTAGACAGTAGCCGGATTTGTTAGCTTAGAAGACCAAAGGGGTGCCCCCGTCGCTCCGAAAGGCAACCCCTCTCTTTTGTAAGGACAACCGCTATTATTCTAAATGGCGTCTGAAGTGCAACCAGCGATCAATTAGCTCTTTTACATCGTCAAAGGGTTTGGTGCGCCCGGCGGGACTCGAACCCGCATCTTAGCCTTAGTTGGCTAACCCTGGTGGGGGCTCCGATTACTAATCGGGTGCTTTTTCCAATTAAGCTACGAGCGCATCAAAACAGAGGCGGGGACCGGAATCGAACCGGCATTAACACGATTGCAAATCGTGTCGGCTTGCCATTCGCCATCCCCGCCACAAACTGAGGGGGAGTGGGTCACACCGCTCCCCCTCAGTATTTTTGCGACAAAGAGCCAAGCAAAGGGCTAACGCTGACCTTCGGATTTAACAAGAAAACTTGTGAAACTTGTTGACAAACGGCGGGTCTGAAATTAGACTGTGGTCGCTTGTGCTGCAAGCATCTGCTTCCTTGGCTCTGCAATCAAGGAATCCGAAAGCCAGTCGGTTAGCCCCGGCTGGCTTTTTAATGAGCTACTTCAAAGAACTCAACACCTCGCGGTTACGCTGGACTGCAACCCCCATATAATGCGCCAGCAAGCCTACACCCAAACGCAATATCAAAGCAATGGTTTCGTCTAGTTTTTTTGATTAATATCTCCCGATGTATTCGGGATCGAAGCGTTCCGGGTCGTCCGCTACCTAGATGGCGCTCCCTTCCTTCAGACTAACACCCCTGTCAAGTGATTATCTTTGCAAGAATTGCGATCTGTAACTGGGAAAGTATTTTCTAGCCGCAAAAGATTTGCTAGCAGAAAACTAACTAGATTATTCAATCAAATTGCGACAACTCGAATCGCGTTCTGTGGACTCTGGAAATAAACAAACTTCACACAACTCCGGCAAAAGGCAAGCTATAAGTTCAGGGGGTAGTGATGTCCTAATCTGAAATTCTTTTTATCGTTTTGCACAAAAGTAATCTGTTTGACCCAAAAGTCTCTCGCCTGACCCATAAGTCAGACCCAAACCCGACTTTTAGGGCAAAGCCAAATCATTGGATACTTGGTTACCACTGGATACCCGGGTGGCAAATTCGCTCTTCGACCGTGTAAGGTGAACTGCGACACGCTTAGATTGCCTTATTGCTTAGGGTTTTCTAATGTTTTTCCCTGGTTCACGGCGCGGCGGACTCTTGGGCCAGACAACTCGTCGAATCTTGCATACTGGGTACTCACAAACCTCTCATCATTGACCATCCCGCTCTCATCAGCACTTTACGCGGCTAAGTCTAATTATTTATCCACTTACTTCCTTGTCTGAAGGCCAAGTGCGGTGTGGCACGGCGGTTGTAATGGAACAACAACGAACGCAGAACAATTTAATAGAAAGCCCCTGAGGAATAAGAAAATGATTAGCATGATTTCAGCCAGCACCGCGACACCGGAAAATAGAATCGGCACCACTGAATTGGTCGCCTCGATGATGCACAAACTCTCGCCCGAGCTCATCAACACGATTTGCTCGCTCGGCGTTGAGAATCGCTATTCGGCGATGAACAATTACGCGGACTTTTTGACTGGCGCCTCGATGAACCCGACCAGCTCCACCACCGAGCTCGGCGTCAACGCCACGCGCAAGTGCATCGAGGAATGGGGCGGTGACCCTTCGCAGATTGGTTTGCTGATTGCGGCCACCAACACTCCGGACCAGATGCTTCCCTGCCTCGCTTCTGAAGTAATGGCGCGAACGCACGGTCTGCTGCCGCGCTCTTTGAGCACCGTCAGCATGCAGTCCCAGGGTTGCTCAGTGATGCTGAAGTCAGTCGAAGTTGCGCAATGGTACCTGGCGGCGAACCCCGGAAAAATGGCAGTCGTGCTGATGTCTGAAGCGCACACGCCTTATGTAGCTCCGCTGCTCCGCGACGAATACCACGGCTTTCGCGAAATCGCGCGGATGCGCAAGAACGGGAAAATTACTGATGCCCAGTTTGAAGAACAGCGCACTGAGACGACTCTGGTCATTCAGTCGATGCTGTTCGGCGATGGCGCGGTGGCTTTGCTCCTCGGCACCGACCAGGCCGGCAAACCGACTTTCGGACCAATCTCGCACCTGACCAACGATAACCCGGACGACGTGAATCTGTTGTCCATGGTCAGCAACAGCACTCATCCGGCGCTGAATGGCAAGCCGCAGTATTTCATGCGTCCCCAGGTCCCGACCCGCGGCGCCCACTATGCAGTCACGACCGTGAACGACGTGCTGGACAATCCGATGTCGCCGGTTTCCGACATGAGCCAGGTTGACGATTGTTTGATTCACACCGGCAGCAAGAAGATTCTCGACGGCGTCTGCTCGCAGCTTCATCTCGATTCAGATTCGACCAAGGTTGAGAAGTCTTACGACGTGCTCGAAAACTTCGGCAACCTGTCGAGTGCTTCGACCGGATTCATGCTGGCTGGAAAGAAAGAATGGGCCGGCCCGGCAATGGTGGTGGGCTTTGGCGTCGGCTTCACTGCCAGCGCAGGCCTGATGAGCGTGAACTAGTAATCTCAAACCAAATCAGATTCGACTAAGAAAGGAAACGCCATGACGAACTCAACGACAGCAACAACGCACCGAATGGTTGGAGTCAACACCCGCACCTCAACGAGACGCTCGGACGAAGCCCCGATGGTTATCACCCGATTGTCGGGCTGGATCGATGTCGGCGAGGCTAAGTCAGCAGCTCCCGCATGGATCGTTCCCACGCGCATGACCGCGCCGGCGCGATAGGCACTAAGCCAGAGTCGAGATTGCTCACGCGGGCATCTCCCTCGGGACAAGAAGCTGATGAGAGCCAATCGAAGTCAGCGCCATGCTTGGGAGAGAGAATGGATTTCGAGAGTATCGGAGAGATCATAGCCACCCGAAGGTTTCACTTTGTTGATGAAGGTAATAACGAGAGAGCCGTCAGTGTGTTGGTGGGCAAGCCGCAACAGCCAAATGGCTCATCAGATTATCAATGCCCCTTCCAGGTGATCGGCATTGGCAGCCAGCTAACCCAACTGGCCCGCGGACGCGATTCCATCCAGGCTTTACAGTCAGCCCTCATACTAATCTCTGCAAGTTTGAACTATCTGAATAACGAACTCGGCGGAAAGTTGATCTGGGATGGCGGGCCGAGAGGCGAGCTCGGTTTTCCCTAGCAGGCTGATGAAAAACTGAGCTAGCCACAGAGACACGGAGACACGGAGGAAACATGAGAACAATGAGGGTAGGAATTTGTTGGCATTTCTGATTGATTCTGATCCTTCCTCTTCTCTGGGGCTCTGTGTCTCTGTGGCGATTCTGCTTTTTTCAGCACCCTGCTGGACTGGGCTGTCGTCCTCCCAACTCAAGCCCGCACACCTGATCCGTTACACACCCGCGCAATAGTTCCCGTCACCTGATCAAAGTCGAACGGCTTACCGATTATTCCGGCGACCAGGTCGAGTTCACCTGAAGGCGGCTGGGCCGTCGCGCCATAGCCGGTTACCAAAACTACCGGCAGGTCCGGATGGCTCTTGCGAATTGCCCGGGCAGTTTCCCAACCGTCCATCTCAGGCATGGCCAGATCAGTAAAGACCAAATCAAAGTCGCCGCTGGAAACTTTCTGCAGCGCTTCGCGGCCGCACTCAACCATCACCACCCGATGATCTAAGTCCACCAACATCTCGGCCAGCGTCTCTCGGACAAACTGTTCGTCATCCACTACCAGCACTGAGAGTGATGCCGTTTGGGCGTCCGCCTTCTTCTCTTCGGGCAATACTTCCGCCGCTTCTGCGTGCGGCAAGTCGATGTAGAAGGTGGTGCCTCTGCCGAGTTTCGACTCGACCGAGATCAGCCCCTGGTGACGTTCGATGATGCCGTAACTTACCGCCAGCCCCAAACCAGTCCCGTGCACGCCCTTGGTCGTATAGAAAGGCTCGAACACACGCTCGCGCACTTCTTCTTTCATTCCGGTCCCGGTATCGGCAAACCGCAACCGCAGTCGATTGCCGTTGCGGTTACAGCAAATGGTGAGACTGCCGCCCTGGGGCATGGCGTCCACCGCGTTCACGATCAAATTCACAAAAACCTCGCGCAACTCAGAAGCGTTTCCGAGAGTAAACAAACCGTCTTCGGCATTCAGACTCACGTCAACGTTTGAGCCTTCGGCGCGCGCTTCGTTCTCCCAACGAGTGCGCGTGATCTCGATCGCATCGCGCAAGAGGCCGGTGACGTCCAGCAATTCCAACTCAGCCGCCACTGATTTGCGCGCGAATGTCTGAATACGCCGCACCGTGGCCGCGGCATCTTCGGCAGCAGTCACGATGATGCCGAGACTGCGAATCAACTCTTCATCCTTGACGCGGCGCAGAATCAGTTGCGCGCGGCCCAGAATTGCCGCCAGTGAATTATTGAAATCATGCGCCACGCCTGAGGCCAGTTGGCCCAACGCGCGCAGCTTGTCGGCTCGCGCAGCCCGATCCCGCTCCTGCTTCTGCTCGGTAATGTCGTGCGCGATGCCGAGCACACCGGTAGTCTCTCCGTCGACAACGATGGGCGCGCTATTTACCGAAGCAAAGCGGACGCTGCCGTCCTGGGCGATGTAACGCGATTCAAAACTCTGCGGCTCGCCAGAGAGCGCCGCGGCAAATCGTTCCCGGCGCATCTCTCGATCGTCTTCGTGCGTACGCTCGAGAAAATGGTGACCGATGATTAAGTTCGTTTCATAGCCGGTCATTTCCAGCATTGCCTGGTTGCACCACTTGTAATTGCCTTCCTTGTCCAGGGCATAGATCGCTTCGCGCGCGCTTTCCATGATGTTCTTCAAAAGCGATTGCCGCTCGCGCGCCACGGCCTCGACTTTGCGCAATTCTGACAGGTCGCGCGCCGTGCAAACTGCTCCGACCGTCTGGCCACGCTCATCAATAACCGGTTCAACCGTCACCAGCACCGGCCGATCCAGGTGCTGAGGCACAATTTCGAGATTGATGCTCCCGGCTTGGCGCAGCGCCTGCTCTACAATGCAGGCCGCGCCGTCAGAAGTTGTGCGCAGGATGTCGCAACACTTCTGGCCAAGCAGTGATTCGGGATGCGCCTTGTCCATGGCCGCGCCGGCCCTGTTGACCCGCACCAGCTTTCCGGTTTGGTCAAAAATGAAGATGCCGTCGGACATCGCATCGAAGGTTGATTCCCATTCCTTCTTGGCCCGCGCAACCATTTCAAATAGTTCCGCCTGAGCAATACCCGTCGCCAACTGCGCGGCGACTGACTCTACCAGCAGCACTTCATCTTCGGACCAGCGACGAATCGATTCGGTCTGATGAATCGAGATCACACCGCGGAATTCTTCGTTGACGGTGAGCGGATAATCGATCTGCGATCGCACTCCAGTGCACGCGGCGCGCAGTCGAATGCAATTGGTAAACTCAGCCGGGCCCTCCGCGTAGTGTTCAGTATCGTCAATAACCAGCGGCTTCACTGACTGCAGGAAATGACCACGCAGCAACTCATCATAGTTAGCATCAAAGTCGCTAACACTCTCACAAGCCGCCGCCACGTATTCCCCTTTGGCGAAAGACTGATCACCGGTCGCATCGTAAAGACGCACCTCCACGCGCGAGGCTGAAAGGGCCTGCCCTAATTCGCGTGTGGCTGTGTCGAGCACCGAAGTGAGACTCAGTGAAGCACGAATGGCGACGCTCAGTTTGTTGACCAGCGCTTCGCGCATCGAGGTAGCCGCTGCCTTTTGATAAAGGCGCGCCTGCCGGATGGCGATGCCGGTCTGGTCCGCGGCGGCTTTGGCCACTTCGATATCAGCGTCGCTCCAGTGGCGAACTTCGCGAGTGGTAGACAGCGCAAAAGCGCCGAGCAACTCGCTGCCCACGGTGACGCCGACGTACATGATGGATTTGACGTCTGACGACAAGAACGACGCCTCTCGGATTCTTTCGTCCTTCGCCACATCGTCGAAAGCCAGAACGCCATGCTTCTCCATCGCAGCATTGAGAGCCTGAACTTGTGGCAAATCAAAATTACTGCCGGCCGGCGCCACATCCGACACGTGGTATTCCGCCGCGTTGGTGATCTTCCCGGCTTGTTCATCTTTCATGAAGAGCGAACAACGATCGACCTCAAGGTGCACGCCCAGTTCACGCACCGCGGTTTCGAATACCTCTGAAACTTCGAGCGTGCGGCGAACGGCCTGTGAGATGCGGTTCGTCAGCGCGGCGCGGTCTGCCTGCTGGCTCAGGGCCTGTTCGGCAAGTTTTCGCTCAGTGATGTCCCGGTCCGCGCCGCGATAGCCGACCAGCTTACCCTGAGGATCGAATACCGGCAGCCCGTTCGACTCAAGATAGCGATATCCTTCATGCTTGTGTTTCCATCTCAGTACCAGACCGGTCCAGCCTCGCTCTTCACTGATCCATTGCTGGAGGAGTTTTTCAAATTCCCCGCGGTCTTCGGAGTGAACAAATTCGAGGACATTCGTGCCCAGAATCTCTTCCGTCTTGTAGCCGAGAATGTGCTCGATGGCCGGATTCGTATAGGTATGATTGCCCTCGAGATCGATCGCCCAGATCCATTCGTTGGTTGTTTCTACGATCGAACGGAACTTTTCTTCACTGTCCTTGAGCGCTTCCTCAGCGCCTTTGCGCGCGCTGATATCACGGGCGATACCTTGCACACCAACGGGTCTTCCTTCCTGGTAGATTAGCCGGCTGCTGAGCTCGAGCGGAAGTTGTAGCCCGGCCTTGGTCATGATCTCGGTATCGTAAACGCTCGATGCGTTGCTACTTTCGATCTTGCGCGCCAGGTTCTCGCGAACGAAAGCCAACTGTTCGGGCACCACTACCTGTGCAATGTTCATGCGCAGCGCTTCCGCCTGCGTGTATCCAGTTAGCCGTTCACCGGTCTGATTCAGTGAAGTGAAGTTGCCGGCAAGATCGATTGTGTAAATGATGTCGTTGGCATTCTGGAACAACTCACGATAACGCTCTTCGCTTTCCCGCATCGCGATTTCGGCCCGCTTCTGCTCGGTGATGTCATTCGCCATCACCATGTACGCGGGTCTGCCGGCAAAATCCAGCTTCTGCCAGTTAACGTCTACGTCAATTATCGAGCCGTCCTTCTTTCGATGTCTCCAGACGCCCGCCTCGCAGTTTGTTTGCGGAGGTTGCGCTACATGGGCAAGCAACGCGGGGACGTCTTCGGTCGGGCGAATATCCCTCACAGTCATGCTGAGAAACTCTTCGCGCGAATACCCGTAGTGATTGACCGCCGCCTCGTTGACGGCGAGAAATTGCAGCGAGTCTTCGGCACACACATACATCGGGCACGGGTTGGATTCAAACAAGATCCGATACTCTTCGTTCTGCTTCTGCAAAGCAGCTTCCGCACGTTGACGCTCAGTCACGTCGCGGACGACTGCGGTGAAAACACGCTTGCCGTCGGTGAACACCTGGCCGAATGAAATTTCCAGCGGCACCTCGTGACCGTCCCGGTGACGGCCGGGAACACTGACTGCTTTCCACTCGACTTGCCGGCGAGCAGCGTCGTCCGGATCCGATGCTCCCAGGTCGTGAAGGTGACGCGAATACCCGGGGACCAAATTGGTGAGCGACGAACCCAGTAATTCGGAGACGGGATGGCCAAAAATCTTTTCCGCTGCCGGATTAGCGAATAGGATCTCCGTGGATTCGCCAATCGTCATGATGGCATCCGATGCAGTCTCGGCAACCACGCGATAGCGACCTTCGCTTTCGCGAAGCGCCTTCTCTGTTATCTGCTGTTCGGTAACATCACGGACCACGCCGCGAACGCCGAGGAATGATCCGTGTGAATCGCGTTCGAGGCTGACAATTCCTTCCAGGTAGCGCAACTCGCCCAGGGCATTATGCAAGCAACTGTTAAACCGGATCGGTTCGAAAGATTTGATATTCTGCATCTCGGCGATGTCCCGCGCTGCATCTTCATCGCCAATCAATACACCGAGAAGCTGGCCAATTAATTCGAACGCCGGCCGGCCAAAAAATCGCGCCCCCGCTTCGTTGATGCTGGTGATCCGTCCATCCATGTCCCGCGTGTAGATTATGTCTACAGCTTGCTCGACGATGTCGCGATAACGTCGCTCCACGCGATGACGCTCGGCCAAACGCGCGACTTTGACCAGCAACTCCTCATGACGAAACGGAATTTCGATATAGTCGTCGGCGCCGGCAGCGAATCCCTCCAGGAGTGCGGCATCTTCTTTGCGGACCGCGCTGACCAACAGGACCGGCGTCGCAGAAGTGCGGGCATCTCTCTTCAACCTGCGACAGAGATCCATCCCGTTCATCTCGGGCATGATCACATCGCAAATGATGATGTCCGTTTTAACGGCGGAGGTGATTTCCAGTGCTTGGTGAGCGCTCTGCGCCGCGAATACTTTGTAGCCTTCCGGCTCGAGCAAATCCCTTAGCAGATCGAGCGCCATCTGATCGTCGTTGACGATCAGAACGGTCGGCGGATTTTCCAGATGTGTATTCATCAGGAGGAAAGCTGCGGACTGAACGAGAAGATTCTGAGGGACCTGCCACCCGAGCGCTTTCATGGACGGCAGAACAAGGATGGACGCGAGGCTTCAGGCGGAGATCTCCGCGAAGCCTAACGCAGTATAGCAGAGCCAAACCGCGTTTGTCACTCCCGGAATCTTGTGATAATTCAGGGCTTTTTCGAGTTTCCGGCTGGATTTCCGCTCGGCGTCTTGGCGAAATAGCCCGGACGATAGGTGAGGCGGAGGTTGTCCTTGCGAAGTTCAGGGTTCATGATTTCGATGGTCACGCGGCGATATGAACCATCACGAGTCTTATTGGAAGGAGAGTAGGCGATCAGATACTGCTCTCTTAGTTCTTTCTCAATTTGAGCGAAAGACTCGCGCAATTCCCTCTCGTTCCGAGGGAAGTAAGCCCGGCCACCGGTGCCCTCAGTGATCTTTTTCAGCGCACTCTCGTTGATGCCAAACGTGTAACGATCCCCGATGCCGATTGCATAGATGAGAGCGTCAGCTTTCAGAGCACGACTGATCGCTTCCTGCATCCGCACCTGGCTGATCGTGTCCTCGCCGTCGGTGAGCAGAATGATTGCCCGCCGCTGATGCTCGGCAGAGTCTGTGAGCAATTCATTCGACGTGGCCCAGATTGCATCCCAGATGGCGGTCGATCCGGCGAGAGTCTGCTGCGTGCCGGAGATTGGCGGCGTGCCCCCGACGACGACGCCTCCGCCGATATAACCTGACGGCGGCACAAATTCGACCTGATCGATCGCTCGGCGCAAACGCGAGATGTTTCCGGTCAGCCCCTGCTCGAGCGTAACTTCACCGGTGAACGAAACCACCGCAGCTTCGTCCTTTGCCGGCCGCATGATCGATTCGAGAAACGACCTGGCTGCTGCCTTCTCTTCCGGCAGAGTGCGCTCTTCGGATCCGCTGCAATCGATCAGAATCGCCAGTGACAACGGCAGGTCGCTGTTCGGCTGGAAAGTAAAAATCTCCTGCGGCGCGCCGTCTTCCAAAACGCGCACGTCTTCGCGTTTGAGATTGCTGACGAAACGCTTCTGTTTGTCGGCGGCAGTGAAGAAGACATTTGTCAGGCTCGTCTCGACCCGCACGACTTCATCCGAACTCAACGTAATGTCGTCGTCCTTCTTCGGTGGCGTAGGCGTGGCCTGGGGAACGTCCTCGGTACGTCGCGGGCGGCTGGAATTCTCCGATCCTGATCCGCTCTGCGCCAGTGACGCGCAGGTAAAAGCCACTGAGATCGCAGCCGCAATCAGCAGCGCGCCCAACGCGGTCAATTTTCTCGCTGATAACACTCTCGCTCCAGTCATTTCGCCGTCACACTGTCAGAGACAGCCTTGTATCCGCGCTTGGTTCGCGGTTTCATGTTGTCATGTCCCGACGTTAATCTGACCTCCACGCGGCGATAAGTGCCATCGTAAAGGTTGTTGGTTGATTTGTAGGTGATCAAGTATTGCGAACGCAGTTCCCTCGCAATCTTGGTAAACGATCGCTCCAGCGCCAACATGTCGCCGGTGAAAAACGCTGCCCCGCCCGTTTCTTCACACAGCCGCTCGAGTCCTTTATCACCTTTGTCCTTGACCGTGCCCGCTTCAACACCTGGTACGGCGCTCGACAGACCCGCCTTCGTAGAAATTGCGAAAATGGTTGTTTCGGTACGCTGGGCGATATCGATCGCGTCGTTGATATCGGCGCGGCTGTAAGTGTCGTCGCCATCGGTGATGATCACGAGCGAGCGCCGTCCCTGGGCCGACCGCATCTTCTCGTCGCAGAATTGCCAGATAGCATCGTACAGCGCGGTCTGTTTACCGGTCGCCTTGACTGCAAACACCGCGCGGTCCAACAACTCCAGACGGTCCGTAAAATCCTGCCGCAAGGTAACCTGGTCGTCGAACGTGGCAAACAGCACTCGATCCTTTCGCGGTCGCACGACCGTTTGAATGAAGTTCATTGCGGACTCCTGCTCGAATTTCAATTTGCCGGCCGTCGACGGCGACGTATCCATCAAGACACCGACGTAAAGCGGCAAGTTATTGTTTTCTTCACCTGTGAAAGAATCGATCTGTTGCGGTATCTTATCTTCGAGGATCAGAAAGTCGCCCTGGCTAAGTCCGCCCACGAACTGGCCCTTCTTGTCCGTGACCGTTATTGGCAGCCGGACTCGGCGCACGTTGATCACTTCGGGCTTCTCCTGTCCCTGATCGATCGCGCCAGGCTGCGCGGGCTTTTGCGGCGGCTTAGGTTGCTGGGCGAAATTCACAGCCGAGCCCGCCAGCAGCAGAGACAGTGACAGTAGATGACCGAGAGCCTTTTTCATGGTTATTGGATCGGAACTGAGGCACTTCGCGAACCGCCGTTTCGATGCGCTCGCGACTTGAGTCAGTTGCCCTTTCTCAGAATATTGCCGATTCAGTATACCAATCAGGCGCGCGGCATTGCATCCCCACGAACCAAACGAGTGCGCCCCTACAATCTGTCGATTTTGGCAGCCAAAACGAAATCGCTCTTGGTGAGCCCGTCGATCTTATGCGTCCAGACGTTCAGGTCTGCTTTGCCCCAACCAAAGCAAATATCGGGATGATGGCCCTGCGATTCCGCCAATTCGCCGATCTTGTTCACGAACTCGAGGCTTTCGCGAAAGTCCTTGAACCGATATGTTTTTTGCAGATGATGTTCGTTGACGACTTGCCATCCTTCCAGTTGCCCTAAGAGCTTTTCGATTTCCGGGCCCTGCAACGGGGGCACACCGCCCCGGCATGGCACGCATTGAAGTTCCGCTAACTCTGCCATCGTTCCTCCTCAAAACTTTTTAGAATGCGATCAGACTATCACAGCTTAGCCACGGGAACGCGGTTCCGTTTAGAGTTGAACCTTTAGGTTGCAAAATACAGGCACAAGCTAAAGCTTGGACTCTGAACTAAGCCAAACGTATTTCCTGCTACTGACTTCTGTTACGTCGTCTGCGATAATGCCCCGCAACGAATCTTTCCAAAACAGTTACTGAGGTTCATTGGTTTTCCAATCATGAGTGAAGCTCTGGATAAAGTGCGTGGCGTGCGCGAGCTGCCAATCTTTCCTTTACCGATGGTGCTTTTCCCGGGCATGCCGATGCCGCTGCACATCTTCGAACCGCGTTACCGCAAGTTGATGGCCGACATTCGTGCCGGCGATAACCTCTTCGGTCTTTCTTATTTCGATTCCGATGCATCAGACAAAGACGTGCCGCCGGCGGGCCACATCGGCTGTGTCGCCGAAGTCACCGAAACGCAGGCTCTGCCCGATGGGCGATCGAATGTTCTGGCGGTCGGGGTAGTGCGTTATCAGGTCGAGAACTATATCGAGCGTGGCGATTCCTACCTGGTCGTCCGCGCCGACTATTTCGAGGACGATGATGAAGACCACGCCGCGCTGACGGCGAACTCTCGCGAAGTCGCGGCCATGTTTATGCGAGTGGCCAATGCGATTAGAGTTATCAACGATGAGCGCGGCAACCTGCCCGACATCAGCGACACTGAACCCCAGAAGCTATCGTTCCTGGTGGCCGCCGCGATGGAGATCGAAGTCGAGACGAAGCAGGAGTTATTAGAGCTGCGTTCCACTTCCGAACGTCTGAGCCGGCTCCGCGACCTGCTGGCGCGAGTAGTGAAAGGTTATGAGGAGCGCGCGCGACTTCATTCGGTAGCCAAAGGCAACGGGCACGGCGGCAAAAAGATTGAGATCGAATAAGGCACACCGCTCATGGTAGCGAGCGGGTGACATCCAGAGTTTCAGCGCCAAAGGCGCGAAATGTAATAGCCTGGGCCATCGGCCCAGGTGGGATCAGTTAAAGATTCTTAGCGCTGAAGGCGCGAAATGGTGTTGCAGGGCAACGCAATTAGCCATTCTAGACCGGCACTTCCTATTTCGCGCCTTCAGCGCTTTCAAAGATTTCTGAACCCTCACCTAGGGCGTTGCCCTAGGCTTCTACATTTCGCGCCTTTGGCGCTGAAACCCAGCGTTTTTCGCTAGTTTAGGTAGCGAGCGGATCACTCAATGCAATCAGGCGAGCATTCAATCACTGTTAACGTGCTCTTCTTCGGCGCCGCGCGTGATGCGACCGGCACTGACGAAACTCAATTGGTACTCGAGGCCCCTCATGATTCGCAAAACGCTCTCGAGCAGGTCCTGACTACTTATCCAGCCTTGAGACGCTTCGGGAATTCTCTATTGTTCGCGGTCAATCAGGAATATGCTCTGTCCGATCGGAAGATCTCAGACGGCGACGAGTTGGCCGTGTTTCCACCGGTCAGCGGAGGATCAGAAAAGGTGGCACAGACTTCAGTCTGTGATTCCGTCCGCGACTTCTTCGAACTAACCACACACCCAATCGATGTAGGCGCTGTCGCTCGTCGTGTCGTCTTACCGGAATGCGGCGCGACCGTCACGCTGGACGGTTATGCCCGCGAGTGGACGCGCGGCCGGCGCACGCTCCATCTGGTTTACGAAGCTTACCCGCCGATGGCGGTTAGTGAGATGGAACGCCTGGGCCAGAAGGCGCACGAGAAATTCGAAATCGCGCACATCGGCATCGTGCATCGCACCGGGCGCGTAGATATCGGCGAGACCAGCGTCGTGATCGCCGTCAGCGCACCGCACCGACGCGCGGCATTCGAAGCCTGCGAATGGGCCATCCGCGAACTAAAACGCACTGTGCCGATTTGGAAGAAAGAGTTTTTTGAAGACGGCGAGGTTTGGGTTCAAGGCGAGGGAGCACCCGTGAGTTCCTAGTTTTCACCCTTGATGATTGCTGCTATCAGTATTTAGAATCAATCAGGAGACAGGCAATGGACAATAACTACATCAGCGTCGATGGTGATTCTTATCGGATTACCGGCACTCGCGTGTCGCTCGATTCAGTCGTCTACGATTACTTAAGCGGCCTTTCTCCGGAAAGCATTGCGGACAACTTTGACACGCTGTCGTTGGAGCAAGTTTACGGCGCAATTACTTTCTATCTCTCCCACCGGAACGAAGTTGAACGGCACCTGATGCAGAATCGCGCCAAGTTCGATGCCTTGCGTGCGAAGGCCCGCGAATCTCATCCCCTTCTCTATCGTAAGCTTGAGGAGATGCAAGAGGCTCTCTCTTGAAAATTCCTTTTCAAGCCGACGCCGATCTCCGGGTGCCAATAATCAAAGGCCTGAAACGACGCGAGCCAGCTGTTGACTTCACAACAGCGCATGAGGCGGGCCTAGCAGGTCTGAATGATCGCGCGGTGCTCGCGCTTGCGGCTTCAAATGGAAGAGTGCTTGTCTCGCACGATGTCAGCACCATGCCCGAGGAGTTTTCACTCTTCATTCAGGAGCAGACCAGCCCAGGTGTGATCCTCATCTCTCAGGAACTATCCTATCGTGAAGCGATCGAAGGGTTACTGCGAGTTTGGTCAAGTACTGAAGCGGAGGATTGGGAGAACGTGTTGGCGTTCTTGCCTCGATGATTAAGTTCGGGCTTTCGCTTCGCGAACAACAACGAACTGTAGTTTGGAAGGAAGAACTTCTCGAAGACTACGAGGTGTGGGTGAAAGGCGGCGCTGTGGGTTCAGTGCCCATGTAATGTAAAAAGTCACTTTTGATCGACTCGTGATCTCAAGCCAACGAGTATCTCGCCCTTCGATCCCTTGGTAAATCGCACTCGATCGTCAGCTTGTAGTATCTCTGCTGCTCGTTCTATCGTCACTCCGGCTGAATAGGCCACGCGTTCAACGGTTCTCCACTTCTCGCGGGATTGCAAGGCTTCGTCAATTCTTTTCCAAATAGGATCATTAGTATTGCTGACCCTCAAGGAAGTTGTTTTTATCTCGAAGTTTCCCTCATCAAGCCAATCGCCCTTTAAGTCCACAGCGCATCCCGCGTTCGCTAGGCGAGTTGCGAGTTGCTGCTTGGATTGAGGAGAATTCTTAAGTCTAATGACATGTCTACCAGAAAGATCACTGATCGGACGAAGTTTTCCCAATTCAACTAAGACAGTCCTATCAGGGAACAATCCCAGAGCCATGCCTGCTTCAAAGATGACGTTGGGTCTCGGTTGTCCATTCAACTGCGACTCAAACGGTTCGTCATCGCTATTCAGCAGCGGTTCGCGCAAGCGAGCCTCGTCATCAGGCGTCATTATCACAAGGACGGCCTGAGCTTGGGCGAAAGCAACTTCCAACACCTCTCCGATGTAACGCGAAGCCTTGCCAGTCAACTCGCTCGCCTCGGAGAAATCGATAGGTTTGAGACCGATTGCACGCAAGAAGCGGAACATCTCTCGTCTTGCTTGAACGTCCCTGCCATACACGACGAAAACATTTCGCGCAACGGGCGATTTTGTCCGAACGTCGATGGGCTTCCTTTTTGAAGATTGATTAATCGCCTCCTGGCCTAAAAGACGCTGCGCAACGACCATCGACTGCTTATAAGACTCATTCTCGCGAAGCTGTGGGGTCTCATCTCCCGCGAGCTGAAGCATCTCACTCAAAAGTTTGCCGACCAGATGGTCTGGTTCTTCCGACCAAAAGGTCCTTAAGCGATTAGCCTTGGAAGTGCCAGCTTTCTTGTATTTTTCGTCGTCGATGTTTCGGCCAGTAGTGTCGTAAACAAACTCCCGGAATGTCTTGTCGCTAAACCGCAAAACGTACCCGCTACCCATTCCGAGCAGCTTCTCAAGTCTCTGCTTTTCCAGGTACGTGAACTCAGCCATTGATACCTACCTCAAACAACCGAGAGCCAGTCTTTCTATCCTTGCACCTCTTCACTCTCTTCTTCCGCCGCCGCCTCAACCAGCGACGCGCTGGTCACCATGTCGCCTTCGTCGGTCTTGATCAAACGCACACCCTGGGCGCTGCGCCCGGTCTTGCGAATCGCGTCGGCTTCCAGACGGATCAGTTTTGCCTGCTGAGTGATGATCATGATTTCCGAGTCGGCGTCGACCGGAAAGACGGCCACGACTTTGCCGGTCTTCTCGGTCGTCTTCATGTTGATGACACCCTTGCCGCCGCGCGACTGCAAACGATAGGTCGAGATCGGCGTCTGCTTACCATAGCCTCGTTCGGAAACCGAAAGCATTTTTTCTGAATCGTCCGCCGAAACGGCGCAGAGCGAAACCACGAAGTCGTCCTTACGCAAATCGATGCCGCGCGTACCGCGCGTCGCCCGACCCATCGGACGTGCGTTCTTCTCGTCAAACCGAATGGCAAAGCCGTTATGGGTGGCAATGAAGATCCGCTTGCTGCCGTCAGTGGTCACCACGTCGAGCAACTCGTCGCCTTCGTCGATGTTAATGGCGATGATTCCATTCGAGCGGATGTTCTGAAAGTCGGAAAGCGCGGTCTTCTTGATCACACCTTTCTTGGTCACCATCAGAACGTAACGGCCTTCCGAGAATTCGCGCACCGGAACCACGCCGGCGAGTTTGCGCTCAGAAGAGATTTGAATCAGATTCACAATCGCTTTGCCGCGCGCTGAAGCGGCCGCATCCGGCACCTCATGGACCTTGACCTTATAAACCAGACCATCGTCGGTGAAGATCATCAGATAGGCGTGGGTCGAAGCGATGAAGAGATGTTCGACGTAATCGTCGTTCTTGGCCATCGCGCCAAAGCGTCCCTTCCCGCCGCGTCCCTGGCGAGAATAAGTCGTGATCGGCGTGCGCTTGATATAGCCGCTCTTGGTCACAGTGATCGCGACGTCCTCATCGGCAATCAGATCTTCGATCGAGTAATCAGTTCCCGCCTCTGTAATTTCCGTCCGGCGCGCGTCGCCAAATTCTTTCTTAACGTCTTCGAGTTCGTTGATGATCACGCGGCGCAGAGATTTTTCGTTGGCCAGAATCTCTTCCAACTCCGCGATATGCTTAATGATCCCTTCGTATTCGTCGATGATCTTTTGCCGCTCGAGCGCTGACAATCGCCGCAGTTGCAGATCGAGAATGGCCTGCGCCTGAATCTCGGAAAACGCCAGGCGCTCCATCGCTTTCTTCAGCTTGGGCAGATACTTGTTCAGCGGCTCTCCCGACGGTATGCCTTTCCAGGTCTTGACTTCGCTCGTCGCTTTCAATTCGCCCATCAGCCACTGTCGCGCTTCGTCAACTGAACGCGAATTGCGAATCAAAGTTACGATGTAATCCAGCGCGTCGATTGCTTTGGTAAGCCCTTCAAGGATGTGCGCGCGGGCCTTCGCTTTGCGCAGCTCGTACTCGGTACGCCGGCGCACGACTTCGCGACGAAAGTCGACGAAAGCTTCCAGGATTTGCTTCAGATTCAGCACACGCGGCTGGCCATTGACGATGGCCAGATTGATTACGCCGAAGGACGATTGCATCGGCGTGAGCTTGAACAGTTTGTTAAGAACAACCTGCGGCACCGCGTCGCGTTTCAGCTCGACAACGATGCGCATGCCCTGGCGATCGGACTCGTCGCGGACTTCGGCGATGCCTTCGAGTTTCTTTTCATTGGCCAGTTCGGCAATGCGCTCAATCAGCCGTGCCTTGTTAACCTGGAACGGGATTTCAGAGATGATCACCGCGTCGCGCTCCTGCGTGCCGCGGCCGATGCGATCGATTGAGGCCCGGGCACGCATTTGCAGGATGCCGCGTCCGGTCAGATAGGAGTTGCGAATTTCTTCGCGGCCACAGATAAAGCCGCGCGTGGGAAAGTCTGGGCCTTTCACGATCTTGAGCAAGTCTTCGATGTCGATCTCCGGATCACCGAGGACCGCGATCGTCGCATCCACGATTTCGGTCAAATTGTGCGGGGCGATTTTCGTCGCCATGCCCACGGCAATTCCGTCCGATCCATTGATCAAAAGACTCGGAATCCGCGCCGGCAGGACCGTCGGTTCGCTCAAGCTTTCGTCATAGTTCGGTTGAAAGGTAACGGTCTCTTTCTCGATATCGGCGAGTAATTCGTTGGCCAATTTCGACATGCGCACTTCGGTGTAACGCATCGCCGCGGGTGCGTCGCCGTCAACCGAACCGAAGTTGCCCTGCCCATCGACCAACGGATAACGCATGGAAAAGTCCTGCGCCAACCGGACGATCGTGTCATAGACCGCAGTGTCACCATGCGGGTGATACTTACCAATGACGTCGCCGACCACGCGCGCGCTCTTCTTGTATGCTTTGTTGTAAGTGTTGCCGAGCTCGTTCATGGCCCACAGCACGCGACGATGCACTGGCTTCAAACCATCGCGAACATCAGGAAGGGCGCGGCCGATGATCACCGACATGGCATAGTCCAGATAGGACCGGCGCATCTCGTCTTCAATACTGATATGTTGTCGTTCAGTAGTTTCCATTAATCAGACCTTTCCGTTACAATCCGCGCGGCCCCGCGCTACGTCCATCACTCGGTAGCGTTCGCTCACCGAGTTTATCCGGCACGAATTTTCGAAGGCTTTGGTGGCTTTCTCGAGGTTCAGACAAGAATAATTTCATGCAGTTAAAATGCACGCTTATTTTAACCCGAAACATGCTGCTTCGCCAAGCCCGGAAAGTGCGTAAAGACTAATAAAATCAGGGTCTTCGGCCCGACTGCTGCCCCCATTCGCAAACACGAGCCAGGCTCTTCGAGGGAAGATTAATTCATTGGCGAGAAAGGCTACAACAGACGAGGAAAAATCGCGGAGGCAACGCGAGCGATTTGAGCTGGCGCTGCCGGTGCGCGTGCAATGCCGTGAAAGTCTGGACCACGAATGGATCGAGATGTCGCGGCTGGTGGATGTCACACCCTTCGGAGCGCGGCTGAGACTCAAGCGGCCGACCGAAACCGGCCGGCTGCTGCGCTTAACTTTACCAATGCCGCGACCACTGCGATGCTTCGATCATGTGGAGGATCAGTATAAAGTCTGGTCGCTGGTGCGAAACGTGAAGCTCTTGGATCCGGGTAGTGAAAGAGGCGCGCTCGTCGAAATAGGCGTGGCGTTTGTCGGCAAGCGTCCACCGCGAAGTTTTGCTGCCGATCCCTCGCGGCGTTACGAGATCGCCCGATCAAGCGCTGAGGTCGGGCTTTGGGCCGTGAAAGAAGAGTCTGGCGAGTCGCTCCTCGAAGTTTCGGCAACCGAAAAGCGAAAAGATACTCGCCATCATATTCCCACTGAAGTATTGATTGAAGTGTTTGGAAAGGACGGGGGGTTTTCGGAAAGTGAAAGTACGGTAACCGAGAATATCAGCCGCCACGGTGCAGCCGTCTTTACTACCCTCGATCTTTTGCCCGGCCGCTTTGTGAGACTAAGCAGCCAGCAATATCAGTCGGCATTGCTCGCTGTCGTAAGAGCTCGGCACATTGCCCCGGATGGGATTGCGCGCCTGCACCTGGAATTCGTAGGAAGCGAATGGCCATTGTGAGACAGCAGAGTCCGGCAAAGTCTTTCGTATCCAACTCGTGACGGCAACGAAAAGAAAACAGAGCTTTCATTTTCCACGCACTACGCTGCTGTTTGAAATTGAGCGGCGTTGCGCGTTTCCGGATTGCGCTGCCAGGAATCAAGTTGGTTTGACGAAACAAGAAGCAATTGAGTACCGTGGGTTTGAATGCTTCCACTGTAAGAGATGGAATGAAGATCGCGTGAGCCAGTCGGAGTTGCCTGACGCTTGGGCCGCATCAAACTGATTCGCGATCGCCGCAGTACATTCCGTATTGGCGAAACAGATTAGCCGAATTCGTTTTGAGCCTGACCACCAGCATTGAACAACCACAGCGGCGCAGTCCATCGCGTCCGTATCCGAGAATGCTCCCGCAGTGGGCGATGGATATTTTTCGCCCGGCTGTGAGTATCTTCAGCCGGCTGTTGTGGCGGATCCGCTGGCGTAACCTGGAGCATATTCCAAACGCGGGCGGCGTGATCATCGCCGGTAACCATCAGTCCTATTTCGATCCGTTTTGGATTGGCAGTCACATCAAACGGCCGGTTCGATTTCTGGCCTGGGATGAGGCCTTCAGTTGGCCCCTGGTCGGACCGATGATGGCTTTGTTCGGTTCCTGGCCCTTGAATTTGGAAGGACACGATCCGGCCCCGATTCGCCTTTCGCTACAGTGGGTTCGTGAAGGCGGCGCGGTCGTGCTTTTTCCCGAAGGCGGCCGCGGCAATCCTGACGGTTCAATGAAGAAGTTCAAAGCCGGCGCGGTGCGCATGGCTTTGGAAGCGGGAGTGCCAATCTTGCCGGTCACCATTCGCGGCGGGCAAAGGGTCTGGCCCAGCAACTTCCGCTTCCCGCGCCTGGGTCACCCGGTCGAGATTATCTATCACCCGCTTTTTGTGATCGAACAGCGCGAGAATGAAGACGTACGCGAATGCGCGCGCCGCGAAACAGAGCGACTGGCTGAGATAGTTCGGTCGGCGCTTTAAGTTACTCCCAAACTGGAACGACTCCGACCTGCCTGCGTGAAAACACTCCATGATTAGAAAAGTTTTGGCGACGGTCTTATTTTTCGGCAGCCTGGCTGTGTCATGCTCGGCCCAGCAGCCAATCGATGTTCGCATTGATTCAAACAAGCCAACCGTCTATCTCGCGTTCGAGCGTGTCGGAGAGAACGGCAGCGTCTGGTTACGGCTGCATAACAATACTCAGTGGGCCATTAGCCTCCTTACGAAAACGCCCGGAGCGGTGCTTGCACCATTGAGATTAATCAGTGGACGGACAGTTTCTGCACTGGCTGATGGAAGCGAGATCTCACCCGAATATTTCATCGAGAACGTTCCCGATCCGGGCTATGGAGAATATTGGTGCGCCATCACGCAATCGTGGCTCGCGCCGGGCCAGTCAGCCATCTTCAGTTTCCCTCGCGAGCATTTGAAATTCCTGGGGCGGGTCTCTGTGAGTTTCAAGTACGAATGGGAGAGTGAGGGCCAGGAGCCAGAGCACAGAGTGAGGTTTAACGAATCCGACCTAAGTCGAATCCTTGCTCCGGCACCGCCCTGAATAAAGGCTGATCGAACATCTGTCTAGACCGCGAGCACTCGCATCATCTGCTCGTGCAGCAATCCGTTGCTCGCCAGCAGCGGCGGCGTGTAGATACTCAGCGGCGAGCCATCATATTTTGAAACGCGGCCGCCTGCTTCTTCCACCAGTAGCGAACCGGCGGCCACGTCCCACGGCTTCAGGCCTTCTTCCCAAAATCCGTCGAATCTTCCAGCCGCTACATACGCCAAATCGAGGGCGGCCGCGCCATCGCGACGGACGGCCTGCGCGTTCATGATGAAGTTCGCAAAGTGACGCGCGAACTCGCTGCGCTCGCGCACGTCGTAGGGGAAACCTGTGCACAGCAGCGCGCGGTCCAGAGTCTCGACCGGCGAAACATGAATGCTGCGACCGTTAAGTGACGCGCCCTGTCCACGCTCGGCGGTGAACATTTCGTCGCGCATCGGATCGTAGACGACCCCGACTTCCATGCGTCCTTTGTGCTCGAGTCCGACGGACACACAGAAACAAGGATAGCCGTGGGCGTAGTTCGTGGTGCCGTCGAGAGGATCGATGATCCAACGCCACTCGTCTTGCCCGTCGTGATCTGCCGGTCCACTGGCGCCTGATTCTTCGGCCAGAATCGCATGACGCGGATGGTAAGTCTTAATGCGGTCGATGATCAGCCGTTCTGAGGCCAGGTCTGACTCAGTAACGAGATCCAGTTCACTCTTGTTGGTGACGCGCAACGAGCGCCCGAATCGTTCGGCCAGCAATCGTCCGGCATCGCGAGCGGTTTGAATAGCGAAGTTAAGCAAACTTCTCCCTTTCACTTCAGGCAAAAGTTAGACGAGCCTGTTACGGTTTTTCAGGATATCTCAGATCGCGACGAACGGCGAACAGAGGATGTGGCACGCGCATCTTGCGCGTGATTTCACGGGCGGGACGCCCGTGCCACTTACTCAGTGGCTTGAGTTGAGAAGGTCTCTACTCGAGGGTGATTTCAAAACCGAGCGGCTTAAGACTGGAGACATAACAACTGGATCGCGTTCCGGCTTTTGGTCCTTCAACTCGCCGGACTATGGCGCGAGCAGACGAGTCTAATTCGGCGCCGACCTTTTCCACTTGCACCCGATGGCCATCGGGCGTCATGCAGAATTGGCCGACAATGCTGGTTGGTGATTCATTCTCCACAGTATTCATACGTTCACTATACGCTGAAGTGAGGGATTAAGACAGTTGCGGTGAGATTCTTCTTTTAGTAGCACAGACTTCAGTCTGTGATTCCGCTAGCCCAAAACTCATCACAGACTATTCATGCCACTAAACGATGCTATTTCGTCTCGCCATAATTCAGTTGTTCCTTATCGCGATAGATCAGTTTCGGCTTGCTCGTTTCTTCGCCTTTCGGCGTGCCTGAGAAGACGAGTTCGAACGAATAGATGTTGCCACTCTGTCCTTTGCGATATTCGATCGCTTTCTTGCGCTCCTCTTCCGCCCGCTCGCGGGATTCATAGTTCGCGTAAGAAGACTCACCATTGAGCCGCACATCCTGCTCGCCATAATCGAGCGCGAAGCCGCGCGCCTCGAATGGATCCATTACGTTCCGGCTAAAGTAAGGCATGATCTTCTGCTTCACCAAAGAGTAAGTCGGCACATCTTCCGGTTGCACCACGACGTTCGAAATGTACCAGCGTCTCTCCGCAGGATTCGCGCTGCTGATCTTTATATCCTTGCGATAGACCTTGGCTTCGATCTCGACGAACAGATAGACGGTGTTGGGCCGGTGCGTTGTAGTCGCGGCCGTGGGTGGTGACGAATGAATCGGCAAAAGACCCGGGATTAAGATTGCAAGCAAAACAGTCATTCGCTTGGTAATCATCGTGTCGCTCCTTTAGATTGATGGAACTTTGGTCCTTAGAACTTGCCTCGGATTCGCTTCTTGTTCGGTCGACCCCTTTTCTATAATCACTCGCCCAACTTGTCAATAATTCTGGACGCTGCGGTTTCCGACCGCCTACAATGCCGCGGGAAACAGGGATGGCCAAATGAAACCAGAAACGAGAGAACAGGAGCTAACCAAAACATGCGCGGAATCTCTTCACTTAGATCGCTGCTAACGAATGCGAGCCGGACTCTTCTGCTGCTTCTGCTTTTTATCTTCCCCTTGCAGGCCCAGCCCGGAAGCGCGTCACAGGACACCCGCGCCCGCCGACCAGCATCGACTGAACAAAGGACCGCGCGCTACTTCGAGTCGATTCGCAAATCGCCTCCGCAGGAATTGGCTTTCCTGCTCAAGATGCCGAAGGGCGGTGATCTGCACAATCATCTTTCCGGCGCCATCTATGCCGAGTCTTACATCCAGTGGGCTTCGGACAATGGTTTGTGCGTCAACACCACGACGATGGCCTTGTCAGCGCCGACGCCGCCTGCTAAATGCGATCCCGATTCAGAACCGCCGCCAGCCAGCACGGCACTCAAGGACTCCCGGCTCTACGGCCAGATGATCGACGCGTGGTCGATGCGCAACTGGCAACTTTCCGGACAAAGCGGGCACGATCATTTCTTTGACACGTTCGGTAAGTTTGGCCCGGCTACCTGGAACCAGAATGGAAAGATGCTCGCCGAAGTGGTCGCGCGAGCGGCCCGTGGTCACGTGCTCTACATGGAATTGATGCTGACTCCTGACGGCACGACGACCGGCGTCATGTCCAGCCAGATCGGAGACAAAGTTGGTTGGGATGGAGACTTCCAAGGCACTCTGGACAAGCTGAAGAGCAACGGCATCGCCAACGCAGCCGCGACGGGAATTACAAACCTTCAGGCCGCCGAGGCCGAAAAAGATCGGCTGCTGAAATGTGGCGCCGCCCAGGCCGACGCGGGCTGTTCGGTGACGATTCGCTACATTGCGCAGGTGTCGCGCGGGGCGGCGCTGGGCCAGGTCTATGCGCAGATGGTGACCGGCTTCGCCCTGGCCAATGATCCGAACTCGAAAGTCGTGGCTTTGAATCTGGTTCAGCCCGAGGACGGCCTCGCGTCAATGCAAAACTTTTCTCTGCAAATGCAGATGTTGAATTTTCTGCGCCCGCTTTATCCGCAGGCACATGTCAGCTTGCACGCCGGCGAACTGGCGCCGGGCGTGGTCCCTCCCGACGGTTTGACCTTTCACATACGCGATTCAGTCATCGTCGCGCGCGCCGAACGAATCGGTCACGGCGTCGACATCATGCACGAGAGCGACCCTGCGGAACTGCTTAAAGAGATGGCCCGACGCAACGTGATGGTCGAAATCTGCCTGTCGAGCAACGATTTGATTCTGGGAGTCAGCGGACCGCAACATCCACTCGCGACCTACATGAAGTATGGCGTGCCGGTAGCGCTCGCCACCGATGACGAGGGAGTTTCACGTTCCGAAATCTCGCGAGAGTTTCTGAAGGCTGTTGAGGACCAGGGGCTCGGATACATTCAACTGAAAACCATGGCGCGCAATAGTCTTCAATATGCGTTCATCGCGGGCGGGAGCTTGTGGGGCGACGCGGGCAGATTCGTTCCCGTTGCCGCGTGTGCGCCAGACATCGTCGCGATGAAACTCATGTCAGCCGGATGCCGGCAGTATCTGGCGAGCAGCGAGAAGGCCAGGCTGCAATGGCAACTCGAAGACGAGTTCAGGGCGTTTGAGCGGCAGTGGTGATCGCGGTTGCAGCCATCCGAACTAAATTTGAGCTAACTCAGGCGGGTTTGTGGTTTGAGTGTTCAGCTATCTGCGAATGTTTCAAGCCTGTGTAGCATAGGCTAGATTCGCGGTAAACTCCGACCTTACTTGGCCCACTAACTTAGAGACATAGCCAGGCGTGCATGGACGTCGATTATAGACGTACAACTTTGCACCGGTTAGATCACCCAACACATTCGGTGGGTGCTCGGAATGATTAGACGTTACGACAATTGTAGCGGCAAGGATATCTTTCTTGACAACTGAAGCATGGAACTCCTCACGATAAACCTGGTAGTTATCCAAAGCAGAATACACGTCAGTGCTGAGTTGGTGGCATGAGACTGCAGTAGTCGTCGCGTGAAGTCGAGACTGGTTTTCGGAATAGGAGACTTGATAAAGACGATGAGTGGCGGGGGTTCTGTCTGACCTTACAGTAAATCGATGATTCTCCACCACGCCGCACAGAATAGAACTGCGTAAATCAAAAAGATGATCGTGGATGTTCCAGATGGGAGACTGTGATTGCCTGTCAGTAGTCGGCCAGATGTGAATTCGCAGAGTACCCTGGGCCGTGGAGGCCAACTTCAGACGTATGAAACCTAGAGGATGCCAGGTCGCCTCCACCATGCTCGGGGCTTCAGACACACGCAAAAGGATTTCCTCAATTGCGCCTGGAGCGGCGAGTTGTCGTTCAGAAATAGCCCGCGAAAAAATGGAGGCCAATTCAGTTTTCATGACGATCCCTTCGTTCTCTTGCACGCTCAATGATCTCGCCTATGTCTTTCTCATCAAGATCGGAAAGGTCGATTTTCAAGCTTTCCTCTAAAAGCTGTTTGACGCGGTCAGCATCTAAGAGAACCGCAAAACCTCGAGGAGGAGATACTTCACGGGCCTGGTTAAAGGCGAAGTTAACCTCATCACGATACGCTTTGTAGTACTGCCCGGGTGCGTCACAGCGTATTGCCGGCGCGTCCGATTCTTCCTTGGTAATGATCACATGCTTGGATGAAACATCGTATCTAAGAGTTGAGAAAGTCTGTCTTAACCCAATATCAACTCGGATTTGAGGTTGCCTTTCCTTAGTGGTAAGGGCGCTTAAGATCGTTGCAAGGATCTCAATTTTGATTTCTTTCGTTGTCCAGGCAATGGGTTTCTGGGACTTTAAGCTATTGCGGTACCGTGCAAATTCGCCACAAAGCCCGTCGTTGCTGGGGTCGAGAAGCAGAGCGATGACGTGACATCCGCCTCCGCCCTTCTTGGCGGCAGCAGTGATCCCCCTCAAGGCGTGTGAGCGAAGGTAGCTTCCCGTTGAGCCCATATACCACCAAACGTCCGTCTCATCCGTGGCACGTTCGAGGTACTTGGCAATGTCACTAGAATCAATAACACTGACTTTGGCGATTTCATCAAGATCTGGGAGTAGCCAATAAATAAACAGACCAATTCCGATCGTTATTGTCAGCGACACAGCCAAGCTTTCAAGTAGCTTTGCCGAGATCTCCCCCATGCTCGCCTTCACACTGGGAGAAAAAGGGGGCAGAACAAAATACCTGACGAGCAACAACACGCAAATAAATAAGACAATCGCAATCAAGAACGGCCGACGATATTTAGCGCGTTTGAGGATACTTTCGAGTGCCACCGACTAACCTCCATGAAGCCCTCCGCTGAAGCAGATTCCCCTCACTTAGCAGAGTACGAGACTCTGTGTTCCCACTGCATTCTCAAATCATCCTCTCCACACCTTTCTATTGCGGTGAGCGCGCCTTAACGACATGCGTGGCGCCGCCGGTTTCGTGCAGCGTTGCGGTGAAGTTCTTCGGTGCCTGTTTGGATACCAGGCCCCAGAAGAAACTGCTGTCGCCTTTTCCGGGCGATCCGCCTTCGCACACCGGCGAAGCGAACGTGAACTTAATGCTGCTGCCGGTCTGGACCGCCGAAGCCAGTCCGATCGTTCCGATGCCACCGCCGGTCACGACGAAAACCTGATCGGGTTTCGCGTCGCCGCCATAGTTAAGCGTGCCGACCACCGGGCCAAAACTGATCGTCATCCAGTCGATGCAGGCAATATTCAGCGCGCCCACTGCGTTTCGCAGATCGAGCCGATACTCGTAGGCATACAGCCCAGATGCCGGCGATCCTAACGCGCCCTTGTAGGTTCGTGATTGCAGAAAGCCGGTGCCGCCGGCGCTCAGCGTGACGTTATCCGACGTGTCGTTGACCGTAACCGTGCAGGTCGGATTGAAGACGCAGTTGATCGCGGGCGCGCTGACGTTGACGACTTTCAACGGCACCGCCTCAACGACGAAAGGAGTGAAACAAAGCAGCAAAGCCAACGAGAGTCTCTTCATGATGTGTCTTACCTCCAGGAGTGGGTTGAGTGGCTACTCTTTTATTCTGAATTCGTACGCTTGTCAACAAACACCGGTTCATACGAAGAAATGAGGTTGTGATGGGCTCGGACGCTTGCGACTCACCTAACTCCCTGGTCTAAGCCTCAATCCGCTTGCGACCGCGAACTGTTCTATGTCAGATGTCCGACAAACTTCAGCTTGGTCGCTGAGTTTCGCATAGAGACTTCTATCGAAAGCACAACGACAAGCTGAAGCTCGTCGGACATCAAACTGAGAATCCTACTTCGGTTGCCTCTTCATACCGGTTTCAGAAACTGGCTAGAGGCAAAACCCCTTAAGTGCTTGCCGTCGAGATCCGTCTCAATCTCCAGGAAGCCATTCACCGGTTCATTCGTGATCGCGCTAACGCGATGGCCGTTAGGAAGCCGGGCGATCACATTAGAATTGGGATTGTTTTGATCCTTCAGCGCCTCGCTTCGCAACCGCAAGGGCTCTGTGCTGGTTACCTCATAACGGACACCGGTTGGCTCCACGGGCGAAGGCGGCGCCGGCGCCGCACCGTCCACCGGGACCGTCTTGGACGTCTCGATGAAACCAAAGACTTGTTCCCCGTAAAACTTACCATCGGCAGATTTGAATCCCTGCTTTAATCCTTTCGCGGGGTTGAAGTGGCCGGTGTTGTAGGCAATACACACGAAAGCCAATTCGAGGTCGGTAAGCGTGGGCCGATCCTGGAACCCGGCTCTCTTTTTGGCATTCTGAAGCTCGCCGAGAGCCTTTTTCAGGCATTCATCAAAGTTCGCAAAGCGCTTTTCAAGGAAGTATTCGGGCTCTCCCTTGAAAAACTGCAAATCGAATTGGAAGATTCCATAGCCGTGGCAGAACTTGTCTGCCTTTTTCGCTACCCCCTTGTAGCTGTCTATGAATTGGGCCATGTCCACCAGCGCCTGGTGCGCAAGATCGAACATCTCCTGCCCCCGAGGCTCAGCGACCAGCGCAGCCTTGTTCTTTGGGAAGGCGCTGCGATTTGGTGCATCGAGCGTGTCTCCCACGCATAGTTCCAGGATCCGGTCGAGACTGAGATCTGTTTGGCGCAGGGTGGGCCAGACTTCACCAGTCTCCTGACAGGCTAGCGCCGTCATGAGATCGAGAGTGAACGGAGTGTTTTTCACAGCCGCATCGATTTTTTCGTGAAAATTCTGCTTAAACCAGCGCATGTCATCTTTATTTGGCATATCGTCCTCCTATGTGAGGCGGGCCCGGTGGCCACGCCGTTCGGTGTAGAGTACTCGCTCTGAAAAGAGTTTTTTCAAGTCATCGCGCGCGAGGCGCGGCCCAATGTCCTTCACTCCCGCCCCGATAATCAATATGCGTCGTCTTGACGATCCATTTCGCGCGCTATTCTAGCCAAATGGCTTATCGATTGATGGGCTTTGATTGGTGAAGAACTTCGGGCCGCTCGCGGTAATATACAGACAGTCTTCCAGACGAATTCCGAACTCGCCATAGATGACTATCGTCGGCTCGTCGCTAAAGCACATGCCGAGCTGGATCGGCGTTTTGTTCCCGCGCACGAAGTTCGTCCACTCATGGCCGTCGAGACCGATGCCGTGACCGGTGCGGTGCGGCAGACCGGGAGTCTTGTAATCAGGACCAAAGCCCGCATCGGTGATCACCTTGCGCGCCGCGGCGTCCACCGCTTCACAAGGCGCGCCAACTTTCGCCGCGGCAAAGCCCGCGTCCTGCGATTTGCGCTCGAGGTTCCAGATGTCGCGCTGCCTTTGCGTGGGCTTGCCCAAAACGAACGTGCGGGTAATGTCCGATTGATAACCTTCGACGCTGCAACCGCCGTCCATCAGCACCACGTCGCCTTCCGCCGAAGTCTGCGGGGTGCTGCTGCCGTGCGGAAACGCGGTGTACTTACCAAAGCTGCAAAAGATTCCGCCCTGCACTCCCAGGTTGCGCAGCGCCGTGGCGCAGTTGTTGGCAAACTCGTCCTGCGGCATGCCATCTCTCATCGTGGCCCAGGTGGCGCGATAAGCGATCAAGAGGAGGTCGTTGGATTTTTGGAGCAGAGCGATCTCAGCGGGCGATTTGAACATGCGGCAGCCGGCAGTAATCGGGGTGGCGCCGACAAACTCGAGCTTGGGAGCTTCCTGACGAATGCCTTCGAAAAGAAAGAAGCGCACCCGCTCTTCCATGCCGACGCGGCCTGTGCGAATGCCGCGGTCCCGAATGATCTGCGCTACGCGTCGGTAAGGACTCTCGTCTTCTTCCCAGGTGCGCACGTCAGTGCCGAACCTGATCAACTCGCGCGCGCGTTCTTCTTCAAACTTGGGACAAACCCAGGCGAGCTCACCGCGCTGCGGAATCACCAGCGCGAACATGCGCTCGCTGGTGCTCCAGCGCATGCCCGTAAAGTAAAACATGCTTGAGCCGGGTTCGAGATAGATCGCGTCGATCTTTTGTTCAGCCATCAAGCGCTGCGCTTTGGCGATGCGCGCTTTGCGTTCGTCGTCGTTGATCGGCACGACGCCGGCAGTCATTCGCTTGAGGCGTTGAATCAGATCAGGTGTGTCTTGTCGCTGTTGAATGGCTTCGATGTCGTCGGTCGCGGCAAATGACACTTGGCCGCCGAGCAACGTCGCCCCGGCTATCCCGGCGGAAAGGCGTAAGAAGTCTCGTCTGTCTGTGCACATGGGGCGAGATTGTAATCGAAGCAAGTAAGTCCGACAAACTTTTGTCTTGTCAGTTGGTAAAACCCGCATCATGGACGCGGATCATATGAAGAAGAGATTTAGCCACGAAAAGGCACAAGAAGCTCAAAACGGTTCTTCTCTCTTGAGCCTTTTGTGCCTTTTTGTGGCTGATGCTTTCTTCTGATCCTTGTTTATCCGCGGCCGATTCCTTCCTAAACCAGATTCATCGGCGTTGGGTTCTTTGGATCTTTGGTGTAGTCGTAAAAGCCGCGCCCTGATTTGCGGCCGTAGAGTCCGGCCATGACCATGCGCTTTAGGAGCGGCGGCGGAGCAAAACGTTTCTCGCGAAATTCATTGAACATGATCTCGGCGATGTAATAAGTGGTGTCGAGTCCGACGAAATCGCCCAGCGTGAGCGGGCCCATGGGATAGCCGCAACCCAGCTTCATCGCGTTGTCGATGTCCACGATCGAGCCGACGCCTTCCTCCAGCGCGCGAATAGAATCGAGCATGTACGGCACCAGCAGACGGTTCACGATAAAGCCTGTCTTGTCGCTCGCGCGCACCGGAACCTTGCCCAACCTGGTCCCGAAGGCGACCGCATCTTCATAGACATCAGGATCGGTAAGGATCGTGCGCACGACCTCTACGAGTTTCATGATCGGCACCGGATTAAAGAAGTGCATGCCGATAAAGCGTTGCTGTCGCGCCGGCGAAGTCGCGGCCATCATCGCGGTGATCGAAAGCGATGAAGTGTTCGAAGCGAAGATCGTTTCCAGCTTGCAGATCGCGTCGAGCTGGCGATAGGTGCTTTGTTTCTCTTCCAGGTTCTCGATGATTGCTTCAATTATGATGTCGCAATCGGCCAGGTCGTCGAACGAAGTCGTGCCGAACAAACGATCGCGAGTCTGCTTCTGCTGTTCGGCGGTGATTGTTCCTTTCTGGGCGAAACGCTCCAAAGACTTTTCAATCGCGGCGAAACCTTTCTGCAGCAGTTCCTCAGAAACTTCGCGCACCGTCGTTTCAAACCCGGCGCTCGCTGCCGTCTGGGCAATACCAGCGCCCATCAGCCCGCAACCGAGCACTCCAACTGTCCTGATCTCCATCTTCGGTCTCCTCTAAGCAAATTCATCCACAGATTACGCGGATTACACCGATTGAAACCCGCCTAGATCAAGCGTAGACGGTCGGTGGAATCTGCGTAATCTGCGGATACAAGTTAAAGCCTAATATCAAAACTTCGCGCCACCATAAAGAAGCTAAGCAGCACCACGAGCAGCGCGGCGATTTGCAGAACGCGCCAGGCGATCGTCACGCCGGTCGGCATGCCGGGACGCTTGTAACTCACCATCGCGGCAAAGGCTGCGCCGGATAGCAACCCGCCCATATGCGCTGCATTATCGATGACGCCGCGGGCCATGAAGCCGATGCCGAGGTTGAGCAGAATGATGGGCAACATCCCGGTGCCAAAGGCGCGCTTGAAACCTTCGGGGAGTTCGTGACGATACTTAATGCCGAAAACAAACAGCACGCCGACCAGGCCAAACAATGCGCCCGATGCGCCCGCGGAAGGTTCGTCGCTGCGCTTAATCAGAAAGCTGGCAATCAAGCCCGGGTGCGAACCCTCAACCACCGTCAAGTAACTTGCCAACACACCCGCAATGCCGGTCGCCACCCAAAACACCACGAACTTCGCCGAACCATACAGCTTCTCAACCCAAGGACCGATCACCCAAAGGCTGTACATATTGATCAGGACGTGCGGCAGATTGACGTGAATGAAAACCGGTGTCACAAAGCGCCAATACTGATGCTCGTAATGAATCAGGTAGTTCGTCTTGGCGCCGAAAGACAACAGCACTCCTTCGGGAAATCCGGTCCATAGCACGGACGATGACATCCCGCTCGCTTGCCACATGAGCATGAAGACAAAAAGATTCGCAACCAGAAAGACTATGGTGAAGATGTACGGGCGCGAGAGCACCGCCCGCGCATAGCTCATCGCATAACGTTCATGCAGGGGCAGCGTCGCCGGAGTAACCGCGGCCATGGGCGCATCGCAAACCTGGCAAACGGTTTCACCTGCGCCAATCAGCGCGCCGCAATTGCGGCAGACGCTGGGGCGACCGGCATAGCTTGGTTGGTTGTCAGGCAAAGGTTGTTTAAGTGGGTAAGTTCATCGCGGGGTGTCTGGTACGGAACCGCTCGCGGTACGAGCGCCAGCACGCTGGAACTAGTCGACCCGCTCGCTACCGCGAGCGGTTCTGTACCTTCGCAGGCTCGTTGAGTCTTTGACCGACGTCTAAATTCTAACGAAAAAACCCGATGCGTAGGGGGCTACTTTCCCAGGTCATCAAGCAAATTTACGAGATCGTCAGCATGCTCCTCTTCCATCGCAAGAATACCTTCCATCATGCGTCGCGTGGTTGGATCGTCATTACCGAGGTATTGGATTATCTCGCGATAGCTATCAATGGCGATGCGTTCGGCAACGAGGTCCTCCTTGATCATGTCAATCAATGTGTCACCCTCAACGTACTCGGCATGACTGCGCGACAGCAATCCTTCAGGATTGAAATTCGGCTCGCCCCCCAATTGAACTATCCGTTGCGCAATTTGATCGGCGTGCCCCTGCTCCTCGTTGGCGTGTTGCAGGAATTCTGCCGCCACACTCTCAGCGTGGATTCCGGAAGCCATAAAATAATGGCGCTTATAGCGGAGCACGCAAACGATCTCGGTCGCCAGCGATTCGTTCAGAACTTTGATCACAGTCTCTCGGTCGGCGGAATAACCCTCGGTTATCGCACCTCGCTCGATGTGTTGGCGCGCGCGCTCGCGCAGCGTCTTGATGTCAGTCAGAAATGGTTTATCAGCCACGGTGTGACTCCTTGAGTTTTAAGTTTTCTGAGGGAAGGGTCGATATTACTAGCTCCGTAACGTGTGAGCAAGTAAGCCGCGTGCTCGGTAGTGCTTAGTTTGGTTTCGTGTCTTTTCCCGCTCGGACAAGAGCGATCCACGAAATCACACGAAACTACACGAACGAAACTGCTGCGCTTCGTGTATTTCGTGGATCGTTTGCCTGTAGAGAGCGGTATTCTCAAAATTAGGGCACGACCGCGTTCTTGTGCTTGGGCTTGTTTGGAAGGCGACCCAGGGATTCAGGGAATCCATTAACCAACCAAGCGCTCGTTACAGAACCGCGAGCGGCAGCGACCGGATTCCAAATTCAACCTCCCTTTTACAAATTTTCGTCGCGAAAGACATGCAGGACGGAGGGCGTCAGTTGAGTGGTTGCATCCGGTCGCTGCCGCTCGCGGTTCTGTAACGACTCGCCGCGTGGTAAGTGACATCGACTGCATCGCGACCGCTCCACTCTCAATTTCTAAGTCGCTTTGACCGACCGGGTCAGTCATAGAGACCAAGCCTGGCTGCTTCAGCTTCACAAAAAGGCACAAATTAGCAGGTTATTTGGATCTTGATAGCTGGCACGGGTCTTGTTAACTCGTCTCAACGCACCGGGTCTACGGAGCCCCTGCCTATATAACGGCCAATCAAGGCCTACCGCTTTAGTCCAAGGAGCACTCTTGATGCGAAAGTTTTCCGCTTTGATTCTGTTGTTGATTTTTTCGTTCTTTTCGCCTTTGGCAAATTTTCTGCCGGGCATGAAGACCGCCCACGCCCAAACGAAATCCAACCTGCTGCGCGGTCTCAAGCTGGCGCCGTCCCTGCGCGAACGCGTGCGGCCGGCGGGGTTGAGTAACGGCGAGACAGCGCGCGTGATCGTCAACATGAGCGACAGCGCCGACCCGCAACAGTTGACTCAGGCCCTGACGCAAAGCGGTGCGCTTTCTTCGAAGCACCTGGATGCTTTGGGACTGATGATCGCGGATATTCCACTGGACAAGCTTGAAGAAGCCGCGGCGCGCAATGACGTGTCCTGGATTTCAGCCGATCAGGAAGTGCGCTCGCTGGCCACGTCCACGGACAACACAAGCCATATTGAAATCACTACCGGCGCGAGCAAGTTGCTGCCGGTGGATCAAAAAGGTACGGGAAGCGGTGTGGCCAACGGCGGCGCAGGCAACGGTGTGGGAATCGTGATTCTTGATAGCGGCATCAGTCCGTCCGATGCTGCCGAGTTCGTCGGTTACCAAAACCAGCAAAGCAGCGGCACACTCGGGCTTGGTCTCTTGTCACAGACATACGTTCAATCCTACGACCGCATCAAGAAGCACATCGACTTCACCGGCGAGAATCGCACCGATGATTTCTACGGACATGGAACGCACACTGCGGGTGTCGCCGCGGGCACGGGCCAGGCCAGCGAAAACTATGCGGCACAAAAGCCGGGCTCACCAACGTATGGCGGCATAGCCACGGGCGCCAACTTGATCGACGTGCGCGTGCTCAACTCGCAGGGAGTCGGAACAATTTCGAATGTCATCGCGGGTATTAACTGGGCGATCAAGAACAAAAGCACCTACAACATTCGCGTGATGAATCTTTCACTGGGCACGATGGTGACGCAAAGCTACAAAACCGATCCCCTGTGCCAGGCGGTGGGAAAAGCAGTTGACGCCGGGATCGTAGTAGTTGTTGCCGCCGGTAATTGGGGCAAAGACTCCGCGGGTAACCCGATCTACGGAGGCATCCTTTCGCCGGCCAACTCTCCCCGCGTTATCACTGTCGGCGCGACCAACACTCAACAGACAAACCAGCGTTCCGATGACACGGTCACCACCTACTCATCGCGCGGTCCCACCCTGGTTGATGGCTTAGCCAAACCCGATCTGGTGGCCCCAGGTAACAGAACCGGAGCCGCGGAAACAGGGGACACGTCCGCGTCGGCAAGCAACAACTATTCGACCACTGGCGGCGGCGGTCTCGTCGGCTCGCTGTTAAGCGGCAGTACCGCCACGAACGTGCCCAAGGCCACCGGCTCTTATCAGATCTTAAGCGGCACGTCCTTCGCTGCGCCGGCTGTCTCGGGAACCGTGGCGCTAATGCTGGAAGCCAATCCTTCGCTGACGCCTTCAATGGTCAAGGCCGTCCTGATGCGCACGGCCCAGCGGCTGCCGATCTACGAAAATATGGTGGCGACCTGGCGAATGAACAAGTACGAACGCATTGTCACCGAGGGCGCGGGTGAATTGAACACGAGCGCTGCAGTGACGGTGACAAAAGCCATCCGGCAGGACGCTAACAAAGCGGCCCAGGGTTCTAATCTGATCACAAAAAAAGATGCGACCTATGCAAACATCGGCGTCACCGCGCCGATCGCCGGCGAGAACATACCGCTAAACAACGGCATCGTGTGGGTTGAAGGTATCGCGTTTACGGATCGCCTGATGCTGACGAGCGGCTACCGGCTGGCCGATGGAACCACGCTCGGCAGCGGTTTCGTTCTGGCTGACGGTTACATGATGCCGGATGGAAGCTATGTCTTCTCGAACGGTTTCGTGCTCGGCAGCGGTTTCGTGCTCGGCAGCGGATTTGTTCTGGGAAGTGGCTTCGTCCTCGGCAGCGGCTTTGTGTTGGGCAGTGGGTTTGTGTTGGGCAGCGGATTCGTTTTGGGAAGCGAGTATGCGTGCGCTGACGGCTCGCTGTCTTCCGGAAGCGTTAGTGCGATGAGCTTTGCCAACCAGCAACTATGGGCCTCGAACCTGATCGATCCCAGCTCGACTAACTCTAACGAGGAGCAGGTAATGATCCTGGGCGAAGAAGCCACGCCGCTAAGCGTGCGGCGGCTTTCGAGTTCCAGTCCGCTCTTCCCGCATCGCTAATTCATGGCGCGCGCTAAAGCAGAAAAGAAAGCACTGATCTATCAGACTGCCGTTACGGTGGCCGGCCTCAGCTTGTGGCTGGCCTCCGTGGTTTTGATTTTCATCAGACACCCGCCGCGCGAACAGCTAATCCTAATCGCGTTCGTACCGCTGATCATCGCCATCAGCCTGTTTCCAAATACATTCACGCTTCCTTCGGGCATCAAGCGTGACAAGATTACCTTTACGCTTTCAGATGCTTTCGTCTTTCTGGTCGCTTGCTGGTATGGAGTTCTGCCGGCGGTTTTTGTCGCGGGCGTGGAAGGATTTGTTTCATCGCGCCGGAGCGTGCGCCGCTTCTCGAGCAATCTTTTTTCCGCCGGCATGATCTCTCTGGCGGCCGCCGCCGCGGGCGCCGCGCTGAACACCACGCTGCGCTATGGCTTTCATGAAGGTGCGATCAAAAACCATTCGTTCCTGGCGGTGACAGTGTCTCTGCTGCCCGCGACCGCGGTCCATGTACTGGTGAACGTAGGATTGCTGTCGAAGTTGTTTGCCTTGCGGGGCATGACGAAGTTTCTGAAAAGCTGGAAACAAAACTTGTCGTGGGCCGCGCCGATTGCGTTGCCAACCAGCGCGGTGGCCAGCCTGGCTTATCTCGCCTTCCAGTACAACTGGTTGGTTATGGTGCTCATCGGCGCGCCGATCCTGATTGCGATTAACTTCGGTCACCGGCAATACCGCGACAATCTGCATCAACGAATTGAACTACTCGAGAAGGCGCACCGCGAAACCATCGAAGCCCTGGCCGTCGCCATCAACGCCAAAGACGAAGTCACCCACGAGCACGTCTTGCGCGTGCAGATTTACGCCGCCGGAGTCGCGCGACTGCTCGGCTGCACCGATGCCGACATCGAGGCGCTCAAAGCCGGCGCGCTGCTGCACGACATCGGCAAGATCGCAGTGCCCGACTACATTTTGAATAAACCTGGCAAGCTCACCGCGGCAGAATTTGAAAAGATGAAGATGCACACGATCGTGGGCGCGCAGATTCTGGGCCGGGTCGACTTTCATTATCCGGTGGTGCCCATTGTTCGTCATCATCATGAACGTTGGGATGGTTGTGGTTATCCGGACGGATTGCAGGGCGAAGCCATCCCGCTGACCGCGCGAATTCTGACCGTGGTCGATTGTTTCGACGCGCTGCGCGAAGACCGCCAATATCGCCGCGGGCTCACGCGCGAAGAGGCGGTCGACTTTCTCTTAAAGAACAGCGGATCTCAATACGATCCGAAAGTCGTCGGGATCTTCATCACTCACCTGGCCGAGTTTGAAGCCGAGATTGCCGCTCACAAGGGCCAACCCCTGCCAACCTTCGGAATCGAATCGAGCGAAAAACTTTCCGAAGCTGCGCAGAAGGTCACTCCCGGCGCCGGCCTGGCCGCAACCGCGGATGGACCACGCGAAGAAATCAGTTTCTCTCGTAAAGAATTGGCGGCAGTTTACGATCTTGTGCAGGCTCTGAATGGCGCCGCCGATCACGTTGCGTTGATGGACGTTTTCACAGACAAGCTCTCTGCGATCGTCTCCTTCGACACCTGCGCGATAACCATGATCGCACCGGACACCGGACAGATGTTTGTCGAACATGCCACCGGTCAAAACAGCCAGCTTATCAAAGCACGTCAGGTCGCACTGGGTGAAGGGATCACCGGGTGGGTAATCGCCAATCGCGAATCATTCTCGAGTAACGACCCTTGTCTGGACTTTCCCGTGAAGATGGCTGAGAGCTTTCGATCCTATAAAACTTTGGCCGCCTTCCCGCTCATGAAAGACGGCGAGTTGTATGGCGCGTTGACCGTTTATTCAATGACGATTGCCGAATATGATAAGGACCAACAGAAGCTTTTGCGAGAGACCGCGGCTGTGCTGGCTGATTCTCTTTCGACGATCTCGCTCAAGCCGGATTCCACAAACGTTGAGTCACAGCCCGTAGCGTCAGATTTCATTGGTGACTCGCTCACAGAGGTTGAGGTCACGAGTTTGGAGAATAGCTTCACTAATTAGGTGGCTCGGGCGTCTCGCCCGTGAATCACGCGCAGGATGCGCGGGCTACTTGTCTCTATCGATAGGTTTATCCATTTGGTAACGCAGCGAATCTCTGCCGAACGGCGTTAGAGTACCAACTTCAGTTGGGCGTTTGTTGACTGAGAAAACCCGACTAAAGTCGGTACTCTAACACCTCTAATCAAAGTCTCAGGTCTCGTCATTCCACCCTCGCTTCTAATTTGATCGACGACGGCGCCTCTGGCCCAGTCACCACTTCCACGGGTGCGCGCCAGATGAGCGTCTTGATGCGACAAGTGCCGGTGTTGTCTTCGCGACAATAAACAAACGTGAACGATGCGTGCAGCTCAGCCATGCCGGCGATTGACGCTTTCACCGGAACGCGAATGGGAAGTTGCGAGCCCTTCGTCGAACGCGCAGCGTCCTGCTCGCCGATCACGAGCGACTTCGCTCCATTCTCGATCGAAATCTTATAATGCTGTGGCGCGGTTGGGTTCAGGTGATAACCCGCCGGCAACTCCACGTTTATTAAGAGTGAGGCCTCGCCGGCGCGTACTTTTTGCGGCAGTACCTTAATCTCTTCCGCGTTCGGGGCGGCCTCGGCGTTCGCCGCTGCTTCAGGTAAGTTTGGCGGTTGCAGACCCTTGATTGGCAGCGTCTTTGTTTCTTTCGTCTTCAAATCGACCACGCGAATCGCGTGATTGTTTGTGTCCGCGACATAGAGCTTATCGCCCGCGACCGCCAACCCGCCTGGTTCGTAAAATGAAGGCTTGCCGCCATCAGACTGTCCGGGCTTGCCCGTGCCCGCGAAACTTTTTACCGAACGGGCCGAGGGATCCAATAACTTGATCTTGTGATTGTAAGTGTCTGCGATCAGAAGCTTCCCGTTCCAACGGGCCAGACCGAGCGGATGTTGCAGACGTACATCATTGCCAAAACCGTCTTCATCGCCGAAGTCAAACAAGTCGCCGCCCACCAGCGTGCGTACTTTGCCGTTCGGCTCGAGAGTGATCGCCCGAATGATGTTCGCCTCAGCATCAGATACGTACAGAGTCTTTTCGTCCGTGGCCAACGCCGACGGCTGTGCAAAAGCGGCCTCATTCAGAGGGCCATCGAGACGCTTCTCCCGTCCTGAACCCGCAAAGGTTGAAACTTCCTGCTTATCAAGATCAAGCTTCCAAATCTGATGCGGTCCGGCCATCGCGATGTAAAGTGTGCGTCCGACCAACTGCAAATCCCAGGGAGAGTTCAGGGCAATACTCAGCGCCGGTCCCGCCAGGCCGTACTCGCGCGACTGCCGTCCGGTGCCGGCGATTGTCTTCACAGTTTTCGAAGTCAGGTCGACTTGACGAATCAGATGGTTCTCGGTGTCCGCGACATACAACGTGTCGCCTTCGAGCACCATACCCTGCGGCCGAAAGAAAGTAGCCTGATCGAACGATCCATCTTGTGCTCCATGCACTCCGGCGCCGATGGTTTCGATCAGCGTGCCGTCGAGTTTCGCGATGACGATGCGGTTGTGATCTGAGTCGGCGATGAACAGCCGGTCGCTCTTTTGGTCGGCGAGAATCTTGCCGGGAAAGGCCAGCGGCAGGTCGCCGACTTTGGCGCGTTCAAGCACGAGCTTGAGCGGCGCTTCATTCAACTCGCCACGCTTGCGGAACTCTGCAATCGAGTCGGCAATAGCCTTATCAAGCGCTTCGTAACCACCTTCTCCCGACAACTTGCCGATGATGTAACCGCCTGGATCGATCAAATAACGCGTAGGCCAGGCGTTGACGGCATAGGATCGCCAGATAGCAAAGTCGGCGTCGTTGACGATCGGGTGCTCGATCTCGTAACGCAGGACGATGCGGCGAATGTTCTCGGTATCTTTTTCGTTTTCAAACTTGGCTGAGTGCACACCGATGACCACCAACTCGTTCGGATATTTCTTTTCGAGCTTCTTCAGATCGGGAATGATGTGCATGCAGTTGATGCATCCGTAGGTCCAGAAGTCGAGCAGCACAACCTTGCCTTTCAAGGCAGCGAGCGATAAAGGCTTGTCGACGTTCAGCCAACCGCGGCCGCCGCTTAGCTCAGGGGCGCGAACACGTGCACGTTCCTGTACGGGCATTTCAAAACCTTCCTGTGAATACGATGATCTGGAATGAACACTCCCGGTCCGGTTAGTTACCGAGACGACTGCGAGCAAGAGTGCGCCCAGGAGAATACTTTTGCGGCTTTGCCGCAGCACATTGCGGTAAGGCTTTGCCTTACCGGCGCGCGGCCCCCACCAAAACGAGGAGGCTACGCCTCCGGGTCGAGGCGCAGCCTCGCCTTGAAATAAAGAAGAGCGCCGGAAAGGCAAAGCCATTCCGCACTGTGACGCGGCAGAGCCGCCATCTCTCTTTTCAAACACTCTCATTTGCTCAAAGTATCTGATCCAATTTCTCAACCGCTCTTCGCAGATGCGGGATCGTAATCGATCCGCCAACCACGAGGGCGACGTTGAATGCGTCCATGAATTGTTCGCGCGTCACGCCATTGGCGGCGCATTGTTTGACGTGATAGGTGATGCAGTCATCGCAACGCAGGACGACTGAGCCCACCAGGCCCATCAGCTCCTTGGTCCGCTTATCCAGCGCGCCGTCTTCGTACGCCTGGGTATCGAGCGCAAAGAACCGCTTGATGCCGAGGTGGCCGCTGTCCAAAAGTTTCTCGTTCATCTCGCTGCGATAAAGATCAAACTCATCCATCGGAATAACCTTTCACAAATGACCTGCGCGTGTTGTGATGTGCTCTGGAAATGTATCACAGGGTGTTGATTAGCTTTAACGTGGCGCAAGCGGGTCGGGTGCTACTTTGATAAGCGCTGTTCAGAGTACCGACTTCAGTCGGGCTTTCTATTGAGAGAAAGAGCCCAACTGAAGTTGGTACTCTAAACAGCCGTTTTTCATGCTGGCATCCTCGTGTTGCAGTTGTACAATTCAAAGACCGATGAGCGACCCCCTCTCTCGACATAAGACTTCAGCGGTAGACGCGGGCAACGTGACCGACGAACCTCAACTCCACGACCTCGTTCCATTTGTCGCGGGCGACAGAATCTTTGCCGTCTTTGCCGACCAGGTTGATGGCACTGCCGAAGCCAGGATGCCCGCGGCTCTGCCCAACGCGCCGCCGGCAGTACTCGGTGTAGTTTGCATGCGCGGTCACATGCTGACGGTACTCGATCCCATCGCAGTCTTAACCGGGGAACCCCTGGGCTGGCCCGCAACCTTGCCCGCGGTGATCGCTTTGCGTGGCGATGAGCAACTGGCTTTGGCCGCGCAAAGCTGCCGCGACACGATCACGATCGCCGCCGAAGACATTCAATCATCAAGCCAGACCAACGACGGCGGTTTTGAGACTGCGGTTCTAGGGATAGCCCGGTATGCCGGCGAAGAGATTACCGTTTTGAAAGCAGATAGTCTGTTTGCCGCAGCGGTGCGACGGAAAGAACGACGGCGACGACGGTTTTAGCGGTCTACCGGTGCAAGGACAGCGGTGTCTCCGCCAACCCAAAAAGCGAACCACGAACACACACGAAATAGCACGAACTAAACCTCCGTTTCGTGCCGTTTCGTGTGAATTCGTGGATCGTTCTTACTGCCTATGACTTCCTTGCGGCCGGCGTGATCTTCAGCGTGAGATGTTCGCTCCCGCGCACGATCTCGACTTCATATTCCTGCCCGGCTTTCATTTCACCCAACGCGTAGGTGTAGTCGTAGACATTCTTTACTTCGTGTCCGGCCATCTTGACGATCCGGTCGCCGGCTTTCAATCCTGCTTTCGACGCAGGTGAATCGTCGCGCACGCCGTCCAGCTTCAAACCGTCATTTGCTTCCGCGTAATTCGGAATCGTGCCGAGATAGACCCGAAAGCCCGTCGAGCGGCCCTGCGATTCGCTCTTCGCGACGGCGTACGTCGGCCGCTTGTCACTCTTGTCGATATCGCGGACGATGTCGGAGACGAACCCGACGATCCGCGCCTCGCCCTCGTAGTTAATCTTTTCGGCCGTGTCCGATGGCTTGTGATAGTCGTCGTGAGTTCCGGTCCAAAAGAAAAGCACCGGCACCTGTTTGACGTAGAACGAAGAATGATCGCTCGGGCCGTAGCCGTCTTCGTTGAGAGTCAGGACGAATGGCTGGGCAGTCCAAACCGAATTCGTCGTACTGTGCGCAGCTTTCTGCCCGGCGAACGCGTTCTTGTCGTTAATTATTGAGCGCCAGTCTGTGGCCGTACCGACTCCGCCGACTATCAGTTTGTTCTCTTTCAAACGCCCAATCATGTCCATATTGATCATGGCGACAGTATTCACGAGCGGCACGATCGGATGGTTGACGTAATAGCTCGATCCGATCAGGCCTTCTTCTTCACCACTGAAGGCGATGAAAATGATCGTGCGTCTCACCTTCTCTGAAGAAAGCATGCGCGCGAGTTCAATCAAACCCGCTACTCCCGATGCATTATCGTCCGCGCCATGATGAATGCCGGTGCTCGCCGAGAGGCTACCGCTGCCTTCTCCGCCGAGGCCGAGATGATCATAGTGCGCGCCGATCACGATCGCTTCGCTTTTCAGTTTTGGATCGCTGCCTGGCAGGACACCAATAACGTTGAATGAGGGCGATTCGCGACGGACGACGTTGGTTGAAAGATCCAGCTTTAACCCACGCACAGGTAATCGCAAATCTCCAGTTGAATTTGCGTTTCTGCTGTCAGCCGCTTTCTCGAAATCTGCCAGTCCGGTGTCGCGCGAGCCGAAAATCTTTCCCGCCAACTGTCTGGAGATAACAATGACGGGTATTCCGGCTTCACCATTATTGTCGTAAGAAAGACGCGACAGCCGGTCTTCCTTCAACTTCTCTTCATTCGCGATGATTAGGAGAGCCTGGACGCCGGCCGCGCGCGCGGCGGCAACTTTGAAACGGATTTCTCCGGCGCGAGCAAATTGCCCGTGGGGATTGTCGCCGTCGGGCGTCCCGGTGAACACTATCGCCACTCGCCCCTTCGCATTCGACGCGGCGTAGTCGTCGTACTTCAGTTCGGCCGAGGAAATGCCATAGCCGGCAAATACCATTTCCGCGCTCTTCACGTTCGCGTTTGAGGAAAAGCCGAGCGGCATCCAGTCGTCGCTAACCTTGAACTGCGCGATGTCATCAGCTTTCCCCGGGTTCACGTAAAACAGATTATTACTGCCGAGCTCGACGACATTCACATAAGGAAACGGTTGCAGGTAGCGCGCCTGATTCTCGCCGCGCGTGCGCGCGGGACGAGCTATTTGCAAACCCGGACGCAAACCGTAGCGATTGAATTCACCGGCGATGTAATGCGCCGCGTCGTTCGCTCCCGGCGTTCCGGTGCGGCGTCCTTCCAGCGCGTCCGAAGCGAGATAAGTGATCACCTGTCGCAGGCGATCGACGCTGGGTGTGGTGGATGGCTGTTGCGCAGGCGCGCCCACGGCGAGCACCGTCGCAAGGATCGAACAACCAAGAGTGCGATTCAGTAAGTTGCGTTTCATGTGTGTGTGCTCTTGACCGAAGAAGTCAATCTGTTATGCTTAACGTTAATCATGTCCATTGTTAGAGTCAAAGCCAACAATCAAGTTACCCTGCCCGCGACCATCATCGAACAAGTCGGGCTCAGCGCAGGCGATTTGCTTGAAGCCAGGATTGAAAGAGGCAAGATCTTGCTTACGCCAAAGTCCATGATTGACCAACGAATTGATGATAGCCTGACGGATTACAAAGCCGGTCGTAGTTATGGTCCCTTTAGTACCGCCGATGACTTAGTGGCTTCACTGGAAAAAAACATCAAGAAACGAGCTGCCAAGAAACGTTCTTAAATGAGGTTTAGCTATTCAGAGCGTTTCCTCAAGTCGCTTGAAGGCGCTCCGCTCTCCATCCGCAAAGCTTTTTACAAACAGGCGAGATTCTTGTTGGATAATCTTCGGCATCCGTCACTCCAAGCGAAGAAATACGACGAAGCAAGAGACATCTGGCAAGCGCGGGTAACGCGAGACTGGCGTTTCTATTTCAGCATCGAAGGCGATACATATCAACTGCACGATATTACCCCGCATCCGAAGTAAGCTCGGTCGTATTCGCGTCACCTGCAGGAGCTTCACTCGACCCAGTCGGCAATAAAGATGTTCGTGTCGCCCTGCTTTGCGTTGTGGCGATTCGAAGCGAAAACCAATTTCTTTCCGTCGGGCGAAAACATCGGAAAGCCGTCGAACGTGTCGTTGTAAGTGATTCGTTCCATTCCCGTCCCGTCGGTTTTGATCGAATAGAGATCGAAATCGCGGCCTTTGGGATCGGCATAGTTTGACGAAAAGATTATGCGCTTGCCGTCGGGAAAGAAGTAGGGCGCGAAGCTGGCCTTATTCAGGTTCGTCACTTGCCGCTTGTTCGAGCCGTCCGCCTTCATCACCATAATCTCCAGCGTGGTCGGCCGAATCAGATTCTGCTTCAGCAAAGCGACATAATCCGCCTTGTCCTTTTCAGTCTGCGGATGGTAAGCGCGATAGACGATCTGTTTGCCATCATAAGACCAGAACGGGCCGCCGTCGTACCCGAGTTCATTTGTCAAACGCTTTATGTTCCTGCCATCCGCGTCCATCGTGTAGATGTCCAGATCTCCGCTCCGCATTGAGGTGAACACCAGCTTGCCGTTACGCGAGATAGTTGTTTCGGCGTCGTAACCCGTCACGTCTGTAAGTTGCTTGACGTCGGAACCGTCGGGGTTCGCGGTGAAGATATCGAAGCTCGGATAAACCGCCCAGACATAGCCTTTTGAAAAATCGGGCCGGGGTGGACACTGCTTCGCGCCCAGATGAGTGGACGAATAAAGAATGCGTTTGCCGTTGGGAAAATAGTACGAGCAGGTCGTGCGTCCATCACCCGTCGAAACCATTCGGATGTCCGAGCCGTCGATGTTCATCGTGTAAATCTGATCGCACTCATGCCCGTCACGCGTCGATTGAAAGATTAGCTTCTTGCCGTCGGATGAAAAGTAGGCTTCCGCGTTCTCGCCGCCGAAGGTTAGTTGGCGAATGTTGCGCAGGTGTTTTTCCTGGGGCAGCGCGAGATCGGTTGTTTGAAGCGAAACCATCCCAAAGTTGGACGTCATCGCTGAAACCAAGAGAAAAACAAATACAACCTGGTAGTTCCGCATTCTCATACCTTGACTATCTCTCCTGTGGCGTCGTCCCATTCAAAAAACTCAACACCTCTTGGAATCATATGAAAGTACGTTCGCTTATAATAGCTCAATAGACTTTCACCATCTCGGGTTCTCCTATCGTGAAGGACGAATAAGATCTTTCGGAATTTCTTGGGCGCAAGGTGAAAGTAATACATCGCTTCATTCCAAACGGTCATTTTGCGCTCGGAACATTGGCCCCCGCGGTCCAGCGGTGTGATTTACACTCCACAATGATGCTTGGATCGGCGGCTCCGAGATCGAAGCAATGCGTTTTCTTGGTCGAGAGACCCAATTCCACCGGGAAGTTGCGCGATAATGTAATTCCTTGGCTAGCAAAAAACTTGAGCGCCACTTGTTCAAAGTCCGAGCCTACTTGAGAATTGCTAATCGAGCCAATCCTCTGATTTGGCTTGTTCATCCGACCAACCTCTCTACTGATTCGACCAGCGAATCGATTAGGCTTAGCCTTCTTGTAGTCAAACTCATACTCTGGAAGTATATCTTTCGACTTATTGCTGCGAGATTTGGCAGTTAAGTTCTTCTTCTTCACAATTCTTCAGTTGGCGATGGCGAACCTCATAAGGCGAACAACGTACTGCACGATCACCCGTTCTTCTGCTCAAACTCTTTCATAAACTCAACCAGCGCCTCGCAGCCCTCACGCGGGAAGGCATTGTAAATCGACGCGCGAATGCCGCCGACTGAGCGATGCCCTTTCAAGCCGTCCATGCCCGCCGCCGTCGCTTCGTTGGCGAACTTCTTTTCCAGATCCTCCGAAGGCAAACGAAACGTCACGTTCATCATTGAGCGCGAATCCGGATCGGCATGGCCGCGATAGAATTCCGTCGCATCGATCGCGTCGTAAATGAGCTTGGCCTTCTCTTCGTTTTCAACTTGCATCGCTGCGAGGCCACCTTTTTCTTTCAGCCACTTGCAGACCAGATTAATGATGTAGATGCCCCACGTGTTCGGCGTGTTGTGCAGCGATTTGTCTTTAGCGTGCGTGCGATAGTCCAGCATCGTGGCCAGGCCTTCGCGCACTCGCGGCAAAAGATCTTCACGCATGATGACCAGGGTCACGCCGCTCGGACCCATGTTCTTTTGCGCACCCGCATAGATGAGGCCGTACTTCTCAACCGGAATGGGCCGCGAAAGAATGTCCGATGAAGCATCGCAGACCAACGGCACGTCGCCGACTTCGGGTTCGGCTTTGAACTCGACGCCTTCGATCGTTTCGTTCGAGGTCATGTGAACGTAAGCGGCGCTTGGATCGAGTTGTAACTCATGCTGACCCGGCACTCGCGTGAAACCACCGTCGGCCGTGTTGGCCGCGAAATTCACGTGGCCGAATTTCTGGGCTTCCTTAACCGCCTTCTTGCCCCAACTGCCGGTGACGATATAGTCGGCGCTGCCATCAAGCGACAGAAAATTCATCGGCACCATCGCAAACTGCAAACTGGCGCCGCCCTGCAGAAAAAGCACCGTGTAGTCTTTCGGAATATTGAGCAACTCGCGCAGACCCGCGTCCGCGCCCTGAATGATTTCGTCGAAGGTTTTCGAGCGATGGCTGATTTCCATCACCGACATGCCGACACCCGGAAGCGCGAGCAGATCTCTCTGTGCTTCTTCCAGGACGGGCAGCGGAATTACCGCCGGGCCGGCGCTAAAGTTGAAGATGCGTTCAGTCATGATTGTTTTCCTTTGGAGTGCGGTAACTCGTTACCGCTTTTATGAGTTCGCGACTTATCGCGAACATTAGTTTACAGAGAGCGGCGTCGAGACGGCGCATACTAAAGCGGCGACAAGTCGCCGCACTCCAAATATTCACTCCTTACTGCCAACGGTTTTCCGCAGCATGGTTCCGGCTATCCGGATCACCATCGCTCGCGGCGTCAGACGCTCAGCCTCGACCATCATGAAATTCGTCCAACCGGAAATGATCGAGCCCTTGCCGCGGGCTAATCCCTTCAGCGCCGTGTCAACCACGGCTTCGGGCGTTTGGGCGATGCGCGCGGGTGGTCTTTGAATCCTGGCGGCGTCAAAAAAATTCGTCTCGGTTACGCCGGGACAAACCGCCATCACTTTCACACCCAGGGCCCGGTTCTCTTCCCATAAGGCTTCGGAAAATGACAGCACGAACGCTTTGGTCGCGGCGTACGTGGCCATGAAAGGCACTGGCTGAAAACCGGCGGTCGACGCCACGTTGATGATCGAGCCGCTCTTTCTCTCTCGCATCGGAACCAGAAAGCGATGCGTCAACTCTACCAGTGAGCGCACATTCAAGTCGATCATGTTCAACTCGCGCTCCAGATCGAGATTCGTGAAATCACCCATCGAGCCAAAGCCGGCGTTGTTGATTAAGAAATCGATCTCCAACCCGCGTTTTTCGGTCTCTTCAAAAAGCCGTGCCGGGGCATCCTGCTCCGAAAGATCCATCGCGACGTACTGCGCGTGAGTGCTGTTGATGCGCCCCAGCTCGTTGCACAAGTTGATCAGCTTGTCCTCGGATCGAGCGACGAGCAAAAGATTGTGTCCCTGCCCGGCCAGCTTGCGCGCGAACGCTTCGCCGATTCCCGAAGACGCGCCGGTGATTAGTGTCGTATTCATGAAGGTAACGAGACTGTCTCGCAGTGCATTCCAGCCCGTCAGGGGCGATACTCATCTTCTCGGAGCGCGGACATCTTGTCCGCCTTGAGCGCGAAGCGCGAACAATCGTAACATCGAAAATAACTCAAAACTCCTCTGAATCGCTGGGCTATTTTCGATCGTCCTTGCGGGACTGAAATCAATTCAACTCCCTCGGCTAAGCGATTTCCAAAACGTTTAGCTCAATAATATCGACGTTGCCCTGCCGCAATCGATCCAGCGTCTTCTGCGACGGCGCCTTATCCAGATTGATGCGCGCCACGGCCGCTTCGGCGCCTTCGAAAACGATGTTCTCCATCTCCTGCACGTTGATCTGTTCGGCTTTGATCGCATCGAGCACTTGCGCCAGGACGCCCGGGCGATCGCGATGACGCACAACTAAGCGATGCGTCGCCGGGGTGCGTTGGGCAAGGTTCACTACGTTCGGGACCTGGCCCGTTTCTTTGAACGATTGAATGATGCGCACCGTCTCAGCAGCGATGGCTTCCTGTGCTTGATCGGTTGAAGCGCCAATGTGATGCGTGCCGTAAACACCCGGTTCACTACCGATCGGATCGGTGAATTCGGCCAAGGCTGAAGTCGGCTCACTCGCGAACACGTCGAGGCCCGCGCGGATACCCTTCGAATGAATCGCTTCGACCAGCGCGCCCTGATCGACTGTCTCGCCACGCGAAGTGTTGATGAAATAGGCGCCATCACGCATTGCCTGAAAAAAATCCGAACTAATCAACATCCGCGTATCGGGTTTCAAGGCCACGTGAACGCTGACAATGTCGGCAGCGCCGGCCACATCGAGCGGTGTCTCCATTCTTTCGACGCCCAACTCAACCGCGCGTTCCGGCGTCAGACTGCGACTCCATGCGACGACCGCCATGCCGAACGCTCTGGCCCGCGGTATCATCTCCTGACCAATCCTCCCCAAACCCACCAAACCCAGCTTGCGGCCAAACAATCCCCGTGCTTTGGAAAACTCTTTCTTGTTCCACTGCCCCGCGCGCAAAGCGATTACCGTGTCGGCGATGCGGCGATCAAGCGCGAGCATTAAAGCGAACGCCAACTCAGCGACCGCGATCGAATTTTTTCCGGGGCAGTTGGAAACATAGATTCCCCGGCGCGATGCGGCGGCCACATCGATCGTGTTATAGCCGGCGCCCGCGCGCACGATTAGCTTCAGGGGCCCCGCCGCCAACATCGGCTCGGTGACTTTCGTGCCGCGCACGATCAGCACATCGGGTTGGAGCTCTGCTATCGCAGCGACCAGGGCGTCGTCTTTCAGATCAGGCTGAAAAGAAACTTCGCAGCCAATGGCCTGCAAGCCATCGCGGCCGGATTGTTCGAATTTGTCTGCGATTAAGACGTGCATGATTTTCAAGAGTCTAGCAGTCCGGATTGCGTCAATAGGCCAGCCCGCACAGCGGGCGATATTTCAGTAGCCCACAGCGCAAGCTGTGGGTAAGAGGAGACAAAAAACCCAGCCCTGTAAGGGCGGCATATATCCGTTGGCGAACACGTGCGTGTATGGGTACTCAGTCCATCAGCCGATTAAGAAGACACATGCCGCTCGCTTTGCGAGCTCTGCCCATGAATCCAAACGCCCACCCACAGCTTGCGCTGTGGGCTACTAATATTTCACCGGCTTCGCCGGCTCATTTAATCCTGATCGAACACGCTAATCAGATCGTCCGGTTGTGCCGGGGCGATGCCGACGAGTTGCAAATTCTCTTCGACGTGCGCGTGTTGGCTCATGCCCACCAGCGCCGTCGTAATTCCGGGAGCCGAGCGCACAAATTGAATACCGGTTTGCGCGTCCGTGGCAAGCGAGCCCAGCGGGTCCCGAATCGCTTCCGGCAAACCGCGCGCGACCTGCCCCTGTAGCAGCGAACCGCTGGCGATCGCAGAGATGCCAAGTTTGTTGGCAGCCTCCAGCACGCTCACGTATTCATCGCCCAGTTTTTGGTTTTGAAAGAACAACGCCTCGGGCATGGCCAGATTGAACGGCAACTGAATAAAACGAAAGTGATGATTGTCGCCACCGACTTCCGTCGCGATCTCTGCCATGCGCTCCAGCGAGTGATACTCGCGCGCGTCGGGCTCGGCGCGAAAACCGTTCCAGGTCGCGACGCCATAATTTCTGATCTCTCCAGCGGCTACGCTTTGCTCGAGAAACTCGAACGCCGCGCGCAGACGCTGCCAAAACTCTTCCGCTGAGACGGCAGGAAGCTGCGACTCGGGATTGTGAACATAGTAAACGTCCACGCACGACAAGTTCATATTCGCGAGCGACTGATCGAGCTGGCTCTGCAAGTACCGCGGCGTCATGCAGTGCGAGCCGCCGGCGATATCCGCGAAGCTAGCGATGCCGGGCTTCACGAAAGTCTCTTCGATGTATTGCCGCACATCGCGCGGCGGCGCGCCGTCAAACGGGAGATAGCCGCCCTTGGTGCACACCACGATCTCGTCTCGCGCAAATCCTCGGGCATTCAGTTCTCGCAAGGCCGCGCCGATCGATCGTTCGCTTCTTTGAAAACGATAATTAGCGGCCGTGTCGACGACGTTCGCGCCCAATTCAACCGCGCGGGTGACGGCTTCCGCATACTGGGCGTCGGTTTCGTCGTCGGCGTTGCCGAGATACGTACCCACGCCGATCGATGAAAGCCATAAATCCTGCTTCTTACGAAAATGATCTTCCGCCGCGACCTCGCGAAAGCGTTCGCGATAGCGCGCCGTGCCGTCGAGCGTCGCCCAACCGTCAAGTGGCATTCTTCGAGTCTCTCCGAATTGGTTCGTGTTTAGAGTAAGCGCGAATGACTATACGCGTCGCCCCGCACGCCTCGCAAGCGTGGCTTCGATCAAGTGTGAGCGATGTGTTAGCGTGTAGAGAATCCTACGATGAACGCAGCACAAGTGTCGGATTATCAACGCGAAATCGAAGTCGCGACGGAACTCGCTCGGCAGGCGGGAGCTGTTTTGCTCGAGCACTATTACAGTCCGTTCCTGGTCGAGCAGAAGGTTAACGCCCTCGACGAGCTTGAGGAGGTCACCGCTGCCGATCGCGAGGCGAACGAGCTAATCGTTGGCCGGCTGCAGAAGGAATTCCCCGATGATGGGATTCTCGCCGAAGAGTCTGTAGACAGCGGGCACCGGCTGGAAAAAGATCGAGTGTGGTTGATCGATCCGATGGACGGAACGAAGAACTTTATCAACCGCGACGGCGATTTCGCCGTGCAGATTGGCCTGTCGGTCGGGGGCGAAAGCGTCCTCGGAGTAGTTTATCAACCCGTGCGCGCAGTTCTTTATCGGGCGGAGCGAAACGGCGGCGCGTGGATCGAAGATGGTGAAAATGCCGCCAGGCGCATGTCGGTTTCGAATCTGACCAGCGCGAGCGAAATGGTCCTGGCATCGAGCCGTTCTCATCGCAGTCCACGCATGGAACGCGTCGTCAGTGCGTTTGGCTTCAAAGACGAAACGCGTCGCGGTTCGGTCGGCGTGAAGATTGGGTTAATAGCCGAACAGCAAGCGGATCTCTACCTGCATCTTTCGCCCAGCACAAAGCAATGGGACACGTGCGGGCCTGAGGCCATTCTGGTGGAAGCGGGCGGACGCTTGACCGATCTGTTCGGCCAGCCCCTGCGTTACAACGGAGTGCGCATAGACAATCGTAATGGGATTGTGGCGACCAACGGCGCCGCGCACGAAATGGTGATTGAGAAACTTAAGCCGCTGCTGCGGGAGTTTGGACGCGAGCCGGCGTGAAGTGAAGTTCCCTTTCACTCTGGGAGAGGGTCAGGGGAGAGGGATTTAGCGCGCCGAGCCGAATCTTCCACCCCTCGTCTTTACAAACACTCAACCGGAGAGCGGAAGGTTTGAGTAAACCAGAGAGGGGCACATACCAACGACAAGGATAAAAAAACTCGCGTCGCCCACAAGCCCTCTCCCCGACACTCTCCCAGAAGGAGAGGGAGAAAGAAAGAGTCTTTACAGCGCCTTCTTCAACATTGCGATCTGGCCCGCATGATAGAGATCGTGTTGAATGACTCCGTGCAGCGTGACATAAACCGTAGACATCCCTTCGAGAATTGGCTCATCCAGACGCGATTCATCCACGCGTGCAATCGCTTCACGCAAAGCTTCATGGCCGCGATCGAGGGCCGCTTTCGCCTGCTCCCAGGCTGCTTCGCTCGTGTCGTCCGCCGGCGGCCAGTCGTCAGGTGAAGAGATATCGATCGCGGCGCGATCGCCTTCCAGCCGCCGCCGGCCCGCGCCTTCCCAGACAGCAATATGATGCACCAGTTCCCAGATGCTGTGTGCGTTCGCCAGTGGTCGCGCGTGGGCTTGTGACGCGTTGACACCGGCGAGCGCTTCACGCACTGATGGTCCGTGCCAGGCATTGCCTTCATAAGCGCGTTTGAGTTGATCCAGAATCCGTTCGATCTCAGTCATTGGTTTTCCCCTCGTGTTAGTTCTTCCAGCTCCGCTCTGATCTGCTCGCGTTCAGCGTAAAGTGCGGCGAGGTGCGAAGGCAACGCTACATTCTCTGCCTGGGCAGGATCAAATCCGCGCGCGCGCATTTCGCGATCGAATTCGGCGTCGAGAGTGTGGAGCTTCTCGCGCAGCATGTCGTTCTCGGCATTGATTGGCGGCATCGCAAGCATTTTACGACATGCAACGTTAGCGAGTCTCGGTTTTCAATCGCGGCTCTGCCGCAGCACACTGCGGTAAGCCTCCGGCTTACCGTGGACGACCGAATAAACATGGGGAGGCTACGCCTCCGAATCTCCTGAGGCATAGCCTCAGGAAAAGTGAAGCGTGTCGCACGGAAAGCCATAGGCTTTCCGCAATGTGCTGCGGCAAAGCCGCAAAGATTCGACTTGGTTAACCTTGTCTCATCTTAGAATCGACAGGACGCACATGCTTTGCAAATCATCTCCAGCACAGTTAGTCTTAACCTGTCCCTAATATTCAAACCTTTCAGGAGAACGCGTGGCCATCATTCGTCCTTTCAATGCCCTCCGTCCGCAGGCCGAGCGCGCCCCGCAGGTAGCGGCGGTGCCCTATGACGTCGTCAGCACCGAAGAAGCACGCGCGCTGGCCTCGGGCAATCCCTGGAGCTTTCTGCATGTGTCGCGCCCTGAAATCGATCTGCCTGCGGGCACGCCAATCTACAGCGACGAAGTCTATGCGAAAGCTGTCGACAACTTTGGCAAGCTGATCAGAGATTGTCCTTTGGTAGTGGAAGAAACGCCGAGTCTTTATCTGTATCGTCTGATCATGGGCGACCACGAACAGATCGGCGTGGTGGCGTGTTGTTCGGTGGACGAATACGATCGCGACGTCATTCGCAAACACGAGCGCACGCGGCGCGACAAAGAAGACGATCGCACGCGCCACATTATGGTGCTGCGCGCGCAGACCGGCCCGGTGTTTCTTACTTACCGGGCGACGCCGCAGATCGATTCGCTGATCGCTAGTGCTCTAAGCGGCAATCCTCCGCTGTACGACTTTTTGGCCAACGACGACATTCGCCACACCATCTGGCGCGTGCCCAACTATGATCCGCTGGTCGAGGCTTTCAAAGACGTTCCTTATCTCTACATCGCCGACGGTCATCATCGTGCGGCGAGTGCCAGCCGCGCGCGCGCTGAATTGAAAGAAACTGCATTCGCCTTCATTGGCAACGAAGAATACAACTTCTTTCAATGCGTCCTGTTTCCCGATCGACAGTTGCAGATCCTTCCCTACAACCGCATCGTGCGCGATCTGAATGGATTGTCGCCGAAGGAATTTCTGAGTCGCGTGGGAGAGCAATTTTCAGTTACGGAAAATGCAACGCCCACGCCGTCAGAACGTGGGCGATGGAGCATGTATCTCAATGGGCGCTGGTATGGACTGGCCCTGCCGGGCAATGCCAGAACAGACGCTGGCGTAGTTGAATCGCTTGATGTCAGCATCTTGCAGGATCGTCTGCTCGATTCGATCCTCGGCATCAAAGACGTGCGCACTGACAAACGGATTGATTTCGTGGGCGGAATGCGTGGGACCGAAGAGTTGGAAAAGTTGGTGAACGAAGGAAAAGGGGCGGTAGCATTCTCGCTTTATCCCACCACGATCGACGATCTGCTGAAAGTGTCGGATGCGGGAGAGATCATGCCACCCAAATCAACCTGGTTCGAGCCCAAGCTGCGGGATGGATTGCTGAGCCATCAGATCTAAAGTGGCACAGACTTCAGTCTGTGATTGTCTTGCCGCGGCTATGCCGCCTGATGTGCGGAAAGCCTCCGGCTTTCCGGTAAGTTTTCAATTAGGTTTTTGAGGCTATGCCTCAGGATCGACGACGAGGCGCAGCCTCGTCGCAAAGGTGGGAAGCCTTCACGGAAAGGCGAAGCCTTTCCGCACATCAGGCGGCAGAGCCGCTCAGGCTAAAGCTGCGAAAACTTCATTCGATAACAGCGCCCCTCTTTTAGTCAGTCGCATCAAGTCCTCATCAATCTCAATCAACCCGGCCTCGTATAGTCGAACAAGCTCCGAGCTGTACTCCTCGCGCAGGTCGGTCCCGAATCGCGAGCGATAACTCTGCAGATCCAAACCGCTCATCAGCCGCAGGCCAAGGAAGATCGATTCCGAGCGTGCATCCTCTTCGTTCAACTCGGTGCGCTCGACGACCGGTGATTCTTCCTGCTCGATTAACTCGACATATTTGGCTATGTCGCGTTCATTGGCCCAGCGCCGCCGCCAACCGTCGTATGAATGTGCCGAACAACCAAAGCCGTAGTAAGCAGCGCCGGCCCAATATTTCGTGTTGTGCCGCGATTCAAATCCCGGCAAACAGAAGTTCGAGATCTCGTAATGCTGATAACCGGCGGCACCAACTTCAGCCAACATCAGTTGGTACATCGCCCCGGCCAGATCATCATCCGGTTTTGGCCGCATGCCGCTACGAATTTGATCTGCGAGCGGCGTGCCCTCATGCACGTCCAGTAGATAAAGCGAAAGGTGATCGGGCCGCAAGTTCAAAGCTTCATCGAGATTTCGTTGCCAACCTGACAGCGTTTGACCTGGCAATCCCGCGATCAAATCAAAACTAATGTTGTCGAATCCGGCCGCGCGCAACTGCTGAAAGGTCGCAGGTATGTCTGCTGATGAGTGCGTCCGGCCAAGCTGCTTTAGTTCGCGATTGTCAAAGGTCTGCGCTCCAAAGCTGGCACGGTTAATTCCCAGGCGGCGAAACTCGCTCATCGTCTCCTGTCTTGCGGCGGCGCTCGTGCCACCATCTCCCGGGTTCAGCTCAATCGTAACTTCGGCGTCGTCGACTATCTGAAATCGACCGCGTACTGCTTTCAGAATCCGTTCGATCTGTGACGGCGCCAGCAGTGAAGGAGTGCCGCCGCCAAAGTAAATCGTATCAACCGCCACTGGACTGTCGACCTCGCGCCACTCGGTAATTTCTTTAATCTGGGAAATGACGTAGCGTTCCGCCAGTTCACCTTCATACATTCCCGTCGCGAAGTCGCAGTAAGAGCAATGCGAGCGGCAGAAGGGAATGTGCAGGTAGATTCCGGCGTGTTTCATACTCATCCACAGATTACGCAGATTACACAGATTCATTCAACTCAGAAGCGGGCGCGCTAAAACTTTTTGAGAGACAAACCATCATTGAATTCGCCGGAATTGCACGACACCGCTAATCGGTTCCGTATCAATGTTTCAGCTTTATCCGTTCTGCGTAATCTGTGTAATCTGCGGATCTTCTTCACGCTGTTCGGGTTTTATGCTGTGTGTATGGATTGAGTTCTTGGCGTGACTCTCATTCTGGTGTTCGTAACGCGATTCTCTGCGGAGAAGCAATTGGCACGGTGGTTGATACGACCGCAAGTCACAAGCGGGCACTGGATTTATTTCGACCGGGTCCAAAACATTTCAACTAACTAACCAATGGGGAGGAACAGAAATGCCAGACGACAGAAATAAGCAGCAGGGACAGCAGGGCGGCATGGACGAAGGTCAGCAGGGCGGTTCTCATCAGGCGCCCGGCCGCAATCCGCAAGGTGACCAGTCGACGGGCGCCGGCGGCCGCGAAGATCGCGAACGCCAGGGTGACCAGGGCGGCGGCTCTTCCAAAGAGGGCGGCCAGAACGAACAGACCAGACGCTAAGGTGGTGCTGTCCACAGCAGGGCTCACGTTTGATTTTTCGTAAGGAGGATCAACGTGAGCCTTCTTGTGTGGCATAGACTTTAGTCTGTGATTACGACCGGATTCTACACAGACTGAAGTCCATGCTACTTAATTCTCTTCGTACTGCCGCCGCCGCTAATCGATCGGCTCATTTTGCGTGACACGAGTTCGGCCTGGGCAAACACTCGCAAAAGGTTTTCGCCGAGGATCTTGCGTATGTCCTGCTCGCTATAACCGCGCTTCAAGAGCTCATAAGTAATATTCGGGTACATCGAAACATCGCGCGCGCCTTCGGGAAAGTCATTGGCGCCGTCAAAGTCCGGACCGAGTCCGACGTGGTCGATGCCGGCAACCTTCACGATGTGATCGATGTGATCGATGAGCTTTGACAGCGGCAGGGGCGGCAAAGGAAATTGGGCTTCCAGCTTGTCGCTCTCTTCGGCGAGGCGTTCCGGATCGTCCGCGTACTTCACGCTGAGTGCCTCTTGCTGCGCTTTCAGGCGCTGGCCTCGTTCATCAGCCTGTGGCGCCACAGTTTTCTGATCGACAAATAGACTGTAGAAATTTATCTGCACCACGCCGCCATTCTTCGCAATCCGGCGGAGTAAGTCATCGGGAATGTTTCGCGGCACGTTGCTCAGCGCGCGCGCCGATGAATGCGACGCGATGATCGGCGCTTTCGAAACATCGAGCGCATCACTCATTGTCTTGTCCGATACGTGCGAGACATCGACCAGCATGCCCAGACGATTCATCTCGCGCACGACTTCCTTGCCAAAGTCGCTCAGGCCATTGTGCTTCCTCTCTCCGCGGCCGGCGTCGGCCCAGTCGTTGGTGTTGTTCCACGTCAGCGTCATATAACGAACGCCCAGACGGTAGAACTCGCGCAGCGTCGGCAATGAATTCTCGATCGCGTGGCCGCCCTCGATACCCATCAGGCAGGCAATCTTGTTCTGAGCTTTGGCGCGGCGAATGTCGGCAGCGGTCGTGGCGAACATCAGCTCATTCGGATGGCGCTCGACCGCGCGATAAACGGAATCGATCATGTCGAGCGTGCGCCGGGCCGCGCCGCCATGCGCGACGTACCAGGGCTTGATGTAAAGCGAAAAGAATTCGGCGGTCTGGCCGCCCTGCTTCATGCGGGCAATGTTCGTACGATAAGGAGTGGGAGGCGTGCCGCCGAGATCAAAATCGTCGTTGGTCATCGACGTCGTGATGTCGTTGTGCGTGTCGACAAGGATCGCCCGACGATGAATCGCCAGCGCTCTTTGCCAGAGAGCTTCGTCGCGTGCTGAGCGGGCGCGCACTCTTCCCTGCGCCGGCTGTGTGGTGCGTTGTGCCCCGATGGGAATCGCGAAAGAGAAGCAGGAGAGAACGAGCAGCGAAGTCAGCAGCGATAACAACAGTTGGCGTGGTTTCATGTCGTAGAGATTTATCACAAACCCTCAAAGACACAAAGAGCATGATCGGAGCGCATCATCGGAGCGCGGACATCCTGTCCGCCTGAGCGCGCAGCGCGAACAACCCTGGAATGTGATGGTCTCAGGTTTGAGCGTGCTGCGCACGCTGGCGGACAGGATGTCCGCGCTCCGGTTAACAACCGCCAGTCACGAATGCGGCTACTTCCTTAACCAGCCGTCCCTTTTTTGCGCGCGCGGAGAGGAAGAGTCTTCGCTCTGAGACATCATAGTGTTGAGTGACGTTGACGTAGAGATCGAGTTTTCCATCTCTATCCAGATCACCGGCCCAAACCAGGTACCAGTAAGGCTCGTTACCACAATCACCAAGGGTGTAGAGAGTCTGGGATGATTTGCCTGAAGCTAAAACCAGCCTGGCATTCCTGGGGAACGCGTGCTCACGACACTGTGATGGTTGCTTGTCAGGGCTTACGACCTTGAGCACGTATGACCTCTTACCCAGTTGCAAATGAATGGGAACCTTCTCCAACGTTCTCTCAAAGTTCGGGTGCCTTTGATTGAACACCGAGATCACTGATCCGGGAACCAGTCCCGCCCCCGGTCGCAGCAAGAGCACTGGTTTGCGCGGCCCGCGAACGCTCACGCCCTTCCCCGTTTTCGTGTCAGCGCCATAGTCGGTGACGTCATCAAAGACGGTTCTGACCTGGATTTTTGAATAGCGGAGCACGGCCTCGCGTCCGTTGACGTAGAGCCCCAACCAGACCTGCCCGCGGCGGGCCGTGATCTCGTCCCGGTGAAATTTTCCGGTTTCGATCAGGAGTTCGCGTTGCCGTTTGGGACGCGGCACACCAGCGACCAGGGTCGCTACGAGCAGCACCGAGATTAGGAATGTCATTCGTGCAGTTCTTGTCATCAACCGTTGACTTGCTTCGTTCGCTCTACCGCTGAGTCGTCATCTTCGCTCTCGCCGTTTTCATTGTCCCAATACGCGCGCCCCTCCGATGGCGACGGCCATCAGAACCATCGAGATGAAAAGCATCCGCACGTTCGGCGACCACTGCCGGCGAAAGGAGCGAGAGAGTGACATTGAGTTCCACCTCAAGGAACCGATCGCGCCGAGTATCGTCGACTCAGCGGTGCGTCGAACACGTTGAGATCATCAGGAGGGCGCCGCGCTTACCGGAAAGAGAGTTGTGGGAAACCACACTATGTACGAATCGATCAGAGCGCGGACATCCTGTTCGCCTGAGCGCAAAGCGCGAACCCTGCCTTGAATGTGGTGGTTTGGAGCTGAGCGTGCTGCGCACGCTGGCGGACAGGGATGTCCGCGCTCGATTTTGTGCCCTTCTGTGGCGAGCCACGTTTACGGTGCCTGGCTGTTTCGCGCTATCATCCGCCCCAAGATGTCCATCCTGATTGCCGAAGACAACGTAGCCCAGCGCGCTTACCTGCGCGAAATACTCGAGCGTGATTTTCCTTCGCATCAGCCGGTGCTTGAAGCCGGCGATGGTGAAGAGACGGTCGCGCTGGCGCTCAAGAACAAACCCGAAGTTTGCATCCTCGACATTCAGATGCCAAAGCTTTCCGGCGTGAAGGCCGCGCGGGCGATCTGGCGCGACTTTCCCACGGCGCGGATCATTTTCTGGACGCAGTTTCCGCACGAGATTTACATCAACGAGATTCGCAAGATCGTGAAGTCGGTCGATCCGCCGCCGGCTTACGGCTTCATTCATAAGAACAATCCTGAATCGCGCTTCCTGCGTTTCGTGGCCGCAGTGCTGGAAGACGGCGCCGACATGATCGACCCGGCGTTCAAGGATTCTTTCAAGCGGCCGCTGCTGACTGAGTTCGAAGCCGAGGCGCTTTACTATCTCGCGCTCGGCCTTTCGAACTGGGCCATCGCGCGCAAATGCAGTCTCTCGCTGCGCGGCGTTGAGAGCCGTCTCGCCACTCTCTACGAAAAACTTTTTGTCTCGCTGCCAGAGGGAACGCCGAACGAAGCTTATGAAAAGCTCGCTTACAATGTGCGCACGCGCGCCTTCTTTGAAGCACTCAGGCGCGGCTTGCTTAACAACGATGAGTTGGAAAAGGCAGCGGTCGATCTGGAAGGTTGGCTCGAGCGCGATCAGAGAAAGTTTTTGGAAGAGCAGAAGCGGGAAGCTGGGAAGACGAAGCGATAGGTGAAGTGAAAGGGGATCCGCATCGAGACCCGCAGGGCCGGGATGAAATAGCCACGCTCACCAGGGCGTGGTTAAGTTGTCTTTGGTATTTCGGCGAGCGCCGAAGGAGCGACACGAGTCTTCGCGGCTCTGCCGCAGCACAGTGCGGTGAGGCTCTGCCTCACCGTCGGCTAGTCTCAATGAAGGAGGAGGCTCCGCCTCCGGGCGTCGAGGCGCAGCCTCGACGCAGAATATCAAAATGGAACTGCTCGGTAAGCCATAGGCTTACCGCACTGTGCGGCGGCAGAGCCGCAAAGGCGCTCTACTATTTCACGCGTCACATCACAAACTTGTTCAGCCGTCCCTACGGGACTCGAAGAAAATCCTCTTCGTCGATCCCAGCGATGAATCGCTGGGCTATTTTCACTGCGTCCCTGCGGGACGCCTTCTTTCTGCTCACTGCTCACCGCTCACTGCTCACCATTGTTCTGCTCGCGTTGGCGCCCACCCTCACGGTCGGGCTACTGTCCCGGGCTTTCTCGCAAAACCAACCTGTCGCGCCCCAGGCCCAACCATCACCTTCTCCTTCACCCGCGCCTTCGCCATCGCCTTCACCCACGCCGCCGCCGAACCTGCATCAATGGGGCGCGGTGACATCGTTTCACGGACTACCGTCCGATCGCACTCACGCGATCGCGCAGACGGAATTTGGGATGACGTGGTTTGCGACTGACGGCGGACTGGCCCGCTATGACGGGCGGCGCACGAGTGCGATCAACGCCGAGGGTCTGCCGCCGGGCCGAGTGCTGGCGCTGAAGGCGGATGAATCCGGCGCGCTGTGGATTGGGACCGACAATGGCGCGGCGCGGCTGGCCAACGCAAAGTTCGAAACCATCAAGGAAACCGTTGGCAAAGTGATCACTACGATCATTACTCCACAACCCGGCCGCGCGATCATGGCCACTGAGACGGGCCAAATATTTGACTGTCAGGTAAAGCAACCAGCCGCGGTGAGTTCGACGAATCGATCCGGCGAAGTTTATGAGGCCCCCTCTTTTTCGGTGAGAACGATTCCGGATCAGCCGCTGCAGAGCATGGACAAGGATCATCCCGGGCCTTTGAAGATCACGAGTCTGGCGCTGGTGGGCGAGAAACTCTACGCCGGCACGCAAAGCCGCGGCCTGATGGTGATTGAAAACGGCGAGGCCCGCGAAGTCACGAGCAAACCGCGCAGCTATTTTGTCAACGCGCTGGAAGTCGATTCGCACGGCCGTCTTTGGACCGGCGTGCGAGTGCGCCCCGAAGAAAGCGGTGTCTTTGACAATGAAGACTTGCTTAAGCCGGTGAAAGCCAACGCTGCCACGGGCCCCGTCACAGCGATTGCGCGCGGCTCGCGCGATGATATCTGGGTCGCTACCGACGGCCGCGGAGCTTTTCGTTTCCAGGATCGGAAACCAACCGAGCATTTCACGTTCGAAGGCACTGGCGGCGCGCTTCGTTCGGATCACATCTTTGGTGTTTTCGTAGATCCGGAAGAAGTCGTCTGGTTCGCCACCGACAAAGGCGTCTGTCGCTATGACCCGCACGCGATGCGCGCGGAAACTATTACCGACGATCCGGGGACGAATTACGTGCGAGCACTGTGGCGTACTTCGCGGGGTCGCTTGCTCGCTGGTACGAATTCAGGCTTGTTTGCTTTCGACCCGGACACAAAGCATTGGCGCGCAATTTCCGAACTCGGCCGGCGGACGATCTTTGCAATTAATGAAGACAAGAACGGACGGGTGCTGGTTGCGGCCGCCGGTGGACTCTTCGCTTCGCCATCGGCAAACGAAGTGAGTTTTGCGCGCGTGGGGGCAGAAACGCAAAATGACAGCGTGCGCGCGATTGCCGGCACTGGTGGCTCGACTTACGTCGCCACGTTTGGCTCTGGCGTTGAGAAACTTGACGGCACGCGACGTTCACTGGTTTGGCCGGACGCGAGTGCGGATGATCACTTGCGCGAAGTCGTGAGCCTGGGCGCCGACTCGAACGGCAGCCTCGTAATCGGGACCGCCAGCGCCGGTGCGTTTGTTTTTGACGGCAAACGAACAAACAGTGACGGCGCTCTCGACAAATTAAAAGGCATCGGCGTCTGGTCGATTGTTACGGACGGCGCCGAGACGTGGTTGGCGACCGATAAGGGACTCTACTTATCTCAATCAGGTCAGTTGAAGGAAATCGTCGCTGGTATCAACGCTCGCACGGTGGTCGTAGTCGCTGACAATTCTCGCAAGCAGATTTGGTGCGCGACGATCGGAAACGGCCTGATGAAAGTGGCGCTCGACGATCAATTCGGAGCAATCGTTTCGCGTTTGGACGTCGAACAGGGGTTGCCTTCGCAACGCGTATTTGCGGTGTTGTCGGAACGAAATGCCGATGGCAGCGAGAGTGTGATCGCGGGCACGAATCGGGGCCTGGTGCGGTACGAGCCGGGACACGTAACGCCGACCGTGCTTCCGGCGCGCATCATCAGTCAGCGGATCCACGATCAGTCCGAGTTGCGTTCCGGCCTGAAGCTCGATTATCCGCAAAACAGTCTGCTGCTGGACGTCACGGCGATCAGCAGCCGCACATTCCCTGAGCAGTTTCAATATGCATTCGCCCTGTCCGACAGTTCGGGGAAAGTCATCCGAGAAAAACTGTCGCACGATTCCCAGTTTGCGATGGAGAAACTGAAACCGGGCACGTACAAGGTTGTGGCCCGAGCATTCACCAAAGACCTGACCCCGGCAACACCGCTCTCGTTCGAGTTCACCGTGGCTAAAGCGCCTTTCCCGTGGACCTCGACCGCGCTCGGAGTGCTGTTATTGTTCGCCTTGATTGCTTTGGGCTGGGGTTATTTTCAGAACCGGCGGATTCATCGCACCAGTGCTGCGCTGGCTTCCGCTAATCGCGAGCTGGCCGATGCGCGTCTGCAACTGGCGAATGAAACGGAAACCGAACGCCGCCGCATCGCGCGCGATTTGCACGATCAAACGCTTGCCGATCTGAGAAATCTGGCGCTGCTGGTTGATCGGCTTCCGGCTGGTGGGGAAAATATACGTCCTAACCGCGCGCCTTCCGCGCCCGGCGCCCTGCGCTCGGAGATTGAATCGATATCTCAGGAAGTGCGGCGCATCTGTGAAGACCTGAGCCCGTCGGCGCTGGAGAACGTCGGACTGTCCGCCGCTCTACAATTCGCTCTGGCCCATGCAGTCGAACACGCCGCACCCGACTGCAAGTTCGAATACGAATTTGTGTGCGATGACGGCCTGGATGAAAAGCTGAATCTGCCGGCGAGCGTACAAATCCAAATCTATCGCGTGACCCAGGAGGCCCTGAGCAATATCTGCCGCCACGCAAACGCAAAGCACGTTAAGATGAGCGTCGCGGTCAACGAGGCCGGTGTGTTCGACTTGCACATTGAAGACGACGGCCGTGGCTTTGATGGCAGCGGAGCAAAGAAGAAGCCCGGCCGAGGCGTCGCCAACATTCGCGCGCGGGCCAGCATGATCGACGGAGAGGTTGAGTGGACGAAGCGCGATGGCGGGGGTACGGTTTTTTCGCTTCGTAGAATGAATGCACCGGGAAATGTGCGTCCAGTTTGAGAAGCTCGAACGCGGCTCTGCCGCCGCACATGGCGGTAAGGCTCCGCCTTACCGTGGTCTCTACTCTTGTTCGGAGGCTACGCCTCCGTCGAGGCGTAGCCTCGATTAACTTTTAGAAGCGCGCGACGGAAAGGCATAGCCTTTCCGCAGTGTGCTGCGGCATAGCCGCAAGAGTACGTGAGGCGATCATAAACAATGGCGTATAGCGACTCTCTCAAACTCAACCCTGAAATTGAATCGGCACTGCCCACCAACAAACCCGTCGTGGCGCTCGAATCAACCGTGATCGCGCACGGTCTGCCGCAACCGCAGAATCTGGAAACTGCCCAGCGCCTGGAACAAATCATTCGCGAAGAGGGCGCGACCCCCGCGACAATCGCGGTGCTGCGAGGGAAGCTTTGTGTCGGATTAGACCGGCAACAACTAGAACACCTCGCGACATCGACTGGCATCAGGAAACTCAGCACCCGTGACCTCGCGGTCGCGGTCGCGAATGAGTGGGACGGAGCCACGACGGTTGCTTCGACGATGTGGATTGCGCATCGCGCCGGCATAAAGGTCTTCGCTACCGGCGGCATCGGTGGCGTACATCGCGGGTCTTTACCGGATGTGTCCGCCGATCTACGGGAACTCACGCGCACGCCGATGATTGTGGTTTGCTCAGGCGCGAAGATCGTTCTCGATCTGCCGGCAACACGCGAATGGCTGGAAACGTACGGCATCACCGTCGTTGGCTACGGCTGTGACGAAATGCCGGGGTTCTATTCGCGTGAGAGCGGCCTCGCGGTCGACGTTCGCTACGATTCGCCCGCAGCAGTGGCGCGTCTTTTCAAGACGCAAAACGAGTTGGGTGTCGAGAGCGCTTTGCTCGTTACGGTACCCGTTCCAGTTGCAGCGGAAGTTCCCAAGGAATCACTGAACAGGATTCTCGACCAATCACTGTCTGACGCAGAGCAAGCGAAAATCACCGGTCGTGATCTCACTCCCTTCCTGCTCGCGCGCATGGCCGCGTTGAGCGAAGGCGCGACCCTGCGCGCCAACATCGCTTTGCTGGAAAACAATGCTCTCGTGGCCGCACGTATCGCGAGCGAGTTGAGTGAACCATGACCGATAAGGAATAGAGTCCAACTTTGATTAGCGGGGTTGGGAGTACCGACTTCAGTCGGGCTTTTGTTGAACGAGAAAAGAACCCAACTGAAGTTGGTACTCTAAACACCGTCAACCTTGTTCGAGGCGTCAGGCTGATTATGACGCCGCCCAAAAGGAGTTTGATACGGCCCTGAAAATCGACAACACCCTGAACCCCGACTTGCAGAACCGAATCAATCAGATTGTAAGGTCGCAAGTCGAAGCCGTAGTTTTTTTAAGGTCCGGCCGGCGGCATTTGTCTCACAAATCGCTTCGCGACTTTTCCGGCTACCGTACCGCCAAGGGAACTGAGTTTTCCGCTCAGCAGCACGACGCCCGTTTTGGCGTCGACGACCGTGAACACGTACATCGTAAAGACGTCATGCCGCAACTCAAGAATCAGATCTGCGTCCGATTCGTCGCGCGTGATTCCAAAGCCAAGTTGCTTGAACTCGGAACGCTTGAACAGCTTGTCCTCCAACACCGCTCGGCCTACAAAGAGCGACGTTGAGCGCACATAGATGCGACGCTCTGTATGAGCCCTGTCTTTATTGACCTCTTCAGTCAGCCTTCGCGGCCTCGTCTCCGCGTCTTCGGCTGGTAAAGCCGTAGTAATGATCGAGCTTTGAGCGAAACTGGGCCCGGCACAAACGGCGACAATCGCAGCCGCAACCAAAACCGGATGGCCCAACTTTCTGATGACCCGTTCGCGGTTGTCCCCGCGAGATCCCTGATGGCGTGTCGATGTATTCATTCGGATTTCCTCCCCTGAAAAGAACTTGCACCTCGATCAGCAGATCGGATGCTCGGTTCGAGGTCGGGACGTGTCCTACTCAGCGAGGACAAGTCCTGAAGCTAAACTAGAGGACCGCGGGGAAGAGATGGGCTGCTGCTGTGACACTTCATCGATCGTCACAAGGGCGTCCGGCGATGAGTTAAGCGCGTCCCTCCGACCCAGACTCAGACCTAAATCAGTTTTGAAAGTGAGACAGGCGCGCCGTGCGAGTCACGCGCGGGGCACACTAGACTCGCACGCCTTCGATCACACTGAATGGTGACTCGGCGCGAACGACGCGGGTTAAGCGAAAGCCGGCCCATTCGTAAAGGTCGCGGAATTCGGGGTGAATCGAAGTTTCACGCAAAGACGCCACGAACGATTCAAAGGTGCAAAGGGCAGTATTCGTCTTACCCAGGTCGCCCGTGGTTGTGTTAAGCTCTGGGTCCCGTTATTCAATCCATTTTTAGCCGAGGGCCAGGGAGGAAATCATGGCTGAAGAAAGCAAATGCAAGAATCCACCGTGTACGTGTCCGCAGCCGCCAGACGGTAAGTACTGCAGCGCGTCATGCGAAGGAACCGGCGACACAATCGAGCTCGATTGTGATTGCAGCCACGAGGCGTGCCAGGGAAATTTCTGAGAAGACTTTAGAGTTGGCTGGCTTCTTGTTTGGAGTTCCGCCTTCAGGCGGTCTTATCATGAGGAAGTGAGGCCGCCTAAAGGCGGTACTCCAAACTCTTATCGCTGGTGCCTGGCGATGACGCTGCCGAGATGCTCGGCCATCGCCGGATCCAGCGCGCGTAGTTTCTGCTGTTGCTCCTGGGCATTCTTTACCTCGCCCAACACCATATAACTAACCGCAAAGTTGTAGTAGAACGAAGGGTCTTTCGGATTGAGGCTGATTGCCTTCTGATGAAGCGGGATCGCTTCACGCCCGCGCCCTGATTTCGAGAGCGTTACGGCCAGGCTGTCATAGGCCAAAGGAAAGTCCGGATGATCTCGAATCAGAATGCGGTACCAAAACTCGGCGTATTTCAATTGACCGAGACGGTCGTAGGTGACGCCCATGTTGTATCGAGCTTTCACCAACCCGCCGTCCAAAGCTACCGCCCGCTGAAAAGCTTCGAGGGCGCGCTGATATTGCTTCAGCTCGCCGAGTGCTTCGCCCAGGTTGTTTTGGGCAGCCGCGGAACTGGCGTCCAACGCCAGTGAGTCGCGAAAAGCGGCGGCGGCTGGTTCGAACTTTCCCAGAGACATGTAGATGTTGCCGGCGTTCAGGAGGGCAGCCGCGGCGATCCTGGGTGAGCTCTTGGCGATAACTGCGATCGTTTGGTAGGCCTTGATCGCGTCGTCGTAACGCCCTTGCTGCTCGGCAACCTGGGCCACACGGGTCAGTCTTTGCGCTTCTTTGACGGCGTCGACGGAAGTTTGCGCCGGCGTTGGGACAAATGCGCAGAGGAGCAATGCAGCGCCAAGTAAGGCCCCGATGGTCGATCGCTTTGCGACTTCTTTCATGTTTTTGGCACAGACTTCCGGTCTGTGGATCTGGGCCAGTTAATCACAAACTGAAGTCTGGCCACTGTCTCTCTAAAATAAAAAGGCGTAATCGCCCCAAAACTCTGGGAATTTTTAGGGATTGGTTGTATTAATGTACCCGTAAAACTCAGTTTTCCAGAATAGTGTAAGGACAAGGAGGCGTCCTCGAAATGACCAGAATCTTTCTCTTGCTCTTGATCGCTCTGATTTGCGCCCCCGCGGCGTTGGCCCAGGGCAGGGACTACTCGTTTTATGAATTCTACGTCGGCTATGCTCACGAGCGTGCCAGTAATAACGCCGACACCTTTGATAAGAATGGCCGGGCCAAGATCAATGGGGCCACGGTCGACCTGGCTTCCGAGAAAACGGGCTACAACGGCTTTGAGGCGGAGTTCAATCAGAACGTCACCCGTCACATCGGAATCGTGACCAGTTTTAGCGGCACTTACAAGAACAACGAGGGCTACTTTGATCGCAGGTCGGGGAAGACCTACAGCGCCAACACTCAGCGCTATGATTTGCTGGCTGGTCCGCGTTACAACTGGCGCACCGGCGGCGTGACGCCATTCGTTCACGGGCTCTTCGGCATCTCGCATATTCGCGCGGCGTTTGACGATCGCACCAGTAGCGCCACCGCCTTTGCCATGGCCTTCGGCGGAGGTTTGGACGTACACGCCGGCGAGCACATCGACGTGCGCGTGGTTCAGGTTGATTATTTGCCGACCTTCTTTAACGGCACGCGCCAGGACAACATTCGCGCTTCGGCGGGGATTAAGATTAAGTAGCGCCTTTGGTTCCAACACGTCTGTTTTGTTCCCCTCTCCTTGGGAGGGTTAGGGAGGGTGCGAAGCTTAGCGTGAAGTATTTTATGCTAATCTTCGGTTCACAATGTTGACGCCAGAAACCATCTCGTTCCTGAGGCGCCTGGATCGGAACAACAATCGTGAATGGCTGCAAGCCCACAAGCCTGATTTCGAAACAGCGAAGGAGGACTTCGCGAAGTTTCTCGCGGATCTCATCGGCCGGATCGCGAAGTTCGATCCGAAGATTGGCGGTCTCTTGCCCGAGTCATGCACCTTCAGGATTTATCGCGATGTCAGGTTTTCAAAAGACAAGAAACCGTATAAGACAAACTTCGGCGCTTACCTAAGCCCGAGCGGCCGAAAATCAACCGCGCCTGGTTATTATTTCCACCTCCAACCCGGGCACAGCTTTCTGGCGGCCGGAAAATACAATCCGGAACCGAGCGAGCTGCTGAAAATCAGGACGGCGATTGCCAACCACCCGGGCGAGTTTGTGAAGATTCTCAAGGCCAGGAACTTTAAGAAATGCTTTGGCGAGATTCATGGACAAAGACTGAAGACGGCTCCCAAAGGATTTCCCAGGGATCACCCAGCTATCGAATATCTGAAGCTCAAGAACTTTCTGGCTTTCCTGGAGTTACACGACGACAAATTTGTCCTCAGTAAAGAATTCCCCACATTCGTCGCCAGCTCTTTCAAAGAGACGAAGCCACTGGTTGATTTCATGCGCCAGGCACTCGCACGCTGACTCGTTCAAACAGCTTCATCTCCAAATTCCCAAAACAAATCCGATCAACGCAAAGTAGAGGGTGATGTATCCGCAATTGATGAGCAGGTATTTGAAAGACCTCTGCTCGAAGAGGGAGATGATCACGAACATCGTGTCCGCCCAACCGACTCCGGCTAGAAGTCCGGCCACCAGGCCCCCACGCCAATTCGTTTTGCTGTCGCCCAGGAAAAACGCGAGGTTGTAGGAAATGATCCACGCCAGGACCAGCGTTAGCGAGTAGGTCTTGAGCGGGTTGGCTTCGGCCACCTGCTCGTCGGTCAAACCGGTTTCCTTTTGCCACGCTCTGAAGCAGAGAACGGGCGAATACCATAGCGCACCGATCACGAGGCTCAGCAGCGCACACACGAAAACAGCGAGATGGTTGATGTATAGATTTTCCATAGCGCTCCAAATCTAAGAGTGATCCGAAGCGTTGTATTGGAAAAAATTTACCTGTGCTCGGGGATTGAGGCGCGTTGATTGTAGAGTCTGAGCTGCGGGGCAGTAGCCCGACCGTCACCTAACCTACCGGCACGTAGTTCAGGATGTCATTCTTTCTGCGGACGTATTCTTCGGGAGTGAAACCAGAGAAAAACTTCAAGTCGTTAATAAAGTGGGCCTGGTCATAGAAGCCGCAATCCTGCGAAATGGTCGTCCAACTCACCTCTTTGCGTTGTTCGATTTCGCCGATTGCTTTTTGGAAGCGGATGATTCTCAGATAAGCCTTCGGGGTGATGCCTACCTGCCGCTTGAACATGCCGATAAAGTGCTTCTGTGAATAGCCGATGTCCTGGTTCATGCGCGCGAGATTGATTTGATCCGGCCGGCGGATGATTTCAGCCAGGGCATATTCGACCGCGGAATTGAGCACGAACTTGCCCTGAAACGTCTTCAGCAGAAAACTCTCGACAGCTTCAAATTTGAGATTTATCTGGTTGGTCTCCAACAGTCGTTCTCTAAGCAGAGCAAAATCATTTCCCCATAAAAGGTCTGCATCCACCACTCGATCCGCCATCTCATTCATCGGCAGCGGAAAGAACGGATAGGCCATTCCTTTCTTAAACGAGATGATGAACATCGCCGCATGCCGGCCCGAAGGAATGGTGATGAATTCAGTTCGGACGCCCGACGCCCACACGTGGCGGCAGGCTTGGATTTCCTCGAGCGTCTGATTGTCGTAGATGTGTTGCGGCCGATCGTCAAAATCAAAGATGATCTCGGTGTTGCCATCGGGAAGGAAACGGTCGATCGAGTGCCCAGGGTTATAGCCCTCGTAATAAATGAACTGATCGACAAATTGGTTGAGTGGAAACCTGGGAATGTGAGTCTTAAGAATCATTGACTACGTCCGTGACCTGTATGGGGCTGGCTGAATAAGGATATTATCATCCAGCTAACTAATACCCGCCAAGAATTCTCCGTGGTTCTCCGTGTACCTCTGTGCCTCTGTGGTAAAAAGGCGATGAAGAAGCGTTCACCACAGAGACTAAGCCGCTACTCGGTTCTTATGTTACCTTCTGCAAGCTAAATCATCATTCTTCTTTCGGTGGAGGTGTTCGATGCAGCGCTCGCGTCTTCTCGCGTCCGTCATCACAGGATTAATTCTTCTCATTTCCTCCGCTCAAACCGCAATTGTGTCCGGCCAGCGGGCGGTACGACGCGTCGCAGCTGGATCGTTGCCGCCAGCCAGGTTCGCCGACCCGGACCGCGCCCGCAAACTCGCCGCCGCTTTCCCTGAGATCGAGAAGCTCTTCAACAATTGGTTCGCCGCGCGACATGTGCCCGGCGCAGTGTTCGGCATCATCATTGACGGCGAATTGGTTTGGGTAAAGACGAACGGTGTGCGCGAGAGCAAAGACCATGCGCCCGTTACTCCGGACACGGTGTTCCGCATCGCGTCGATGACCAAGAGCTTTACCGCGCTTTCGATCCTCAAGCTGCGCGACCAAGGAAAACTATCGCTCGACGATCCGGTGGCCCGTTATGTTCCAGCTTTGGAAGGTCTGCGCTATCCGACGAACGACTCGCCGACGCTGACGATCCGTCACCTGCTCACTCATTCCGAAGGATTTCCGGAAGACAATCCCTGGGGCGATCGGCAGTTGGCCCAGAGCGACGAGACTATCCGCGCCTGGATGCGCGCCGGCATTCCGTTCTCAAACGCGCCCGGCACTGCTTACGAGTACTCAAACTACGGCTTCGCGATCCTCGGTCAAGTCGTGACCCGTGTTTCGGGAAGGCCATACGCCGAGTACGTGCGCGACGAAATCCTGAAACCGCTCGGCATGAACTCATCCACGTTTGAAATGTCCTCAGTGCCACGCGAACACATTGCGCTCGGCTATCGTTGGGAGGACAACGTCTGGAAAGACGAGCCCGTTCTTGCGCACGGATCGTTTGGTTCGATGGGCGGACTGTGGACCACGGCGCGCGACCTCGCACGTTACGTCGCATTCCACCTGTCGGCAGTCCCGCCGCGCGACGAAGCTGAACGCGGGCCGGTGCGACGAAGCAGCCTCCGCGAAATGCAGCAGGCCTGGCGCGCCCAGCCCGCGTTCGCGGTCCGCGGCGCCGTCGACGCGCCGCTTCAGTTAGTTCTTTCCTCGTACGCGTACGGCCTCAGCGTCTCGCAGGACTGTCGCTTCAATTACATCGTAGGTCACGGTGGAGGATTGCCGGGCTATGGTTCGCTCATGCGTTGGCTGCCGGAGTACGGCGTCGGCCTGATCGCCATGGGTAACCTGACCTACACACCGGGGTTCGGCGGCCTTTTCAGCGACGCGATCGCGGCGCTCGATCGTACCGGCGCATTGAAGCCACGCGTGGTGCAACCTTCACCGGCACTCCTATCCGCGCAGAACGATGTCTCGCAGTTGATCACAAAATGGGACGACGCTTTGGCTAAGCGCATCGCCGCCGACAATCTTTTTCTGGATGCTTCGGCAGAGGTGCGCGCCGCGCGCTGGCGCGCACTGGCGACGACGCAAGGCGGCTGTCGAACCGCCGGCGTTATCGAACCTGAGAACGCACTGCGGGGCACTTGGCGGATGACATGTGAACGCGGCTGGTTGGACGTTAGTATCACGCTGGCGCCGACGAGTCCGCCGCGGGTCCAGTTGATCAATGTGCAGTCTACGCTGCCGCCTGACACGGAGATGACGAAGGCGGTTACCTCAGTCGGGAAGCTGATTGGAGGTTGGAATGCGAAGGCGCTCGAATCAATAGCCGCGCCGAGCCTCGATCTCGAGAAGGTGCGACGTCAGATTGGTGCGATGTCTTCATGGGGAAGCTGCAAGATGGGTGAGACAGCCGGTGGAGATGGCAGCCGTAACAGCACGGTTCGGTTCGCGTGCGAACGCGGGACTGTCGTTGCGCGGCTGGCGCTCGATCCAGCGACGCACCGTTTGACGAATCTCGATCTTGTGCCGACACGTGATCAGCGTTGTGTACCGTAAAGTCAGAACCGCCTGCGGTAGCGGGCGGTTGAACGGGAGCATTAAATCGCTAGTAGCTACGATCAACCGCTCGTTACCGCAGGCGGTTCTGACAAGAGCATGCAAACTGAATCCAGAACTGCGATCTTCGCCGCCATAGCCGGCAACCTGGCCATCGCTGCGACCAAATTGGTCGCCGCCTTTTTTACCGGCAGCTCGGCCATGCTTTCCGAGGGCATCCACTCGCTGGTCGACACCGGCAACGGCGGGCTCCTGCTGCTCGGATTCCGCATGAGCCAGAAACCGCCCGACGCCAATCATCCGTTCGGTCATGGCAAAGAGCTCTACTTCTGGTCTCTGGTGGTGGCGATTCTGATCTTCGCGCTCGGCGGCGGCATGTCAGTCTACGAAGGCGTCACTCATCTTTTTCATCCGCAGGTGCATCACTCGATCTGGAATTATGTGGTGCTGGGGTTTGCGATCGTCTTTGAAGGTATCTCATTTTATTTTGCGTACCAGGCCTTTCGAAACGAGATGGGCGACCAGGGAGCGTTCAAAACGATCCGGGCGAGCAAAGACCCCACGACCTTCACCGTGCTCTTCGAAGACACCGCGGCTTTGCTGGGGTTGATCGTCGCGTTCCTCGGTATCTTTCTCGGGCACCTGCTTAATAATCCTTACCTGGACGGCGTGGCTTCGATCATCATCGGCGCCATTCTCGCGGTGGTGGCGGGGTTTCTGGCCTATGAAAGTAAGGGCTTGTTAATCGGAGAGGGCGTCGATCCGGCGGTGCTCGCCAGCATTCGCGCGATAGCCAGAGACGATCCGGCGGTTAAGGAGGTCAGAAAATCGCTCACGATGCATTTTAGTCCGAACGACGTGCTGCTCACTTTGGACCTGGGTTTCAAAAAGCATTTGACCGCGGAGAAGATCGCGGCGGCCGTGAATCGCCTGGAAGAAAAGATTCGAGAGCGGCATCCGGAGATCAAACACATCTTCATCGAAGCGAAGTCTCTGTATGAAGGATGATAAGAAGTCTCTGTATGAAGGATGATAACTGGAGCGCGGACATCCTGTCCGCCAGCGTGCGTAGCACGCTCAGCCTTTTTGCGTCCCACGCCATACGAATTGAACGGCGGTTCGCGCTTCGCGCTCAGGCGGACAAGATGTCCGCGCTCCACCGCCTATTTTCCCTTCGCCAAAAATTCCTCGGCTGCGGCGTGGGTCTCTTGGTCGGTTTGTTCTTTCAATTGCTGGTTGATGCCCCACTCGTGACCGAACGGATCGAGGATCTTTCCATAGCGTGCTCCCCAAAAAAGATCCTGCAAAGGCATCAGCACGCGCGCGCCTGCTGCCACCGCGCGCTCGACCAGCGCGTCAGCGTCTGCGACCTCGATCGTGATGCGCACGCAGGTCCCGCCCAGCGCCTGTGGCGACTTGAGCGTGCCGCCTTCGCTGGCCTCAAACTCATCGCTCAGGAAAAACTTGTGACCGTCCAGAATGATCTCGCCGTGCATGAGACGCTTGCCGTCCTGCGTCATCATCCGGTGTCCTTCTTCAGCGCCAAACAGTTCTTTGTAAAAGTCGATCGCCGCCAGCCCGTTGGAAACGATCAGGTGGGGAATGAATTGATCCTCTCGATGCATGGTTTGCTCCTTTTGCCTGAATCTTGAAAATGAAAAGTCACGGCGCTAGGTCTGGGTGGCAATCGCATCCGCGGCGTCCTTGGATGTAACCACCGGAACTATTTCAAAATCGACCAGATCCTGCCAGTTGTTCGTCCATTGCTGCAATAGTTGTGGATCGTCGCACGCCATCAACTGAAAGCATCTGGCAAAGTCGGGCTCGACCCAGCTATCAATGTAGCTCAGTCCGTCCGGCATCATTCGCCCTTTCTCGCGATATCGCTCATACACGGGCGCGGCATCACGATTCTTGAATCGCTCAATCACCATGAAAAGCATTTTGCCTCCTTGAGCTGTATTCATATCACTGATACTTTGCCGCCAGCTTTTTGACCGTAGTTGAATTTCGAAAAGTCGCCGGCAGGCCCAGAATCTTTTCCGCCAGCGCTCCGGAGAACTTTGAATCGCTCATCATCTTTGCGCGACACAGCCAGAAGACTTCACGTCCGTGAATATGCAGGTCATCAACTTCGCAGATGAATGAAAGCAGTTTCTGTTTTGACTGATCACTGGGCGTGTCCGCAACGAACCCAACATACAGAGTGTGAGTGTTTAGCTCTGACTCGCTAAAAGGTTTGTAGTTTGCCACGGCTGCCAGTTCAGAGATGGCCCTGACAAACGTCTTCACTTCGTAGCCGAGAGTTGCTTGCAAATGCTTTTCGATCTTTCGCTCCAACGCCGGCGCATCTTTGGATTTCGAATCAAAGATCACATTGCCGCTGGCGATAAAGGTTTCGACGTTTGAGAACCCGATGGCTTCGAACAGACTGCGAAGATAGTCCATCTTGACCGTGTGTCCGCCGACATTTATGGCTCGGAGCAGAGCTACGTATTTTGGCATCGAGTTTCTCTGGGTCGCTAACAGAGCGTACAAAGCGCTGCGCGAACTATCTTGCCACCGTTATGATGTGAGTACCATCTGTCTGAGGGTGGGTCAACTGGAGTTGATCCCTGATCGAGAAACTCGTTGGCAACGACACTGGCCCCATCGCGGCCGTCGTTGTAGGATTGCCGCATGAAGGATCAGTCAAACACGATCGCCGAGTTTCGCGCATTGCACGAACAGGGCTGTTTTGTCCTGCCGAATCCCTGGGATGTGGGTTCGGCCATATATCTTCAGCAGCTCGGCTTCAAGGCGCTGGCCACCACGTCCGCGGGTTTTGCGTTTACTCAGGGACTCTCTGATTCAGTTGCGGCGGTCCCGCGCGAAATGATGCTCGCGCACATCGCCCAGGTAGTGAAGGCCACACCTTTACCCGTGAACGCCGACTTCCAAAACGGATACGCGGACGAACCCGAAGAGGTCGCGGGGAACGTAGCGCTCTGTATCGCCACGGGAGTTGCCGGCCTGTCGATCGAAGATGCAACCGGAGATAGCGCGCAGCCGCTTTACGAAATTGATTTGGCAGTCGAGCGCATCAAAGCGGCGCGCGCGGCCGTTGATGCGTCAGGCCTGCCGGTCGTACTGACGGCGCGTTGTGAAGCGTATCTGGTTGGACAACGTAATCCGCTGCGCGTGTCACTTGAAAGGCTTGCCAGGTTCGTTGAAGCCGGCGCCGATTGTCTCTACGCTCCCGGTGTGCATGAGCCTGATGAGATCGCGGCGATCGTAAAGGCGGTCTCGCCAAAACCGGTCAACGTGCTGGTGTCCGCACCCAATCCCGATCTTTCGGTCGCCCGGCTCGGCGATCTTGGCGTGCGTAGGATCTCAGTCGGGTCGGGTTTAGCGCGAGTCGCGTGGGGCGCTTTCATCCGCGCGGCGCAAAGCATTGCAGAGATCGGCACGTTCGACGGCTTTGCCGGCGCCGCTCCATTCGGGGAACTCAATAATCTTTTTCAGAAGTAGTGGCCCAGTATCAGAAGCCCGACCGTGAGGGAGGGCCTCGTTAGACGCCGAGCCCTCCCTGACGGTCGGGCTTCCGACACGCGTTACCGCTCTTCGCTCGCGAAAGAAAAGAAACAATGGCAAGGCCAGTGATACACCGACGGCGAGATTGCAGACGACATACACCCATAAACCTTTCATGCCACGCCGTCGCCCTTCCGAAAAAACAAACAGCCAAACCACCAACGACGAGACGATGACATCCATGCCAAAGAATGCGGAGATGTGGTTTTGAAATAGCTGTCTGAAGAATAGATTCATATCGAATCCATGCGCCGCCACAAACGGAATGAACTGTGACAGGGGAAGGATCGCGCCCAGAATTGCTGCGACCAGATAGAGCCCTGCATAAAATTCCTCCGGTTCATGGTGGGTCCGTTATTTGGGTTGTGATGTCGCAAGCATTACAGTAACGGTGATACGCTTTGCGCTCAAGTTTCCAGCGCGTCGACATTTCAAGTGAGGTGGAATCGTGAAGCTGCTAAATCTTTTTTTAGGTGGATTGTTCATCATTGCCTTTGTTTCCAGTTCGGCCCGGGCCCAGGCCGATCCCGCCGACCTGCACAAACTCGCCGGCGATTACTACAACTGGCGCAACCAAAACTATCCCGTTGCCAGCAGTGACGCCGGGCTGCACACCTGGGACCACAAACTCACCGACTATGGTTTGTCTGCCCTGCTGGCGCGCCGCCTGCACGTCAAAGAGGTACTCGCCAAAGTAAGAGCGATGCAGACCGAAAAGTGGAGCAAGGACGATCGCATCGATTGGCTGCTGTTTCGCGCTCAGCTCGAAGGCGTAGTCTTCTTCGATCGCGTGATGGATTTTGAAGAGACTGATCCGCAGACCTACGTTAACGAATGCAGCAATGGCATCTTTTCTCTGCTCAAGAAAGAATACGACACACCACGCAACCGTTCGCTCGCAGCCACCTCAAGGCTCAAACAAATGCCTTTCGTGATTGAGCAGGGGAAAAGGAACCTGATCAAACCCGTTCGGCTTTATGCCCAACTCGCGATTGATTCGGCGCGATTGATCGACAGTTTGTTCACGGACAGCCTGATGACTTTGGCAAAAGACCTGCCGCCGGCTGAGAAGAATGAACTGATCAAGGCGCGCGACGCTGCTATTGCTTCGATTCACGGCTTTGCGGATTTTTTGGAACAGCGTCTGCCCGGCATGGTTCCGTTCAAACCGATGGGCGAGGAAAACTATAACTATCTGCTGAAGAATATCTATCTCCTGCCGCTGGACGCGAAACAGCTCGAGATGTTGGGCCAGGCCGAACTCGCACGTTATCGCGCCTTGGAATCGATGTTGCCGGATCCTTCACTGGCCGATCCAAATCCCGCGCGCGCAAAAGTTATCCCAAAAGATCAGAACGACTTCTTGAAAGCCTACGAAAGCCGCCAAGCTGAAATGATCGGTTTTCTGAAAGACAATAAGCTGGTCACCTTGCCGGCTTATCTCGGCCGCTTTGAAATTCGACAACTGCCCGAAGCATTCAAGCCGACCAGTCCCGGTGGCTTCATGAATCCACCCGGTGTCTACGATAAAGATCCATCCGGCTTTTATTTCATTCCGACCTACAACCCCAAAAGCGGAAACTTCTACATTCGCGCAGCCATCGAAGACCCGCGACCGATCCTGGGCCACGAAGGCATTCCCGGACACTTTCTGCAACTGTCGATCGCCAACCATCTGACTGACGAGATTCGCCGGCAGCACGGCGATGGAATTTTCGTCGAAGGCTGGGCGCTGTACGGCGAAGAGATGTTGATGCGCACGGGCCTTTATCCGATGAATTCAGCTTCGCAGGGACAGGTGCTGCGCCTGGCGCGTTATCGTTCGGCGCGCATCGGCGTGGATGTGAACCTGCACACCGGCCGTTGGACTTTCGAAGAGGCCGTGAAATATTTCATGGAAGCCGGCGGGCTGGATCGCGAAGCCGCCGAAGGTGAAGCCGCGGGCGCGGCTGCGAGCCCGACGCAAAAGATTACTTACATCACCGGCAAGTGGCAGATCATGCGCCTGCTCGGCAAGTATCGCGACAAAGCGGGCAAAGACTTTCGTTTGGGTCAGTTTCATGATGACTTGATCAAGAACGGCAGCCTGCCGCTTTCAATTGTTGAGTGGATTTTGCTGGATGATCGGTCGTCGCTGGATCTGGCGCTGAAGTAACGACGCGGCTATGCCGCCTGATGTGCGGAAAGTCTCTGACTTTCCGAGAGCTGTTCTTTTGATTTGGGACTATGCCCCCTTCCGCAACCCAATGAATTCGGGGCGGAGCCCCCATGATCTATTAAACCGAATTCCGGGAAGGCCATGGGCTTTCCGCACCTTAGGCGGCATAGCCGCGACCTCTTGAGTCGCGGCCTTTGAAAGCGGTAACAAGTTACCGCACTCCAAACATGAACCCGCTGAATCCATCTTTCGCCGAAGACGTCGCCCACAGTTTTGCGCAGCAGCCAATCATGAATCTGATTGGCGCCCGGCTCTCGCTGGTCGAGCCGGGGGTGATCGAGATAACACTACCCTATCGCGCCGACCTGGCCCAGCAGCACGGCTATCTGCACGCCGGCGTCGTCACTACGATCGCCGATTCCGCCTGTGGTTACGCTGCCTTCACCCTGATGCCCGCGGGTTCGAACGTTCTCAGCGTCGAGTTCAAGGTAAATCTGCTGCGCCCGGCGCAAGGCGTAGAATTTGTGGCGCGAGCGGAAGTGATCAAAGCGGGACGGACGCTCACCGTGGTGCGCGCGGATGTTTTTGGCATCGCCGCAAATGACGATAAAGAGTTGGTAGCCACAATGCAGGGCACAATGATCTGCCTTCATAGGAGCGTGTGATTTAGGTAGGAACTCAATTTGAGAATCAGGCGTTCAGGGTACCTTTACGACGGGGAACCCCCCCACTAAAGTCGGTACTCTAAACACCTGTTATCATCGCGAAAGGATTTCAAAATGACAAAACCAATTCGTATCTTGCTGCAAACTACTATTCCTTTCGCTGAGGACGACTGGCACATCGGGCGGTTTTCATTGTTGCGCGATGAGTTGAGTTCGATGAAAGACGAAGCCGGAAACCAACTCTGTGAAGTGACGACCCGCAATCGCGAAACCGACGCCGCCGGAAACGATCCGGTTCTCCGCACGCTCGATCAATCGGAGTTTGACGAGCTGTGGTTGTTCGCGATCGATACCGGCGAGGGGCTGACTGTGGCCGATTGTCAGGGCATCACGCGTTTTCGCCAGCGCGGCGGTGGCATTCTGGCGACGCGCGATCATCAGGATCTGGGAATTTCGCTGTGCACCCTGGGCGGCATCGGCCGCGCGCATTTCTTTCACACCAGGCATCCCGAGCCCGACGCTTCCAGACACGTGCCCGATGACACCGATACGACTTCGATCTCCTGGCCCAACTATCATTCGGGTGCTAACGGCGACTATCAAACCATCAAGGTGACTTCCCCGCACGAAGTCCTGCGCCGCACTGCTACGTCCGATGATCTGATTGAGTTCTTTCCCGCTCATCCGCATGAAGGAGCGGTCGGCGTGCCTGAAGGTGAAAAGCACGCCCGCGTCATCGCTACCGGCCAAAGCCAAACAACGGGCCGCCCGTTCAACCTGATCGTCACCTTCGACAGCACGCGCGACGAACACGGCAACACGCTCGGCCGCGGTATCGCGGAATCAAGCTTTCATCACTTGGTGGATTACAACTGGAATACCGACCTGGGCTGTCCCAGCTTCGTGGAAGAACCGCCGGGCGACGGTTACAAACAGAATCCGCAGGCGCTGGAAGATATTAAGACGTACGTGCGCAATGCCGCGGTGTGGTTGGCGGGAGCGCGAGCCGAATGACGCGGTCAAAAGAGATTGCCGATTCGGGGGGGTTCTCAAGAAAGAGTAATACTGGGACTGCGGAATCTTCGTGCCGTTAGGCATGAGATGTTTATAGCCACACGCACCCGAATAGTTGCGGCTCCGCCGCCTGATGTGCGGAAAGTCTCCGACTTTCCGTCTGTGCTCTCCAACGATTAAGGGCTATGCCCCTTTTCCTTACCACGAGATAATCCGGGCACAGCCCACGTTATCAACCGCACCCGGAAGGCCATAGGCCTTCCGCACATCACGCGGCACAGCCGCGAAAGTCACTGAGGCTCATGATGCGCATCTACCTTTCTGACAGTATAATCCCGGCGTGCCAACACTAACCCCTACCGAAGTCCGCGTCCTTGGCTCTTTGATCGAAAAGCAGATCACGACGCCTGAGTATTATCCGCTGACGCTCAACTCACTGACCCTGGCCTGCAACCAGAAGAACAATCGGAATCCGGTCACTTCACTTGCCGAACCAGAAGTCGAGCAGGCCCTCGACAGCCTGCGCGAAAAGAATCTTGCCTATGTCTTCTATGGCAGCACCAGCCGCGTTCCGAAATACAAACATGTGGTGGAAAACCTTCACCTGAGCGCGGCCGAGGTGGCGGTGATGTGCGTGCTCATGCTCAGCGGTGCGCAAACCGCCGGTGAAATTCGCGGGCGCGCATATCGACTGTACGAGGTCACCGGGCTGGAAGAGATCGAACAGACCCTGCAATCGCTGAGCACGAAAGACCCGGAGCCTCTGGTGATTAAGCTGCCGCGCCAGTCAGGTCAGAAGGAGGCGCGTTTTGCGCATCTGCTGGCCGGTGAAGTGAAGATCGATGAACTTGACGGGGAGCAACCAGTCAGCAAGCAGACGCGGCGATCGAGCGAAGCCGAAAAAGTCGTTAGTCTTGAACACCGGGTTGAGACGCTGGCCGCCGAGGTCGAAGGTTTGCGCCGTCAGTTTGATGAATTCAAGAAACAATTCGAATAGATCCGCTCGTCTCTGAGATAGTGCGAATTGTCGTCCGAAGGGGCGCGGTTTCTTTAAGTTTACCTCGGCAAAGACAGCGCAGAGAATGGGGGGTCGTCACGCGCAGACCCTCTCCCCAACCCTCTCCCAAAGGGAGAGGGAGTAGAGACAAGCACTTAAAATGGAGGAACCTCGATGAAAAGAATCGGCATCGTCCTGACGTTCTGTTTGTCAGCCGTGTTCGTGCTCTCCGGTTGTCATATGGGAGTACACGGCTCCGGCGTCCGCAAGATTGAGAAGAGAGATCTGCCGGCTTTCAACGCGATCGAAACCAGCGGAGCCTTTGAAGTGCAAGTGAACTGCCAACAACCCGCCAGCTTTGAGGTCGAAGCCGACGACAACCTGCTGCCGCTCGTGGAAACGGAAGTTCGAGATGGGGTGTTGCGGGTCAGGACTACCAGAGGCTATTCATCGAGTGGCGGAATCGTGCTTCGGATCACCGTGCCCGATCTTGTCAGCGTCAAGAGCACGGGCGCCGGCAAATTCAACGTCTCAAATGTGAAAAACGACAAATTCGAGATCCGATCGACGGGCGCGGCGACGGTCGTGGCGTCCGGCCAAAGTAAGTCCGTGAAGATCAGCTCGACCGGCGCGGGCAAAATCGATGCGCACGATCTGCGCGCGGGCGACGCCGATGTCAGTGTCACCGGCGCTGCCGGCGTGGACGTTTACGCCACCGACGAACTTGATGTCACGGTTTCCGGCGCCGGGCGCGTGACCTACAGCGGCAATCCCAAAGTAAATAAGAAAGTAAGCGGCGCGGGACAGGTGATCAAAAAAGAAGGTATCAGCGCCTGAACTCAAAGTGACTGTAACGCGCGCAAGTTGCGCTCATCGCGACGGACTGCTTTGTGAGACTCCTGCCGATCGCTAAGAGTCCTTTGCCGACTGCTGCAGAGTGCGGGTCGTGTGCTCCGTGACACTCGGAACCGCCTCAGGAAAGTTTCGCACCGGCGCCCGGTGTACTTCATGCGGCGATATGGATGATGGTTGAAAGAGCGGTTGCGGTTGATCAATCTGCTGAACTTTTCCGCGCGATTCGAGCAGCCGGGATAATTGTCTTAACAAAAAGACCTCGACAGTGCCGACAATGGCGAAGTTCAAAAGCATGAAGAGGGCCACGACATTCTCGTTTAGTCCGCCTCCGTTCTTCAGCGCGATCGCGCCGCCAAACATGATTCCCAAACCGCCCAGCGCGACGAATACAACGGCGGTGATCAGCCCGCCGGCGACTCCGCTCTCTTTCTTCTCCTCGGGCTCTTTGCTCAAACCCGTTCCGCAGCGATTGCAAAACTTGAGTCCCGGCGCCACTGGGCCACCGCAGGCTGAACAGTACATAAGTGATCCTTTCATCGGCGCATAAATGTTGGGGCAAGCTGCCGCTCGCGTGGACACCACGCTCTGAAACAAACGGTTTGGCCTGACCTTATGTTTCAGCTAAGTCGATTAGTCTGCCTCTTCCGGCATTTTACCGCGGAAACAAGATCTTATACTCCCCTGGAACCGGCCGGCTCCGGCGTATGATTCGCCTCCCGGGTAAACACATCGTCGGCTTCCTCGGCGGCAAACCCTCACCAGAAGTGCAGGGCCGACGACGATCTGCGTTATGATTGGCTTGATCACAATCGGAGCGTATTTCGCTTCTGCCGCTTCACGACGAGTTGATATAGGACGTTGCTGCCGAGTGAACAAGGAATGTCCATACTGTGGTGTCGATCTATTTAGGTTGTCGGACCTGTTCAAACTTACACTCGGCTATTCCGACTCTTTCGAGTGCAGGAACTGTGGCGGCTTAGTCCGCAATTCCGGCCGCAGCCAGTTTCTAATATTACTAACGACGGCACTACTCATCGGCCTCGATTTTGTGGTGCTGTCTCCTTTTGTTCCCGAATGGGTTGTCTTTTCCTCCCTCATTGCTCTGGTACCATTGCCGACAATGCTTTTTGCCAGGCCGGTAAGAGCTGAAGTCGCGCAAGCTGATCTTCCGCCCTTCATACCTGATCCCAACAACGACAAAGTAATCACAGTCAGTGGTTGGAACGAAGAAGAGTTGGGCAAAGCACTCGACGACTTCACCGGGCAGGACACCTCGGGCTCGCCGCGAAAGATCGACATACAGAAACGCTTTGAGAATCTTTATCGCCTTACCTTTCCTGAAGACATTTCTGTCTTCGACTTCATGGCTCTGGTTAACTATTTGAACTATCCAATCGATCTCGGTTCGCCTGAACGCGAAATCACCGTTGCCGGGACGACGACGTTGAGTTCGGCGTTTGCAGGAATTCCCGAATCACTCTGGGGAAAGAGCGCCATCCTTTATGTTCCCGAGACCGACGAAGACCACGATGTTGTTTATATGCAAACTGAAGCAGGCGCCTTCGCGAATTCATTTAACCGCGAGGGCGGATGGCGTCTCGTGGATGATCCCCGACTATCGGGCGAGGTCAAGGCGTTAACAGGATAAGAGAGACACAACCGGACTCCTGAAAGTAATATGAAGCACCGCGAATATGTGCCTTCTCCATCACATCGCCGGCGCTTTCACTCAGAAGCCTGAAGAGCTGCGCGACAATATCGGCGGCAAAGCCGGCGATCTGATCAAGCGCTCGTTCGATGACATAGATCCCGCGCGCCTTCTGGACTATCACACGCACGTGGCCGGCCTCGGCACGGGTGGCACCAAAGCTTTCGTCAATCCGAAGATGCTTGCCTGGCGTCATCCGCTTCATCGGCTTAAGTTCAAGGTCTATCTCAGCGCCGGCGCCGTGACCGATGTTGAAAGGGCTGACCAGCAGATCGTTGTTCGTCTGGCGAACCTCATTACCCACATCGAAGGTCACGGCAAACACCGTCTGCTGGCATTCGACAAAAACCACCATCGCGACGGCACCCCGAATCTCGCCAAGACCGAGTTCTATGTTCCTAATGATTACGTGTTCAGCCTGGCTGAAAAGCATCCCGATTGTTTCGACCCAGTGATCTCGGTGAATCCCTATCGCCTCGACGCGCTGGCCGAACTGGAGCGCGGCGCCAAGCGTGGAGCGCCCATGGTTAAGTGGCTGCCGAATGCGATGGGCATCGACCCCGCGGACGAGCTTTGCGATCCGTTCTATCAGAAAATGAAAGAGCTCGATCTGGTTTTGCTGAGCCATGGCGGCGAAGAGAAAGCTGTTGAAGCAGAAGAAGATCAGAAGCTTGGTAATCCTTTGTTACTGCGCCGTCCGCTGGATCATGGCGTGAAAGTCGTCATTGCCCACTGTGCCGGCTTGGGCGACAACGAAGACCTTGACGATCCCCAACGCCAGCGCGTACCCAACTTTGATTTGTTCCTGCGTTTGATGGACGAGAAGCGTTACGAAGGTCTGCTGTTCGCCGACATTTCAGCCATGACGCAGTACAACCGCAGCGGCCGGCCGCTGACGACGATTCTGCAACGCGAAGACTTGCACGAACGTTTGGTCAACGGCAGCGATTATCCTCTACCGGCGATCAATGTGCTGATCAGGACCGGTGCGCTCCGCAAGCAGGGCTACATTACGCCTAATGAACGTTCCTGGCTGAATGAGATTTACGAGTACAACCCGCTGTTGTTCGACTTGGTGCTGAAACGCACGCTTAAGGTTCCGGGAACTGAGCGGCGCCTGCCTGCGCGGATCTTCATGGCGAATCCGAGCCTGGAGAATTGACACAAACGTTTGAATCGCGAGCCCCATTCTACTGGGAACGCGGGCGCCCTCGCCCGCAATCACCGCGAAGAATAATTTGGATTAACGTCTCAGGTGTTAGGAAAACCGCGCCTAACGGCCGTGCGGGCGAGGGCGCCCGCGCTCCCAGTAGTAACAAGCCTTTGGCCTGAAACTAAAATCAGCATCGACTCAGGAACAAAGAACCGGAACAGCATGTCTAAGCTTTCCCTCGACAATCTAGGGAACGGCCTGTACTTTGCTCCCCAGATTGTCTAGGGAGACGCGGTCACGATGGCAAAAGCTCGCACGGATTTGATGCAAGGCACGCTGGAGTTGTTGATTCTTAAAACCCTGGCGAATGATGCCATGCACGGTTACGGCATAGCTCAGCGAATACACGAGGTCGCGGATGATTTGCTCAAGATCGAAGACGGGTCACTGTACCCCGCGCTCTATCGCATGGAAGAGCGTGGTTGGGTTACTTCAACGTGGGACGTTTCGGAGAATAATCGCCGGGCCAAGTTCTATAAACTAACCAGGGCGGGACGAAAACAGCTTGAGGCGGAATGCGCCAACTGGGAGCGCGTCTCTCGGGCTATTACGAGAATTTTGCAGACCGCTTAGTTATAGCGCACGGGCAGTAGCCCGACCGTCAGGGAGGGCTCCGACGATCCGGGATTGAGCCCTCCCTGACGGTCGGGCTACCGCCCTGCTCGAAACGAAGGTCACGATGAGAGCTGTGAAAGAGCGCCTATTCAAACCGCTTAATCGTGCAGAGATTGGGCGCGAAATTGAAGACGAGCTGCGTCTGCACCTCGAACTGTTGACCGAGGAACATCTTCAATTGGATCTGCCTTTGGCGGAAGCCAGAGCGGCCGCCCTGAAACGCTTTGGCGATGTCGAGCGGATCAAAGATCAATGCGTCGAAATCAGCCGAAGGCGCCATCCCTTGATCCTCGTTTTAAAGTCCTTCCTGATTTTGGTTTTCCTCGCCGGAGTGTTACTGCGCGTTTTTGTTGCTGAGTACCACGTCAAGCACTGTGCTGACATTATGATGGCCGTTGGGATTCTCGGCCGCTTGTTGCTTTATGCGCGCGGGTTGAGCCCCGCGAGCTTTCTTTCAAAATCTGAGACAGGGTCGCCCTTGATGTTGATTGACAAGTCTCAAACATTAATCGCGGCGTATGACCCGAGCAAGCGCACGCCCGTTGAGCGGATTATTTTCGACAAGTAACACCGACAAGTAAGGCGAAACATTTGTTCTTCGCCAACTCGAGGAGAGTCTTCGAAGAAGCGGGTAAAGGTGTGCATTGCCACAGATGACGGGGCAGTAGCCCGACCGTAAGGGAGGGCTCCTTTAATCAATCCAACTCACCGAGCCCTCCCTTGCGGTCGGGCTATTGCCCCGTTCGTGCGGCAACAGATTCAGGTGGCCAAACGATGCTGAAAATCACAGGTCTAACAAAAACCTATACGGGTGGGATTCAGGCGCTGAGCGGCGTCAACCTCGAGATACTCCCGGGTGTGTTCGGGTTGCTTGGACCCAACGGCGCCGGCAAGACCACTCTGATGAAAATCCTGGCGACGCTGCTGGAGCCCGACTCAGGCGCCGCCGAGATGAACGGCATCGACCTGATAAGTGATAAGCACGGCACGCGCAAGATTCTGGGTTACCTGCCACAGGAGTTCGGTTTCTATCCCACCTTCACCGCAGAACAGATGCTCGATTATTTTGCGAAGCTCAAGGGCGTAATGGATGGCAACGAACGCGCCCGTTTGGTCGATGCTCTGCTCGACCGAGTGAATCTCTCTCCTGCACGAAAGCAGCGACTCGGCGGATTCTCAGGAGGAATGCGGCAACGTCTGGGAATCGCGCAGGCGCTTATCGGTCAGCCGCAGCTCATTATTGTCGACGAGCCAACCGCTGGACTGGATCCCGAAGAACGAAATCGTTTCCACAACCTGCTCTCGGAAACAGCCAGCGAGAACGCCGTGGTCATTCTTTCAACTCATATCGTTTCCGACGTCTCGAGTATTTGCAGCCACATGGCGATCATTCGGCGAGGTGAGATCCTGACCTTCGCCACGCCCCGTCAAGCGGTCGCTGAAATGGCCGGTTCGGTTTGGCAAGCGAACGTTTCGCGCGAACAACTCGCGGCGCTGAAGTCGAAAGTGAACGTAGTTTCGTCCCAGATGTCCGATGGTTTGGTGCGCGTGCGAGTGATCGCCAAAGGCGAGCGGCCCACTGACGACTTTAGTCCGGCAACTCCGACTTTGGAAGATTATTACTTCAGTCTGGTGAGTCAGACGAAGGCGTGATCGGACGCCGTTCATGTGTCAACGAGCAAGCCCTGTAGCCGTAATGAGGTCAGTACCGAGAGCGGTAGCGACCTCATAAGCCATCAATGAATTTGAAATGACCAACCCGTTCAAGTCACCGTTCGCGGCCATCTTCGGCGCCGAAGTCCTGCTTAACTCAAAGCGCGTCGTTCCTTATGTTTTGATGATTCTGTTCGCCGCCAACGCTGTGCTCTGGTGGGGCCACGGGCCTGCGGTCCGTCTGGGCTGGGCTACCAACAGCGATTTTTACATTGTCCGTAACCTGCAGGGTTTTTCCTTCCTACTAGGACTCCCGATCTTCAGCGCGGTCATTATGGGAGACGCTGTGATTAGGGACTTCCGCCTGAGTATTGACCCGCTGATCTTTTCAAAGCCCGTCAATCGCCTTGAATACCTGCTGGGAAAATTCTTAGGCAACTTCTTTGTGCTCGTCTGCTGTCAGGCTGCTTTCCCGCTGATGCTGCTGGTGCTCCAGGCATTTCGCACGTCGCAGATGATTGTCCAACCGGTGCGAATGTTCCCTTATTTCAAACACTTCGTTTTCTTCGTAGTCATCTCGCACCTGGTTCTGGCAGCCTTCTACTTTACCGTCGGCACGCTTACCCGCAACAGTAAGATCGTCTACGGCTTGGCTGCCTGTTTTTATCCGCTCTACATCTCGTATCAGGTTTTCTTACTAAAGGGCCTACCGCTGCGTTGGCGAATCCTCCTTGATCCTTTTCTGCTTAATTCGGGTCTGAGCGGCAACGGATTTAGGCACAGCGCGGATTTTCTCAACCGGTTTGTCGTCAGTTACACCGCGGACATGATGGCGAACCGGGCGCTGGTGGTTCTCGTCACCGCTGTTTGCCTGGGAATCCTTTACGTTCGCTTCACGATAGCCGAGCGAACCGGGAAGGTAGAAAAGTTTTCAATGCTCAGTCTCTCGACCGCAGCCGAGGGAGTTTACTACCCGGACAGCCCCCCGCCCGCAGGCAGAGCCGAGCTTGACTCCCATGAGAGAGTGCTACTCCCCAGCGTCGTGCTCCCTGAAGCCGCGCGGCTGAACGAAGGGATTCGCGCGAACCTGAAGAAACTGGTGGCGGCGCTGGGTGTTGAGTTCCGGTTAATTCGTTCTGAGCGGAGCGTCGTGGTGGTTATGCCGCTGGCTCTTCTGATCTCAACTCTCGAGGTGGCGTTCTGGCAGGTGGCTCCTGATCCGACTTACTCGGCCGGCTATGCCGGGAATACGGCAAAATCTTTACTACTGTTCATGATCGGCATTTCCGTCTTCTACACGGTCGAAGCCGTGCACCGTGACCGCGATCAAAGGATTGAACCAATTCTGTGGAGCGAGCCGGCGCCAAACTATGTGCTTCTGTTCTCGAAGTTCATGGCGACGCTGCTGCTAATTCTCGCGCTTGTCCTCCTGGTGGTCGCGATTACGATCATCCTGCAAGCTGCAAAGCATAACGGGCCGATCGAGTTGATGGCGTATGCGAAGATCTACCTTGGGATCGTCGTGCCGAATGCGATTTTCATGGCGGCCGCCGCGCTGTCACTTGGTGTATTGGTGCGCGACCGGTATCTAACTTATGCCCTGGCCATCGGCGTTTGTGCCGGTCTCTTCTATCTCTACACCCAGGGTCATAATCATTGGCTCTACAATCCGCTGCTGTTTCAACTCTGGGATTACGCGGGACTTTCCGGCGGTGCGAGACATATCCTCTGGAACCGACTCTACATTTTTGCGCTGGCCGGTTTATTCCTTTCGCTCGCGCATCTCTGCTATCCACGCAAATCGGCATGGTACCGCTCGCGATAGCGACCGCGTCAGAAGCCCGCGCGTAAGCAAGGGCGACGTTCGCGTCGGTGATTTCTTCATCGCGAGTGCTTGCGAGTCTGGCCTTCCCTCACGGTCGGACTTCTGACACACTCCGCTCTTGAGGTAAAACGATCCCCGAACTTACACGAAGAGGAAACGGCTTTTATTTCGTGCTGTTTCGTGTGATTTCGTGGATCGTCCTTGTCAGAGCTGGAAAGAACACGAAACCAACCAAGACATTGGTGACTCGTTGACAGTGCCCGTTTCAGCCACTACGCTTCTTCACACGCTATGAAAGAAATCTTTGAGAGTTTGATGAGAGTCTCGCGACTCGCCATCGCCCTTCTTATGTTGGCCGCGGGAAGTTTGGTTGTCGCACAATCGCCCGCTCCTACGCCGCAGGATAAACGTGGCCTCGGCATCGAATCGGGCGCTGCTACCAGAACCCAAACCGATCAATCAAAGTCGAAAGAAGCCAAGCCTGAACTCGTGCTTCAGACTGGATACAACAATTTCTTTGGAGCGACGCGTCTGGTATTCAGTCCGGACGGTCGTCTGCTGGCAACCGGAACTTTCCGCAGCAGCACAATCAAGTTGTGGGAGACCGCGACCGGCCGAGAGTTGCGCAACCTGTCCGCTGGTGGTCAGAACACTAACGGTCTTTCTCCCGTCGTCGCCTTTAGCGCAGACGGCCGCCTGCTGGCCGCGGCCACGGGCAACAACTCGGTGAAAGTTTGGGATGCGATCTCAGGGCGTGAGTTGCAGATGCTGGCTGGTGGAGGGCAGCCCAGTTTCATGTCCGCGCTTGGTTTTTCTTTTATCGCCTTCAGCGCCGACGGTAAAAAACTGGTGGCTGTCAGCGACGCGATTAGAGTCTGGGATACCACTAACTGGCAAGAGATCAAGACCGTGGATACGACTGGCATTAATGCGGAGGCCTTCGCGAAAGGGGGAAGCGGGCTGGCGCTTAGTCGCGATGGTAGTCAGTTGGCCCGCGCGGAAGCGAATGGATCGAAGACTGAGATCAAGTTTTTGGATCTAAATGCAGGACGCGAAATCCGATCAGTAGAGTTGCCTCACGACCAGGTTGACAGCCTCGAGGTCAGCTTCAAAGTGGACGGCAGTGTAGTGGCAGCGGGGATTGTAGATAAGAAGTTGAAGATATGGGACGTCACCACGAAGGCGAGCGAGCGCGATCTTGCTCCCACTCTGAAAGATTACAGCTTGATCAAGTTCAGCAACGACGGTCGTCTGATGGCGCTTTCTGAAGAATATAAGATCAAGCTGTGGGAAACCGCGACAGGCCGCGAACTGCCGGCGCTGAATATCCCGAATAACGGGGTCTTCAAAGATAACGGTGGCTGCTTTGTGGCTTTCAGTGAGGACGGGAAAAAAACTGCGACTGGTGGTTTCGGAACGCCGACGTTGCTTTGGGAGACGGAAACCGGAAAGCAACTGATGCAGATGAAGGGCCGCAGCAATATGGCCTACTCTGTGGCCTTCAGCACTGATGGTAATCAGCTATCGGCTGGAGGCCGCACGCGTTGGGACTTGCGTACTGGTCGTGGCCTGCGTCTTACTCCGGCGCCTTCCGAAAAGCAGCTTGCCTGGCCGAGCCCCGATGGCAAACTAATCGCGCTGTTCGGGCCCAACAACAGCACGATCACTGTCCTGGAAACTCCGAGTGGCCGCCAGCTGCAGACGTTTACCCGAACCTCTACAAACGATGGAGTGTCGCGTGTCCGCTTCAGTCCCGACGGGCGTTTGCTGGCGGCGACTTACATGGAGACACCGGACAGGCAACGACCTGGAACCATGCCTTCTCTTCAAAGTCAGGTCAAGATTTGGGAGGTTGCCACCGGCCGCGAATTACAGACGCTCACCCCTAGTTCAAGCGCGAACGAAATAGGCTTCAGTTCGGACAGTCGGGTGCTGGCGACCATCGCTTCAGGTGAAGTCGCGTTGTGGGATCTGGCGTCGGGTACACGCCTGCGCGACTTGACCGCGTCACCAATGTCAAAAATGGGCAACCTGAGTACGCTGCCAAATCCCGGCTCGATCCCCAATGTCGGGAGGGGTGGCAAGCCAGGTTCAATGCCGAATATCGCGAACATGCCGAACATGGCTGACATGACGGCGATGGTGAATGACATGCTGGGCACCATGGCCGCCGGCACCATGGGACGAAGCGTCACTTCCGTGGCTTTCACTCCCGACGGACACATGTTGGCTACTGGCGGAGTTGAATCAAAGTCCAATCTCGATCTCGCCGGCATGATGAATCCTGCAAACCAGAAGAGTTCAAAAAACAAGAAACAGCAGAACCCTGAAGACTTTCTGAAAGACCTTAAGGTCGAAGCCAACGGCCAGGTGCTGTTCTGGGACAGTGCCACCGGGCAACAACTCGGAGCCATTAAGGGTCATGGCAAAGGTGTCACCACCGTTGTGTTTAGTCGTGACGGCAAATTGCTGGCATCGAGTGCCACCGACAACACGATCAAGATTTGGGATGTCGCATCAAAACGCGAATTGCGCACCCTGTCTGGGCATACGGCGAATATCGAGTCGATGGATTTCAGCCCCGACGGACGTCTGCTGGCCTCGGCCAGCGATGAGGGCAGCACTTTTCTTTGGGACACGAACACCGGCGAACATTTGTTGACGCTTATTTCGCTCGACGACGGCGAATGGATGGTCGTCACGCCCGAAGGTTTGTTCGACGGCACACCCGCCTCGTGGAACCAGATCCTCTGGCGTTATAACCAGGACACTTTCAACGTCGCGCCGATCGAATGGTTCTTCAACGAATATTATTATCCGGGTTTGCTCGCGGATGTGTTTGCCGGAAAGCGACCGCGCGTCGCCCAGGACGTTTCCAGGAAAGATCGCCGCCAGCCCATTGTGAAACTTTCACTTCCGGGCGAAGCGGCGCCCGCCGGCGGGTTCGCCGCGCGCACGATCAAAATAAAGATCGACATCACTGATGCCGCCGCTGACAAAGATCATCCGCAGGGCAGCGGCGCGCGCGACCTGCGTCTGTTCCGCAACGGTTCATTGGTGAAGGTCTGGCACGGCGATGCTTTGAAAGGACAAGCGGCGACTGGTTTGGAAGAAGAGATCACAGTTGTCGCTGGGCCGAACCGGCTGACGGCTTACGCCTTCAACCAGGACAACGTCAAGAGCAAGGACGCTAATTTGTTGGTGACCGGCGCCGACAGTTTGAAACGCGCCGGCACCGCCTGGGTAATCGCGGTGGGCGTCAATGAATATGCGAACTCGCAATACAATTTGAAGTATGCCGTGGCCGACGCGCAGAGTTTTGCCGAAGAGTTGCGTCGGCAACAGACGCAGGTCGCCCGCTTCGATCACGTCGAAGTAATTGCGTTGCTGAACGAAAACGCTACCAAGGCGAATTTTCTTTCCGCTTTGCGCAGACTAGCCGGAGCGTCGGAGGCGCCTACGTTGAAAGCCGGTCTTATGGATCGGATCAAGCGTGCCGAACCCGAAGACGCCGTGATCATTTACTTTGCCGGCCACGGCACGGCACAGGGACAACGCTTTTATCTGCTGCCGCACGATCTTGGTTACACGGGTGAACGCGGCGCGCTGGATGAAAGTGGACTCAAGACAATTCTCTCTCACAGCATCTCGGATTTGGAGTTGGAAGATGCGGTCGAGGGTTTGGCGGCCGGATCTCTGCTGATGGTCATTGATGCCTGCAATTCGGGTCAGGCGCTCGAGGCGGAAGAGAAACGCCGCGGGCCAATGAATTCGAAAGGGCTGGCGCAGCTTGCTTACGAAAAGGGCATGTACATTCTCACTGCAGCACAGAGTTATCAGGCGGCGCTCGAAGCGGCGCAGCTAGGTCATGGGCTGCTTACTTATGCCTTGGTCGAAGAAGGATTGAAGACTGCGGCCGCGGACAACGAACCGAAGGATGGGATCCTGAGTGCTCGTGAATGGCTGGATTTCGCGACTGAGCGCGTGCCGCTAATGCAGGAAGAGAAGATGAAGCAGGGACGCGGATTGGGAGTGGACGTCGCCTTCACCGAGGGCGAACAAAAGATCGCCGATCCTGAGAAAAGAAGTGTGCAACGCCCGCGCGTGTTCTACCGCAGAGAGATGGAAACCGACCCGCTTGTGATTGCGAAGCCGGGCGCAACTTCAAAGCCATGAAATTGCTCAGCGGGCGCGTTGAGATCCTCCCAACCCTGGCGCTGGAAACACTCCGTGAGAATTAGCAAGACTCTGATTAAGAGAGCAATGATCACCACCGCAGTGCTTCTGCTCATCGGGCTCGGCGCCTTCTTTCTCGTCCTCCCCGGCGTGGTCGACAGCAGGCTCAACAGAGTGCGAGGGCCTGCGCTTCACCCGCCATCTGATCGAGCCAGGAAACTGCATCAGAGTCTTTTCATCATCGACCTTCACGCCGATACGCTCTTGTGGGACAGAGATCTTTTGACTCGCAATACCCGAGGTCATGTCGATGTACCTCGACTCATTGAAGGGAACGTGGCCTTGCAGGCATTCACGATCGTGACGAAGACACCTATCGGACTGAACATCGAACGCAACAGCGACCGGACGGACAGCATAACTCTGTTGGCGATTGCGCAGCGCTGGCCGATTGCAAGTTGGACCAGCTTGAAAGAACGGACGCTCTATCAGGCAGGCCGGCTCAGCAACGCCGCTGCGCGATCGAACGGGCAACTGACGGTAATCAAGAGCGCCGCCGATTTGGATGAGTACATGAAACGGCGAACGGCAAATCCGGCCTGCACCGCCGGCTTTCTCGGAATCGAAGGGGCGCATGCTTTGGAAGGCGATCTAAACAACATCGATCTTTTCTACGATCGCGGCGTACGCATGATGTCTCCGTCTCATTTCTTTGATAACGACATCGGCGGTTCGGCGCACGGCTTGCTCAAGAGCGGGCTCACCCCGAAGGGCAAGGAAATGATCCAGCGGATGCAGGCGAAACCCATGATCGTCGACCTGGCCCATGCCTCCAGCGCGGTGATTAAGGATGCGCTGGCGATTTCAACGAGGCCGTTGATCGTCTCTCACACCGGCGTCAAAGGGACCTGCAACAACAGCCGGAATCTATCGGACGATGAAATCATCGGTATAGCCAGGACCGGCGGCGTGATTGGTATCGGCTATTGGGAGCAGGCAATTTGCGGCACCGATGCGACCGCCGTAGCCCGCGCGATCCGCTACACGGTGAATCTTGCCGGAGTCGAGCACGTCAGTCTCGGCTCTGATTTCGACGGCGCCGTTACCGCCCCTTTTGATGCCGCCGGGCTGATAGCAGTTACCGATGCTTTGATTGAGCAAAGTTTCACTGATGATGAGATTCGTTTGATTATGGGTGGCAATGCATTAAGAGTTCTCAAGGAAGGCTTGCCAAAGAGCTGAGGATGTGGTGACAGAACTCAAACGCTCGCTGGGTCTCGGGCAAGCCACGGCGATGGTGGTCGGCATCATCATCGGAGCGTCGATCTTTGTGCAGCCATCCGAAATTGCGCGGTTGGTGCCGTCGGTGCCCGGCGTGTTTACAGTCTGGATCGTCGCCGGCGTCCTGACTCTCTTTGGCGCGCTCTGTTGCGCCGAGTTGGCTGCTGCATTTCCGCGAGCCGGCGGCGTTTACGTTTTTCTTAAGGAGACATACTCGCCGGCAGTCGGGTTTCTTTGGGGCTGGGCCATGTTCTGGAGCATGCACTCTGGAATCATCGCGGCCATCGCGGTAGTGTTCGCGCGCTATGTCGGCTATTTCGTGACGCTCGGCGACACCGGCATTCGTTTCGTCGCCATTGCTGCAATCCTGGTGCTCTCAGGCATCAACTACCTCGGCGTGAAACAGGGAAGCACGCTCCAGACGATCTTCACGCTCGGAAAAGTCATCGCAATCGTGGCGATATTGGTGCTAGTGGTAGTTTTGAGATCTCCGGGAGCGGCAGGAACAAGCGCAGCTGCCAACGGACAAATCTCGGTGGTCAAATTCGCGCTGGCGGTAGCGGCCGGTCTTTTCGCGTTCGGCGGCTGGCACATGGTGACGTATACCGCGGAAGAGACGCGGCGACCCGAACGAACGATTCCACTCGCACTGGTGATCGGGACGCTGACGGTGACCGCCTGCTACATCGCGCTCAACGCCGCTTACTTCTCGGCGCTGCCACTTGAGAAGGTTGCGTTTTCTACGCGGGTGGCGGCCGACGCCGCCGAAGCAGTAATCGGGCGGCGCGGTGGGGCGACAATCTCGGCGGTGGTAATCTTCTCGACCTTTGGCGGCGTGAGCGGAATCATCCTGGCCGGACCGCGTGTCTACTTTGCGATGGCCCGTGATGGACTGCTGTTCCGTTGGGCCGCGGCAGTGCACCCGAGATTCCAAACACCGCACCGGGCCATCGTTCTGCAAGCGATCTGGTCCTCAGTACTGGTTGCGACGGGAACTTACCGCGCACTCTTCACGCGCGTGATCTATACCGAGTGGATTTTCTTCGGCTTGATGGTACTGGGATTGTTTTTGCTGCGGCGGCGACCCGGCTACGCGCCCACCTATCGTGCCTGGGGCTATCCAATCCTGCCCGCGATCTTCATCCTGGCATCGTTCTTCATTGTGGCAAATCAGATTGTCTCGGAACCACGTGAGAGCTTGATTGGACTGGGAATAGTTGCGCTGGGTCTGCCGGTGTATTATTTGTGGGTCGGCAGATCACTGGCGAGTGCGAAGTCTTAGAGGGTCTTCTTATAGAGAACTTGTTCTTCGCTGGTCGCTTTCCACAAAGTCACCAAGTAATAGTATTCTGGCACTGGCAGGAATTCCCAATGACCACGCAAACCGCAAACTATATGGACGCGATCGCGCATTTGCCGGCGGGTGGAAGTCTGATCCTGAATGACGTTCCCTGGGAAGAGTACGAGGAATTATTGTCCGATCTCGGCGAAGGCTACGCGGTTCGAATCGCCTACGACCGCGGGAGACTGGAAATCATGAGTCCCACTGCCCGACATGAGATGTACAAGGACTTGCTGCTTCGCTTGGTGGATTCGTTGGCCGAAATCAACGAGGTGGTTCTCGAAACCCGCGGTTCGACGACCTTCAAAGAGAAACAGCTTTTGCAGGGAGCCGAACCTGACACATGTTTCTATGTGAAGAATGCCCAGCTAATAATTGGGAAAAGCGATATCGACCTCGCAAAAGATCCGCCGCCCGACATCATTGTCGAGGTTGATGTATTGCACCAATCAACCGGGAAGCTGTCGTTTTATTCCGCCATTGGCGTACCTGAGATTTGGCGGTACGACGAGCGGCAAGTCCGGATTCTTCACCTGGTTGAGGGCCGATATGTCGAAATGCCTTCGAGCCTGACGTTCCCCGTGCTCACCGACAAAGTTCTTACCGACGCCCTTGAACAAAGCAAGACCGAAGGACAAAGCGCGGCGCTGCGGACTTTTCGATTATGGCTTAAAGAGATCTAGTGCCGCCGAATAAGCCTTGCCGTCAAAACTAAATTGTAACTCCCTCTCCCCACGCGTATCATTGTTTCCAGCTTAATAAGAACGCCGATGTCCACCTTGCTCAAAGACTCATACAACCGTCCGATCCGCGACCTGCGCGTGTCGCTGACCGACCGCTGTAATTTTCGCTGTTTCTATTGTCTGCCGCACGGCGAGCCGCCGATTGCGCCGAAAGAGCAGATGCTCTCTTACGAAGAGATCGAATACGTCTGCGAAATCTTTGTTGAGCTGGGGATTGAAAAGATTCGTCTGACGGGCGGCGAGCCGATGATGCGCCAGGACATCGAAGTAATCATCGGCAAACTCACGAAACTGAAATCAAGAGGATTGCTCGATCTCGCGCTGACCACGAACGGTTATTTCCTGCCCGATCGCGCGCAGGGTTTGAAAGACGCCGGCCTCGATCGCATCACGATCAGTCTGGACAGTTTGAAGCGCGACGTTTTCAAGCAGATGACCGGTGTCGATGTTTTGGATCGAGTTCTCCACGGTCTCGCCGCCGCCAAGACTGCCGGACTGCAACCGATTAAGATCAACGCCGTCATCGTGCGTGGTCACAACGAAGATGAAGTGGCGGACTTTGCCGCGTTCGCGCGCGAGCACGATGTGAAGATGCGCTTCATTGAATTCATGCCGCTCGATTCCGGTCATGAGTGGTCGCGTGACGATGTCGTCTCTGGACGCGAGATTCGCGAGCGCATCGAAGAGCGCTATCGGCTCGAGCCGCTGGACGTTGCTCGCGGTTCCGAAACCGCTTCGCGTTTTCGCTTTGCGGACGGCGCGCCCGGAGAAATCGGCATCATCGCTCCGGTAACCGAAGCTTTCTGTGGCGCCTGCTCTCGTATTCGCCTCACTGCCGACGGTCAGATACGTACTTGTCTCTTCTCAACCGTGGAACATTCACTGCGCGACGTCGTTCGCGATGGCGCATCACGCGCGGAGATCATCGACTTCATCGCATCAGTCGTGTTGAAGAAAGAACCGCGCCACTACATCAACGATCCGAATTTCGTCGCTCCTTCTCGTTCAATGAGTTTCATTGGCGGTTAAGCCGGAGACCGAACCCTTGCCTGGAAGAGTAAACGACATCTTTGGTCAAATATTGGTGCTCTTGTTCTTTGCGGTGATGGCAATAACGCCGCTGGTCATTGTGGTGTTGGGCATCGTGAATTTAACACGCGACAAGCTTCACCAGGGAGTGATCATTTTGCAAGCGGTGGCCGCACTGGTTGTCTGGACCATCCTGTCGGTCGTGATCTTCATGGTTTTTATCATGGTGACGTTCGAGCCCCCAAAAAACCAAGTACTGAGCGATGCCATTTTCGCAGGTGGAATTCTGACTTACTTTCTGGTGAGCGCCGTTCTGATCTTTTGGACCAAGCGCATGACAAAGCCAATGCCTGGGATGGGCGTGTCGTGCTGAAAGCGATCCCGCGATCCGCGCTCTGGGCGATGACACTATAGCGACTGACAATCATCAGCGCCGGCAGTCGCACCGGCCTTCTTCTCGAAGCCCATCGGCAACCGGGGCTTTCCAAGGGTCTTAGGTCGAAACTCATTTTACCAATCCGCTTTGGAGGTCCTTCCATGTCCCGACTTAAGCTTGGCATTATTTGCGGTGTAGTTTGGGGAGCGCTGTCCGCAGCTTCCATGATTCCGCTGGAGTTCACTGACAAAAGAGCGGCCCTGGCCGGAGCCTTTCTCAACCGCTTTGGTATCGGCGTTGTAATCGGCGCGGCGCGTCTGCCTTTGCCCGGTTGGGCCAGTGGTCTGGTGTTCGGACTGCTCCTCAGTTTGGCCGACGCGATTATCACGAAGGTCTACGTACCTATCCTCGTCCTGGGCGCAATCGGCGGCGCCATCATCGGGGCTATCGTCGCTAAGTGGGGCCGGTAGTCTGACCAATTTCGCTTACTTGCTTTGTGGCAAAGAACGTCTAATAAAGTTGATTAAAAGATCTGTGGTTTGTTCCCCTCCCTTTGGGAGGGGTTAGGGGAGGGTGCGAAGCTTATCGCACCACAAGCCCTCTCCCCGGCCCTCTCCCAAAGGGAGAGGGCGAAAAGAGTTTTAAGTCTATGCTACTAATCGACAAACTGAAGTTTGTCGGACATAATTTGCGCCGCTCAGTTCTGAACTCAAACCGTAACTTCTCTTTCGGGAGGATCGCTCGATGAACCCCAAACGCTTTTCAATCATGCTCGGGTTGCTGCTTTGCTTAATTGCGCCGGCCGCCGCTTGGGCCCAGCCGGCGCCGGAAGACAAACCGCCGGCAAAAACTGAAGCGCCCGAGCCGCGGGCCAAAGACGGCAGGAAGCTTTTGACTGCGCTCGATCTGATGAAGGTCGCGGTTGTCGGCGCGCCGAGAATGTCTCCCGACGCCACGCGCGTCGCCTACACCGTCACGGAAACCAAGATGGAGAAGGACAAAGAGTGGAAGAACGTGACTCAGGTTTGGGTGGTGCCGTCTGGCGGCGGAAAGTCGCAGCAGTACACTCGCGGCGACAAGAGCGCGACCGCGCCCGAATGGTCGCCGGACGGCAGCGTGCTGGCGTTTCTCAGCGATCGCGAAAAAGACGGTGAACGACAAGTGTGGATGATCAGAGCCGATGGCGGCGAAGCCTGGGCCGTCACCACGCACAAGGGCGGAGTCACCGGCTTTCGCTGGTCGCCCGACGGAAAGCAACTATTGCTGAGTGCCGCGGATCAACCAGCCAAAGATGAAGAGGATCGCAAGAAGGTCAAAGACGACACCATCGTGATCGATCGAGACATCAAGATGACTCACCTTTGGCTGTGGAACATCGAGAAGAAAGAGGACAAGCGGCTAACCGAAGGTAACTTTACGGTGAGTGATCCACAGTGGTCGCCGGAAGGAACGCGCATTACCTACACGACCCGGCCAACACCCAAGGCGGACGATGGCAGTTTGAGCGAGGTTTGGATCATGACGATTGCCGGCGGCGAAAAGAAGAAGCTGGAAGAGAGCGCCGGGTCGAGTGATCTGGCGCGCTGGTCGCCGGATGGAAAATGGATCGCGTACACCGGAGAGACTGATTCGGGCGGCGGAGTTTCAACGACATATCTTTATCTGATTCCCGCCAGTGGAGGAACCCCAAAACAACTGACGACGAAATTTGATTTGAATGTGGGAACGCCCGTGTGGTCGCGCGATGGCAAGATGATTTACTTCAGCACCAACGTGCTGGAAGCGATCGAAGTTTACTCGGCCGATGTGGCAACCGGGGCCGTAAAGCAGCTTTCGCAACGTGGCGGATCGACTGGGGTGACTGAAATTAGTCGTGACGGAAAGATTGTGGGCACGATGTCCGCGGCTAAACAACCGACGGAGTTGTATTCGGCGAACCTGGATTACAGTTCGCTAAAATCACTGACCGATCACAACGCGTGGTTGAAGGAATACGCGCTCGCCGATACCGAGGTCGTAAAGTGGAAGAGCAAAGACGGCACGGACGTCGAAGGGCTGCTCACAAAACCCCCCGGCTATGAAGCCGGAAAGAAAGTGCCGCTATTGCTGAATCCGCATGGTGGCCCGACCGGAGCTTCGCTCAATAACTTCACGGGCACGGTCCAGGTGCTGGCCGCGAACGGCTTTGCGGTGCTGCAACCAAACTTTCGCGGATCGACGGGCAAGGGTCTGGCCTTTACTCAAGCAAACAAAAACACCTGGGGCAAAGGCGACTACGAAGATTGCATGACGGGCGTTGACGCAATGATCGCGAGCGGCGTCGCCGATCCGGATCGTCTGGGCGCGTTTGGCTGGTCGTACGGCGGCTACATGACGTTTTGGATTCTGACGCAGACAGATCGATTCAAAGCTGTTTCGCCGGGCGCGGGACTGTCGAACATCTATTCGATGTACTCGCAGAACGATATTCAAAGGTACTTGCGCTGGTTCTATTCGGACAAGTCTCCGTGGGAAGCGACGGACCTCTACTGGGATCGTTCGCCGATGAAGTATGTAAAGAACGTCAAGACTCCGACGATGATCATGCACGGCCAGGTGGACACGCGCGTGCCCATCGCGCAGGCGCAGGAATTTTACATGGCGTTAAAAGAGATGAAGGTGCCGGTTGAGTTTGTGGTCTACCCGCGAGAGAATCACGGCTTTACCGAACCACGTCACCAGATGGACCGCGTGCGGCGTTACGTTAAGTTTTTTGCGAAGTATCTGAACGCGCCTGTGGTTACCGAGCCGGCGGGACAATAGGTCGGGCTCGGTGCGGGTGAGCTTTGCGGCTTTGCCGCAGCACATTGCGGTAAGGCTCTGCCTTACCGTAGCAGCTACTTGAAGAATGTTTTGAGGCTACGCCTCCATCCTGAGGCTAAGCCTCAGGATGGTTATTTGATAAGGTGATCGTGCCCGGAAAGCCAAAGGCTTTCCGCTGTGTGCTGCGGCAAAGCCGCCCCCGCTATTCCTACTGCATCGCTTTGATGTCGTCCAGTAGCACGCGCTCGTGACCTTCGGGATTTACCTTCTCGTAAACCTTTCGCAGCACACCCTCAGGATCGATCACGAACGAAGTGCGGTTCCAGTACATGGTGCCTTTGTAATCGCTCTGGCCCACGCCGGCCGCGTTCAGCAACTCCTGATTAGGATCGGCCAGGAGGTCGATCGTGAATGAAAACTTGTTGCAGAAATTCTTGTGCGACTCAACATCGTCGGCGCTCACTCCGACCACGGCGATATTGGCGTCGTCGAATTCCTGCTTGGTCGCGGTGAATGATTTTCCCTGGATCGTGCAGCCGGGTGTGTCGTCCTTTGGATAGACGTAAAGCACCAGCCACTTGCCCTTGAAATCATCCAGCGAAACGGTCTTGCCGTCCTGGTTCTGCAAACTAAAATCCGGAAAACGCTTTCCTGTTTCTGCTGACATATCTATCGTCCCTTTCTACTTACGTTTCATCATATTCTTGAATCAGATTAACCGAGCGGCAAACCCATCTGGCGCAGTTGAGCCGCATTATCGCGCGTGCCCCAACGCCGGTGAATCTTACCGTCTTTGATTTCGAACCATTCCATCGCGACGACCTCAAAGGACTTTCCCGTAACGGGGCCGCCGCGAAACGAACCAACGGAAGTTCCGCGTTCCACATAACGGACCGCGACGATATCATCCTCGGCGATCATCGATTCGACCTGTAACTTGATATCGAAGGCGGCTTTGATCTCTCGCCAGATGGGGAGGACTTGATCCAACCCTCCCCAACCGAGCACTCCATATATCAAAGCGTCGTCGGTGAACAGCGGACGCATGGCCTCTTCATCTCCGCGATTGAAAGCGTCCACGTAAGCCAGCACGATCTTTTGATTAGCTGCTTTGGACACTACCTCCTCCGGAGGCCAGGAATCGTTTTGAGAAAACTAATTTGATCGAGCTTATTTCATCGAGAATGGCATCGACGCTGCCGCTCGCCGTCCGCTTCGTTACATCGAGCGTGCGCTGATTTGGATGTGGCACGTTAAGCACCGAATCCTCGCCGAATTTCTTTCTGGCAAGTTCAGGACTGATTTCTTTGAGCATTGCCACACGCGCTGGATCTGCCACGCGGCGGCAAAGCTCCTCGACTCCGCAGATCATTCGAATCGGAATGAAACGACATTGACGCGCGGCGGCGAGTCGTTCCAGATCCCGAAACGCTTTGTGGTCTTCCGGCTTGCTCTCGAGGAGTTGCATCGTGAAGACAAAACCCGTGTCGGACGGCGCGAGCTCGCGGATCGCCTTGTAAACCGCGGCCCTGACTTCTTTCACTCTGTCCCAAACACTGGCGGGCAATGGAGTCACGCCGTCGGCGTTGACGACCCTGAAAATCGGATTATTGATCAGATGATTGTCGACCAGCGTGGCGCCGGTCCGTTCGCAAAGTTCGCGCCCAATCGTGTACTTGCCGGTGCCCGCAAAGCCGATCAGCAATACCATAGTGTTGTCTAGTGAATTATTCAGCATAGGGTTCTACGACGACCTCCACTTTAGCTCCATTAGATACTCCAGCGGCCTTTGCGGCTTTGGCATCGATCAGCAGGTAGAACTTCTTCTGCCGCGGCACAATCGAACTTTCAAATGAAAAGCCATTTACAGTTGCATTCACTAAATGACCGCGCCGTCCGCGCCAGAGCGGCTTTGCGGGAACGCCCCACTCCGTCGCCGGATCAAAAGGAACTTCGATCGCATCTTCCTTGTGGCCGGAGAGCAATTCGGCTTTGAACTTTTGCTTTTTCATCCTTCACGCCGGTTTCTTCACATTCCGTTTTCTCGGCTTTGGCACCGGTTTCGGTTGCGGTTTAGCCGGCGCCAGCTCGGTCACAGGCGAGGGTGGCGGCAGCGGCGGCATCGCATCTTTCGCAAACCGCGGCAACAGTTCATCGCGCATCGCGAGTTGATAGATGGACCACGCCATCGTGACCGCGTCCTGCTTCACGTCGCCTTCCAGAATGCGTTCGTAGGTGTCGAGGTTCGTGTGCCAGGTATGCGAGTTGTACTCGATTGGATCCTGGCCCATGCCGATACCGGGCAAGCCCGCCTGGCTGAACGAAGTGTTGTCGGAACCGCCGAGGTTGCGGCTGCGCGACGCGATCGCGCCGACCACGCCATCGTCTTTGAAGGGTTCGAGGATCTTACGCATGATGCTGGCCGCTTCCGGCGGACCGAACACGCCCGCGCCGCGCACGCGGCCGGTACCCGAATCAATATTGAAATAGCCACCAAACTTTTCGTACCCGGGTTTGGGGTTCTCGAAAGCGCCGAAGTGTTCTTTCACATAAGCCTGCGATCCCAGCAGGCCCTCTTCTTCTCCACTCCACAGCGCGACACGAATCGTGCGGCGCGGTTTCACGCCGAGCGTCTGCAGAATCCGCGCGGCCTCCATCATGATCGCGCAGCCAATCGCGTTGTCGGTCGCGCCCGTGGCTGCGTGCCAGGAATCCAGGTGGCCGCCCAACATGATCACTTCGTCGGCTTTGTCGGTGCCCGGAATTTCCGCGACCGTGTTGAAGGAAGTCTTGCCTTCCGGATAGACGCGATTGACGACGTCGAACTCCAGCACAACGTCCGTGCCGTCCGCCAGGATGCGCGTGATGCGGCCATAATCTTCGTTGCTCATGACGATCGTCGGCACGGCTTTGGTGACATCAAAGGTCCGATTATTAAAGGCGCGGATCTGGCGGAACTCGCGGCCGGCATCATTGACGCGCACCAGCGCGCCGTTCGCTTTTAAGAACGCATCGATTTGTTCATCGATCTGTCTATTAGTAAGCGGCTTGGCTGCGCCCGGCAACGGTGTCGGCGTTGGCGACGGTGTGGGAAAAGCAAACGGACGCGCGTTGGGACCATAGCGTTGCTGGGCCTGCTCATCAGTCAAGCGCTTGGCCGGCGGATTCAAATTAACCGGCACGATCGTGTGCTTGCCCGCCAGGACGATTTGACCGCGCACCTTTGCTTTCTGCCCGGCCAGAAACGAAGTCAACTGTTCCTGCGAAGGTCGCTCGGGTAAGATCACTTGATACGCTTTGGCGCGCACCGGACCGTGCGTGCTCGGTGTCCATGCCAGCACTTCGCACGAGAGCACATCTTTGATGGGAGCAATCATGTGCGCCGTCAGTCTTTCATTAAGCCAGCCCGGATGACCAAAGTCCCAGGGTTCCAGATGACCGTTCTTAAGTCCCCACTCGGTCATCTGCTTCACCGCCCACTCGGCCGCGTGTTTGTGATTCGGCGAGCCGGTCAGCCTTGGGCCGTACACATCAGCCAGCATGTGCATCGTCTTCATGATCTGCGAATTGTCTTTTTCTTCTTTGCGAATGCGTTCGAGCAAATCTTTGTCAGCGGCTGTCTGCGCCAGCAGCGGCACACACGCGAGCGAGACAATCAGGCACAAGGCCATGGAACGGGCTTTCAGCATAGATTTTGGTCTCCGGACAGTTCTGGTGTGATAAGACAGCGGGATTATACTTGCTGCATTGAAATCAGCGAAGTCTTTAGGCGCCGCAAAATCGTCTTTGCGCCTTCCGAATTCCCTTGGCGCCTTTGCGTGAGACATATTCGGTTCCCGCAAAGCGCAAAGCGAAGCTCAGGGCGCAGAGTTTGCAACCTGAGATGAAGAGTCCTAGAATCCCTTCGACAGATTGAAAATCAAATAGAGTTTCGGGGGAGCCGCAGCGGCGGCTGAGAGTCTGGGCATTGGCGACTTCCGATTTAAGCAGTTGAATTCAAATCGGCAATCGACAATCGCAAATTGGCAATGTTCGGAGACCCCTTGAACCTGATACGGTTAACACCGTCGAAGGGAGAAACAGCCAAAGTCGACCGTTCCATCCTTTTTTGATTTTAGGTGGGGCGGTTTTTTTCTTCTCCGTGTACTCCGTGCCTCCGTGGTGTCCTTGCCGTTACGTTAGATTTCACCACTGAGACACAGAGAACACGGAGAATGGAGGGATCATGAGCGCCGCAATCAAACCATCAAAGATCGAAAACACACTGCCGAACTCGCGCCGCATCTACATCGACGGCCAACAGCCGGGCGTCCGCGTGCCGTTTCGCGAGGTCGATCAGAACCCTACGCGGAATTTCGATAATACTCTCGAAGATAACCCGCCGGTGCGCGTCTATGACACGAGCGGTCCCTGGGGCGACCCAGCGTCGGATTGCGACGTGCGCGACGGTTTGCCGGCGCGGAGACGCGAATGGATCATTTCGCGCGACGATGTGGAAGAGTATGAAGGCCGCGAGCTGCAACCGATCGACGACGGATATCTGACGTTTGACGCCGCAAACCAGGCGCGGCAGAAGGAGCAGGCCCTTGGTCTAAATCGACTAGAGGATTTTCCGGCCCTACGCCGCACTCCGCTGCGGGCGAAGCAGGGTTCATGCGTCACGCAAATGCATTACGCGAAGCAGGGCATCATCACGCCCGAAATGGAATTCATCGCGATCAGAGAGAACCTCGGCCGCTCTTTGGAGTGCGGTGACTCGTCACCGCTTTCCAAAGCGCCGACTAGTCGGCGCACTCCAAACCGAGACGACCGTTCTTCACTCGATCATCAACACAAGGGTCAATCCTTCGGCGCGGCGATCCCCGAATACGTCACCCCCGAATTCGTCCGCGACGAAGTCGCCCGCGGCCGCGCCATCATTCCCGCAAACATCAACCACCCCGAATCAGAACCAATGATCATCGGCCGCAACTTTCTCGTGAAGATCAACGCTAACATCGGCAACTCTGCCGTTCTGTCTTCAATCGACGACGAAGTTGAGAAGATGCGCTGGTCGATCAAGTGCGGCTCAGACACTGTCATGGACTTATCGACCGGCAAGAACATCCACGCCACGCGCGAATGGATCATACGCAACTCACCCGTGCCCATCGGCACCGTCCCGATTTATCAGGCTCTCGAGAAAGTTGGCGGCAAAGCTGAAGAGCTGAGCTGGGAAATCTTTCGCGACACCCTGATTGAACAAGCCGAGCAGGGTGTCGACTATTTCACGATTCACGCCGGCGTGCGTTTGCCTTACATTCCGATGACCGCAAAGCGAACCACCGGGATTGTCAGCCGCGGCGGTTCGATCATGGCCAAATGGTGTCTGGCGCATCACGAAGAAAGTTTTCTCTACACGCGCTTCCGCGACATCTGCGAGATTATGGCTGCTTACGACGTTTCGTTTAGTTTAGGCGATGGCCTGCGTCCCGGCTCGATCGCCGATGCGAATGACGAAGCGCAGTTTGCCGAACTCGAAACTCTGGGCGAACTGACCAAGATCGCCTGGGAGTACGACTGCCAGGTGATGATCGAAGGCCCGGGTCACGTGCCGATGCATTTGATCAAAGAGAACATGGACAAGCAGCTCGAGACCTGCCAGGAAGCTCCGTTCTACACCCTCGGCCCGCTGACAACCGACATCGCGCCCGGATACGATCACATCACGTCGGCAATCGGCGCGGCGATGATTGGCTGGTACGGCACGGCGATGCTCTGCTACGTCACGCCCAAAGAACATCTCGGCCTGCCGAACAAGAAAGACGTGAAAGACGGCGTCATCGCCTACAAAATCGCCGCGCACGCCGCCGATCTCGCCAAAGGCCATCCCGGCGCCCAGTATCGCGACAACGCTTTATCTAAAGCACGTTTCGAATTTCGCTGGGAAGATCAATTCAACCTCTCGCTCGACCCCGAAGTCGCGCGCGAATACCACGACGAAACTCTCCCGCAGGAAGGTGCCAAGCTCGCCCACTTCTGCTCCATGTGCGGCCCCCACTTCTGCTCGATGAAGATTACGCAGGACGTGCGCGAGTATGCGGCGCAGAAAGAGATTGATGAGCAAGCGGCATTGGGCGTGGGGATGAAGGAGAAGGCTGAGGAGTTTGTGGCTGCCGGTGGGGAGCTTTACCAAGCGTCGAAGAATTAGACAGGATTAACAGAATCTACAAGATACCAGAAAGGTATGAACCAGGGCTCTCGCGGTATCGTTTCTTTATGCAAGTCCTTTGCTGAATCATGTAAATATTGTAAATCCTGTCGATAGTCCCTCCGCCGCCCAAAGGTAGTTTACGGTATGGAATTAATTCCTTAGAATAAGCCGTTTTTCGCTCCTAGGGGAGAATGAAATGACGGTTGACGATCTCACCCACATTATCATCGGTTGCGCCTACAAAGTTCACAACACATTGGGTCCCGGCTTTCTCGAAAAGGTCTATGAGAACGCTCTTCGAATCGAACTAGAGAAGGCTGGGTTTAGAGTCAGACAGCAGGAGCCAATCAACGTTATGTATGAGGGCCAAATCGTCGGAGAGTATTACGCCGATCTGTGGGTCAACGAGCGGGTTGTGGTCGAATTGAAAGCAGCGCTGGTTCTCGCAAAGGAACACGAGGTACAGCTCGTCAATTACCTGACAGCCACGGGCATCAAAGACGGCTTGCTCATCAACTTCGGGCCGTCCGTTCAAGTCAAGCGCAAGTTCCGCGAGTACAAACCGAAAATACCGCTCTTGAATGCTATCCTGCCAGCGAAGGTTTGAATTGATGAATCTTGAAAACCCTGTCAGGCTGTGTGCGGCCCACACTTCTACTCAATAAGATTACGCAGGACGTGCGTGAATACGCGGCGCAGAAAGAAATTGATGAAGCAGCGGCGTCGGGGGTAGGGATGAAGGAGAAGGCGGAGGAGTTTGTGGCGAGTGGTGGGGAGATTTACGCAAAGGCATAGTTAGGCGTCAAGTCCGACCGTGATCTTTCACCAAAGCACGGCTCAATTCTTCGTACATGTTGCGATCGGCCTTTGCTTTTAACCGGTCTCCTAATTTTTCGTACGCAGATGCGCGGTTGGTATAAGCAACAGCCAGTCGCGGATTCAACTCAATCGCCTTGTCAAAATCGCTGACGGCAGCATCGAAGTCACCCCTATTATGGTAAGTCCATCCGCGATTGTTATAAATACCCGCATCTTCGGGTCTCAACTCGATAGCTTTGTCATAGTCTATTAGTGCCTGATCATAGACGCGCAGGAGATCGTAAACGCGCCCACGACCATCATATGCGCCGGCATCATCAGGATCGAGTTGAATCGCTTTGTTGAAGTCCTCCATCGCTCGCTCATAGTTTAGCTTTCTAGCGAAGGAAGCTCCCCGGTTGCAGTAGACGTTGGGATCTTGCAAGCCAAACGTGATCGCCTTGGTATGATCTCGGATCGCATTATCGTAATCGCCTGCCGCATCATACGCATTTCCACGATCGACATAGTTAGTGACCTGTTCGGGACTGAGCTCGATGGCCTTGCTGAAATCTTTGATCGCTCGGTCGTAGTCGCCGGTTTCATGATGCACTAGCCCGCGGTTCGAATAAGAGATTGCGTCGTTCGGATCTAACTCAATAGCTCTGTTGTAATCTTCAAGGGCATGCTCAACATCATGCTCATAGAGATAAGCCAGTCCTCGATTGTTGTAGGCGGCCTGGTATTGCGGATACAACTCTATCGCCTTGTTCCAATCCTCGATCGCGGCTTGGTAATTCGAATCCTCCGCATAAGCAAGGCCACGGTTAAAGTACGCGCCAGCTTTGTCCAGCTCCAATGCTCGATTGAAATCAGCAGGGTTCGTTAAATCCAGCAAAGCAAATTCGGCATCGATCTGAGCGTTCCGGGCATGCCTTCCCAACCAGACCTCGCTGCTTACGGTGTCCACGAGCGGCTCTCGTTGCAAATAAATGCGCACCTCATCGAGTGCCGTGCGCATTGCTTCGGCCGTCTGAAATCGCCGCGAGAAGTCTTTATTTAGGGCCTTCGCTGTGAAGTCAGATAACCTTGGCGAGATATGTGGCGGAAGCGGGTTCGCGTTTGATGAGATGATCTCGTTTATTGATTTGAACGGCAAATCATGCGCAAGCATTTCGTAGAACGTCACAGCAGCTGCCCATAAATCGTCGGCTTCCGTGCGTTCATACTTGTGGGTACGCGGTCCTTGATTAACGAACGCGCTGACCAACTCAGGGGACATATAGAGGACCGTACCACCTAGAATGCTACTCTGAGCTAAATCTAGACCACGCGCCAAACCGAAATCACCCAACAAAGGACTGTCGTCGTTAAGTAGGATGTTGGCTGGTTTAATATCGCGATGGACAATGTCATTGTCATGTAGATGCTGCAAACCGCGAAGAAGTCCAAGCATCAACCTAATCGCGTCATTGACGGTTCCTTTTTCTCCCGCGTGGTCTTTGATCCAATTGTCCAAACTGCCGCCGGAGGCGTATTCGCTGATAAGCAAAACTTGTTTGTTGTGTTCGGTAGCTCCTATGAAGGTGAGTATGTTCGGATGATGACTTACACGCGCCCATGTAGACACTTCGTCCAGTATGCTCTTGATCGTCTGGTTCCTAACGAGAATCTTGAGTGCACCCTGTCGGACTCGTTGTGAGCTACGCCATTCAACCAAGTACACAGCCCCAAATTCGCCGCGACCGAGCTCCCCACGTATGGTGTATTCCCCAATTTTGTCGCCCACGTGATAGTTCATTGTCACACTACGTTTCAAACCGATGATAAGCGAGGGGACTCGGCCCACTCAAGCTCTATCCCCTAAACCAGTGCTGCAGTAGCAAACACTAGACTTTTCTGGACTCGGCCCGTGTTACAATGTGAGCAACAGGAGATCAATGAGCGTGAAAGAAAACGTTATTAGCGAATGGCGATGTTCGGAGTGTAACCAGAGGGGTCAGGTCGAACACTGGATTCATACACACGGCTACTGGCTCCAGCGCGCGTTGAGTGAAAGCCATCGTAACATCTCGCCGAACTGCCGAGTTTCCGATCCCGCGCTCCATCCGGGACCTCTTTCAAGAAATCATTGGCCGCAGTTTGTGGAAGGCCTAAAGTTCCAAGTGGATGGAATCGCAGCGCAGGTCAAGCGCGGATTTCCAACCGATCGTACTGCTCTAGCGTGTACAAAAAACGAGATCGTGTTCTTGGATATACAACTCGGCACAGATGGTGAGTCAGTTTCAATCGGGAAACAGATTGAATCTTTGCGCCGCGAACTGGCTACGGCGTGCTCTTGATCGGTGAAATGTTGTTTTATGATCGACGAATCACTCCTAGCCAAAGTCTCAAGCCTGAGCCCTGCTGATCGGCTGGAACTTATTGGCGCGGTTTGGGACACTCTGTCGCCCGATGATCTCCCCGTCACTGACGCTGAACGAGCATTGCTTGATGCTCGATTGGCGGATATGGAAGCGCACCCTGACGATCAATCTCCCTGGCCGGAAGTGAAGGCCCGCATTGAACTGCTAACCCGGTGAGCTATGAAGTTCAAGTCCGACGCGCTGCCGAGCTGGATGTTGCCGAGGCGCAAGTCTGGTACGAAACACGGCACATTGGACTGAGAGATGAGTTCCGTTCAGAAGTCTCACGGGTAATCGATCGACTCGCCGGGAGCCGCTTATTTATCAGTTTGTGCATCGCGACATTCGCCTAACAATCGTTCATCGATTCCCATATCTAATTTGGTATCGTGTCGCCGCCGAGACGGTAATAGTTCTCGCCTGCACATACGCGGGTCGAGAGCCAGAACGCGTGAAAGCTCGTCTCCCATAACCTCGCTATCGCTCCCGGTACTGACTCTGTCGCCCGCTTAGCGGGCTTTGGGTGACCCCCGGCCTAACGATATGTCGCGCAAACGGGCGATCGTTGAGTCACGCTTCCCGTCGGCTTCACCCGAGACACAAGCGTGGAAATGTTGCTCGCTTACCTTTCCCAGAGGTATCCTTCACGCATGGCTACCGTCATCGAAATAGAGAAGCTGGCTCTCGATTTATCCGAGCAGGAGCGGGCGGCTCTCGCTGCGAACCTACTTGAATCTCTACCGGGCATCTTATCCGACGAAGATGAAGGCGTTGCGGAAGCGCTGAGGCGTGACGCCGAGATAGAGGCCGATCCCAATCAGGCTATTTCTGTGGCGCAGTTGGATTCCCACATCCAGGGCCGGCGTAGCTAATGCGCCTGGAGTTTCATAAACAAATTGCTTCCGACATCTCGCGCATCATGGATTACTACGAAGATGTCGCCGGATCCCATCTCGCCGACGAGTTCTATGCCGAGCTAAGGCTATTCTTCCAAAAGGCAGCCGATCATCCTGAATCCTTCGGTATTCGTAAGCACGGTCTCAGACGGGCGAACCTTGAAAAGTTTCCCTACCATTTTCTTTTTCGCATAGTTGAAGATCGCCTGCGCATTCTGGTCGTTCGTCATCACAGGAGACGACCGTCGCTGGGACTTCATCGGCGCTAGAATCCGCAATCTCTGTCGCCCACTAAAGCAGGCTTTGATTCTTATCTACTCCTACACAGCACTGAAGTGCTGGACTATTATCACTCGTCCGCAATGCGCACACGGTCGGGCTACTGCCCCGCTGGTTAACGACTTGATCGAACCAAACCTACATGAGCGAATCCAACAACACGCGCGTCAGTGGCGCGTCGTTGTCGGGGACACGCGGGAAACAGAAAGTTCCGTGATTGCATTCGGCACTCGTGACAACAAGCCCGTGGTGCTGAAGGTAATCAAGCAACCGGGTGACGAGTGGCGGTCGGGCGAAATTCTGGGCGCGTTTGATGGCCACGGCGTTGCGCGCGTTTATGAGCAAGCGCCCGGTGCGGCGCTGCTGGAACGTTTGCGGCCAGGGAATTCTCTGGCCGATCTTGCGTTGAATGGTCGCGACGAGGAAGCGACAGATATTCTGGCGGACGTCATCCAGCAGATGCGTGCATGGTCGATGTCTTCACTCGAACTACCGCAAGCGTGTGCGACTGTTGAGGATTGGGCGAAAGGATTCGAGCGTCATATCGCAACCGGCGCTGATCAAATTCCGATAGATCTGGTTGCAGCCGGTCAAAGAGTGTTCCTGGACCTGTGCGAGTCGCAACGGCGGCCGAGACTGCTCCACGGTGACCTGCAACACTACAACGTTTTGTTTGATTCGGCTCGCGGCTGGCTGGCCATTGATCCCAAGGGCGTCGTCGGTGAAATCGAGTATGAGGTTGGCGCGTTCCTGCGCAGCCCCTATGAACGGCCTGAGCTGTTTCTGTCGCGCACGACGATCGAAAGACGGCTCAAGCAGCTAACGAAGAAACTGAATCTGGATTTCAAGCGGGCGCTCGCCTGGGCCTTCGCTCAGGCTGTCTTGTCGGCGATTTGGTCGATCGAGGATGGATTCGCGGTCGACAGGACAAATCCCGCTTTGAGACTGGCGGAGGTCCTTCGACCAATGTTGGGCTAATGTCTTTTGAGAGAAGGAGCGCAGCCCCTCAGTAAATAAGCTGGACCGCAACGGTAAGGCAGAGCCTCGCACATCAGGCGGCAAAGCCGCAAGCATAAAGATTTCCGAACACGAATGTATCCCTTGCTCAAGCGCGGGCTTCTGACACACACTCTAAAGCGCTGGACTGTCATCGTGAGTGTCCGTTAAGTGAACTGGCAAAATCCCCGACGAACCTGGAGCAAAAGGAAATGCCGGAAGCAAACGCAACCTTCGCCGGATCGATTCCGGAAAACTATGACCGCTATCTAGGCCCAATCCTGTTTGGGCCTTATGCGGCCGACCTCGTGTCGCGTCTCGATATTTCCCGGGACGCTGCGGTGCTTGAGCTCGCGTGTGGCACCGGGATCGTCACGCGCCGCTTGCTTGATCGCCTTGAGCCTCACGCGAAACTGTTAGCGACGGACCTGAACGACTCGATGCTGGACTATGCGCGGGCCAGGGTAGGGGCTGGAGATTCTGTCGAATGGAAGCAAGCCGATGCGACCGATTTGCCGTTTGCTGATCAATCGTTCGACGCGGCGGTCTGTCAATTCGGATTAATGTTTTTCCCTGATAAGGAGAGAGCGGTGCGCGAAGCCTTCAGGGTCTTAAAGCCAGGCGGAACTTTTCTGTTCAATGTGTGGGATGCGATTGAACAGAACGATCTGCCGCACACAGCGCATCAAGTCGTCTCAAAATTCTTCGCAGACAATCCGCCGGATTTCTACAATGTCCCGTTTTCCTTTCATGATCCCGAAACAATCCGGACGCTATTGTCCACCGCGGGATTCGACGACATTCATTTGACGTTGCTTCCGCTCGAAGCGCTTGCAGCTTCGGCGCAGGACGCCGCGAAGGGCCTGATTCACGGGAACCCGATAATCACTGCGATTAGGGAGCGTGACGAGTCAAGAATCCCGGAGATCGAAGCTGCCCTCGCGTCCGCGATCGCCGCCAGGTACGGCGATGCGCCCGTGCGAGCAAGGATGCAGGCTTTGATTTGCAGCGCCAGACGTTAGACGCAAACAACCAGCCGGTTCCACAGGTCGTCCCGGGCTGAAGAGAGTCCGCGCGCGATGTCAGTCGCCGCGCAGACACTCTAGTCTCACCCGCTGCGATCCCACTTCGCATCTGATAGTCTAGTTCCCTTACTCCAGAGCCATGTTCATCGACATCACGCCGTTACGAATCTCGCGCGATTATCGCCTGCTCTTCTTTGGTCAATTGATTTCCGCGTTCGGCTCGGCGATTGGTTTTGTCGTGCTGCCGGTGCAGGTTTATCAACTGACCGGCTCAACGCTCCTGGTTGGTTTATTGAGCGCATCGGAATTTGTTTTGATTCTGTTGATGGCGTTTGTCGGCGGCGCGTACGCCGACTTTGTCGACAAGCGAAAGATGCTGCGGCTCACGGAAATTGGCCATACTCTGGTGACGGCAGTGCTGGTTTGGAATGCCATCTTGTCTCGTCCGCAAGTATGGCTTTTGTTTGTGGGCGCAGCGCTGCACGCCGGTCTCGCGGCTTTGCAGCGTCCGTCCTTCGAAGCGATGTTGCAAAAACTCATTCCCGTCGAACTAATGGCGTCTGTCAGTGCGCTAAACTTCCTGCGTTGGAACCTAACGACGATCATCGGTCCTTCACTCGCGGGAATTATCGTGGCGAGATTCGGCGCGGCCGTCGCGTACTCGGTAGATCTGGTGACCTTCTTTGCCTCGCTCGCGGCCGTCTTCCTAATTCGCGCTGTGCCGCGTCCGGCGCAAACCGAGGATCGCCCGACTTTGAAGTCCGTCGTCGAGGGCCTGCATTATGCCTGGCGCCGCAAGGAAATCCTGGGCACTTATCTGATCGACATGAACGCGATGTTTTTCGGAATGCCGACGGCTCTGTTTCCGGCGATGGCCGCGGGCTTCGGGGCCGGCACGGTTGGATTTTTCTACGCGGCGCCGTCTGTCGGGGCGCTCGTTGCTACTTTGACTTCCGGCTGGGCTAAGAGAGTTAACCGGCATGGTCTCTTCGTCGCGATGGCGGCGGCGCTCTGGGGCGTGGCCATGATCTTTTTCGGTCTCGCGCAAAATGTATATGTGGCTTTGTTCTTTCTCGCGCTGGCGGGCGCATTCGATATGATCAGCGGTGTCTTTCGCATGACCATTTGGAGTCAGACGATTCCGCATTACCTACGCGGGCGGCTCGCCGGATTAGAGATGATCAGCTACACCTCCGGACCGAAACTCGGCGACGCGGAAGCCGGAATTGTCGCCACGCTATTTAGTGTGAGAACTTCGGTGGTGTCGGGTGGAATCTTATGCGTGGTCGGCACCGCAATAATTTCTGGGCTGCTGCCGCAGTTCATCAATTATCGCGGCAGCGAAGGCATCCGGCAAAAGGAACTGGAAGAAGCAATGCGCGAGACTGAAACCAAGCATTTGATTCTGGAATGAGTACTCGGTCAAGCAGCGCCGAACGCTTCAGGTGACTGAGTTTGGTTCGCGCTGTCTTTGCCGCTCGGCCAAGAATGAGCCACGAAATCATACGAAGAGCACGAACAAAACTAGCTCCGCTTCGTGTGATTTCGTTGATCGTTCTACCTGGAGAGCGGCAATCTCTCAAAATAAGATACTGCCAATGCGTCTAGTCCGGTTTGAGTTTCTCCGTGTTCTCTGTGTCTCCGTGGTGAATTCCTCCCCACAATTAGACTCACCACGGAGACACGGAGAACACGGAGAACAGAAAACTCTTCAAATTAGGCTACGGCCAACGCGTCGATAAAGTTTGCCCGGATCGATTTTTGGGATTAAGCTACGCTCTCAACTCTTTGAACCGTGGACATTCATAGCTCACAGGGTGCTATCTGCAAACTCAACTTCGCGGCACGCGAAGATTCCGAGAGGATAAAAATCATGGCGATAAATGTCGTAGTAGATCTCTCGCACCACAATGGCAACGTCGACCTGACAAAGGCCCAGGCGGCCGGCATCGTCGGCGTCATTCACAAAGCCACCCAGGGCACGTCGATGGTCGACAACATGTATCAGCAGAACCGGCAGAAGGCCCAGGCGGCCGGGCTGCTTTGGGGCGCATATCACTTTGGCTCGTTGGGAGACGGCGCCGCCCAGGCGGATTTTTTCCTGAGCAAAGCGGCCCCCGACGATCAGACCTTGCTCGTGCTCGACTATGAGCCGAATCAGAACTCAACGATGACGTTGGATCAGGCGAAAGCGTTCGTGTCTCGCGTCCAGGAGGTCACCGGCAAATTCCCGGGTTTCTATTCAGGTTCGCTAATCAAGCAACAACTCGGCGGCAAGCCGGCGGATCCGGTGCTCTCGCAGTGCTTTCTGTGGATAGCGCAGTACGGACCAGCGCCTAACAATATTCCCGCCACCTGGCCGGCCTGGACGATGTGGCAATATACCGACGGGAACCTTGGGCCACAGCCCCATTCAGTCGACGGAATCGGCAACTGCGATCGCGACCAGTTCAACGGCAGCCTCGAGGAGCTGCAACAGCTTTGGGGTGTGCCGGAAGGACTGGGTGGAGGCGTGGTGAGTTAACCCTGGTCAGTGATCAAGTGGTTCGTTGGATCGAGTCTCTCGATTGACCTTACGGAAGCTCCTTTCGTGTGGCTTCGTGTGAGTTCGTGGATCCCGTCTTTGTCCACGGCAAGCGATCCACTAAATCACACGAACAATCACGAAAAAGCAGAATGGTTTACTCTCGGTCATGGAACTGACGAACATGCCACTATGTTCTTGCTAGTGCGGCGGGGGCATTAGACTGCGCGCATTGCGCTTGAGTCCGGAAAGTTTGGCGCGCTTGATCGCGCTATGGCGAAAGCGCGCGGCGTACGCTTCCGAAGTCAGCTCAAGAATCTCAGCCAGAGATGCATTGACATTTCCCTCGCGCGGTTCGAATTGCGATTCACCGGTGACCGGCGTCATCTGGTTCCACGGACAGACGTCCTGGCAAATGTCACAGCCATACAGCCAACCCTCCAGGTGCGAGGCGATATTCGAAGAAAGTTCCGGCGCGCGCGATTCGATCGTAGCGTGAGAAATACACAGGTTCGAATCGACGACATAAGGCTCGACGATCGCGTTCGTGGGACATGCATCGATGCAGAGAGTGCACGACCCACACTGGTCCGCGACTACTTCATCCGCATATGCGAGTTCGAGATTCAGCAGCAACTCACCGATAAAAACCCACGAGCCATATTCTTCGGTAATCAGGTTCGTGTGCTTGCCCGTCCAACCGAGACCGGCGCGCACCGCCCAGGCCTTGTCCATTGTGGGTTGAATGTCTACGCAAACTTTGCCTTCTGCTTCGGGCCAATTCTTCTTAGTCCACGACAACAACTCGCGTAGCTTGTCGGCGAGAACTTCATGGTAGTCATCTCCCCAGGCATAGCGTGACACCTTACCGGGACCATCTGAATGTTCGTGCGCAGTGTAGTAATTCAAAGCCACGACCACGACCGAACACGTTTCGGGAAACAACTTGCGTGGATCGGTGCGCTGCTCCGGATCGCGGGCCATCCAGTTCATCTCACCTTGAAAGCCGCGAGCCAGCCATTCTTTGAGCCGAACTCGTTCTCCAGATAAGGCGTCAGGCCGAACGATTCCCACTTTGTGAAAGCCGAGCTCGATCGCTCTGGCTCTAATTTGTGCCGCCCGCTCGACGGCGCCCGCGGCAGGAGAGTTCAGTTCTGACAGTTTGGAATTTGCCGGCATTGTTTCGATGGCGATTATACCAACGATGACTAAATGCGAAACAAGGGGTGTCCTGATTTTGAGAGTGTTTAGACTGGAAACTTCAGTTGAGTTCTTCTTGCCTGATAAGAGCCCGACTAAAGTCGAGACAGGAAGGATTCCAAAAACAAATCGGGCGCGCCTTTGCAGACGCGCCCGGAAATGTTTTCGTGATTTAGTCAGCCGTTTAGAATTGGAATCTAACTCCCAATTGCATCTGGAAGACCTGGCTGCCCGCATTCACGTTGGCAAGCGAAATCGCGCCGGTGGCAGGATCGCGAATCTGCAAAAAGTTCGGGTTGGGCCCCGGCCCACTGCTGAGGCCGCAGAGTTGGGATGTCGATACACAAAACTGTCCAACGCTGCCGAAAGAAGCTGCACCGGTGGGCGCCGCAAAGGCTCCAGCCAGAAGGTTAGGGTGATTGAGAATGTTGAAAATTTCAGTAGACAGAACTAAGCGCCGTCTCTCACCAAATTTGAAAGATTTTTGCACTCGCAGATCGACCTCGAAGATGCCGCGATTTGTGAAAAAGTTCCGCTGGTACTCCAAACCCGGAACCTGAAGTGGCCGCTCATTGTTAATCGTATCCCCGTTCAAATCCGCGCCGACGGTGGCGTTAAATGGCTGGCCGGATCGCGCCCGAATGGCACTCGAAACTTCAAAACCGAGCGGCAGAAAGAAAATCGGATTAGCCATAAACTGGCTTTCACGATTGAGTCTGCTGGTGTAGTACTCTCGCGTCAGATCGTATGGATTAGAGTAACCAGCACCCTCCTGACGCTCGTTATCGTCGTCAGACAGAAGTCTTGAGAAGGTGTAATAAGCATTGACCTGGACCCGCTTGCGCACTAAGCGGGCACGGAACGTCAGGGCGCGATAAAGTGACTTGCCGCTGGACTCGTGAACAGCAACTGAACCGAGCGCAAAGCCCGCCTGAGCCTGAGTCGGTCGCTGGCGAGTCGTCACGGACCCGGTGGGGAAGGTAAGCGCCCCTGGGGCATTAACTGCGATGTAGGTCCGGCCGGAACCGAGAATTTGCTCGAAAACGCCTCCAGGCGCGGCCATCGTCGCCACATTCGCCGCCGTGTTGTTCGCCGTTAGGAAAGCAACGTACTGCGCTCCCGTCAACGGCGCGGGCAAATTCAGGTCGCGAAATCTGCCTATGCGGTGCGTTGACACATTAGCGAAGTCAACGCCAACAACCAGGCCCCGGGAAATTTCGCGTTCAACTCCGCCTCCAAACTGGACCGCACGAGGGTTCTTGTAGTCCGGGGCGAACGCAATGACCTGAGCTCCGACGAAGGGACTCGGGGTGAATCCAAGCGCACTGGCAATGTCAGATATGTTCTGATTTGTAACGATTGGCAGACTACTCAGCTGCGAAGTGTTGAGATTGATGCCGGCAATTGCAAACTGGCGGTAAAGTGTATTGGGTGTACAGCGGTTTTTTGCATCGGTACCAGCGGCTGCAGTCGGGTCGCAACCTGTGATCGTTTTGTACGCGGTACCCGCGGCAGTACCCAGGAAAGTATTGAAGGCGGTTTGGTTGGTTGCAGCGAGGGTGAAAGGAAGACGCGTGCTGACGTCAGCCGGCGGCTGTCGAAACGTCTGGGTAGCAGGCACAATCCAAATAAGCGGAGTGCGCGCATAATAAATACCACCGAAGCCCCGAATAACCATTTTGCCTTTGCCTTCGGGATCATAAGCAAAGCCGACGCGCGGACCAAAATCCCAACCACTGTCAGGAATCACTGTTGGATCAACATTCCTTCCGGTGAACGGAAAGATCGTGTTTTTCGCGACGTTAACGATCTGAGTGTTGCTGCCGTCGGGTGTTGGATTGTATTGCTGCTCCGCGCGCAGCCCGAAATTGACAGTCAACTTCGGTGTGACCCGCCAGGAGTCTTGGCCAAAGAACGCGAGTTCCGTCACCCTCAAGGCCGCTGCTAAGTTTCCTATCTGCTTCTGAAAGAAAACGCTACCACTGGTACTGTCGAAGCGACCCAGAAACGCTGCTGTTGCCCCGCTCTGCGGGAGAACGACATTAGATAATGTCTGCAAGGTCGTTTGCATCGTGCAGTTTGTCGCGGTTGCGCAGGCAGCGCCGAGGCTGGCGTTATACTGGCCAAACTGATTGAACCCGAAAGTCTGCGCGGCAAACAGGCGGCTATACTCACCGCCGAATTTGAAATTGTGGTTGCCTTTGATATAGGTCAACGCGTCCGCAACCTGATAGCGGGTGTCGTACTCAGTGTTTGGGAGGAATGACGACGTGTCTGATCCGCCCGCACCGAACGTAGCGAAGCTGGTGAGGATTTGCGGTAGCAGGGAATTGGAAATACGCGGCCGGTCTTCGCGGGCCGCCTGAAATCGGAGCTCGTTAACCACGCTCGAGCCGAAATTGCTGACTAGCTGGGCCACCAGGATCTTGGTCTTGTCCTGCTCAGTACCGTTGGTGGATAAGGCCTGCCTGGTGGTTGGATCAACGGACGTTTCACCTCTGGACGCAGCGTTTAATGCGTTGTTGCGACTCATGCTTCCACGGACATTGAACCGGTGGTTGTTAGTGATGTTCCAGTCAATGCGCGCCAAGCCGGCCCAGGCGTCATTGGTTTGGAGGTAAGATGTCTGCTCAGCCTGATAAAAGGTCAGAACCGCTTGTTGGGCTGCAGTCAAAGTAATGAAGCTTGGTGGAAATCCGGTGGGGAAGTTGAAAACAATTTGACGTGGCGCCCGAAAACGCTGCTTCTCAAAGGCACCGAAATAGAAGAGTTTGTCTTTTTTGATTGGTCCGCCGATTGAGCCGCCGAATTGATGCTGGGTGGGCGCCAAAGTGGGATTGATCCCCAGGGCTGTCAATTTCTGATCCAACAAAGCTTGCGTGAATTCATTGCCCCGAGCAAGCTGCTGCGGGCGATATAGATAGAAACCCGAACCGTGGAGACCATTCTCGCCGGATTTTGTTACGGCGTTGACGATGCCCCCCGAAGATCGTCCAAACTCGGCCGAGTAGCCCGAGGCTACCACCTGAAATTCTTTGATCGACTCCTGCGGAACAGTAAAAGCAAGATTCGAACGTTCACCGCCACGAATTCCTCCGAAGAACGGCTGGTTGTAATCCACACCATCGATATTGACGCTCCCGTTGATTCCTTTCTGCCCGGAAAGTGAAATCTGACCGCGCGATGGGTCTATCTGGGCGGTGGGCGTGAGCGTCACGAAGTCCTGAAAACGGCGACCATTGATGGGCAAGGTGCTAATCGCCATCTCGTTGAGCACAGCATCCGACTCGTTGCGAGTCACTTGAACTGCTTGGGCTGTCACCAGAACAGTTGCCTGGACACCAGCAGCCCCCATCGTGAAATTCAGATTTTCAGTTCGCCCTACGTTGAGAACCACGTCATCGATCGTGGCTGGAGAAAAGCCACTGGCGTCCGCCACCACCGTGTATCTGCCGGGAGGAAGGGTAACGATAGTGTAGATACCATCGTCGCTGGCTGTTACTTCACGAACGAGACCATTATCTTTATTTGTGGCTTTGACCTTTGCATTCGCAACGCCGGCGCCGTTGCTGTCACTGACCACACCTGAGATTTGTGCCGTGGTGGCTTGTGACTGAGCCATGACACTTAGTGAGCAGAACGCGACCATAACGAGAGAAGCAAGACTGAAACGTAGAGATTTAAACATAGCAGGAGAACTCCTTGAGAAAATCAGAACGGTTTAGATCAGTTTGCGCGCGAGCCATCGGGCGCAGAGTTTGACTGAGACTTCCGAGAACGTTTTTGAACCGCTTGTTACAACAGGAAAACTACAAAAAGTGCAGATGGCGAATTTCTATCATGATTGGCGACGCGCGCGCAAGCCTAAAACAGTCTGATGGGAATGAAAACTTTGTTAACGATGGTCTTCAAAAACGAAAAAAAAAGGGCGCGTGCTTCGAAAGAAGACGCGCCCGTGATTTGAAACACTCGCATTGACGAGCCAATCGAGATCGCGAGTTAGAACTCGAAGCGGACAGCGAGTTGCACTTGCCGTTCACGGAAGAAAAATCCGTTGGAGAGATCGCTGGGCGTGCCAAACGTTGGGTCGAAAGTTGCAAATACGCCGGTGCCAAAAGGACAAGCGCCGGCTGCTCCAGTGCCGGTGCAAAGCACATACATTCGGTTATTCACGCCCGTAACCTGAGTGCGGTTGAAGATGTTGAAGACTTCACCCAGCAGCTCGAGTTTAGCGTTCTCCTTGATGGTAAAACGTCGTGACACACGGAGATCGACGTATTTGGTCGCCGGCATATGAAAAGAAGCGTTCGGCAACAAAGCGAAACGGAGCGAACCGTTTGAACCGTTGACGCCGCCGTTCGGACTCGCGCCAAAGGTACTCGAAGTACTAAAGCTGTTTGTGACAGCCGTGTAGCGGGCCCCCGAAAACATATTCACGATCGGCGCAATGGTCCAGCCATTTAGAATCGTCCTAGCCGCCTTGTTATTCTTCAGGCTCGTGAAGTTGGTGTTGTAAACAAGACTGGCGACGAATTTGTGCCGGCGGTCGTAGGGAGAGAGAGCATTTTCGCCCACTGGGTCGAAAGGATTAAAGACAGAAGAAAAGCCCGGTGTAAACGTTGCCGAACTCTGCGATCCACCGTTGTCTTGCGCCCTCGAGAGCGTGTAACTGGTCTGAAATTGCAGGCCCTTAGTCAGACGACGGTTGGCCTGCAAGACGAGCGCGTGGTACTTGGTGGAAACGCTATCGCGAATTTCCAGGATATTCCCAAAGCTTGTGTTTGGCCTGGTCCCCAGGAAATACGGGAAGACCCAGTTTTGGCCTGCGACAGGACCGTCCACAACTCTGATTCTTCCAGTGCCCGTCGGTGGATTGAGATTCGTATCGACGAAAGTAGTGAGATGGCTTCCAAAGCTGAAAAGATAAGATGCGGAAACCATTGTGTTGCGCGCCACCTCACGCTCAATGACAACGTCGCCTTGATGAATCATCGGGTTTTGAAAACCCTGCCGGTAGTAATTGACCCCAGCCGTGCCCGCGGGCGCGGTGCTCAGAGTGTTCGGAAAGATAGGCGCCGCGGTATTACCGGCGGGGGTAACAGGCGTACTGTTTGCCGGTACTGAACTAACGGATTGGCCCGTTGACAGGCCGGTATTAATCAGCGCATTAATCTGGATCGTGCCGTTGATGCGTCCGTAATACAGGCCATAACCACCACGCAGGCTCGTCTTGCCGTCGCCGGTGACGTCCAATGCGAAACCAATGCGCGGACCAAAGTTGTTCTTGTCACTTGGTTTGTTCGCTGTTTGCGGTAAGGCAGAATTGACTAGAAACGGCGGCGGGAATTTTTCATATTCCCACCGGAGACCAAGGTTCAACGTCAGCCGCGGGGTCACGCGCCAGTCGTCCTGACCGAAGAAAGCAAAGTCAGTGGTAGTCTCCTGAAAGCGAGGGACACCAAAACCCTGCGCGTAGTTGCTGGTATAGCACTTACCTGCCAAGCGTGTATTAGCCGCCGGCGACGCAAGCGTCGCACACGTGACCCCTGCCGTTCGCAAGGCTCCGCTTGAAGTGAAGTTCACATAATCAACGATGAAGTCGTTGACATTGGAGTAGGTATAAGAGCCGCCGCCAGTGAACAGATTGTCGTCTATATCTCGGACGTGATTTATGTCGGCGCCGAATTTGAAAGTGTGACTACCGACGGAGTATGTTGCAGTGTCAGCGAATTGAAGGCGTCTCTCGTCCGGCAGGGCGTTGCGATCCAATGAGGTTGCTTTGCCAAAAGTAAGTCCATTCGTCAGCGCAACCTGCGGAGAGAATCCGTTTGCCGTAGTCGGCTCGCCCGGGAGTGGGGGCTGAGCAAACTGCGTATCAAGTTCATGGGCCCACAGAAAGCGAAACTCGTTGACTAACTTACTTGACACCGTTGAAGAAAGACGCAGGTTAAGTGAATCAGACGTGACAAAGTCGTCTCCGAAACCCGCACGGTCGCGCGTGACCGTTGCCCCTGTTTGCACTCCTGCGGGCGAGGCCCAGCGCAATCGGTTATATGTGGCCGTGAAGGTATTATTAGGGGTGATGTGCCAATCTAACTTTGGTAGAAAGAGCTTTTGATTCCCACGGCGCGGGGTTTCACCCGTGAGACTATTAATAAAGCTCAACGCCGAATCGACCTGGGCAGTCGTCAAGCCTCTCGTCGTTAGGGTCGTGCGGTTGACGGTGGTGAGATAGCTCGCAGAACTGAATACCGCCACACCGGGAAAATCGCGCTTCTGCTGGTCGTAACTGAAAAAGAAGAAGGCTTTATCTTTAACGATGGGTCCGCCGATAGCTCCACCGAACTGGTAGCGTACGTCTTTCGGTTTAAGCGCTTCCTTGCCTACTACTCCATTGACAAACGTGCTGATAAAACTAAAAGGATTGCGCGCGCCCCATTTGTTATTGCGATCATAAAGGAAACCTGTACCATGAAACTCATTGGTGCCAGACTTAGTTACGGCATTGATAACACCGCCTGCGGAACGGCCATATTCAGCCGAAAAATTTGAGGTGTTGACTTGGAACTCGCGGATCGCAGCTTGGCTCACTACGTAGCCGATGCGGGTACGTCCTCGCTCCTCCGAAAAGAACGCCTGGTTATTGTCGCCTCCGTCAATCGTACTATTATTCAGCAAACCGGAAATGCCGCGGAAGCTGATTAGACCAAACGTGCCGTCGGGCACTGCGCCGGGCGTAAGGATCGCAAAGTTGGACCAGCGTCGGCCATTGGCGGGAAGATTGTCCAGCGAGACTTGATTAATGTTGGTTGAAAAGTCCTGCTGGGTGGTATTGATAACCGGAGCTTCAGCGGTGACCTGGACAGTTCCGGTCACTCCTTGAAGTGATAGCCCCACGTCGAGGGTGGTCGAACGTCCCACCTCGACCACCACGCCCTCATTCGTAAAGGGTGCGAATCCCGATCCATTCACAGTTACTGTGTAGGTACCGGGCTCAAGGTTTACGACCTTGAAGCCGCCATTGTCGTCGGTGGTCGCGGTCACTTCCTTGTTCGTTCCGTTATTCTTGACAGTGACCGTAGCGCCAGTCACGACCTCTTTATTGGGATTCGTGACGGTGGCATTGATTGCGCCGGTCGTTGTTGACTGTGCCATCGCGCTCAACGCGCACATCGCGACAAGCACAACAGAGCTAATAAACAATCGTAGAGATTTGAACATAACAGGAGAACTCCTTAAGAAAATCAGAATCGTTGAGACCAATTTGCGCGCGAGCCATCGGGCGCAGAATTAACTGAGACTTCCGAGAACTTGTTGGACTCCTTGTTCCGAAGGAAAGACTGCGAACAAGTGCAGAAAGCGGTTTCTATCATGACGTGCGGTAAAAGGGCAAGCTTAAAACCACGATGGCTGTATGAAAAGTGAGTTAACACGATCCTCTGTCGCATTCAAGCTTGCGGGGCTTTTTTCGCAAGAATTGTGCCTGACCCGCCCTCGTGCCGTGAATTCCGTTAACGACGTTGTTTGTCGACAGTTATTCGCTGCTCCTTATTATGTTGCGCGAACCTGCTGGACGAGAATTTGGATTTTCTATGAAAATCTAGAGAGCTCAATTGGCGGCAGCCAAAAGCCAACCACAGGGTTTGCGGACTCGCCGGCGCGTTTACGGCTCTGTGCGTCGAAGATAACTGTCCCTTCTGTTACCGGTCACGTTAAGAATCTTAAACTCGCTCACAAATAATCGCGATGCCTTGCCCGCCGCCAATGCAAGCAGTCGCCAATCCATAACGGCCACCTCGTCGCTGAAGCTCGTGCAGTAAAGTCAGGACGAGTCGCGTCCCGGTTGCACCCAGTGGATGACCGAGAGCAATCGCCCCACCGTTGACGTTCGTTTTTTCGCGATCGAGACCAAGTTCCTGTTCCACCGCGAGGTACTGCGCCGCGAACGCCTCGTTGACTTCAATCAGGTCGATATCCGAAAGTTTCAAGCCGGCTTTCTCGAGTGCCTGACGAGTTGCGGGCACCGGACCGATCCCCATGATCTCAGGCTCGACTCCGGCATAGGCCCAGCTAACGATGCGGCCCATGGGTTTGAGTTTCCTTGCATTGACGAAGTCCTCACCGGCGATAACCAGGGCCGCGGCGCCGTCGACTATGCCTGAGGCGTTGCCGGCGGTGACGAATCCATCTTTGCTGAATGCCGGTCGGAGCTTCGCCAGGCCTTCCAGAGTTGTGTCGGGCCGCAGATGGTCGTCCTGCTCGAAAAGTACGGCGCCCTTCCGGGTCTTCACTTCCACCGGCACGATCTCCGCGGCGAAAAATCCGGCGTCAAGAGCGCGCTTGGCAGCTTGCTGCGAACGCAGCGCATACTGGTCCTGATCCTCGCGCGGGATTTCAAATTTGCGCGCCAGATTCTCGGCCGTGCCGGCCATCGGCACGTTGCAGTAAGTATCCAGCAGCGCGACCATCAGGCTGTCTTCAAGCTTGCCCTGTCCCAAACCGAAACCGGATCGCGCGCCGCGAATCACATGTGGCGCCTGCGACATCGATTCCATTCCGCCAACCAGACAGGCCTGGGCCTCGTCGAGCTGGATCATTTGCGCCCCGGAAATGATTGACTGAATGCCGCTGCCACAAAGACGGTTGACCGTCAGCGCGGGACGATCGAAAGGAACCCCGGCCTTCAAAGCGACGTGCCTGGCGCCATAGATCGCGTCACCAGAGGTTTGCAGCGCGTTGCCGATCACAGTGTGATCGATTTCATCCGGCGCGACCCCGGTTGTTTCCAACGCCGCGCGCGCCGCGATTGCGCCGAGCTCAATCGCTGAGACATCTTTCAGCGCGCCTACATACTCGCCCATCGGCGTGCGCTTGCCACCAAGAATGAATACTTCACGAGCCATAACTTTATGATTGCCTTTCCAAGGTTAAGAAATTCAACGGGATCGGAAACCAAGAAGGCTAGCAAAGGGCAGGAGCGAGGTCAATTTGGAGTGCGGTGGCAGCGGAGGGCGACACCGCTCTGGATGTCCCGCAACCTCTTGCCTGTCGCTTAAACTTTAGCAGAAATCCAGGATGCGACGTTTGTCGGACTAAAAGCGCCGGCCGTTGCTTCGCTTTGTCGACGGACTCTAAAGTGATCAGTCAATGAACCGGTGCCGCTCGCGATAGCGATGCAGCAGCTCTTCCAAAAAACCTTCGTAGGTAAAAGTCGCCAGATCATAACGCGGCCGCAGTTTGAAAAGAATCGGCATCGCTACGCGCCAGGCCATCCATTGGCGCGGATAGTCTTTCAAATCCCAGCGCCGCCGCAGAAAACTTTCCACCACTGAAATTTCCTGCTCGGTCAGGTTGTTGACATCGGCGGTGAATTGGACCGGCGGGAACGAACGGCGCAGCGCCGGATCGGAAACCGGCGAGGCAAAAACTTCCGCGAAGGCCGGCGCCTCGGCTTCGCGCTCGCGCACGACCACCGTCCCGGCGACCAGGTCGCCGACGCGCTGGTCTCGATCGGTTGAAAAAACTGAAATCAGACCGATTGAGTAAAACGGAAACGGCATGATGTCGAATTCGCGCAGAAGATTTCGCACGATCGCTTCAAAGAAACTGATGGGCCGTCCGTCTTCGCGAATTACTCGCAGCTTCATCCAGCGCTTGCCTGGCGTTTGGCCATGCCACAGCCATTCGAAAATCGCGAAGTATCCGGACATCAGCAAAAAGACGAGGATCACCAGCAGCGCGATGACCCACTTGGGTGCGTTTGTAAGACGGCTGCCGAAATCGGCGTAGTCGGCAACGATCGCGAAAAAAATAAATAGCACGATCAAGGTGACGATCTGAATCGTGTGATCGATGGCGCAGGCGATGAAACGGTTGCCGATCGACGCCAAGGCAAAATGCAGCGGCACGCGCTCAGGCGTTTCGATTACGAGGGTTTCGTCTGAGGTGATGACGGCAGACACTAGGGGCAATCATCAAAGAAACAATAAGTGGTCAATCATGTCTTTTGCGGATTTCATATCTGCGACCTTGAGTAACAACCGCAACTGCTCACCGACTGAATATCGTTGTCTGTGGACCACGACGATCCCCGCGTGAGGCTTTCCCTCGGTGAGATATTGCTGATGCAACCGGCAAAAGTCGCCCACATTAAACGTGTAGAGCACGCGTTTGATTTGCCAGGCATATTCGAGTTGCGCTCGATCGCTATCGCCGACCCTTCTTCGTCAAGAACAGTCGTGACTTCAATCCCGCGAGAACGAAGGCCTCGAATCAAAGCGCGCGACATCGCGTCCTCATCTATGTACAGACTTATCTGCATCAGGCTGGGAGTGCTGACTTCGATGTTCGCGCTCCAGCTCGTCGGCTTCCTTTTCCTCTGTAGCTAAATCGGCATCGATCTCTTCCTGATTCGTGTGGTAGTGAAGCAGCGCCGCATAAACTTGCGCCATGGTGAGATGTGAATACTGGTCCGCAATTTCCTCAGCACTGTGACCTTGTTTATACAAGGTGACGATCTGATTTACGGTGATGCGCGTCCCCTCGATCCGCAGCCGACCGCCGCAGACATCGGGTGAGCTAACCAATAGTGTGGCTATTTCAGTGCTCATAGTTGGTCAAGTTGAGTCATTAGACGTTCCCTGCTGAAGGGCGGAGGCTTCGCGTCGGAGTTTTGGGAATAACTCCTCCGGAGACTTGCCCGTCAGCTTCAGGTAAAGTGAATCAGCGCACAATTCAATTTCATCTTTCCATTTGATTTCATGATGGTCGCCAAGATGCACCTTTTCAAAAAAGTCATCATCGTTCCAAGCTTGAAAGACACCGTTACTCGCGAGATCTGATAAATCCACCTCGCCTTTGGCTCCATCAGAAAACTCGAGGTAGATGCGATACTCGGGAAGGGCTTGAACTCGGGTCGGTTTGATCATTTCATCCATCCTAAGAGCAGTATCAGATCAGCTCTTAGCATGAGTCAAGACTTGGCAAGGCGTTTAGAAACCTCAAGCCGCATGTCATTGGCCAGTTGCCGGCAAACCGCCAATGCTTCCCAATACCAGCGCCACAGCTTCCGGGTACAGCCGATGCTCTTCTTCCAAGATTCGTGCCGACAATCTCTCAATCGTGTCGCCGTTGTGAACGGGCACGACACGTTGCGCAATGATGGGTCCGCCATCCAGCGTTTCGTCAACGAAATGAACCGTGCAACCGGATGATTCCACGCACTGTTCGAGCGCCTGCTGCTGCGCGTCAAGCCCCGGAAACAAAGGCAGCAGACTCGGGTGAATGTTCAGGATTCGTCCTCGATACGCTGCGATGAATTCGCTCGACAACACGCGCATGTATCCGGCCAGACAAACCAGATCGATTTGACGAGGCTGCAACGCCGCCACGACTTCGCGATCGTGTTCCGCGCGCGGGCGGCCCCGACGCTCGACTACCAGAGTTTCAATTCCAAGCTGTTTAGCTTTAGCGAGACCCTCCGCGTTTGATTGATCGCTGATTACGATTGCGATCTCGGCGTTGGCGATCCGGCCATCAAGCACTGCCTCGGCCAGCGCGACCATGTTCGATCCGCGGCCGGAGATCAGGATAGCGATCCGAGCGTGCTCAACTGCGTCCAGGGTTTGCGACATGAGCTAGTCTGCGCCGTTGTCAAAAATCTGGCTTAGGTGATGTTTCAGATGAACGACATAGTCCTTCATCAGATACTCAAGGGTCACCGGTTCAGACTTACTGACGGTTTTGAAAGCAATTGCTTGCAGGCTGTGCTGGGTGCAGGGGTTGTTCATCTTGTCTGCCGGAGTATGCGCCATCACGTGCAGCAGATGGAGGTTGTAAGCGCGCCATAGATCCACGAGCTGGGGCCAGTGGGCCTCCTGGTAATGCTGAATCTCCACCCAACTGTTCTGGTCATAACCCGAAAAGATAAGATCGTCTTTGGTTTGGGCCAACACAAACCGCGCGTGGTTGTTCGTGGCCGAGTCGATCAGGTGGCCAATGATCTGTTTTGCGGACCAATGTTCTTCGGCCCGTGGTTGTTCGCTTTGCGTTTCGCTGATCTCCATCAAGCGCGGCGTTGCCGAGTCGATCGTCTCGCGGAAATCTTCGAGCCATTCGTTCATTAAAGGTAGTCCTCTTGACTAAGAGCATAGACTTCAGCCTGTGATCCGGTCTGTTAAAGAAATCACAGACTGAAGTCCGTGCCACTCACTCGATCACGACGTTGCGCGGTCCTTCGTTCACGCGGCCGATCTCAAAGCAATTCGTCCCACGCTCTCGCACCTGCGACGTTATCTCGGCCACCTCTGTTTGCGCGCAGACGACGACCAGTCCGATGCCCATATTGAAGGTGCGATACATCTCTGCGTCTTCAATATTCCCGATGCGTTGCATCATTTCAAAGATCGGCAGCACCGGCCACGATCCCCGTTTGATTTGCACGCTGGTTCCTTCGGGCAGGATGCGTGGAATATTTTCCAGCAGCCCGCCGCCGGTTATGTGCGCCAGTCCTTTTATGGCTCCTGAATCAAGCAGACCTTCGAGTGCGCGCAGGTAACTAACATGCGGTTTCAAAAGCGCCGCACCGATCGTCTCGCCAAGATCATCGAGATAGGTGTCCGGCGCGCAGCCTGAATCTTTGAAGAAAAGTTTACGCGCCAGAGAATAGCCGTTGGTATGCAATCCAACTGAAGGCAGTCCCAGCACGATATCGCCCGGGGCAATTGCGTGACCGTCGATCACTCGTTCGCGATCCACGACTCCGACGATGAATCCGGCCACGTCGTATTCACCGTCAGCGTAAAAGCCGGGCATCTCGGCCGTCTCGCCTCCGAGCAACACGCTGCCATTTTCACGACAACCGTTGGCGATGCCCTCGACGATCGCTGCGACGGTGTCGGGCGCCAGCTTACCGGTGGCGATGTAGTCGAGAAAGAAAAGCGGCCGCGCCCCCTGAACCAGGATGTCGTTGACACAGTGATTCACCAGATCGCGTCCGATGGTGTTATGGATGCCGGTCGCGAAAGCGATCTTCAGCTTGGTGCCGACCCCATCAGCCGAAGCGACCAGCACCGGTTGGCGCATACCGGGGAACGCGCCATCGAACATGCCGCCAAAGCTGCCAATCTCAGACAGCGTACGCTCGTTGAACGTGGCGCGCGCAAGTTCTTTGATCTTTTCAGTGGCGCGGTTGGCGGCGTCTATGTCCACGCCGGCCGACGCGTAGGTTGCAGGTTTGGTCATCGCTTCAGACATTCGGTCGGCGGCTTTGCCGCTCACCAGTGCGGTAAGGCTCTGCCTTACCGTACGGTCAGATTAAGAAAATGAGGAGACTATGCCTCGCATTGAGGCGCAGCCTCAAGGCATGACTAATGAGCACTCGCCCCGGTAAGGCGAAGCCTTACCGCACTGTTGCGGCGGCAAAGCCGCAAAATCAGACTCACTTCTTCTTGGGCTTCTCAGTCTTCGGCTTCGGTGGCGCCCCGAAATCACCGTACGCGATAAACCCCGAACGCGACGAATCATCTTTCATCCCTTCCCGTCCCATCCAGATGTCTTCTTTGCTCTCTTTCGCAGTTTTGATCTCGTACAGCTTGCCTGAATCGCCTTTGCCTTTGGTAGTAATCGTCACCTCGCCTTGCAGGTCCGTGCGCCAGACTTTCACATTCGCTGCTTTCAGTCGATCGAGAACTGACTGCGCCGGATGTCCATAACGATTCCATCCACCGTCGGAGATGATTGCAGCTTCGGGTTTCACCCGCTTCATGAAATTCTCTGAAGTTGCGTATTTCGAACCGTGGTGCGCGACCTTAATCACTTTCGCCTCCAGATCAAGATCTTTCTTGCCCAGCAATCGTTCCTCGGTCTGGCTTTCGGCATCGCCCATGAACAGCATCGAGAAATCGCCGTAATCAAGCCGGAGCACGATTGAGTTTGCATTCGTGTCGTTGCCGCCGCCCTTCATCTGGTCTTTGTTGAAGAACGGCTCGCTCGGTGCGAGCACAGTCAGAATCGCGCCGCCGCCGAGATCGTATTTCTTTCCCGGCTCGGCCTTTTCGTATTGCGCCCCGTTCTGCTTCAGTGCGTCCCGGTATTCGTCGAAAAAGCCCGTCACCGTTTTGGCTTTGCTCTTCTTCGGCGGCGGAGGTGGCGGTGCGGCTTTCTTACCCTTCCCAGGTTTTGTCGTGACTTCGGGCGCGGGCGTGGAAAGATCGACGCCGTTATCGATTACGTTGGCGACTTTGATTCCTTTGAGCACTTCATCCGCGCCGCCAATGTGATCTGGATGAGGGTGAGTGGCGATGAAATAATCGAGACGCTCGACTTTGTAGCGCTTCAAAGCGTCGAGCACGACTTTGCCTTTACCAGCGTCGCCGGCATCAATCAAGACTGACTTACCCGCGGGCGAAATGATCAGAATCGAATCGCCTTCGATCGGTCCCACGTCGAGCACGTGAACTTGCAATTCACCGGAAGGTTTCGGCGGACGCGCGCGCAGCCACGGCAAGCCGTACTTCCAAAAGCCAAAGCCGCCCGCCCCCAGCAAAAGGACGAGCACGGCAATCGCGCATCCGCATCCACGTGTGCTTCGCTTCATCTAAGTGTTTCCAATAGTCACTGCTGACAAGAACAGATATTCGAGTTTTCACCTAACTCCGCAAGAGCGCTCGAAAGCCAGCCTGCTCGAAGTGCTTGTCAGCCGTTAATGACTCAACGATACCAGCTTCCCGCATTACAATGAACGATACACAATCTATCAAGCCCCAAGTTTGATCAAGGCGGGATCGATACAAAGAGAAGCCTTTGTCAAACAAATCAGGGTAGAGATGAACTATTTGGATTTTGCTGGAGGTAAAAAAGTCGTCCATAACCTGAATCGACGCCGCTCTAAAGTTCTTTGCCATTAAGAACTCTGGACCTCTCCTCGCAATTTGAACAACGAGCTAGAGGTCAATATTCTCGGCAAAGTCTTCAGGCCCGTCGATCCTGATCGCTCTAAGCTTAGACATGAGGCTGCGGCCGTCCCCATTGCCACCCGGCTCTGAGAAGACCTTCACGACTGAATAGAGTTCTTCGAGTCGGTCCTCCGGTACTTTTTCGATTTCGGATTTGATCAGTTCTTTGTCACGGTGACGATCAACCCAATCACTTTCTGTTGCACGCGACTGCACGGCGTCCGTTTGAACCAATTCGCGGTCAAGTTCCTGGCGTAATTTCAGCTTCTCAGCGGGCGAGAGTGCGTGTGCTTCATTAATTATCTGTTCCAGCGTCGCCATGGAGCCAACCTCATTGATCCATTAGTTCACACCGAGTTTACTCTCGACTTGCCAAAACGGCACGCAGTTCCCGCAACGCCGTCTCAATATCAGCACGCACCACGTCATAGTGCGTGACCATGCGGATCGACGAACCAAAACCCGAGGCCAGCACGCCGCGCTCTCGCAGTTGCGCGCAAATCCCATCGGCCGTCATTCCTGTCTCACCGACTTCGAAGATCACGATGTTGGTGACGACTTTCTCGGGATCGATCTTTATGCCTGGCAGCTCGGCGAGTCCTTCGGCCAGCAGTTTGGCGTTGGCGTGATCTTCGGGCAGGCCTTTTGGCGATTCTTCGAGAGCGATCAGACCGGCAGCGGCCAGCACGCCTGCCTGGCGCATGCCGCCGCCGAGCATCTTGCGCACGACGCGCGCTTCGTCGATGAACGCGCGCGTGCCCAGCAGCATCGATCCGACCGGCGCGCCCAAACCTTTCGACAGACAAAACATCACCGAATCCGCCGGACGCGCCAGATCGGCGACGGTTTCGCCGAGCGCCGCGGCCGCGTTGAAGATCCGCGCGCCGTCCAGATGCACCGGCAAATTCTTTTCATGCGCCCGCGCACAAATGTCTTCCGTGCGATCGCGCGTCAGGACTGAGCCGCCTGCCAGATTGTGCGAATTTTCGAGCGCGATCAAACCAGTCGGCGCCACATAATAAGCAGTCTGCGTGTGAATTGCGGGCGCGATCTCGTCCCAGTTCAGGATGCCGCTGCCCTCGTTGCTTTTCACCGGCCGCGCCAAAACTCCTGAGAACGCCGACATCGTCGCCATTTCAAAATTGTAGATATGTCCGCGTTCTTCGATGATCACTTCCTGGCCGGGACGCGTGTGCAGCTTGACCGCGGTCTGGTTTCCCATCGAGCCCGTGGGCACAAAGATCGCCGCTTCCTTTTCGAATATCTCGGCCGCCCTTTCCTGCAGGCGATTGACTGTTGGGTCTTCGCCATAGACGTCGTCGCCGACTTCGGCTTCGGCCATCGCGCGACGCATCTGCGGCGTCGGCTTCGTTACCGTGTCACTGCGTAGATCAATCATGGTTACAGAACCGTTAGCGGTAGCAAGTGGGTAACAGAGTCATCCTTTGAATTGAGAAAGCGGGAAGACTCTACCATAGAATCGCGCGCTGATAACGAGGGACGGCAACGCTCAGCGTTGATCCGGTTCGCAAACGTCATGATCGAGAGCCGGGCCAAGAAAGAGTTCGTACAGAACCGAGAGCGGTAGCGACCGGATCCTACACTCAACCTGCGCTAACCAATGTCATGGGAAAGAGAGTTGGGGGACGGAGGTGAGTGCTTGCATCCGGTCGCTACCGCTCTCGGTTCTGTACCGAATCACCCAACACTTATGACCGAAAGCAGCCTGTTGCTAATGAGACAGGTTCATCTCGTCAGATTGCGGCAGCGACGGCAGCGGAGGGTTCCACTTCCTCTGTTTCTTCGTCGCGCGCGCCGGAGGCAATCTCCTGCTTCACGTTTATCGAAGTGTCGCTATGACTGCATTGCTGCTGCTCTTCGCGATCTAAAGCGATAGCCGATTTGAAAGGCGACGGCAGGAAATGGCATTGACCTTCGAAAAGTGCGCCTGGCTGAATGGCGAGGGCCGGCGATTCGATATAGCCAAACACCTGGGCATGACTTTGAAGTTCGACGCGTTCGGTGGCGTGAATGTCGCCATGCATGACTCCGTCAATGATTGCGGTGGCGACGAAGATGTCAGACTCGATTTCCGCGGTTTCACTTACGAATAACGTCCCGGTCAACGATCGCAGCCGGCCGGTGACATAGCAATCGACGCGCAGCGTGCCCTCGAATCTAAGTTCACCCATCGGCGCTGCGTCATCAACAGCGAGCGACGCAGGCACAAGATTTTTCCGGGGCTCCAGCGTCGGCTTGAGTTCTTCGAGCCAGGCTTCAAAGTATGAAGATGTATCAAGATGAACGTCAGCGAATTCGGAGTCAGGAGGCTGGTTCAGAGGAGAATCTTCTACTGGAGGATCAGACATAGCGCCACCCTCGTTCGATCCGGCCAGTCACCCGTCGCAGTTTTCATTCTTGAGCATCCGGCAGTCGCCCTGAAAGACCGCGCCGGGTTTCATGGTGAGGGTGCGAGTCGAGATGTTGCCATTGATTACGGCGGCTGGACCGAGCTCAACTCGTTCATGGCCGATGACGTCTCCGTTGACGGTGCCGCTGACCACTACTGCTCCGACGTCGATGTCACCATCTACCAGCGCCGACTGATCAACGATCAGCGTTCCTTTCTGCGACATCACCTTGCCGGAAATGTGGCCGTTCACCCGCAACATATCTTTGAAACTGATTTCGCCGGTGAGCTCCGGCTCAGATTCAACAGGGGCGCTGCGCGGACGCTGTTTGATGGTGAGCGAGCTGCCGTTGGCGCCCAGTTGCCCGGAAATGATTCCATCCACCGGCATCAATCCACGGAAAGAAGCTTCGCCGGTGACGATGGGAACGCGGGCCTGAAAGTTTGAGTTGTGGAGGTCTCGGCGCGGACGGGCCATTGGCACCGCCGCGGACGAAGTGGCGACCGGACGCACGGGCAACTGTTCGGTCCCTGTCAGCCCATTGGGACCGCGTTTGGAGCTCTCACCTGTTGGTTCAAACTTCAGAACCGCCTTAGCTGGGGCCATCGTCATTCTCCACAGAGGCCGCTTTCGCGGTCTCAGGGTTGGATCCAATTTGTTCTTGTGGGAAGAACCCGCTTCGGACATGTGCCGGACGGGTCTATTTTTGGGACGATCCGATTTGTGTAGCGGGCGCAGGTTATCACAGGCTTGGCGGAGGCACAAGACCTTTTGGCGCGCAATTAAGCTTGGCTACTTGGTTTGAATGCTCAGCGCCAGCACGTCGTCCATCGCACAGATGGCCGCTCGCTTTATCGGTTGCGGCATTTTCAAATCTTTTAGCTCGACGGATGCGTTACCCCTGAGAGTGACGGAGCCAATCCTCGTGAACCCTTTGCCGAAGTCCAGATATATGGGCACCAGCATCTTGAAATTGTCGCTCACTCCGGATTGCGTAATGCGCCAGGAAATAGCTGAGTCATCCGGCGATAGTTGATATTCAAATTTATAGCTGGGTATCTCTGTTCCGTAAACCCATTCGTTGAAGAACCAGTCCAGACGCTGATTGCCATCCAGATCCATGTCCTTCGACATGTGCTTTTCGACGATGCGCTTGAAGTCTTCAGTCGAAACATCGTGATTGAAGTAAGTCTGGACAAAGTCGTGCATCAGCAACTGAAACCGCGCATCCCGGTCGCGCGCGGTGAAGAACATCATGCGGATCATGTGCAGAATGTAAGCGCCCTTCGGATAGACGAGGAACTGATAGGCGGCGCGCGTCTTGGCGTTGCTGAGACGGTAGCCCTGGGTGACAGGACCGATGGTGTAAGGTTTAATGTCACGCGTCGCCGGTCCTGACTGCGTGATCAGATCACGCTGGTGGTCCCAGTAGTCGAGAAACTTCTTCAAATCCTGACGCACGAACTGAACGTAGAGCGACGCCGAGAACTCGGCAAATCCCTCGCTCATCCACTGGTCATGATAACTGTCCCAACCGATGACATGGCCCCACCATTGCCCTGAAGTTCTGGTTACTGACCGGGTCTGTAACGGTGACGATCGCGCCGGCAATGGCGGCGCCCTTCGGATCGATAACTTTTCCTTCGATGCGGCCGCCTGCGCCGTGCGCGTTGATCAGCGGCAGGGTGAGTAAGACCAATGAAAGAACCAGGAGCAGGATTCTGAGTTGTCTTTGCTTCATGATAGCTACCTCAGAGTTGGAACAGGATCACGAGAGGACTTGAGTCCGAGAGTTTTCTGACGCGCGCATTATTGGCCGTGCCTGACTTGCCGTCAAGCATTTGCCTTCTCTAGTAGCGGGGTAAAAGTGTGGTGTTAATCTCCGGGGCAGTAGCCCGACCGTCAGGGAGGGCTCAATTCACGCACTTCGGAGCCCTCCCTGACGGTCGGGCTATTGCCCCGAATCACGACCCGACTGGTAGCACCACTTTTACCCCATTACCCCGTTCTTGTCAGCACGAGTCTGCGCGTGGCATCCTGATGAACAACTGATGTCTGTTCCAAGCAAAGCAAAAACCAGACTGCTGCGCCGCATGGGCGAGGCGATCTCAGACTTTCGCATGATCGAAGACGGCGACCGGATAATGGTTTGCCTGTCGGGCGGGAAGGACAGCTACACTCTGCTGGATTTGCTGCTCGATGTGCAGCAACGCGCGCCCGTCAGGTTCGATCTGCTGGCAGTTAATTTGGATCAAAAACAGCCGGGGTTTCCAGCCGGGGCTCTGCCCGGATACCTGAGCGATCGCGGCGTGCCGTTTCGCATCGTCGAGCGGGACACCTATTCAGTCGTGAAGCGTCTGGTGCCGGAGGGCAAGACATTCTGTGCCGTCTGTTCGCGTCTGCGGCGTGGCATTCTCTACAACATCGCGGTTGAAGAAGGTTGTAGCAGGATCGCTCTGGGTCATCATGCCGACGACATCATCGCGACCTTCCTGCTGAATCTCTTTTATGTCGGATCGCTCAAAGCAATGCCGCCGGTGCTGCGTTCGGACGATGGCCGCAACACCGTCATTCGCCCCCTGGCCTATTGCCGCGAGAGTGACATTGCCGAATTCGCCGCCGAGGAACAGTTCCCAATCATTCCCTGCGACCTTTGCGGATCGCAGACAAACCTGAAACGCGCGCGCATCAAGAAGTTGATTGCTGAACTCGAGCACGAGATTCCGAACGTGCGGGCTTCGATGCTCAATGCTATGGGAAAAGTCATCCCGTCACACTTGTTCGATCGCGAGTTGTTCGACTTCAAAAAACTTACCGCGGGCAGCGGCGATGTGGCCGCCGAACTCGATCTGGCTCTGGGGCACACCGACAGCGAACCGGCGTTGGTGGCGATTGCCTAACGAAATTCACCGCGACAGAGAGGTCAGCACCGGGCGTGATGTAATAGCCAGGGGGCGCGTATTTGGCGGCTTCGCCGCAGCACACTGCGGAAAGCCTCCGGCTTTCCGGCGGATGCAAATATTTCAGGGAGGCTACGCCTCTGCCGGCGACACGGAGGCATAGCCTCAAGAGAATTAGTCGACCCAACGGTAAGCCGGAGGCTTACCGCATTGTGCTGCGGCAGAGCCGCAAAGCTGGTCACGCGTCGACTCGAATACCCACCCGCTTACGCAAATAGTACTAACTTCACTTCAGTCTTTGTGATTAAATCCTTGCATGCCTGCGACGAAAAAGCGTGAGCTCGATCTCAGTGAGTTCCCACCGGGAACCATCACTGAGTACACGACTCTCGTTTGCCTTGCGTGCATCTTCGACATCTTCACCAAACAACTGGGACTGGCGCCGCGCACAGCCTTTTCTGAAATCAAACGCCACACACCCACTATCGAAGAACTGACCAGCCGGACCGCGACCCGGCCTTACTTCGACAGTGAAGAGAAAAGTCCGCGCTGCCCTTATTGCGGATCAGCGAAGCGTTGGTTGGCGCGCTTTGATACTTTCTGCATTGAAGGCGGTAAATCTACCGATGCTCCGCGCCGCGCGCTGCTCAAAAAGTTGCCACAGGCCGACGATCAGTTTCTGATGATCGAAAAGAAATCCGATTCGCGCGCCGTGCTTTTTGAATGGCTGGACACACTCGGCCGCAGTCTCGATTTTGCTGATGAGAGCTGGCTGATCGATGCGACACGCATGTACCTGGAACGCCGCGAGCCCAAAACAAATTGGGATAAAGCCTTTGATGAATTGCGGGCCGTGCGCCGCTCCAGCCGATTGACCGAAGGCTGGGAACGCGACGGCGCACGCTTGTTTCTGGCGCCCAATCTCTACAGCGAAGCCCTCTTAATCCAGTATCTCGCCAGCCGCTCACACGCGCATGGTGGCATGACGCTCGAGGGCCGTTTGACGCTGATGGATTTGATCCGGCGTCTGCGCTACAGCGGCTATCTCGATCAGATGGGAATCACTGAGCGCGAACCTGGCGAAGTGTTTGAAAAGCTGATCGATCACCTGGCAGCGACACACCAATGGTCGAGTGTCAAAACCCCGACTACTCAGGATAGCGACCGGGTTGCCGCTTCGAAGAAAGCGACGAAAAAGAAAGCTACAAAGACGGCCGCGAAGAAATCATCGAAGTCCCGCAAGGGAAAGCCCGTTCAGCCCGAACCTGAGGCGATCGTCTCCGAGCCCGTCAAACTTCATTACCTAATCGACCGCCGTGATTTTCTGGAGAAGGTGAAAAGCGTCTACGCGGCATATGCCGGCTGAAATTTGGAGTGCGGTGACTTGTCACCGCTTTTCAATTTGATTCGCCTTCAAGACAAAAGCGCGACAAGTCGCCGCACTCCAAACTCACGCTTGGCGTTCACGAATAAAATCCGCGATCGAGAGTAGCAGTTGCGTTGGTTGGTCAATGCTCTCAAGCGCATTGCACGCGGCGCGATGCACGGCCTCAAGTTGCGCCCGGGTTGCTTCAATTCCGTAGAGGGCAGGATAAGTAGCTTTGCGCGAGCGCGCGTCTTTCCCGGGAGTCTTGCCGAGATCTTCCACAGTCGCGGTCACGTCTAGTAGATCGTCTGTGATCTGAAATAGGAGGCCGAGGTTCGTCGCGTAATCGTTGACGGCCTCGAGTTCGCGTGGTTCCGCGTCGGCGATGAGGGCGCCGCAACGCGCCGCCGCGCGAATCAAGGCGCCAGTCTTGCGATGATGAATCCGTTCCAGCTCTACCTTAGTGACCTCTCGTGATTCCGCATTCAGGTCGTGCGCCTGGCCCGCGATCATACCTTCAGGAGTTCCGGCAGCGCGAGCGATCTCAGCGATTAATTGCACTCGAAGTTGGGTCGACAACTGTTCGTCCTCGACTATCGCTTGGAACGCGAGCGTCTGAAGCGCGTCACCGGCGAGAACTGCAGTGGCTTCGTCAAACTTTACATGACACGTGGGCCGGCCGCGGCGCAGCTCGTCGTTATCCATCGAAGGCAAATCATCGTGAATCAGGGAATAGGTGTGAATCATCTCGAGCGCGCAAGCCGTGCGCAGCAGATCATCAGTGCTCGCTCCAAACGTCTGCCCGGAGGCGAGCAAGAGCGCCGGTCGAAATCTTTTGCCGCCGGCGAACAGGCTCCAGCGAATTGCCGCATGGACGCGGGTGGGTTCGTCGGTCTCTTTTGGGATTAGGCGATCGAGTTCCGTATCAATCAGCGCACGACACGAAGCGAGGAATTCGCGCGCGTCGATCGAAAGGTCTGGATTGGTGGTCTGGTTCACTCGAAAGGTGTTTCTCTGTGAATCTCTGTGGACCTCGCCGGTCTCTGTGGTGAGTGTTTCTTCAGCAGTTCTCACCACAGAGGTACAGAGATCTCACAGAGAACCACAGAGAGTCTCTAGGAAAGATCGTCGTCGTCGCCGCCCAACTCACTTTCAGGATCGAATGGTCGCACCGCGGCGCGTCCCTGATTGTCGCGCATTAAGATCTCGATCCGGCGTTCGGCTTGAGTCAGACGCTCCTGGCATTCGCGTGAAAGCTTCACACCCCGCTCAAACAACTCGAGACTTTTCTCAAGGGTCAGTTCTCCTTGCTCCAGCTCGCGCACGATACGCTCGAGCTCTTCCAGCGAGGTCTCGAAGGTTTTTGGTTTGGCGTTGGTCATGAGTGATCAGCTAAGCCTCAATGAACGGGCCGGGATCAGCCGCGGAGCGGCATAAGATCTGGAGCCCATGGCGTGAGCCATGGGACAAGAAGCCAATGCAAACCAGCCCCGGCAGGGGCGAAACACCCGTTAATTTCATTTCGAGTTTCGCCGCTCTGCGGCTATCTCATAGACCCCAATCCCTACCCACGGCTCACGCCGTGGGCTAGAGATCTTTTGCCGCTCCGCGGCTGTGGTTGGTACTTTTGAAGACTCCCAACTTGATCAGAGCTTCATAATATCTATGCTACTTAATCTTCACCTTGTCCCACTGTTTGTTTATCTCTTCCTGTATGCGACTGCCGGTCGACGGCAAGTTTTGCTTAACTCCGTCGGCAATCTGTTGCGCAAGCTTGTCGTCTTGCACCGCCGTAATCCGCCACCGACCACTGTCCTGCTGCATTGTAAGCTGAAGGTGCTCGTCTTTGATATTCACGACAGCGTGCGCGACATTGTCTGTCTGCTTGATGTCGGCGAAGCTGTTGATGGCCAGAGCCACAAGGATGAAAGGCTTGCCCAACGCCGGCTCAGTCAATCGCTTAAGCTCGTTAACAAATGAATCATGCACGGTCTGTTTTAGTTTTGGAGTCAGGGTCTGCATGGCGGAATCAGTCTGAGCGGACCAGGTTGAGCTGATTGACGACAGGAAAGAGCCGGTCGCGCGTTGACGGACCTGCGCGACAAAATCCTCTGTGACTTTGTCGTTGTCGAGCAGGTTGTCGACTGTGGCGGTGTCATTACGTTGCGACGCATCCGCCAGCAGCGCCAGCGAATACGCCGGCCCGTTCTGATAATGGCGCCACCAGGCGTAACCGCCTCCCACGATGCCGCCCACCAACAGCAGGAGTACCACCGCAATAATTATCAGGGTGCGGGAGAGTCCTCTGCCCGCTCCCCTTTTACCCCCGGGGCCCGGCGGCGCTTGATCGAGATTAATAACGATCCGGTTGCGTTTCATTTTTTACTGTTCTTCGGTTCCTTCGACGCGGCAATTCACGACGCCTTTCCACAGACGCAGGCGCAAAGCATCGTCGATTGATACCGCGCTTGCTTCACGCACAATGCCGCGCAGAGGGAGACGTTGGGCCTCTGCGATCAGACTCAACGCGGCTGCGGACTGTGCTTTTCCCGGAGCAATAAACGCAGCGCATCATTCACAGCTTTCGCATCTGGAAATGCATCTGCAACGTCCGGATCAAGCAACACCAGGTTTGTTCCCTTGCGGTAGCGCTCGACGTATTTGCCGCGCACGCCACACTTCATTTGAGAAAAGTCATATTCGGGCCGCAGATCGTCCTCTTCCTCTGATTCAATTCTCTTCATAAGACTATTAGCTGGCATCCTCCGCTTCAAGAAGAACGATTTCCACGCCGGGGATTTGCTGGGAATACTTGCCACGCAGCAATGTGAACGCCCGTGGGTTTGTTACGAAAAGGAACTTGTGATCCGCAACAACGGCGTTCAGTTTACCAAAGTCCTTTGCGAATTCACGCTTCTGAGCGGCGCCAAAATCGTTTGCTCCGTATGGCACGGTGTTTTTGATCTCGGCGACGATTCTACTTCCGACGGTAGTCTTCAGGTCAACATCGAGACCGTTCGCTCCCTGGGCTTTTGCAGCAGCATCGAAAGCCAAGATTGGAAAGCGCTGTGAAAGCCAAGCCTTCGCGAGCAGCGTAGCGACAAAACTCAGATCGATATGAACGTTTCGTTGGACGGACTTCATTGTTGCCAAGTACGTGAACCAACGGCGTGCGTCGGGAGGTTCGCAAAGTTCGGCGTCGTCCAACAGTTTCCGCAACCTCATGATGCGATCGGCTATTGCCACGCAGTATGCTCTTTCACCGTGCGTAAGGTCGTCCATGGGTTTGCCAGCTAACATTTCTTCTGTCGCAGAAGCGGCGGCTACTTCTCGTCGGTTCCTTCAACGCGGCAATTAACGACGCCTTTCCACAGACGCAGGCGCAAAGCATCGTCGATTGATACCGCGCTTGCTTCACGCAGTACATGACCCTGCGCGTCATGTGCAATCGCATAACCGCGCTCGAGTACTTTTAGTGGTGACATCGCATCCAAAGCGGCGGCGGCCATCGCGAGTTGTTGCTTCGCCGTCTCAAGCCGGGTCGCTACCCCGGAGTCGCGCGCCTTACTCAGCGACTCAAGGCGTGTGAATGCCGTCAGCACAGCAGAACGAAGCTGGGCCGGCGACAGGCTGTGCTTCGCTGCACCCACGCGGCGTTGGGCACGCTGAACCAAACTGGTGATCACCGTCTGCAAACGATGTTCGGCATCGCCGGTTGCCGCCATGGCTTCGTGCAGACGTGACGCGACCGCATCGAAGGCCGGCGACAGCGCCAACTCTTGCACCTGCGTCCGTGAGCCCGCGATTCTGAATTGCATCGATCGCGTCAGGTTCGTTGCCAGAGTGGCCAACAGCGAGCATAACTGAGCCTCATGTGCGGCGACAATCTCGGCGGCGGCCGACGGCGTCGGCGCGCGCAGGTCGGCGACAAAATCGGCGATGGTGAAATCCGTTTCGTGGCCGACGGCGGAGATGACCGGAATCGCGGAAGCGCGAATCGCGCGGGCCACGACCTCCTCGTTAAAAGCCCAAAGGTCTTCGATGGATCCGCCGCCGCGCCCTACTATCATCACGTCAATCCCAGCGTCCAAGTTCCCGTCTCGTAGTGCGCGCGCGTGAAAGTCGTTCAAGAATTTGATCGCGCGCACGATCTCATGCGCGGCGCCGTCGCCCTGCACCCGCGCGGCCGCGAACAAGACGTGCACCGTGCGCGTGCGCCGCGAGATGACGTTAAGAATGTCGCGAATCGCGGCGCCGCTGGGCGAAGTGATCACTCCGACGCGTCGCGGCAGCATCGGAATCGCGCGCTTTAAACCTTCAGCGAATAAACCTTCCGCCTGGAGCCGCCCCTTGGTCTGTTCGAAAGCCAATTGCAAAGCGCCGGCGCCGACCGGCTCGAGCGCTTCGACGATCAATTGATATTCGCCCTTCTGCTCGTAAACGCTCACCCGGCCGCGCGCGCGCATTTGCAGACCGTCTTCGGGACGAAAACGAATTCGCTGGTTGCTGCTGCGATAGCAGGCACAGCGTAGTTGGGCGAATTCGTCCTTCAAAGTGAAGTACCAGTGTCCCGAGCCGTGCGCGCGAAAGTTGGAAATCTCGCCTTCGACCCAGACGGAAGCGAATCGTCTTTCCAACTCGCCGCGGATCGTGGCAGTCAACTCAGACACGCTCAGCGGCTGGCGTTCGGTGGTATCAAACAGTGATGACAGAAAAGGCTGCATACCAGTCTGGGGACTTAGATTAGTAAGATACCCGTAGGATATTCGGGGCCGCAATGCTAGCATCGCGGCGAGTCCAAAAGCCACAAAAGGCATGAAAGATTGACTAGGACCCCAAGCCAAGTACACAATAGCCGACACTTTCAGGCCTGAGATGCTCCTTAGTTTTTACGATGGACTCCAGCCAGGGTAAATAAAAAAGGATCCGATGCGCCGAATTCCCTATCAATTCATTTACAGATTTTTCACCAATGTACTGCACGCGCGTTATAGCCGCGGTCCCAACAAAAAACTCGTCAAGCCCATGGTCGCCGGGTTTTACGTCACGATGAAGTGCAATTTTCGCTGCACCTATTGTGACGATGGCTCGGGCAATATGTATCCGGACATTGCCGAGCAAAGGCTGAACACGGCCAGGACCATTGAAGTGCTCGAGATTTTGCGCCGCGCCTCGCCCGGTATTAACATTACCGGCGGCGAGCCGACTGTGCGCGGCGACATCGACGAAATTTTTGAGAACATCGGACGGCTGGGTTTCTGTCCTGTCACTTTCAACACCAACGCCTACCTGCTGGATAAGCATCTCTCAACGCTGCCCCACATTGATTACCTGGTGATCAGTCTGGATTCGCCCGACGATGCTCGCAGCGATGACTTGATCAATCTCAGCAAGGATGGACAAACCTCGCGCGTCAAGCAGAACATAGAATTGGCGAAGGAGTATCGCCGCGAACACAAACTGAAGTTTGACTTCATTATCAACTCAGTGATTTTCCCCGAGACGATCGATGACGCCTGGGACGTTTTTGAATTCTGCGTCGAGAATGATTTCTATTGGACGCCGATGCCCTACATCGTCGGCAAGTATCCGTGTCCGGGTCTGGTCGATAATCCCCGCTGGCAGCGATTGATTGACGAAGTCTCGCGGGCCAAGCGCAAAGGCGCGCGAGTTTACGGCAACATGGAAGTCCTGCGCACCATCAGGGATTTCAAGCGCTTTGAATGCTATCCCTCCACGCGTCCGATCGTTTATCCTCACGGTGACATTTTCTATCCCTGTGCGCCTTTGAATACAGTGGCCGGAAACCTTTTGGAGATCGGCGACTATTACAAGGCGATGGCGATCGGCGAGAGCAAGTTTGGCAACGTTCCTTACTGTGATTCGCGCTGTCATGTCGGTTGCTACACCGAAGGTTCAACCGCGATCACCCACCCGACGAACGGTATTGTTGAAGGCATCCGGCACCTGGCTCCGCGCTTCCGAAAGCGAATTGAGCTGCATCCTCCCGAGCGCGAAAGCGTGCGGGCCATGCCGCCGCCGTTTGCGGAATTACGCGGATTGCCCTCCTTGCCGCCGGACAAGATTCGCCAGTTGCGGCGCGAGGGTATGCTGGAGAACGATTTCACTTCCAACGTTCGCATCAAAGGCGAGGATACATTCATGCCACCGGTTCAACTCACGCGCGAACCGGTGTTTGCCGCAAGCTAAAGGTTTTCTCTCCCATGTCTGACTCGGTCCCCGATCCGATGTCTCGATCTTCTTTGCCGCGCCAGCGCGTCCTCGTAGTCAACTGCTATCTCGACTACTCTCGTGAAGCGATACGTCGTCCGAATAAAATCAGACGCACAGTTGAAAGGAAGAGTGCGTGATGAGCAAGGTAATACTAGTGAACCCAGCAAACGCGACCGTTGGCTACAGCGTGATTACGCCGCGGTGGCTTTTTGTAATCGCGGGCGCAACGCCAACCAAGTTCGTGGGTGACCCGGTTATTATCGATGAACCCGTTACTCCGTTTAAGGCTGAAGATCTAGCCCAAGGCGATATCGTCGGTATCGGAATCCACACTGGAAATTGTCGCCCGGGTTATCGGATAGTGCGCGAGGCAAAGAAGCGCGGAGCAACCGTTATCGTCGGGGGCATTCACCCGACCATATTCCCCGAAGAGCCGCTGGAAATGGGAGCTGATGCCGTTGTCAAGGGAAACGGTGATCTCGTTTGGAGCAAAGTTGTAGAGGATGCCCTGCTAGGCAGGCTACAGCGTGTTTATGACGGAGGGAGAGTACCGGGAGAACTGATGGCGAAACCGCGTTGGGATCTCTTGGATCCAAAAAAGTACTTAATGGCTTCGATCCAGACTGTGGCCGGCTGCCCTGAGAATTGCAGCTTTTGCTCTGTTTGGGTGACTGAGGGCCGGACGCCCCGTTTGCACTTGAATGAACAAATAATTGAAGAGGCAAACGAGCTTCATGCGATGGGTTTTCGCTATGTGTTTTTCGCTGACGACAACTTCACGCCCGCAACTCTGGGTCGTATTGCGCGGGAACGAAACCGGCCCACTCAGGCGCTGCTCGAAAGAGTGCGAGAAGAGCGACTTCAACTATTTGATGAATACGATCGATCTGTTCCTGCTTCGCTCTACGCTTTTACCCAGATGACAGCCGAAGTCATCAGCGACGACGAGTATCTCGACGCGATGTACGACAAGATGCGCCTTCGCGGGGCGCTGATCGGAGTGGAGTCGTTCACTGAAGAGGGTCTAAAAGCAGCAAACAAGACCTGGAATCCGGTGGGACAACGCATGGTTGAGGCAATTCAAAAAATTCAAAACCATGGCATCATGGTTCTTGCTTCGATTATTAACGGACTCGAGAGTGATACGCTGTCCACCCTTCGCACCATGCGGGAATTCGCAAATGCGTCGGGCACAGCCTTCGCCCAGTTTCCGCTCTTTGGCGTATATCCCGGAACCAAGGACTACCATGAGATGATGCGCGATTGGAAAAACCGTGATAAGGCTGGCTACGTGCCGAAACACTCGGTGCAAATCGTTCGTGATAAGTTTTGGCTCGATTATGACCACACGGGTGTCTCAATCAAGCATCCCACAATGGCTATTGCAGATCTGAAGAAGGAGGTGCACGAGAGTTGGCATAGCTTTTATCGTTTGAAAGCCATAACCAAGCGCGCGCGGAATGGCCCTCTCGGCGCGCTACCGCCCAGCGGCAAGCTGGTCTACGCCGTCACGTGTTTGGTGTTCTGGTCACTTTATCCCAGCGGCATCGCCGCCGATAACGTCCGCAAAACTAAGTTAGGGCTATTCGCGAGGCTTTCCATTAGGGTGCTTATTGCCATGACAAGAAGGAAGCGCGACTGGTTTGGGATACGGCCACGGCGCGAAGCGATCGACGTTGCCTAGGCGCTGAGTGTTGAGACTGCAGAGGCCACCCGAACGCCATTGCCTCTCAGCTAAGCTTGGCCTTTTGCAAAAGTTCGTTCGGAATATTGCTTACCTCTAAGAGATAATATACATGAAAGACCGTCGCACTATCCTTGCGGAGTCTTCGATAGCGCTACTCACGAGCGCAGCTACAGGCATCATCTTATTCTTGCTAACAACGGGGGGGACGCGAAGGGTCTTGCTCGCTCTCGTTATTTTGTTTCTTGTGTGTGGAATCGTGGTGATATTTACAGTAGAACCTCCTAAGGATCTGGGAGCACACGAGCGTGATTTAATGGAGAAGGTTCGGGCCTTCTGGCTGAATCCCTTATTAGAAGAGAGGGAAGATTCAATTTCGTGGATCAATATCGGAATACAGTGGCGGATAAGCAGATGCTCAGAAGCACCCTACGCGCCGGGGCGCACGCTCCCCCAGCAGACTCCGCTAGTTCAGATTTTTGAGGAGGCTGGGCGAAGATTGCTAATTCTGGGGACGCCGGGGGCAGGAAAGACGATTGCTCTACTTAAGTTGGCTCAAGATCTTGCCGTTCGGGCTGCCAGTAATCCTGAAGAGCCCGTCCCCGTCGTACTTAATCTTTCCAGCTGGGCAGAACCGACGCCGAAGTTGCTTCCGTGGCTGCTCCGAGAACTCAGAGTGACGTATAGGATCCCTGACGATATCGCCCTCACACTTATCCGTCAAAACAGACTGCTGCTTTTTCTCGATGGTCTCGATGAAGTAAAAGTAGCCGATCGGCCTTCATGCGTTAGATCCATCAATAACTTCCTGACGGTCTTTGATCACCTTCCAGGCGTAATAGTCTGTAGCAGGGCTAAAGAATATGAAGCACTTCCAGTTCTTCTACAGACCAGTGAGATTCAACTACTGCGTCTTTCAAACGAAGCGGTCGAGCAGTACATCATCCAATCGGAGTTAAAGCCACAACAGTTACTCGCCACTTTGGGAAGGAACCCCGGTCTCAAGAAATCTTTGCGATCACCGCTGATGCTCAAGTTCTTAAGAAGTCTATATGAGAATCCGCTGCTTAGCTTTCCCGAAGAGTGGCCAGGTAAATCTGAACAGTGCGAGACCCTTATTATCGAGCTATATGTTCGTGGCCGAACTTCCAGTGAAGCTTCCTTAATTCGATACCCGGAAGCGAAGTTACGGAAGTGGCTTTCTTGGGTGGCTGACCGGATGAGTAGGGATTCACAGTCGGTGCTCTTACTGGAAAAGTTACAGCCCAATTGGCTTTCGACGACCAACGAAATTCGACTCTATACTTTCATATCACGATCGCTTAGCACTCTAATCGTAGTCTTAATTGGTGTTCTAATAATGTGGTTAGGCCACCGGGCGCGAATAGTTGTCGGAGACGGAGGGGTTCCAACCCAAGATGGATTGTTGGGTGTGCAAGAGAACCTGTGGTTTTGGGTATTTGTGACCGGCGTCCTAGGAGGCTGGACTTTTGCTTTGGTAGATTTACGTGCGGTAATTCAGAACAGTACTCATCCTACTTCCACCTATTCCAAAGGTTATAAGGTTTCACGAGAGCTCGCTGGAGCCGCCCTGAACATTTTGATTTGTGCAGTTGTATTCTTCTTAGCTGCGCTATACCGCCTGCCGGTAATCAAAGCAATATACGGAGCTCTTATCTACGGCGTCTGTTTTGGAATGGTCTTTTGGTTTAGGCGGAGAGACAATGATTCACAAGCCGACATCAAGACCACGGACAAGATCAGTTGGTCATGGTCAACCGCGGTTACTGGCAGTGCATGGGGGCTAGTAGGAGGAGCGACTGTAGGATTGGTCATCTCTTCTATAGTCGGCTGGTTTGCAGGTTATAAATCTGGCTTCAACATCGGAGCAGTAGTACTTGTAGGCGGTTTCTTGGTAGGCGTGGCGGTTGGGGGGTTGAAAAAGGTAAGTGTCGAAGGACGAAAGATGTCGTTCTATGAAGGCTTAAGACTCTCTGCCGTGAGCACTCTACGAATTTGGATGTACGTGGGCCTTCTTTCAGTCACGGTATTCTGGTTCTATGGTTCGTTAAGATACTTAATCATGGGATACCCGCTGACCAATGCCATGCAAGCCCCTCTTGAGCCTGCTCTATTCTTTGGGCTTGTTCTAGGGCTGCTGATCGCTTTTTCATATTCTGGATTAGACATCATATATCACATCACTCTGAGATTTGTTCTAAGCCTGAGAGGACGAATTCCCCTGCGATACGTTTCGTTTCTAAACCACCTTTCGGAAATTAAGCTCCTTTATCGAGCCGGAGGCGGCTACCTTTTTGTTCATCCATTGGTGCTTCAACAGTTGGCTGATCAAGCGGATTCCGATTCAGCCTCGACACCAAATTCAACCGGCAGGAGGAGGTTGGTTCACAAGTACCTCAACCACATATTCTCCAGCGCGACTTAACGGCCGCTGATCGGCGTTTGCCAGCGCAAAAATAATGAGAGGCAGCTATCTGGAAATTGGGTTTGTAGAACCAGTCATTCAAAACTGGGCTCGCCAAAGGGCTCGTCGCGTTCCTTCACGGCTTGCTTGAAACCTGTTTCTGCCGCGCGGCGCTGAAAGGCGTAGCCTTCTTTTGTGTGGCGGGCGATCCCGTCAAAGATAGTACCGATCAGTTGCGATTGATAGAGACCTTGAGCCATCAGCGTCTGATTGATCATCAATTTCATCATCGTAAGCTGATTGACTGGCACGAGCGCGATACGCTCAAGCAGGTATTCAAAACGTTCGTCGAGCTGCTCTGCCGCTGGAGCCTCAATTGCCAGGCCCCAGTCGCATGCCTGCTTACCAGTAATGCTATCGCCGGTGAAAAGCAGACGCTTGGCCCTTTCCAGACCGACGCGTTGCACCCAAAGCGAGGTCGTGGGCACGCCCCAGACGCGCGACGGCGGATAGCCGATCGTTGCTGTGTCTTCAATGACTAGTAAATCGGAGCACAGAGCCATGTCAGTACCGCCCGCGATGCAAAAGCGATGGACTTTGCAGACGACGGGCTTTTCACTGAAGAAGAGACTCATGAAACCGCGCACGTTGCGGCTCATCATCGCGTAATCGACCATCGGATCCCAAGTGCCATCAGGATCATGATTAGCGAGTTGCACGCGTGGATCGAGAGGGGATCCTGCGGGCACCTTTGAACTCTCGTCTACCGAGTATTTGTGTTCTGACGCGACCACGAGATCATATCCACCACAAAAACCTTTGCCGTTACCGGCGAGGGCGATAACGTGAATCGTCGGATCGAGATTGGCGCGTTCGACACACGCCGCAATCTCCTGTGGCATGTCGAGCGTAATGCCATTGCCGCGTTCAGGACGGTTCAAAGTAATTCGCGCAACCCGACTCGTTGTCTCGTAGGTTAAGTTCTTGAGTTGATCCATTTTGTTATCCTAACCAGCCGTTTAGGCGGTTGGTCCTGCCCCCTAGCAGTTACAGAGAGCATGTTGTTTGCGCTTCGCGCTTATTGCGATCACGCCCCGCTTCAAGTAAAGCGGAGCCTCTCAAGTTTGTAAAGGGACCTTAACGATTGGCGATGTCAAGCAGGAGAGTCCTAAGATGCACTCTGCCCGCTTTTATCACGCTCTCGATCCCGATTCTCGGCACGCCTTACTTTTACGAATGTCTTAATGATCGGACCATTCTGCCGGACACGAAACTGCGCGACATGGACGGTATTACGATTGTGCAAAAGACGCTCGACCCGATTGATGAGGCAGTTGAATTCGTGCGCGGCGCGGAACATCTTCGCGGTTTGCGCAGCCGCGTGATCAAGCATTCATTTCGCTTTCTTAATCTCTATCGATCGAAACTAAACGCGCTGCAATTGGCGATTGGACTTGAGCAGGGCCTGCTGCTGGCGGCGCCTACGCTGATGACTTCAACGACCGCGCTTGGTTGGATGAAGAAAGCGCGCACTCGGACCTATGTGAGCACTACTGAGCGCCTCGATGACAGTTATACGCCGGCGTTCCGCGTCGATTCGCGTTTCCGAAGTTACTTTCAACCGACCATGGTGACTGATAAGACGGGCAATCTCGCGGAAGAATTAATCGATTCGGGTTTGCTTAAGAGCGTGCCGCCGCGCATGAATCAACGCGCTGTCGCTATTGCGTGAACGATATGGAGTCGCTCAACTCTTCACGCCTTCCCCACTACTCCTAATCTCCTGCCGTATGCGTTGCGCCAGAACGCGCCTCAGGATTTTTCCCGCCGGACTCTTGGGAATTTGATCGACAAACTCCACGCGCCGGATCTTCTTATATGGAGCGACGCGTTCGGCTACGTAATCCATGATGTCGGCGGGCGTCGCGGCTTCTTTAAGCACGACAAAAGCGATGGGAACCTCACCGGCCTTTTCATCGGGACTCGGAAGTACCGCGACATCGGCGATGGCCGGGTGTGAAAGCAGCACTGCCTCGAGTTCGGCCGGCGCGACCTGGCGGCCCTTGTATTTGATCAGTTCCTTCAGGCGATCGACTATGTACAGCGCGCCATCTGCATCGGCATAGCCGATGTCTCCCGTGCGCAGCCAGCCTTCGTTGTCGATCAGTTCGGCCGTTGCCTGCGGCTGCCCCAGGTAACCTTTCATCACCTGTGGGCCGCGGACGCACACTTCGCCTTCCTCGCCCGGTGCCAGCTCGACCCTGCTTTCGATGCCGACGATCTTACAAGTTGTATTCGGCAGGCAATAACCCGCCGAGGCCGGCTTGTCTTCATTACTCGCGGGATAAGTGAGGTGCGAAAGCGGACTAAGCTCGGTCATTCCGTAACCGTAACTGATGCGCACGCCGAGCCGTTCGCAGGCCTCGCTGGCTACTTCGACCGAAAGCGGCGCGGCGCCACAGTGCAAGGTCTCGAGTTTCGAAAGATCAAAACGATCGAGGAGCGGCGTTCGCGCCAGCGCCAGCACGATGGGCGGCACCACGGGCACGATATTGATTTCATAGTCTTGCAGGGCCCCGAGGAATTCTTCCAGATCGAATCGCGGCAAGGTGACCACGGTCGCGCCGGTGCGCAGGGCAAGATTGACCACGACGTGAAACCCATAGACGTGATAGCAGGGCACGACACAAATTATTCTGTCACCACTGTGCAGCACCGCGGCCGTTTCCATCTGACGCAGCATCGCCACCAGGTTGTAGTGCGTCAGCATCACGCCCTTGGGCAAACCGGTGGTTCCGCTCGAATACGGCAACGCCACGATGTCTTCCCGGGGGTCTATCTCTACTGACCCCGCACGCGCTTCGTGTTTCTGGAGTTCCGAGAACGAAGTGGCGTCATCGGCGACATTTGATTCACCGCGCACAAAGACTTCGCGCAGGTTGACTGCGCGCGCGGCGGCTACTGCGGTCTCAACCAACTCTGAATCCGTCAGCAGATAATTGGCGCCGCTGTCTTTCAGTTGGACGGTCAGCTCGGCTTCATTGAATAAAGGCGAAACCATGGTCGCGATGCCACCGAGTTTGGCTATCGCAAGAAAAGCAACTGCGTATTCGGAACTGTTCGAACAATAAAGCGCGAAGACATCGCCTTTGCGAAAACCGCGCGCGAAGAGACCCGCGCCTGTTCGATCTGTCGCTGTGACCAGTTGATCGTAAGTAAGCGTATGCCCGGTCCTGCCGTCAATTAACGCGGGACGGGCGCCAAATCGCGGCGCATGTTCGAGAATGAAAGAAGCTATGGGGACATCGGGAATTTCAATGTCCGGGTAAGGGCTTTTGAAAATCATTTCGGTGTAAGGTCCGCCTGGGAATTGGGATTAAAGAGCTTTCAAAAAGTCTTCTCTCCCTCTCCCTTTGGGAGAGGGCCGGGGAGAGGGCTTGTGTCCGTCAAGCTCTGCACCCTCCCCTAACCCCTCCCAAAGGAGGGGAAGAAACCAAACAAGTCTTCAACCAACTATCAGCTATTCAAAAATCGGATCTCCAAATGGTTCGTCGCGTTCCTTCACGGCTTGCTTGACGCCCGCATCAGCGGCGCGGCGCTGAAACTCGTAACCTTCTTTGGTGTGGCGCGCGATCCCGTCAAAAATTGTCCCCAGCAACTGGGATTGATACAAGCCTTGTGCCATTAGCGTTTGATTGATCATCAACTTCATCATCACTAACTGATTCACCGGCACGCGCGCGATGCGCTCGAGCAGATATTCGAAACGCTCGTCGAGTTGAGCGGCGCTGGGGGCTTCAATCGCAAGGCCCCACTCGCAAGCTTGTTTGCCGCTAATGCTGTCGCCTGTGAAAAGCAGACGCTTGGCCTTTTCCGCACCGATTCGATGCACCCAGAGCGCGGTCGTGGGCACTCCCCAGACACGCGACGGCGGATAGCCAATCGTCGCTGTGTCTTCAATAACCAAAAGGACTGAGCACAGCGCCATGTCCGTGCCGCCCGCGACACAGAAGCGATGGACTTTGCAGACGACGGGTTTTTCGCTGAAGAAGAGGCTCATGAAGCCGCGCACATTGCGGCTCATCATGGCGTAATCGACCGTCGGATCCCAGGCGCCGTCCGGATCATGATTGGCGTGTTGTACGCGCGGGTCGAGTGGCGAGCCTGCGGGCGCATCTGAAGAGGCGTCTGCTGAAAATCCGTGTTCCGCTGCGAGCACGAGATCGTATCCGCCACAGAAGCCCTTGCCATTGCCGGCGAGGGCGATGACATGAACATTAGGATCGAGATTGGCGCGTTCGACACACGCCGCGATTTCCGGCGGCATGTCGAGTGTGATGCCATTGCCGCGTTCTGGCCGGTTTAGAGTGATGCGCCCAATGCGGCCGGTGGTTTCGTAGGTTAGAGTTTTGAGTTGATTAGTTTGTGTCATCTCGAAGAAAGAGCTTAAGCGCAAAGAACGGTTTAGGTTTTTGGTGGCTCACTAAAACCTGGCGCCATCAAATTCGCCACCGCCGCCGGGTTTTTGATTTGCTGCCTGCTCATCCAGTCGTCAGCTTGCCTGAGAAGTTCCGCGCCGCCATCTCCGCCCATCAGCTCGCCCAGCCGTCGACGAGCAACCGCGGCATACAACGCCATATCAGACGCTTCAAAACTATCGATAGCCTGAGCGATTAACACCGCCGAGCGTGAATCATCTCCGCGCCGGCGGGCCAGTCCGGCATAAATTAGCATCGCCAGCGGATTGGCCCATGGCATCTGTTCCCTGGCAATGCTGTTTGCCAGGTCTTCCGCAATACGCAGTCGCCGCTCTCGCTTCTGACCGGCCGCGCTGGCCAGGGCCAGCCGCGCCCGCAGGTACATCGCATCGATCCGCAGTCCCTGAATACGCAGCAGCATGGATTTTTCCAGAGGCTTTACCTGTCCTTCGATATGCTTCCAGGCAACTTCATAATCGCCGGTATAGAGTTCGATTTGGGCCAGAGCCACCAGCGAACTGTAGTGTTGCAAGTGAAAACCCTTGCGGGGCCAGGTAGTCAGTGCCGCAATCACTTCGTCGCGCGCGCGATCCGGATCGTCGGCCGCTAACCAAATCGAATTCATGCGCGTGCGCAGGTCAGTCGCGGCGAAAAGGTTCCCCTGTTCCAGGGCGGCCGACAGTAGTTGCGGCACCCGGTGCGAAACCTCAACCAGCTCGCCCAGAAACATCAGCGAGCTGAGCATGAAGCGATGCGCGATCGTCAATTCCCAGGTCACACCGGTGCATTGATCGCGCAAGACTTCTACCGCACGCTCGCAGAGTTCGACGGATTCCTTCCAACGGCCCACAAGATAGGCACTCATTCCGCGCGCCCAGACCGCCAGTCCAATCGCGTGCGGATGCGCGGCGCGTTCAGCCAACGCTTCAGTGCGTTCCATGAGTTGGCTGATTCGCTCGGGCGGGTCACCCCGGCTGGCCATTTGTGCGACTTCGAAAGCCATGGCCCGCGCAACTCGATAAATCTCGCCGGCGCGAAGGGACAATAACAGATGCCGACTTTGAAAGTCCGCGCCGCGAATGAGGTCCACCATACCTAAACCAGCGGCCACCGACCAACAGATGTCGATGCGAAACAGATCGGCTTCGGGAATTTCGCTCGCCTTGCGTTCAGTGAATTCCAGCCCGCGCAAGCGGATCCACAAGCGGCGCAGAATCAACGAGAGCAGCGCCCGTTTCGGTCCATTGGCTAATTTGAATCCGGCCGTTTCGAGGACGACTCGAAAGACCTCCAGGCCTTCCTCAATGTGACCGCCCGTCAGTAACTGCGCTCCGGCGCGTTGTTGCAACGCGAGCGACTGCCGCGAACCGCTGGCTTTCGCGGCCTCGAGGAATTCTTTCGCGGCTTCGGCCGGCCGGCCGGCATTTGCCAACGCGTCACCCAGGCTGATTTTCAAATCGACCAAATTGGCCGCGCCCGGTTTCAATTCAATGGCGCGGCGGTAGTACAGCGCGGCCCGGTCAAAGGCCAGCGCGCTCGCCGCTTTGCGGGCGGCGGCCTCGGCATGCACAGCCGCGCGATCTTCTTCGCCCGCGCCGAGATAGTCTTCGTAGAGGGCTTCCGGATCGTCGAGGCCGCGCGCTTCGAGGGCCTGCGCCAGGCGGCGATGAATCTGACGCCGGTCGTAGTCGTGGAGCATCGATGCCAGCGTTTCGCCAATGCGATCGTGATAGATCTCAACCCCATAGCCCGTGCCCCCGCTCCGTACAAACTGCGCGCTTCGCAAGGCACTCAGAATCTCGAGGGCATTGTCAGTTAATCCCGCCGCGCTTACCGCCACGTCCTGATTGACTGGCCGCCGGGCGACCGCCAGGGTATCGAGAAACTGGCGCGAGCCTACGGGCAATTGCTTGATGCGTTCGTCGAGCATTGTGGCCAGAGTGATACCCGCCGTCGCCACCCGCTCGTTCATCATGCCGTAGTGCGTCAGTTGCTCCAGCAGGAAAGGACTGCCGGCGGCCTCCTGCACGATCGAATCGATGAACGGCTCGCTGGAGATTCCCACCGAAGCAAACAGCGAACGGGTTAACTCCCGCGCCTCGCCACCCGGCAACGGGCCGACGAAGAGCTCGCGACAGGTGTCAGTGCCTGTTCCCTGCAATAGTTGCTTGAGGAACGGCTTGTCTTCGATGTCCTCCGTGCGAAAACTTCCAATCAGCAGGAGCTTGGGCGCGTCAGGCGGCCGCAATAGATCTTCGAGCAGAAAAGTACTGTCAGCGTCGGCCCATTGCAGATCGTCGATGTAGATCACGAGCGGCTTACGATCCGCGATTCGGCCGAGCAATTCTCGCAGGGCGGTGAATGCCTGTCGCCGCAGGGTGAACGGATCAACAGTTTCGGGACGCGCGGAACGCGCATTGAAGATCGGATCGACTTGCAGCATTACCGGAAAGACCCGGGCCAACGCGAGCGAATTCCGCGGCAGCAGAGCTTCGGCCCGGGCCGGGCGCAGCGAGGCGAGATGTTTGCTCAAACTGTCGACAACTCCGTCGAGGGCTTTGTAAGGGACAGACTCGCGTTCGTAACAGCGCCCCTGCAAAATGATCGGTTTCTGCTTTTGTTCCTTGATCTGCTCGAGAAAGGTCCGCACCAGCGCCGACTTGCCCATGCCCGAGTTGCCATGCACATATACCGAAACTGTTTCTCCTTCGCGGGTCGCAGAGAAGGCATCGTGCAGTTCGGCGACTAGGCGCTCGCGGCCAATGTAAACACTCTCCGCTGTCGTGCTGACAAATGACGCCGGCACAACTCCGGTCGTGCGCACACCGAGCGCACGCAGGACTTCGCGCCCGGTAGGCCGCGATTCGGCGTCGCGCCGCAGCAATTTGACGCAAAGATCATTTAAGTCGCGCGGGATCTCGCGGTTAATCTCGCGCGGCTGGATTGGATCGCGCGTCTGTTTGCGCATCATGACTTCAAAGAAACGGCCCTTGAACGGCAGGCGGCCAGTCAGCGCCTGGTAGAGGATGACGCCCACGCTGTACCAATCGCTGGCCTTCGAAATCGCCATCTGCGCGCCTTGCTCCGGCGACATGTAGTCAGGCGTGCCGGCTAACAACGTTTCGTGAAGGTCGGGCTCAATATCTTCGACCAGACCAAAGTCGAGCAGGACCACGCGGCCTTCATCCGTGACCAGAACATTCGAGGGCTTGATATCACGATGCAGTTTGCCCAGCTCGTGCAGACGGTTTACGCCTTCGGCGAGTTGGCGCAGCGCCGATCGCAGTCGGGCTACATCGAGTTTGTAGTTTGCCGTCACGACCGGTGGCGGTTCCGCCAGCACCGGCATTTCGCCTGACTCGAGCGAGATGTGCGAACTGTCGAAAAGTTCGGTGTCGGCTTCTGAGTCGGTGTACGTCACCGGGCGGGCGCGCGGCCGCCGCAGAGTATTGTCCGCCGACGTGTCGAGCTCGCCGGCGGTTTCCGGCCGCACATATTGAATGAAGGTCACGCCCTTGACCAACTCCATCGTAAAGAACCAGTGATGGCTGTCGGACATTAGCTCGTACAGCGCGGCCAGATTGGGATGTGAAACATCGGCGAGCGAGCGAAACTCTCGTTTGAAACGATAGATGTGCGTGGCCTCTGCGCGGGTCAAAGTTTTGAGGGCGACGATCTTGTCCATCTCGCGGTCGTGAGCTTCATACACGACACCCATACCGCCCGCGCCCAGACGCCGGCGCAGGTTGAAGCGCTCGGTCCCGATAAATTCTTTGGCGGGTTCAACCATGTGGGAAACTCGACTACGGGTTGCTGATCGTGCGCAAGCTGAAGCTTGAACTCTAAACCGAAACTTCTGCCGCCAACACGGATCTGTTGACAGATGTGCAATTGTGCCTTACATGAATTGAGCAATCAATATTAGGAGTCGAGTGGGAGTGTCTCGATTGTTTTATGGGCATGATGAGTGATGCGGTCAGTACCGGCAGCGGTAGCGACCGGGTTACCGCCCGGCGACCTCGATCTGCGCGTGGCTTGAAACCGGTCGCTACCGCTCCCCGTACCGACTCCATCATCGAGAATTAAGGAGTGCAAATGGACTGGCGCGTAATGCTGACAACTTTCGGAGTAATCTTTTTGGCAGAGATGGGCGACAAGACCCAGATAGCCGCGATGACCATGGCCGCTGAGAAGAAAAGGCCCTGGGAAGTTTTTATTGCTACGTCGCTGGCGCTGGTGGCAGTTTCGGCGATTGGGGTCATAGTCGGAAGCCTCTTGAGCCAGTACTTACCACTTGAATGGATCAAGCGAGTAGCGGGCGCCGCGTTTATCGTCATCGGGGTGCTGATTCTGATCGGAAGATTTTGAACCAAAACGATTAACCTCTATCGGTTGTTATTTGGCGATCATATTTCGTGTTGATTCGTGTGATTTCGTGGATCGTTTGCTGGCTGAGAAATGAAGAATGATCACGCACTCAAACGAATCGCCACGAAGAAATGGCAAATGTGGTTTGTTCCCCTCCCTTTGAGAGGGGCTAGGGGAGGGTGCGGAGCTTGACGACACAGGCCCTCTCCCCAACCCTCTCCCAAAAGGGAGAGGGAGAAAAACAGCTTGTTTCGTTGCCCGAAGATTTAGACTCAAGTTCGCTTGCTCAACTTGAAGCGACAAACTTCAACTTTAATCGGAGACAATAACCACCATGCCGCAAACTCCCCACGTCGAACGACACTTCACCGCCGGTGAGACGGTCCGCGACATCGTGATTGGCATGTCGGATGGTCTGACCGTGCCGTTTGCGCTCGCGGCTGGTTTGACCGGCGCCATCGACCACGTGGCGATCATTGTCACCGCCGGCCTGGCGGAAATTGCCGCCGGTTCAATCGCGATGGGCTTGGGCGGCTACCTGGCGGCCAAAAGCGACGCCGAACACTACGCCAAGGAACGCGAACGCGAAAAGCGCGAAGTCAAAGAGATTCCGGAAGAAGAAATGCGTGAAGTTGCCGAAGTCTTTCACTCCTATGGCCTGACCGTCAAAGAAAGCACACCAATAGTTGAAGCCCTGGCACAGCATCCGCAGAAATGGGTCGACTTCATGATGCGTTTTGAGCTGGGCCTGGAAAAGCCTGATCCGAAACGCGCCCTCATCAGCGCATTCACCATCGCGTTTGCATATGTTGCCGGCGGTTTGATTCCGCTGGCGCCATACATCTTCGCCGCTTACCTCAAGCCGATGCAGGTCGGAACGGCGCTGCTATTCTCGGTCGCGCTGACCCTGCTTGCGCTGCTGGTGTTCGGGTTCATCAAAGGACGCTATACCGGCACGCGTCCGGCGCGCAGTGCTCTGCAAACTGCTTTGATTGGCAGCGTCGCGGCCGGGGCGGCGTTTCTGATCGCGCGCGCGATTTCGTGAGGAACTCCCTCGATGCATTTTGAGATTGTCGGAAAAATAACGGAGATCGAAACCATAGCGGTCGGACCGGGCATTAGGATTTTAGGTGTCTTGCGAAAACGATATGGGAGAGGTCGCTGGAGAAAGCTGAAAGGAGTTGCCACCGTGCGCCTTTCTGATGGTAGGATACGACTTGCTTAAGTGCATTGGTTCGAAGCGCATGGAATAGGCAAGAGGAAAATGCGAATCAAACGATATCTGGATTAAACAAAATGGCCAGGAAGAATAATCAGGAAACTAAGTTTGCTGTCTGTATTAACTCAGACGATCCAGACTTGTTAACCCCGCGCAGGATTTACCAGGTGCTGCCTGATGAGAGCGCTGCGAAATCAAATTACATTCGAGTCGTCGACAACGAAGGTGAAGACTACCTCTATCCCGCCGATTATTTTTTGTTTATTGAGCTACCGCGCAAAGTTGAGACAGCCCTACTTAAAGCTGCTTAGCCCACTGCGTACCGCAGCGACAATCTCGTGATTGAATCGGCAAATCGTGCGTCTCCTTTAAGAATGATCATGTCTGAAACCCTCAAATCGAATCCGGCGTTGGAAGATGGCTACCGAGCTATGGCCAACGATGAGGATAGAGAAGCGGAGGCGCTGGAATGGGCCGAAGCAACCATTGGGGATGTCGCCGATGAACTAGAGTCAGGTCTGGCGGGTTCATTTCGATCCCTCAGTGGGCCGGGAGATCAGAAGACAAGACCAGCCTTCATTCTCAGTAACAGCCGCTCCAACAAGGCTCCGTGACGACTCCCTAGGGTTCCCGGACCTTCTCAACTTATAATCAACACGTCCTTCAGGAGGTATCGGAAAGGACTAATCAGATGATTGATTATAAGGATGCAAATGATCTCGAAAAGATAAAAATAAAAAGGGCTTGCAAGAACGTCTTGGCCGTTCGAGGACTATCTTGGGAAGCTTTTGTTTCGGAACCTATTATGAATTGGTGGGAGATAACGTTTTTGGATGAATCTGGGAAGGGTTGCTGTAGGTTCAGGTTCTTCCGTCCACCAAGTGCCGATCAGAACTGGTACGAGCAAGAGATTGATCGGCAGATTGAGCTGCAATTAACAACGGTTTAATAACAAACTAGCGGATACCTCTGTAAGGACAGTAATTAATTGAAGTTTATGACAGCATCCACGCGAAGGTTTTCATGATTAATAAAGCACCTCTTGAGATTCCAAACGAAGTAATCGAAACCTTCTGCCTCAAGTGGAAGATAGAAGAACTTGCGCTCTTCGGATCCGTCTTGCGCGGGGATTTCAGGCCTGACAGCGATATCGATGTACTGGCCACCTTTGCCGCCGACGCTAAGTGGGGTCTATTTGATCATGCGCGCATGCGTGAAGAACTATCGGCCCTGCTCGGACGGGAGGCTGACGTTGTTCAACCGACAGGCCTTCGCAATCCTTTTCGCCGCCACGAGATCTTAGCGACCCGTCGAATTATTTATGCTGCCCGATAAGCGCGATGCGGCCTTTCTTTGGGACATGCGCGAAGCAGCGCGTGACTGCATTGAGTTTGTCACATCCGCAACTTATGACGAATTCTGCGCTGATCGGATGATGCATTCAGCGGTTGAGCGGCGGTTGGAGATTCTCGGCGAAGCCGCAGGTCGAGTCTCGGAAGAGTTTCAATTGTCCCATCGAGAGATTCCCTGGAAAGAAATCAAAGCCATTCGAGTCGTTTTAGCGCACCGTTATGGCGACGTTAATCTTCATGAACTCTGGCAGGCCGTGCAAAACGATCTCCCGGACCTTGTCCCAAAACTTGATCTTTTGATCCCTTCGGTTGAAAATCCCTAAATCCCCCGGTGTCTCAATGAACCTTCACGTCGGCACCAGCGGCTACAGCTACAAAGAATGGAAGGGTAACTTCTATCCTGAAGACCTGCCGGCGAAAGAGATGCTGGCGTATTACTCGCGGCGGCTGCCGGCCGTGGAGATCAACAACACATTCTATCGCCTGCCGCAACCGGGCATGATCGAAAACTGGAAAGAGCAGGTGCCGAAGCCCTTCCGTTTTTCCATCAAAGCCAGCCAGCGCATTACCCACATCAAGCGAATCAATAACGTCGCCGATGAAACCAAGTACTTGTTGGAGACTGCCGGGTTGTTGGAAGAGCGTTTAGGCGTCGTGCTCTTTCAGTTGCCGCCGAACATGAAAAAGGACACCGGGAGGCTCAAAGCTTTCCTCGATCTTCTACCCGCCGATACGCGGACGGCTTTTGAGTTTCGCCACGAGACCTGGTTCGACGATGAGGTTTTCGGTTTGCTCGGCGCGAAGGACTGCGCGTTGGTGGTCTCCGACACTGACGAAAAGCCGCTCACTGAGATCATCAGCACGGCGAAGTGGGGTTACCTGCGTCTGCGGCGCGCCGCTTACGACGAAAACGATCTGGTTGAATGGATGAAGCGAGTACAGACCCAGAAATGGAAAGACGCCTTTGTCTTTTTCAAGCATGAAGACGAAGGCGTCGGCCCAAAGTTGGCGGCGCAGTTTCTTGAACTAGCCAAAACTATTTGAACAATGGGTTAAGGGAGAAAGTGATGACCGGGTTTCAGCACTCGCTCCAAAAACCGAAATCAACTAACAGAGAGTCTTAATCAATGCCGGCTCGAAAAACATCAGTCCACTACCTCTTCGCTCTTATACTTCTCCTTTTTTGCACAGCCGCAACTGTCGTCGCGTCTGAGCGCTGGTCGGCAAAACTCGATGGGAAGGTGCGCTTCTATCAATCGACTGAGCTCGGCGTGCTGGTCGTCGGCACGGAAAAGTCTCTGTACGCCGTGGACGGCGAGACGGGTGACGTCCTCTGGCGGCGCAAGAACGTAAAGCTGGACGAGACGGACGTCGCGCCGGTTCCCGGCACCGACCTCGTGCTGCTGACTCTCGAGTCAGGCAGCAAGTCGCGCGTCGAAGCGCTTGATCTAATGACGGGCGAACCGCTCTGGCGCAGTGACAAGGTACGCGGCGCCGTGATGCAGATGGCCCTGGATCAAAACGCGAACCTGTTGGGCTTAGTTCTCGTGCGCGATGCGAAGGGAAAAGCCAAACAGGGCTTCAAGCGCAAGCCGGTCCTTCACGTCCTTAACATTACGAACGGCGAAGAGCTTTGGAAACGTGAACTCGAAAGCGAAGTCGAGATGATGCCGGCGCGTTGGGGAGACACCGATGACGTCCCTTACACGCTAGACAACTATCGCCCGCCGGTCTTTCTCGATAATCGTCTGTATGTTTTCTACGAGGGGTTGACTTCACTTGATGCGCAAACCGGACGCGAACGCCAGCGAGACAAGTTTCGCGTGAACGAAGACGGATTGGCCCTGACTGAAAGTGACCCCGCCGCGGACGAGCGCAATGTTTACACTTCCGGACGTGGGAAGGTGCGCGCCATCTCTCGTCTTAACGGCGAAGAAGTTTGGGAAGCAAAAGATCTCGGCTCAGTGCCCGAGATGCTGCTGACCCGTGACGTTTTGTACGCCCGCACCGGTGGTCAATTCGCGCGTCTGGAAGATGGCGAGACGGTCGAGCGGGGGCCGTATGGAGTTAGCGCCATCGATCTGGAAAAAGGAAGAGTCCTGTGGCGCTACAAAGGAGCCGACAAAGGAATCACTAACGTCGTCATGCCAGATGCGGCGACGCTGGTGATGGCCGATCGCGACGACTTGATCATTATTGACGCGCAAACTGGAAAGCGCCGCACGAAGATTTCTCATAAGGTAGAAAAGGCTGCGTTCGTATTGTTGAATGAGCGCGGCGAGGCGGTGGTCGGCGGAAAGAATGAGATCGCGGCGTTCGATCTGAACACCGGAGCAAATGTCTGGCGATCGCGTCACAACCCGCCGGGCCGCGGTCTGCTGCGGACCGTGGCGGCAGTGGCCGCGCGCGCCGCCGCTCTCTATTTCCGTTATGGCAGCGCGTATGCCGGCGTGGCGTCGACTGCTTTTCGCGGCGTGCAATTGCTCAATACGTTGAATGGTTTACGCTCAGGCCTGACTCTGCACAGCGCTCTGCCAAGTCTGACTACGCTGGCCTCGAACAAAGCGACTGAGTATGCGCGCAATAAAGCGGTCGAATACGCTCGCAACAAAGCGGGCGAATATGCGCGCGATCGGATCGCAGTTTTTGGAATGCTCGCTCGGGTGCGCGAGACGTCTACTTCAGGTCTACCTACTTCGCGTCCGCGCGTTACTCTGCCGCGTCCTTCGGTTCAGGTTAAGTCGGGCGATGTCGAGGATCGGCTGCTGGAGAAACTCGATCCCGCGCATCAGCTCGAACGGCTTTCCCGGATCTTGTTGCGCACGCGGCGACTCGCGGCGTTGCGTGGGGACTGGATGTACTTCTATACCGACCTCGGGCGCGGCAATGGGCTGTTGGGCGTCAACGTCAACACCGGAGCAGACGAGCGCTCAATCCGCATGAGCGCACCGGACGATCGCTTCATTAGCGATGATGTCGTGCAGTTACTTTTTGTCTCGCAGGACAATCGCTTGCTGGCCTATGCGCTGAGTGGTCAGGATTGAGGACGCGGAGGTAACCGCAAAGGACTATTCTGAGATGACATATCCGCCTTTCGAAAAACTTGATTGGAAGGATTTTGAAAGACTCTGCACAGATCTGCTTGAGGCCGAAGAATTCATCATCGAATCAGAGCCATTCGTGGATCGCATGGGCGCCGATATTGTTGCTGTGGAAATATATCGCTCGCACGATCCTAGTCGTGACTTCCGAAGACGCTGGAGGGTCCAGTGCAAACACTATGCTGGTTCAGGTACCAGGCTGGGCCGTAAGGAAGTTGAGGAGTCATTATACAATTATGCCGCCGTCAAAGGACCGGGTGACGGACTTCTTATCATGGTAGACACTGACTATACCGAGCCCGCCAAAGAAGTTGTTGATGAATATACAAGTCGTAACCCTGGCACCGAAGTGATGTTATGGAATCGTCGGCAACTCGCGACCCGCCTTGAACGGCACTCACATCTCTTAGCCCGTTACAACCTTCCAATCCCGGAGGTCAATTATCTTTCGGCTCTGTCGTCTCTCAGAGAATTTGGGGCTGTTAAGACGCTATTCATATCAGATCAATCCGCAATGGCTCACAACATGATTTCCGGCCTTCGGGCCGCGGGATTCGATTTGACGTTTCTGCCTTTTTGGAACTACACGGACCAAACGAGATTGAATTTGAATGCTCATACTGCACTGGTTGCTGAGTATCGTTTGGTCATTTGCTTCCTGGGCGACTCCTTTAGTTGGGGGTTACCTCCAGAGTTGATTCAAGTCATCCTTCGGTCACACGAACAAGGCGCGGCGTTACTTCTCTTTCCGTTCTTCGCCTGGTCCTTCAATCGGGGACTTTACTCAGAGTTGCGGGACGTAATTCCTGTCCGATTACAAGATCCGAGCAAGGCGCCATTTGACTTTGCCATAAAGAGAATCGCGGGAGCCTACAGACACGGTGACTTCCGATGGATGCTTACTTTTGACTCCTTCGCGGAAGACAAGTATGCCGAATTTGATCCAGCGGAAGGACAGGAACCATTTACTGACGGAATCGAGAATTCCTTCGGACTTTCGCATTCGTTCGAATACTTAACAGTCAAAAAGGGCGGCACTCTGGTTTGGGAAGATACGACCGGAAATCCGTTCGTCGTAACGAAAGATAGCGGTAAAGGAAGAGTTTGTTATTTGAATACGTGTGGTCACTCATGCATGACTCTTATTCCGGTGTCCTCCCCTCTTGAAGTGGCACCTCAATTCAGTAAACTTCTTGCGAATATCATTAGATGGCTAGTTGAATGACTTCAAAGCCATAATTTGGGGCAGCGATTCGGGAGCTATATTGAAACGAACAACCAAACAACGAAAGCCCGATCCCGGCGAAAAACATGTTGAGCGAGTCCGGCGGATCTGTCTCGCGCTGCCCGGCACTTCGGAAAAGCTCTCGCATGGCGAACCAACGTTCTTTGTGAAGAAGGTGTTTGCCATGTGCTCCATTAACCATCACAACGATGGGCACGTTGCGGTGACGGTACCTGCCGCAATAGGAGTCCAGGAGATGCTGATCGAACGCTCTCCGGAGAAGTTTTACCGGCCGCCTTACGTAGGTGTGAGTGGCTGGGTAGGCATCGAGCTTCCTCGCGTCAGCGATAAAGAGTTGGCTTTTCACATACAGGAGGCCTGGCGACTGATCGCCCCGAAGAAGTTGCAGGAGGAGTGGGCGGGATCGACAGGATGAGATCAGTACTACATGAGTGCAGTGGTCGTTTGGCGGCTTTGCCGCAGCACATGGCGGTAAGGCTCCGCCTTACCGGACCGACCACTGAAAAGTATCCTGAGGCTACGCCTCTATCCTGAGGCTCAGCCTCAGGATATGTACCAAGAAGGAGGAGTCTGCACGGTAAGCCAAAGGCTTACCGCCATGTGCTGCGGCGTAGCCGCCAAATCCACACCCGCTCACCCAAGGTGGTGCTGACCTCATCCTGCCAATGAAGTTGCTAACCGCCGGCACATCTTTTGAAACGAAACACCCATCCACTTCGTTAAAGCTTCCAAGCCTTACCGACTAATCGGACTATCTGGTCCATTTCAGGAGAAGCCCGAATGAAACGACGAGCGCTGCTCAGCCTGGTCATCTTTGGTCTGCTGTTTCCCGCGGCGGCGTCCCGCACAATTCAGTCAAACTCTAAGGCACCACGCTGCCTAATCACGAGGTCGAAGGGAGAACTTACCCAATGAAACGAATCATAGTCATTGCTTTGCTGACTCTGGCATCGCTCTCGGCCGCATCAAGTCAAACAGCGAAGCTCAGTGAGGCTGAGCGGACCAAGAACGACTTGATGCAGTTGGAGCGCGACATCGGCAAAGCGAATATCGCCAGTGACTACGCCTTCTTTGATCGCGTCGAGGCCGACGAATTTATCTTTACCGATACCGGTGGCGGCGTCACCACCAAAAAGCAGGATTTGGAAGGTCTCAAGCAACCGGGCGTACCCGACGTGAAGCTGGTCGCCTATGACGTGGACGAAATGAATGTCCTGCTCTATGACAAGACGGCCGTAGTCACCGGGCGCGTAACCAATAAACGAATGGTTAAGGGCGCCGAGGTCGTGAGCAAGAGTCGTTTCACGGATGTCTTCGTATGGCGACAGGAACGTTGGCAACTTGTCGCGGGCCACTCTTCGCGAATCAGACAATGATTAACCACGGCGTACACAGAGAGGGCAAACAACTCAAGGATGTTTGTCGACAGAAACTGTCCAACCCACACCGCTGAGATCCTTTCTGGTTTTCTCTGTATCCTCTGTGGTAAATATTTTCACATGAGCATCGCCAATCTCGAGTTCACACTTAGAAAGCATCTGACCATGTCCGAGCTGGAAGCCGGCCTGGACGAAATTCGCCGGGCGCCGAAAGATGAAGGCGTCCTGGAATTGATAGTGCGCCGGCCCGCAGTCAACGACCGCGAAATTCTGGAGCAAGCCGAGCTTCACCTGGATGAAGGTTTGGTCGGTGATAGTTGGAAAAGGCGGCGCAGCAAGACCACGCCGGACGGATCGCCAAACCCTTTGATGCAACTGAACATCATGAATTCGCGCGTGACGGCCCTGGTGGCCCGGGACAAGGAGCGTTGGCAACTGGCCGGCGATCAGCTCTATGTCGATATGGACTTCAGCGAAGACAATACGCCCGCAGGAACTTGCCTGGCGCTGGGCTCGGCCGTAATCGAAGTGACTCCGCCGCCACACCTCGGCTGTCAAAAGTTTGTCGCCCGCTTCGGACTTGACGCAATGAAGTTTGTAAATTCGCCAGTGGGCAAACAACTGCATCTGCGCGGCCTTAATGCGAAAGTGATCCAGAGCGGAATCATCCGCGTCGGCGATGCGGCCAGAAAGATCTGATCACGATTGGGGACTAAGGCAGTGGCTCTTCAAACTCCTTCTCCCTTTGGGAGAGGGTTGGGGTGAGGGTCTTAGCGTATACCCCCCCTTGACCCTCGTTGTCGTGGCCAAACACAGCACCGGTTCAAAGAAAGACTTCGCCCTAAGCTTCGCACCCTCTCGCCCCAGCCCCTCTCACAATGGAAAAGGGGAGTTATGAATCTCTAGATTGAAACGCTGTAATTTCTATCCGGCAGGATAAACATCCGGCGGGCCGTTTCAGAACTCAGCGTCTCATCCTGGTAGAAAAACTTGAGGATATTGTCCTTCCAATCGAAGAGATCGGCGTTCCGGTCAGCAAACTCTGCCCAACCTTGCTCGCGTCCATGGCGCTGCATTCTTTCATGAATCAAGAAGACATAGGCCCAGGTGATCGTCTCGTGATAGAGATTCGGCTTCCCGTTTGCCGTCGCGAATCGTTTCAAGCCTTCCGAAAACCTGCTGAGTGTTTCCAGCACTGAATTGCTGCGCAGATACAGCCACGCCACCCTGACGTGGTCCCGGTGATGAAACTCTGCGCCGGCCAGCGTGCAACTCTCAAAGCGCTCGATCAACTCTTCATCCTGCATCGCCCTACTTACCTTTTCCGCTTTTCCGCGTTTTCTTTGAAATGGTTTTGGTTTGCCGATCTTTCGCTTCCAGCAACCTGTGACTCGCATCAGCGTCCAGATCCAGTTTGTAGATGCGCTTGAGGTCGGCGATGCGTTGCCGGGTTTCGTTGCCAAACGGATGCCGGCCATCAAAGGCATGCAGCACAATGCCCTCGAGCAGATCGCCGAGCGTCATATCGTGGTATTCGGCCAGTCCCTTCAGAACCTTCAGCAGGCGCTTTTCCAAACGCACGCCGGTTTGCACTCGCTCGATGATTATTTTTTCGTTTGGCGGCGGCGCCTGCTTATTGCGTGTCGTAGCCAAGTTCGTCTTCCTTTACTCGGTGCGTACTATGGTACATATGTACCATGATACTCGTCAAGCCAAGAATATTGAGGGCAAATACCAGGTGGGATAGGTCAGATGCGAAACGGATCAGCTTGACGCACTTAACGAGCCTGCCGAGCAGGCGTTAGCAGCCCCAGGGACGAGGTGATGGGATTCATTCGAGCCCGCGCAGCGGGGACAGCGGTCACATCAAGCCGTTGTAGCTCGGATATTCAATTAGCTTGTGAGTCAGGCACTTCTTCCCCGTTCGGGCTGACGCTCGCGCCGCGGGCTCCGTGAGCGTTTCTGGCGTCTCACTTGGGGCTCGCGCCCCAGGCTTTATGCTAACGCCCGCTCCGCGGGCTAACCGTTTCCAATCTCGATCGGCTGCGCTTGTCTCACAGATTCATAAACCGCGTCGACCAACTCAACTGATTTGTAACCATCGAATGCAGTGACCGCCGGGGACAGCCCGCCGGTGATCGCATCAACAAAGGCGCGATCCTCCTGCGCATAGCCCCACTTCTCTTCTTTCGCCAGTTGATGCATGGAACGTTCGACGTGCCGGCCGTCGAGCCCTTCGCTGATAACCAAACTCTCCATCTCGCGCGTGACGATGGTCGAGTGGTGACAGAAAACTTCGATGCGTTCGAAGGGAAACAGCCAGCTCGCGTCGGCCGAAGACCCCAGCGTCGCGTGCATGCCGCTCGCAAAAGAGAGGAGCACCGAGAAGTCGTCGGTTTCCGGATAGTCATGTGCAGAGCCGATAGCATGCAGCGCCGTCACTTCGCCAAACAGAAATCGAAGCATGTCGAACATGTGTATGGTGGTCTCGTAGAGAAAGCCGCCGGTAAGGTTTGGATCCGAAACCCATTCGGGCTTGAGCAACTCACCGCGATTCATTTTCACGTGCGCCGAGTGCGGTTGCCTTTCCACAAGCATCTGCTTCAGCTCAGCGTAGACGGGCGCAAAGCGACGATTGTGGCCCACCTGAAACAGGCCGCGCGCTTTTTCGGCCGCCTTGAGTACGCGCGCGGCGTCGGCGAGATTAGTGGCCATGGGCTTTTCACAAAACACGTGCTTGCCCGCTTCAGCCGCGAGGATCGCCAGCTCGGTGTGCTTCGTGTTCGGAGTCGTGATGTAGATCGCATTACAAATGGCCAGGACTTCGCTGCTGCTGTGGGCGAGCGTGGCGCCGGTGGAGCGCGCCAGTTGTTGCGAGCGCTGCCTGACCACGTCGTGGACTGCGGCAATCTCAACGCGTTGGTCACGCGCCAAAATCGCGGCGTGCACTCCGGCTATGTATCCGGCGCCCAGGAATCCGATCTTGATTTTAGTCATTGGTTATTTCAACTCCCTCTCCCTTTGGGAGAGGGCTGGGGTGAGGGCTTGAGCCAGGAGCTCTTCATTAACCGTACGTCGTCATGGATAAACACGACGTTGAATCAAAAAACTTCGTCCACCAAGCTTCGCGCCTTCGCCCCTGGCCCCTCTCCAATGGGAGAGGGGAAAAGGATTTACGATCACTTGAGAACACTCTCAACCGCGGTCTTTGCTTCCCGCGCCAACTCAAACGGATCGCGCTCCCAGTACTCAGGGCGAAAGATCTCGACACTGGCCACCTGGTCGTAACCGATCCGCTTGAAAGCCTCGATCATATCCTTCAGTTTCAGAATGCCCAGACCCGGCAAGAGACGGTGCGCATCGGTAAGCCGGTCCGGCGGCAAGTCTTCGGCGTCGTTGATATGAAAGATGAACAGACGTTTCGGATCGAGCGCGTCAATCATCTTGATGGTCGACCCGCCGGTATGGAAGTGAAAACTATCGATGACCAGACCGATGTTACGACGGTTCACTTTCTGAACTATCTCATCGGCCAGCTCCAGTGTCTGCACGCTGCAATCCTTCTGACCCAGGAACTCGAAAGCCAGGGCGACGCTGTGCCGCTCGGCTATGGACGCCAACTCTCTTAATACACCTACGGTTTCTTCGATCACTTCATAGCTGCTCAGGCCGCCCGGCGGAAAATTGCCGGGAACAATCAAAACATAAGGACAGCCGATCGCGGCGGCTATCGAGCACAACTCTTCGCACTGCCGTTTAATCTCGGCGTATGCAGCAGCTTCTCTAAACGTGACGTGTTCGATTGAATTGATACTGAGCGGTTTCAGACCGTTTTGGTCGAATAAGGTTTTGAGATCCGATACCGAATGTGTTTTGAGGAACTCGCGCAGTTTGCCGGCCCAGATTTCGAGATAGTCGAACCCCGCCGCACCGGCCGCGCGCACGTCGGTCGTGAGATCGGCTTTCATAGTGGTCGCGCCGTTGAATGATAGTTTCATTTGTTTTGGTGGCACAGACTTTAGTCTGTGATTGAGTTTTGCGCCAGTTGGGATTGCAGATGTTTTAGCTTCCAGGCTGGCTCACGAAAGCGAATTCAGTGCTTTCGGCTGCCTTTTCTTTTCAAGTTGGGCGTGTACCTTAGCCGGAAAGCCGAAGCGGTTCAAGGCGGACAGCCCGTTGCCGAACGTAAAGCAATTCCGCTCTCAATGCCTATGCAGATGATGAAAATCGCAGTAAACTCTCGCGGTCTAAGAGCCAAGTCCGTTCGGAGTACCGCCTTCAGGCGGAAGGTTTCAGCCCACATGTTCCGCGTGAAGGCGGTACTTCAAACAGGAGCCTGAATTCCAATGCTCGAACAACTCGTCGAAGCCTGGCAGATCAATCATCGCGTCACGCTAAAGTTGCTGGACGCTTTATCCGATGATGCTCTGAAAGCCACGCTCTCAATCCGGGGCGGTCGCGACGTCGCGCGGCAACTGGCGCACGTGCACGAGGTGCGAATAGTCCACGCCGAGATCACTTCTAAGATTAATCGCAATGCGAAGCTGCCGCATTTCGCAAAAGGTGAATCACCGGCGAAGAAATTATTACGCGCGGCGTTCGCAGCCTCAGCCAAAGGTGTCGAGACGTCGATCCGTGAAGGCTGGGCCAACGGCGGCAAGCTGCCTGGGTTTAAACGCGGAGTGATTCCGATGGTCGGCTATTTGATCGCGCATGAGTCGCATCATCGTGGCAGCATTCTGCTGACCTTAAAACAAACCGGCCACAAGCTCACGGACGAATTGAGATGGGGTTTGTGGGATTGGAACAAACTGTAGCGCAAGTTCCCAACTTGCGGCGCTCCCGTTACAGACCTCTGCAGTAACAAGCGTGTCGCCGAAAGATTCTGGGGTTTGTAATTTCCAAGATCATTGAAACGCAGAGGACGCAAAGGATTTCGCGGAGGAACGCAGAGTCGTTTTTCTCTGCGTCCCTTGCGGAGACCTCTGCGACCTTTGCGTTAAATCTCGCTCAGCTCAAGTCAGCTTAGGAGGAACTCTATCCATGTTCAGGAAAAACCTTTCAACCATTTTGCTTTTCATCCTTGCCGCAGCCGCCGCGCTATCCGCGCAAACTGCGAAGCGTCCATTCAAGCTCGACGACCTCGCCCGCCTGCGCGACGTGCGTGACCCGCAGCTTTCCCCCGACGGCCAATGGGTGGCGTATGTCGTCGCCACCATCGACGCCAAAGAGGACAAGGGCAGCACGCATATTTGGATGGTCGGCTATGACGGGAAAAGCGATCGCCAGATTACTTTCAGCACCGACAGCGAGTCTTCGCCGCGGTGGAGCCCGGACGGAAAATATCTTTCGTTCACTTCTTCGCGACCCGGCAAAGCTAAAGGCAGCCAGGTGTGGCTGCTCGATCGCAGTGGCGGCGAAGCTTATCAACTAACTGAGTTGAAGGGGCGCCTGCAGGGTTACGAGTGGTCGCCGGATTCAAAGCGTTTGGCGCTGGTGATCGGCGATCCCGATCCGGAAGCGGAAGCCGCGGCCAGTCCGGTTCCCGGCACTCCTCCCAGGCCGCCGAAGCCAATCGTGATCGATCGTTATCGATATAAGGCGGACGGGCAGGGTTACCTTTTGTCGGGACGCCACAGCTACATCTATCTTTTCGACGTCGCGACCAGGAAGCTGGACCGTCTGACCAAAAGCAAATGGGACGAGTCGTCGCCATCATGGTCAACGGATAGTACGCGTATAGCGTTCATGAGTAACCACGCCGACGATCCAGATCGTGATCCATCGGCGCAGTTGTTCGTGGCCGACGCCGCGGCGGGCGCTGCTGAAAAGCAATTGACGACGGCGGCCAATCGCGCTTCACGCGCGCGGCCGGAGTGGAGCGCCGACGGAAAGTGGCTCGTGTTTACCGAGGGCGACGAGAAAAAATACGGCGCCTACAATATGGAACATTTAGTCTTTGTGCCGTCGGATGGCAGCGGCGCGCCCACGCGAGTTAAAGCCGTCGAGGATCTCGATCGCGGTGTCTCAGGATTGCGCTTTGGCAACGATGGCAAGTCGGTCACCGTCCTGGTGTCGGACGATCGTTCGGTTTACCCGGCGAATGTTTCGCGTAACGCAGTCGCGCGTCTGATGAATCCGCCGGTGGTCGTTTCCAGCATGAATAATGGCGGCGGGCACACCGTTGTGCTATCCGGCAACGACAGCAAACCGACGGAAGCTTACGCGATGGAAGGCAATGCCCTGCGTCAGCTTACCCATCAGAACGACGTGCTGTTGGCTGAACTCCAGATTGCGCCGACCGAAGAAGTCGGTTTCAAAAGCAAAGACGGAACTGAGGTGCACGGCCTGCTGACTTATCCCGTCGGTTATGTGAAAGGAACCAGGGTTCCTTTCTTGCTGCGCATTCACGGCGGTCCCAACGGCCAGGACCAGCATTCATTCAGTGTCGAGCGGCAGGTGTTTGCGGCGAATGGCTATGCAGTGCTGGCCGTGAATTATCGAGGGAGTTCCGGTCGGGGCCAGCAATACTCGCGCGCGATCTTCGCGGATTGGGGTCACTATGAAGTGGAAGATCTTGAGGCCGGAGTCGATCACGTGATTCAAATGGGCGTTGCCGATCCCGATCGTTTGGGTGTGGGAGGTTGGAGCTATGGCGCGATTCTTACCGACTACATGATCGCTACCGATCCGCGTTTCAAGGGAGCAACCAGCGGCGCCGGCACAGCGTTCACCGTCGCTTTCTACGGCACCGATCAGTACATCATCCAATACGATTACGAAATCGGTCCGCCGTGGAATCCGAAAGCATGGGAGACTTACCAGAAGATTTCATATCCCTTCCTGCACGCCGATCGCATCAAGACTCCGACGCTGTTTCTCGGCGGCGAACGCGATTTCAACGTCCCGGTCCAGGGCGGCCAGCAAATGTACCAGGCGCTGCGCAGCCTCGGCATCGACACGCAACTGATCATCTATCCCAACGAGAACCACGGCATCACGCGCCCGAGCTACGTCCGCGATCGCTATGAGCGATACCTGGCGTGGTACGACAAGTACGTGAAGAAGAATCCGCCGCCGGTGAAGAACGTGGCGGAGACGGGAACGAGGTAAGCTACACAACATGATGTGTGATCAGCCTTACAGTATTTTCATGTGTTATATAAGGCGTTTCGAAAGAAGCGGGGGCAAGCCGCCCTTCCTAACCTGAGACCTCGCAGGCCCGGGCCTTCCTTGAAAAACTCAACAGCTGATTTGATTTCGTTTTTTTCCGGCTCGGACAAGAACGATCCACGAAATCACACGAAACCACACGAACAAAACCCCAGCTCCGCTTCGTGTGTGTTCGTGGATCGGCTTCCGGTGAAGAGCGGCAATCTCTCAATACAGCACATTCCAACATTTGGCGTTGGTTTGTTTGCGTTTACACTGGACGCGCACATATAGCGGGACGGGCTTCGGCGTCGTAACAGGGATTCAGGACATCATAGCTTTGCGAAACGGTTCGCGATTCCATCGCTACATGCTTCGACTGCGACTGATAATAATGTTGGCCGCAATGCTTTGTCCTGCTTGCCGGCAACAGCCCAAAGTGGAGAAGCCGTCGACGCCGACTACGCAAGTCGCCGCCATCAGGAACCCATCGGATACGCCCTCGCCGGTTGCCGCGAAACCTTTGGAAATGCCGTCGCCGGTGTTCGATAAGGCTTATCCCGGCACCGGCGTTATCATGATCATTAATCGCAAAGAAGGTTGGGTGGAAATTAAGCACGAAGAGATCAAAGGGTTGATGCCCGCGATGACGATGGAATTCTGGCTCAAGAATAGATCGCTGGTGGACAAGGTCAGCGTCGGTGACCGAGTTGATTTTACGATCGTGGAGACTCGCAAGGGCGAATTCATCACGAAGCTAAAGAAGACGCCCACTGTTCCGTGAATCGGCTACGAAGAAAATTAGACAGGAGCACTCGCTTATGGAAGCAATGTCCCAACAAACAGAAGGCTTCACACAACTTGTCCGCAGCGATCAGATCGAATGGAAGCTGTTAAATGAGCCGGGCGTCTCGGGCGTATTCGTGAAGGTGCTGCGGTTTGATAAAGCGACTCGGCGCGCTCCGACTATTCTGCTGAAGTTTGACGCCGGCGGGACTTACCCGGCGCACGATCATCCCGGCGGCGAAGAAATCTTCGTCATCGAAGGCGACCTCAAGCTGGGCAAAGATCATTTGTACGCGGGTGATTACTTGTACACGTCGCCGAATGGCAAGCATGCGGTGAGGTCAGAAAGCGGCTGTGTCGTGCTGGTCAGCGTTCCCGAGGAAGTTGTAATTTTGAAGGGCGGGTAATTGTTCCTGGCAAATGTTCGGCTCCGGAGGAGCCCGATGTTTATAGATCCCGCGGGTCATGTTTCCCGCGCTCTGTAGGAGCGCAATGAAGGAACGTTCCGCTCCTACGGAGCGGGGCCACAAGCAGAGGCCCGGACTATAAACATTTTGCCTCGACGAGGCGAAGAGCGAGGCTATCGAGTTTATGACTTGCTTAGAGGCTTTTTCGTTTCCCGTTGAGGCACAGACTTTCGTCTGTGCCACAGCTCCGCGACAAACTGAAGTTTGTCGGACACTTTACTTCATCCCGTTCACCAACTGCTCGGCGCGCCTTAGATATCGATTCGCCTGGCGCCAATGAATCGTCACCGTATAAGGAATGGTATTGACGAAGGCGGTGTCGGATAGCGCGCTGGTGTTCCGGCTTGAAGTCAGCGCTGAGACGTTGACCACGCGTGGCTGATCAATCTTCTGCCACCAAAATTCACCGTCACGGTACGAGGCCAGAGCGTTGCCGAGCTCAGCCTTCAACTTGCTCTGCGGCAGACGCGAAAGCAATGGTTCAACTTCAGCGGTAACCTCAGTCAGATCATTTTTGAAAGCCTGGTAAGACACTTTGGCCAGTTTGCCGTTCGCCTCAAACTCTCCGACTGAACGATAAACCAGGACATCTTTCTGCAGGCGCTTCAAGGCCGCCATCGAGCGCGCCGCCAAAACCATTTCGTCCGTGAGCTTGGTTTCAATTCCGGTCTGAGGGGTGGCGATTTGCTTCACGCGCGCGACAGACTGCGCGTATGCGGCCGCCGGGGCAAAGAAAAGACTGGTTAGCAGGGCAAGAGACGAACGCTTCATGAACCGGGATCCTCGATGCTTTGACCGGCCATACACGCGTACCGCCCGGTCTGATTTGAATCTACTTCCGTTGCATGAGTTATAAAGTCGCAATATGATTCGCTTTCCGATAGAGGTGGGGTCTTAGTTTGGAACAGGTGTTCAGAGTACCGACTTCAGTCGGGCTTTAATGACCGGGAAAGAACCCGACTAAAGTCGGTACTCTAAACGCCTGTCGATAGCGTTCCGGTTTGCTATCACTCAAAACCAGGGCCAGGGCTCATATGAGAACGATTACCAGGCTTGTCTTAACGGTCATTGTGGTGTCTCTCCCCGCAGTGTCCCTGTTTGCCCAATCCAAATGCCTCAGCCCGGATGAAGCGAAGGCGATCCTGGAACAGGTGAACTCATCAAGGCCGGCCGCTTTCAACAAGAAACTGCGGGAGGAATTGCTGAAGCTCACCGGCAAAAGCGAAAAACTCATCTACAACTCGATTGAAGAAGACCGTACGAGCGACAATTCGCGAAAGCGCATTGATGAAAGCAGGCAGCAGGACAATGCCCGTCTCTGTCAGGTGCTGAAAGATTTTGGCTGGCCCACTTCAGATTTGGTAGGCCCGGACGGCGTGACCGCAACTTTGTATTTGGTCAGAAACAGCCGGCAGTTGGATCTGCAAGAGGCGCTGTTGCCGGTGATCATCGCAGCCGTAAAAAAGGGTGAGATAGAAAAAGCCGCGGTGGCGCGCCTGGTTGACCGCATGCGCGTCGACGCGGGCATGAAGCAGTTGTTCGGCACCCAGGTAAAGGTAATGAACGGGTTTCTGGTGCTGACTCCGATCGAGGGCGAACCGCATGTCGATGACCGGCGCAAGCAATTCGGACTGCCGCCTCTGGCTTCGCACCTTCGTGAACTCGAAAGGCAGTATCAAACTCCTCTGGTGAAGGCGGTGGCCCCGAGCCAGCCGCTGGCTACTTCTTCGAACCGTTCGCTGGAGCGGACAATTGCAAACGAGCTGGATACGGCAGTGATCGATGAAGACGACGTCATTCGCGTTGATACGAATCTGGTGAGCCTGAACGTGAGCGTCTTTAACAGCAAACTCAAGTCGTTTGCCGGCATGTTGGAAAAGAATGATTTTAAGGTGTTCGAAAACGGGCACGAAGAATCGATCGCCTATTTCGCCACCACCGATGTCCCTTTTGATTTGGTGCTCTTGATCGACCTGTCAGGTTCGACTTCGGACAAGCGAGACTTGATCCGCAAGTCGACCCAACGTTTCATTGAAGCCGCGCGGCCGGCTGACCGATTGGCGATCGTCACCTTCGCCGATGCGACTGAGGTCGTCTGTCCGTTAACGGCAGACCGTGCCAAACTGATCGCGGGCGCGAATCGGATCGAGGGTACTGGCGGCACGATGCTCTGGGATGCTTTGAAGTTCACGCTCGACAACGTCGTGGGACCGAGAACGCTTGGAAGACGGCGGGCAATTGTGCTGATGACCGACGGCGTTGATAATGCACTGGGCGGCAGCAGCGGCGGCGGTTCGGCCATTAGCTTTGCCGACTTGCTGGAGACCGTGCGTAAGAACGATGAATTGCTCATCCCAATCTATCTCGACACCGAAAGCGACCACGACTTCGCCAGCAGTTTTCGCAGAAGGATTTATGAGAATGCGCGCAAGACTCTGGCTCTGCTGGCGCAGGAAAGCGGCGGGCTCTATTACACGGCCCGCAAGATCGAGGACCTGAACGGCGTCTACGATCAGGTCATCAACGATCTGGGAAAGGTTTATAGTCTCGGCTACAAACCTACGAATGAAAAGCGCGACGGCTCCTGGCGCAGGGTACAGATACAAATACCTAACCGTGCCGACTTGAGCGCTCGTTCAAGACCGGGTTATTACGCTAATTGACAAGACAAGTAGCACAGACTTCAGTCTGTGATTTCAGATTGTCATTGTATCGTGTTGAGGAAATCACAGACTGAAGTCTGTGCCACTGAGGACAATCCTATGACTGGACAACCACTCGAATCTGAATACGCTCCGTACTATCAGGGCTATGTTGGGCAAGTGACCGAGCAGGAAATTCTTCCGGTGCTGCGTTCCCAGACTGACGCTCTGGATGTGCTGCTGGGCCGGGTGACGCCGGAACGCGAGACGTACCGCTATGCCGAAGGCAAATGGAGCATTCGCGAAATGCTCGGCCATCTGATCGACGGTGAGCGTGTGTTTGGACATCGCGCGTTCTGCATCGCTCGGGGAGAGCAACAGAATCTGCCCGGCTTTGAGCAGAACGATTACATTGCCACCGCGCCTTACGATCGGATCGAACTGGAAGACTTGCTGAGCGAGTTTCGACTCGTGCGCCTGTCGAACATCGCCATGTTCCGCACTCTGGATGAAGAGTCATGGATGCGGATTGGGACTGCGAACGACAATCAAGTATCTGTGCGGGCGCTGGCATTTATCATGGCGGGGCATGTGCGTCATCACATGGGAGTGTTGCGGGAACGATATCAACTGGCGACCTAAAGGCTATTTGGGTGTTATGCTATTGACCGTTTCGCGCCGGACGAATCATGTTAACTCAAGTTGAAGCAGACAAGCTGATCTTAGTCAAGAAGTTATTCGTTAAGCTGGAAACAATTTCGCTGCCGCCCGGTTCTGATCTGACCTATGAACTGGTAAGCGAAGACAAGCAAGAACAGTTTTTGCTTGACTTGTGGCGCGGCACGTTTCGCTTCTCCAAAATCAAATTTCAGAATAGAGCCCGCCAAGTACTTGTCTTGGTAAGACTCGATGTCGACGGTTCTCCTCACACGAATCCGGATGGTCAGAAATTCACTGGAACTCATATTCATTATTACCGCGAGGGATATGACGATAGATGGGCTTTCCCTTTGGACCTCAGTGTCTTTACCAATACCTCCGATATTGCCCTTACGCTCGAACAGTTCTGCGGCCATTGCAATATCGAGAAGCCTTCGTACCAAGGTTGGTTGACATGAACAAGTCTGAATGTCAGCAGCTAATTAATTCGTATCTGGAGTGGCTCAGGAAGGGTCTCTCAGTCGACGCACTGGAGGGCGCCTGCGAATTAACGACACCGTTTCTCGACAGACACAACGACCATCTTCAGGTTTATGCGGTCAGGAAGAATGGCAACATAATACTTTCCGACGATGGTTATATCCTTTCTGATCTCCGTGCGACTGGCCTCGAATTCAATACTCCAAAACGTCATCTGATCCTTCAGTCCGTTCTGAACGGTCTTGGCGTGCATCTGGAAAACAACCAGCTAGTTGTGGAAGCGTCGGTAGCTAACTTAGGACAACGTCTTCATTCGCTGATTCAGGCAATGTTGGCGTTGAATGACATGTTCGTCATGGCGGAGCCGAGAGTGGCGTCTTTTTTTTGGGAGGACGTCAGACAATTCCTAGAACTCCATGACGTCCGTTACAGTCCAAGAGTAAAGATTGCGGGTAAGAGCGGATTCGATCATGCCATCGATTTTCTTATACCCAAATCCAGAACTCGACCAGAACGGTTGGCTCAAGCGATCAACGCGCCAAGTAAGAACACCATTGGGAATTACCTGTTTCTATTGACTGATACGCGCGGGGCTCGCGGAGACGAGGCAGAGGCCTATGCCTTCCTCAACGATCGTGATCGTGCAGTAGGCGGCGACGTAATCGAGGCACTTGATGCTTACAGGGTTGTACCTGCTCTTTGGTCGAAACGTGACGAGTTCGTACAGCAATTAGCTGCTTAGGAATCTCGTTTATGATCGGCGTTCGAAGATACTTGGCTTCGTTTACCATTGCCTTAGCATCTCTTTCGTCATGCCTTGCTCAGACGCCTATCCGCGAATATCGCCGCGCACACGAACGCCAAATCCTCGATGAGTTCACCCGCTTACTTGCGATTCCCAACGTCGCTTCTGATCGTCAGAACATCCGGCGCAACGCCGAGTTCATTGTTGAGATGATGCAGCGCCGTGGTCTTAGTCCGCGATTGCTCGAGACCGCATCGAAAGAATCGCCGCCGGCTGTCTACGGCGAATGGAAAACGCCGGGCGCGACTCACTCGATAGTGCTTTACGCGCACTACGACGGTCAGCCCACGGATCCGAAGCAGTGGACTGGCACCTTGCCCTGGCAGCCTGTCTGGCGGTCGGCGGCGTTGGAGTCAAGTGGAATGATCGTTACGCTGCCGGCTAACTCTGAAGCGATCAATCCTGAATGGCGTCTCTATTCGCGCTCGTCTTCAGACGACAAAGCAGGCGTGGTGGCCATCCTCACTGCTTTCGACGCGCTGAAAACGCAGGGCATCGCTCCCTCAATGAACATCAAATTTATTTTCGAAGGTGAAGAGGAAGCCGGCTCGCCTCACCTGGGCGAGATCATCGATCTCAATAAAGATTTGCTAGCCGCTGATGCGTGGATCATCTGCGACGGCCCGGTGCACCAGGCGGGACGCAAGCAGGTGGTTTTCGGCGTGCGCGGCGACGTCAATGTTGACGTTACCGTCTATGGAGCAAAGCGGCCGCTGCACAGCGGGCACTACGGAAACTGGGCGCCGAATCCGGCGATGATGTTGGCGCGTCTGCTCGCTTCGATGAAAGACGATACCGGCCGAGTGACGATCGCGGGATGGTATGAAGGTGTCGAGCCGCTGGGTGCTGCCGAACAAAAAGCGATCGCTGAAGCTCCGGCTTATGACGACGAGTTGCGATCACAACTCGGTTTCGCGCGCGCGGAAGGCGCGGGTAAGAGTTTGCTCGAACTTATTAATCAGCCGTCGCTGAACATTAACGGCTTCAGCAGCGGCGACGTCGGCGCGCTGGCGCGAAACGTGATCCCCACCACCGCGAGCGCCGTGCTGGATCTGCGACTGGTCAAAGGAACCGATCATGCTCGGCAAGTGCAAAAGCTGATCGACCATGTGCGGAAGCAGGGGTTTTATGTAATCGATCGCGACCCCACGGACGCCGAACGAAAACAGCATGCTCTGATCGCCAAAGTGATCACCAGGGCAGGAGGCTACAATGCTGAGCGCACACGGATGGATCTTCCCATCTCTTTGGCCGCGGTTACTGCCGTGCAAGCAACATCCACGCAGCCCATTGTCAGACTGCCAACAGCCGGCGGCAGTCTGCCGCTTTCGATCATCACGGACCACCTGCGCACCGTAACGATGACCGTTCCAATCGCCAACTATGACAACAACCAGCACGCCGAGAACGAGAACCTTCGTTTACAGAATCTTTGGGACGGTATAGAAACCATGGCAGCGATCATGACCATGAAGCCGAAGTTCTGACGTGGCGGATGCGTCCTGCACGTGTATCATGAGGTGTAAGCCCGGGTCACTTCCTTAAAAGGAGAATCCGATCGTGAAGAAACCCCTGAGGGCGAAAGTTACCAAACTCGCCATTCTGATTCCCGTTTCACTGATCGTATTGGTCGGATGCTCGGCCGCGATAGCGCAACGGGGCGGCAAAGCCGAGCCTAACCGGATTGAGTTCAAGCGCGGCGCCACCAGCACCATCATCAGCGGCACGGTACGCGGTGACGAAGAAGCTGAATACGTTCTGGCGGCAAAGAAGGGCCAACGGCTGATCATCAAGCTGATTTCGGTGCCGGCAGAGTCTTCAGTTTTTCAACTCCTCGGTGAGGACAACGACACGCTCGGGCTCGAGTACGATGCCAACTATGACTACTCAGGCGTACTGCCTAAGACCGGCGATTACTTCATCACTGTAACGAGGCCGGGGCACTCAAAAGGCACATCGAGGTATAGACTAACGGTTACTGTGCGTTAGTAATACCGGATCCCGCGGCGATGAGAAAGGTGCGCATAGCTACGCGACGGTGTAGACTTCTCAATTATGATTTCCGCCGAAGAACTTGTCGGAGAAGAATGGGCCGAGTGGTATCGTCTGACTCCGCTGGAACGTTGGCACGAGTCGGAAAAGCTCTGGCTGGCTTTCCTTTCATTGGGAGGCTCACTTGATCCCGAACCCGATACGCAAAGTCCTTTTTTCGATCCAGCGGAATCGCGTGCGGGCGTTGCTGATGGGCGGTCAGGCCTGTGTGTTGTACGGCGCAGCAGAGTTTAGCCGCGACACCGATCTCGCGATTCTCGCCAGTCCGGAAAATCTTGTGAGGCTTCGTCGGGCTCTGGCGGATCTGCAAGCGGAAGTCATAGCCGTTCCGCCCTTCGAAACACGTTATCTGCTCAAGGGACACGCAATTCATTTTCGCTGTGGTCACCCTGAGGCCGCCGGCATGCGAGTCGACGTAATGACAAAAATGCGTGGCGTCGATCCGTTTCCCAGGCTTTGGCGGCGGCGTATGACCACTATGTTGGAGGACGGTACGAGGTGCGATCTCCTTTCGCTTCCCGATCTCGTTCGGGCCAAGAAGACGCAGCGCGACAAGGATTGGCCGATGCTGCGACGTCTGCTCGAGGCCAACTATTTCAAACATCGCGAGCAGCCGACGCCTCAACAGTTACGCTTCTGGATGTTGGAACTTCGGACTCCGGAGTTATTGATTGAACTAGCGACAGCAAGACCACAACTGCGGCGTCGGCTGAAAGAAACGCGTGCGCTCTTGAATTTTTCAGAGCCGGGCAAAGAAGCTGCTCTGGCGGACGCCCTGCTTAAGGAAGAACTGGCTGAGCGCGAGATCGACCGGCGATATTGGGCGCCGCTCAAGAAAGAACTCGAACAACTTCGGCTGGCTCGTGGGAAGAAAAGGTAAATCGTAGTCACCAGGTCGAAAGACGACTTGGTCAGAACTTCTTATGCGAAAGATTATCGTTTACATCGCCACCAGCACCGACGGCTACATCGCGCGGCGGAATGGCTCCGTCGATTGGCTGGATCGTCCGCAGGTCAAGGGCAACTATGGCATGGGCGAGTTCTATCGTTCGATCGATACCATCTTGTGGGGAAGGAAGACCGCCGGGCTGACCACTGAGATGGGCGGCCAATTCGGCGGGTTCGACTCGAAGGTCAAGAACTACATCTTCTCGCGCAAACCACCGCGGAAAACCGTCGCCGGAGCCGAGTTTGTTAAAGAACCTATTCCTGAATTCGCCAAACGTCTTCGTTCACTGGCGGGAAAAGATATCTGGATGATGGGCGGCGCCGGGATCATCGCATCGTTCCTCGACGAAGGCGCGATCGATGAGTTCATCATTCACGTCATTCCCACCCTGATCGGCGAAGGCATTCCGTTGATCGCGCCACGTCATCGCAACGTTCCGTTGAAACTAATTTCGTGTCGAAGCTTTTCGGATGGAGTGGTGCGGCTGCATTACGCGGTTGACAGTGGCAAGCCAAAGAAGTCCTCAAAGAAAGAATCCGCGTGATATCAGTGAGAGACGGACAGGATTTCAGAGCCGAAATCGGTTTGTCTCTCAGAGCCTACTCTTCTACAAGATTCAGGATTCATTGATCAAAACGCAAACCAACTAACTCCCATCTTGTTAATCCTGTAAATCCTGTCAATTGTTTCTTCAAGCTTCGGCGGGCTTTAAGTTCTTCGGTGGCGGTTTTTTCTTGGCACCCTTCGCGTCCGGCGGCGGACCCTCGTCTTCGGACTTGGTCATTCGATTGATGATGAACTGTTGCAGGAAGCCCACGATATTTCCCACCAGCCAGTAAATCAAAAGGCCGGCCGGCGCGCTCCACAAAATGTAGAGCATCATCATCGGCATGCCAATGGCCATCATCTTGCGCTGCAGCGGATCCGCCGAAGGCTGGGGCGTCATCAACTGCAAAATGATCATTGAACTGGCAAAGAGCAGCGGCAGGATGCGAACAAAGCTAAGTATGTAAGGCTCGGGTCCGGACAAGTCGGGAATCCACAGGAAAGACGCCTGGCGAAAGTCGATCGAGATGGTGATGGCGCTATAAAGCGCAAACAGAAACGGCATCTGAATCAACAACGGCAAACATCCGCCGAGCGGGTTCGCTTCTTTCATCAGCCGCAGTTGCTCCATCTGCAACTCTTTCATTTTTGGATCGGTCGACTTCATCCCCTTCAACTTCTCTTGCAGCTCTTTCATCCGCGGCGCGTACTTCTGCGCCTTTTTCATCTTGCGCGACGATTGCCATTTGAGCGGGAAGAAGAGCGAGTAAATGAAGATCGTGAATAGCATAATCGCGACACCGTAGCTGCCGGTCATCCGCTGGAGTCGGTCGATCCCAAAAAGGATCGGCACGGCAAGAAAACGACGCATGCTGCCGAGAAAGCCGAAGTTGATCGCTTCGCGCAGATCGGCTTGCGGGCCTGCTTTCGCGATTTCTTCACTGGCTTCCTTCAACAGTCGATGATCTTTCGGCCCCACATAGATTTCCGTTTTCGACCCATCGTTCGGCACCGGGACCAGTCCGGTAATTAGGAACCGCTGTTCAGCTTTGCCGTCGGTCTTATGTTCGTACGCGATGGTGCGGTACTCGAGACCGGCGGTCGGCTTGGCCGGCACGGCAATCATTCCAAAATAGGTGTCGTCGACACCGGCCCACTGCACCGCGCCGTCGATTGCTTCGCGATCGGGAGGTTTGTTGACTACAGACTTAATCCCGATCCCTTCGAGAATCCAGTTGATCGTACCGGTGCTCTGGCGATCGGAATGAACTTCCAGGGAGTTGATGCGCCGCACCTGGCCGTTGAGGACAGCGACTCCTTCAGGCGCGAAAGAATAAAAAGTGTAGTGATCGATGCCCTGGTCACCGATGTTTGGGCCGATGACCAACTTAGCCTGCGGCACGGGCTGATTGTTTCTGGTGAGTTTGAGTTCGATCTCGGCGAGATAGCGGTCGGCAAAGAAAGTCATCCGCTTGTTGGCGTCGAGTCCGGTAGCCTCATCATGAACGGTGAACTCGATCTGTCGCGACCCGCTGGGGACATCGACAGTTACGTCCCCCGTCTCAGAGTTCGCGCCGGAGACTTTGAAATTCCTGTTCGCCAGAACGCTGTCGGCAGTCGCGTCGCCGGTCACGACCTGGAACGGTCGAAACAGTTGTTCAGGTGCTATGCCCGCCGGTGGCGTCGTGATCAATTCCAGGGCCTTCGGATTATTCTTCGTCGAACCTGCTGAGTAGAGCTCGCGCCAGGAACCGTCGCTTCTCCTCACCTTCTTTACGATCCAACTGGTGGCCACCGCTCCGCGCGTATCAAAGGTGACTTCATAAAGCGGTGTGGTGATATGCAGCTTTCGCTGCGGCACGTGGTCGGGCGTGGGCCCCGGAGAGGGCGCCGGAGATTGCGCAGCCTGCGCCGGTGGTGGGGTAGTGCTCGCCGTCGCTTGCGATGTTGGTTGCGGTGAACTCTGCGCTACCGCTTGATTGTTTGCGTTGGCGTTCGCGTTTGGCTGCGGTGGCTTGACCGGTGGAAAGAGGACGTTCCACAAAATCAGAACCGCCGCTGAGGCGACCAGGGCCACAATGAATCTTTGTTGCTGTTGCATTCGAGCTTTCTTTTGGAGTGCGCTGACTTGTCAGCGCTTTAAAAAGCGGCGACAAGTCGCCGCACTCCATAAACTACTTCACCGGATCGTGACCGCCCGCACAAAACGGTTGACAGCGCAAGATCCGCCAAACGGCCATGCTGCTCCCGCGCAGCGCGCCATGGCGCTCAATTGCTTCACGCGCATATTCGGAACAAGTCGGAACAAAGCGACAAGACGGCGGCAACCACGGCGAGATTACTGCTTTGTAGAACTTCAAAAGCGAAATAAGAATGACGCGCATCTTAATTACAATGTCCGACAAACTTCAGTTTGTCGTTCGTGCGCGCAAGAATCCTTTTGCGAAGCCAGCGACAAACTGAAGTTTGTCGGACATCTCTATTCGCCGCGCTGCTCGGTCTGCGTCACTTGCGCGATGATCTTACGAAACTCGCGAAAGCGATGTTCCTCGTCTGAGACGAGCAAAGATCGTTTCGCATTCAAAACCCAGTCGTACGTTCGCTGCAAGCCCTTCAGATCGGCGGCGCTGCGGCGAAAAAGCTCGCGCAGCAAACGCTTGGCGCGGTTGCGATCGACCGACTTTCCAATCGCCTTGGTCGAGGCGGTGACTCCCAAACGATGCTCAGTTAATTCGTTCTTGCGCAAAAAAGCGGCCAGCAGCCGGCCGTTATAGCGTTGCCCTTCGGTGTAGACTTTTTGGAAATCGGCCCGAGCGCGCAGCCGGCGCCGCTTCGGCAACGCCTGACTGACTTTCGCCGGCGCGACATCAAAGCTCGGGGCCAATGGTTTTAATAATGCGCCGGGGTGAGCCGCTTACGGCCCTTGGCGCGGCGGCGCTTGATCACCAGGCGGCCGTTCTTGGTCGCCATGCGCGCGCGAAAACCGTGCGTCTTGGCCCGGCGGCGATTGTTAGGTTGAAAGGTTCGCTTCGGCATAGAGAATAATTCCCCCGTTCAAGGAAAAGACTTAGCCTAACGGCGCTGCAATGCGATGTCAAGGAAGGCCGCAACGCTCCTTGACGCGTCGCAAAATCGCATGTTAGCCTTCAAGGCTTTTGACACGTGCAGTTGAGTCACTGTAGCTGACATCGCGGTCGAGCCCTGATTTCGAGTTTAGAGTTCAAGCTTTAGCTTGCGTCTGACCTGTAATCAGCAACCTAATGGTTGAACTCTGAACGCAAGCCGGTCGCTGGCGCTACATCGACTATCTGAAAACACAATTTCCCAGCTAAGAACAGTCGTAATGGTCTATCCGCTCGGCTTTGCCGAAAACTCAATTCAACTTGTGCCCGATGGCACGCTGCTGCTGCACGTTCTGATCATCTTAGCGATGGTCTATGTGCTGAACGCGACGCTATTCCGGCCCATCAATCTGATTCTGGCGAATCGCGAAAAACGCACGCGCGGCCGTTTGACGGAAGCCCAGGAGATTATGGGTAACGTCAGCGAAAGACTGGCCGAGTACGAACGCGCCTTGCGGGCGGCGCGGACTGAGGCATACGCGCTCTCTGAGCGTGAGCGCGGCAAAGCAATGCAGGATCGGCAGCGAGAGCTGGATGAAATGCGCGCCAAGCTGGCGGCTTCGATCTCGTCTGAAAAGAAAGCCATTCAGAGTCAGGCCGAAGCCGCACGCGTTACCCTGGAAGCCGATGCGCGCCGTATCGCCGTCGAGATTGGCTCGCGCGTTCTCAGTCGTCCGATTACGAACACGGATTTGAACTAAGGAATGTTTCTGTCTTTCATCATAACCAGGGTCCTGCCGGCCTTCGCCGGTACAGAAGCAACCCGCTGGTGGGACTATCCCGGCTTTGAGCTGTGGAAGTTTTTCAACCTGGCGCTCTTTGTGCTCGCGCTGGTCTACATCCTGACCCGCAAAGCCAAGCTGGGCGAAGCCTTCAAGGCCCGCCGCGAAGGCATCAGGCAGGAACTGGCCCGCGCCCAGCAGGAGCGCGACGCGGCCCTCGCGAAACTGAAGGAAGTGGAAGAGCGTCTGGGTCTGCTCGATACTGAAGTCGCGACCATCAAGGAGGAGGCCGTGCGCGAAGCCGCGGAAGAGCGCGAGCGCATTGCCCGGTCGACTGAAACTGAGGTCACCAGGCTCAGCGAGCAAGCAACGCGGGAAATCGAGAGCGCCGGCAAGGCCACCAGGAAAGAACTGCGCCGCTATACGGCCGAGCAGAGCGTGCGTTTGGCGGAAGAGATTGTCCGTCGCGAAATGAGACCGGAAGACGACGCGCGCTTGATCGCGAATAACATCGAAGAGCTGGGAGGTCCGGCGCAATGAGTGTGCAGACGGTCGCACGTCGCTATGCCTCGGCGCTGGCGGATGTCGTGCTGGAACGCGGCGAGGCGCGAGCAGTTCAGGACGATTTGCTGGCCTGGGAAAAAATGTTTCAGGCGAGCCCGATACTGCCGGAAGTTTTTCGCAACCCGACCATCGCTCTGGATAAGAAGCGGGCCGTGCTCAACAAACTGATCGAGCGGACGAAGCCAGGACCAACCACAGCGAATTTTCTGAAGGTGCTGCTACAGAATCAGCGGCTGACGGAACTCGGCGAGATTAATAAAAAGTTTGCAGAACTGCTCGACGAACGGGCCGGGATGGTCGCGGCTGTTGTAACTACCGCGCGGTCCGTCCCGGAAAATGCGCAGCAGACGTTACATGCGAAGCTCCTGTCTTTGACCGGTAAGAAAGTACGCATCAGTTTTACGACCGATCCGGAATTGATTGGCGGCCTGGTGACGCGCATCGGCTCGACTGTCTATGACGGCTCAGTGAGAAATCATTTGCAACTGATTAAGGAAAAGATGGCGGGCTAGGAAGTAGCCACAAAAAGGCGCAAAAAGCACAAAACCAGTTTAGGATTTTCCTTTTGCGCTTTTTGAGCCTTTTCGTGGCTAAGTTTGGAAATGACACATGGAACCAATTAAAGCAAACGAAATCAACGAAATCATTCGGCAGCAGATCGAAAACTTCGAAACCGGCGTCACCGTCAGCGAGGTCGGCACCGTGATCAAGGTCGGTGACGGCATCGCCGAGATTCACGGTCTCGAGAAAGTCATGGCCGGCGAACTGCTCGAGTTCCCGCATGAGGTGCGCGGCCTGGCGCTCAACCTCGAAGAGGACAAAGTGGGCGCCGTGCTGTTCGGCGACTTTCAGAAGATCAAGGAAGGCGATCTGGTCAAGCGAACGGGCCGCATCATGCAGGTGCCGGTGGGTCAGGCGCTGATCGGCCGCGTCATGGACGCTCTCGGAAATCCGATTGACGAACGCGGACCAATCCTGACCGACGAGTACAACGCCGTCGAGCGCATCGCGCCCGGCGTCGTCGATCGCCAACCGGTGAAAGAGTCTCTGCCCACTGGTCTGAAAGCGATCGATTCGATGGTACCCATCGGCCGCGGCCAGCGCGAGCTGATCATCGGCGATCGCCAAACCGGCAAGACCGCGGTGGCCGTCGACACCATCATCAACCAGCGCGGCAAGGACGTCATCTGCATCTATGTGGCGATCGGGCAGAAGGCTTCGACCGTCGCGCAGGTGGTCAAGACGCTCCATGATTTTGGCGCGATGGACTATACGATTGTAGTTAAAGCGACTGCTTCGGATCCGGCAGCGATGCAGTTTCTCGCGCCGTACTCGGGCGCGGCGATGGGTGAGTACTTCCGCGACCGCGGCCAGCACGCCTTGACCATCTATGACGATCTTTCGAAACAAGCGGCAGCCTATCGTGAAATCTCTCTGCTCTTGCGGCGACCGCCGGGCCGCGAAGCTTATCCTGGCGACGTGTTCTATCTGCACTCGCGTCTGCTTGAGCGCGCCGCGAAGCTTTCTGACCTTAAGGGCGGGGGCTCGCTGACCAGTCTGCCGATCATCGAAACGCAGGCCGGCGACATCTCGGCTTACATTCCGACGAACGTGATTTCGATTACCGACGGACAGATATTCCTGGAAGGCGATCTATTCAACGCGGGTATTCGTCCCGCGATCAACGTCGGCAACTCAGTCTCGCGCGTCGGCGGCGCGGCCCAGATCAAAGCAATGAAGCAGGTCGCCGGTAGTTTGCGTCTCGACCTGGCGCAGTATCGCGAGCTGGCCGCGTTCGCGCAGTTCGGATCGGATCTCGACAAAGCGACGCAGGCGCAATTGGCTCGCGGCCAACGTCTGACGGAAATCTTGAAACAGCCGCAGTACCAGCCGATGGACGTCGAGAAGCAGGTGCTGATTATCTGGTCGGCGATTAACGGCTTCACCGATGACGTGGCGATAGAAGATATCCGTAAATTCGAGACTGAGCTCCAGAGCTTTATTGAGAATTCACATCCCGGCGTGCTGCAAAAGATTCGCGAGAAGAAAGCCATCACTGACGAGATCCAGAAAGACCTGGAACAGTCGTTGAAAGACTTCAAAGATCGCTGGGCTGAGAACGCGAAAGCGGCAGCAGCGTAGGTGGCACAGACTTCAGTCTGTGATTACTTTGAATAGCGAAACCGGATACACAGACTGAAGTCTGTGCTACTTTGAATGGCAAATCTTTTAGACATTCGCCGGCGCATTAAGTCGGTTAAGAACACGCAGCAGATCACCAAGGCAATGAAAATGGTGTCGGCGGCGAAGTTGAAGCGCGCGCAAAATCGCGTGGTTAGCGCCCGGCCCTTCGCTAACAAGATGAACGAGGTGCTGAGTCAACTGGCCGCCCAAACGCCGGAAGACTTTCATCATCCGCTGCTTGACGCGCGCGCCGACCAGCGCTACCTGGTGGTCCTGGTCACTGCGGACAAGGGACTGTGCGGCGCCTTCAATACTAATCTGATGAAGGCTGCCCAGGCCTTCGTGAAAGAGAATCCCGACAAGACGATTGAGTTCCTGACTATCGGACGGAAAGGCCGCGACTTTTTCCGGCGCCGCGGTAAGATCGCGGGCGAGTACGTGGGCCTGACCGGCAAAGGCCGGGTTGAGTTTTCGGAAGCCCTCGAAGTGGCCCGCGATGTGGTAGGTCGATTTACGGATGATGAAGAAATCGACAAGGTCGTCCTGATCTTTGCCGAGTTCAAAACGGTTTTGACTCAACGCATCGTAGTCGAGCAACTGCTGCCCATCTCGCGCGCCACTGAAGCCGTGGAAGAGCCGGAGACTGCTAAACCACAGGATTACATCTACGAACAACCGCCGGCGGAAATCTTCAGTCGCTTGCTACCGCGCCTGGTCGAGACGCAAATCTTTCGCGCCCTGCTCGAATCGATTGCGTCTGAACAGGGAGCACGGATGACCGCGATGGACGCCGCTTCAAAGAACGCGGGCGATTTGATCTCTTCACTCACGCTCAACATGAATCGCGTGCGCCAGGCCGCCATCACCAGAGAAATCATCGAGATCGTTTCCGGCGCTTCGGCGCTTTGAGAACGGTGGCCCGACCGAGTTTGGAAGCCGGGCCCATTCCGGCTTGAGCCCTTACGCTCATTTGGCACTGGTGCAGTTTGCCAATAAGCTCGGAACGCAAGCCACGTGGCAGAAGAAGTGCTCGTTACAGAACCGAGAGCGGTAGCGACCGGATGCTGACACTCAACATGGTCCCAAAAGCCTTCCTGCCGGTGAGATTGTCGATCGCAAGTTGAATGTAGCATCCGGTCGCTACCGCTCTCGGTTCTGTAACGATTCGCCGCTTTGCATGATTGCATCAAACTAAATGAAACTGCACCAGTACTCACTCATTCAAAATCCTTCTAATCAGCGGCAGAAAGTTATACTCTGGCAGCCTAATTCACTGGGTTCTCGGGCGCGAGACCGGCCCTCAGCAGTCCGCGCCTCTCCACCAACCATCAGACCAGGAGATCTAACCATGAAAACCAAACATGCATTAAGCATTCTAGCGTTGTTCGCCGCCGCCCTCTGCGGCTCCTTTGCGTTTTCCCACGGCGCCGTCACCGGTGCGGCCACTTCAACGCCCAACTTGGACCTTGTTGCAAACTCTACCGCTGCGGACTCGACCTCTTCAGAACCGGAGGCGTTCCAGCCGCTGTCGCCTTTCCCGGACAAGACGTGTGCGGGTCTGCCGTCCTCAAAGTGTTGCCTTTCGCAGGTGTTCAAGATGGGCGAAGGACAGCGCGAGGCGAAGTACGACGCGCCATACACTTGTGAGACCGGAACGACCATGCAAGGCGAACTGATGATGAAGGTGCCGTTTCACAGCGGCGGGGCCAACTGCGACCCGCTGGCAAACCTCATTCCGGACGGGAGCGTGCTCGAAGCGAAGGGACACGTCATTCGTCGCTCCGACGGTTTCGGCGACTTCAACGGCGACTTTATCATCCGCGACCCTTCAGGCAAGATTCTTTTCACCGGCTGCATCGAGACGCTGGATCGCGTCGGCACGCATCCGTCCTGCGAAAAGTGCCTGCCTGATTCGCACTATGAGGGATTGCTCGTCGGTCGGGGCGCGGGCGCGCTGGCGCACTTCTCGATTCGCGCGAGCATCACCGGGCGCGGTCTGCTTCCTTCGCCTACCGGTCCGAAGACAGCGACGGCCATCGTCTTCAACGGGGCGCTCGTCAAGTGCCCGTAGCCGACAAGTTCAACGAGATGCATTTCAGTTGAATCTCTGACTTCGCAAAGTGACGGCGGACTGCTGGATCACTTAATCTTCCGCGCCTGAAACATTCGCGTTGCCCGCTGGATGTTTACTTGTATCACTTGCCCCTTGTCGTTCTTGATGAAAGTGAATTGAGCGTCAGCGTCTTTTTACGAAGAATGTAGTTTCCGACTCAGGAAACATGTCTGACTTTGGCTGCCCGGCAGCGCTGGGTGGGAGCGGTACCGGCAGCGACTGGCTCAACAATCTGTCGCCTTCTCTGGTCACCACCAGAATGAATCCGGGAGCAATCTCATATTCACCCACATAGGAGTCATAGATTCCCGGATCAACTTTGACGACGACTCTCTCTCGGGGATGAAAATCGGGCCAGCCATATTCGGCCGCGACACTGCGAAGAATTTCCGTCGTTAGCTCTGCACCATTTTCAGAGTTCGTCATCACGACGACACCCTGACCCGAACTCATGTAACCCAACATGCGGCATTTGTAGCCGACATTGGCGCCGCTAAAGCTAAATCGTGCCGAGCTACCTTCCCCATCGACAAACAGGCCCAACGCGACATTATCAATCTGGGGCGTCAACATCTGCTTGATACTCGCCGTCGAGAGTACCCTATTGGATTTTCCTAATCTTGATTTCTGCACCTCAATCACAAAGCGAGCCAGATCTGTCGGCGTCGTCCACAAACCAGCGGGAGCAAGTTCGGGAAGGACAAACCATTTACCCTTGATCTCTTTGCCATCAGGCAGGTGCCCGGCCGCGGCCCTCGAAGCCAGATGCGGCGAGAGCGGTTGTTGAAAAGTGCTGTGTGTCATCCTTAGTTTTTGCAGGACAGTCTTCTGCATCAACTCCGGAAAAGACAGTCCGGTCACGTCCATCATCAGTTGCTGCAAGATGACATATCCGCCACCCGCGTAACGAAATTTGGAGCCGGGCGTCATGTCGACGCGAATGGGAGCGGAGTTAGCCGGCTCCTCGCCTTCCAGGATCTGGCGCAAGGCCGGCACTGCCTGGTTCACCGGGTAGCCGAGAAATCCTGGCACTGTTACACCCGCAGTGTGCGCCAGTAAACGACGCAGAGTGACCTTCTGCTCTTTGGTGAACTCGTTCTCCGGTACTTTCCATGAAACCAGCCGCTTATTTACATCGCCATCAAGATCGAGCTTGCCTTGCTCCACCAACCGCAATGCCAGCATCGCCGACAGAGACTTGCTGATCGAGGCCGCCTGAAACAGCGTTTCCGGCGCGACCGGCTCCTTGCCTCCTGCTTCCAATACACCATAGGCGCGGGCCCACTCGATTCTGCCCTTGTTAATCAAGGCGATGCTGACGGCAGGTGTCTTATAGAACCGCATGCGATCAGCGAGCTTCATCCTGACCGGCGTCTCGCCCTTCAGCACGGCGGGTGGAAGCAGTCCGTTCTCAACCCTTTCAATTCTTTGGGCGAGGTTAGCTGCATCGGTTGTTTGCTGGAGTTCGGTTTTGGGCGGTGCGAGCGCCAATGTCTGTTCGGGCGGCGCCAAAGCTAACGCACTGGACAGCAGTATCGCCAGTACTGAAAGCAACACTACGCCCTTCTGCATTATGAATAGTCGTCTCATAGCAGCCTCCGATGGAAGAGTTTTTAGTTTGTTAGTAACCCGGACTTCAGTCTGTGGGCGGGGCAGTAGCCCGACCGTGAGGGAGGGCTTCATGCGGTGCTTGCTAAGCCCTCCCTCACGGTCGGGCTACTGCCCCGTTTCATCCGGATTGAGCGCTCATTCGCTGCTCACTGCGACTTGCCCGTTGCTCTTCGCCCACATCCAATGCAAAGCAAACCAGAATAGAAAACTCACTGCATACCCAATCGCCACGCTTCCCAATCGAAACTGAGGATCGCTGCGGCCGACGGTTAGCGCGAGCAGCAGCACGGGCGCGGCGCTGATTATCAGGAAGGTCCACAACGCCGTCCGCACTCGATTCAGTTTCGTGGTTTTGACCAGCAGGAAAACAATAATGTTGCCGAGGATGCCGGCCGTGACCAGGGCGTCCAGCACGTAGCCAAACATTATTATTGAACTCACTCCGTGCTTTCTGCCGTAACTCAGCAGCAGGAACGCGACCATGATTATTGCCAGTGATCCAATCAACGCGAGAGCATCTCGGCGCAAATTTTTCATGATTGAGTTTTCCTTTCCCAGTCTCTCCAGGTGTTCTCTAGGCGCCGCCCTAATCAGGTCTGACACTGTCGACCACCAAAAGCGGGCGGGCTGTCGCTCTTCATCTCGATAGCAATCTCGAAAGAGCTGGGTCATGTGCGGGCCATATTCGCGGCGAAAGTCCGCCGGGTATGCCAGCAGGAGCAGTTGAAAGATTTTTTGTGAGCGTAACATAACTTTCAGGCTGATGGACTCGCGACAATTTCAGCTTCGCGTCTTGGGAATCAAACGCTTTCTTTGGGCTACCGATACCATCCTCGAGATGCGGCGCACTTCGGCCTTCAGGACTTGCTGGCCAAAGTCGGTCAAACGGTAATACCGGCGGCGCTCGTCATCCATTGCGGGATCCGGGCGTTCGTCTGTTTCGACGATCAAGCGATCGCTGAGCAATCGTTTGATGGATCCGTACAGGGTCCCGGGACCCAGCTTTATTTGACCCTGAGTGTGCTCAGCGACTTCCTGCATGATGCCATAGCCATGCAGGTCGCCATCGGACAAAGCCAGCAGAATGTGAAACACAGATGGCCGCAACGGCAGCAGCGAATCCGGATCGAGTTTCTCTTTGGCCATTTATTTGCGCCTATATCCCAACCTGATATATCGACGGCCGATACAGTAGATGGCGAGGCGAAATCTGTCAAGCACTGATTTTCCGCCGCTTGGTTTTGTGGCACAGACTTCAGTCTGTGATCCGAGCGTGCCGGTGACTTAATCACACGGACTAAAAGTCTGTGCCACTATGGCCTGCGGCTGAAATAGGGTAGTCTCCCGAAGCGAGCAGTCGATGGTTGAAGAGTAAGCAATGGCGGTTTCGAGCGAGGGCGTTCCGGCCCAAACATTAAGGCCCGTAAACTTTTCCAGGCCCGGCCGGTGGCTCTGGCTGTATGGCCCGCTCATCATTTGGGCGATGTTGATTTTCGTTGGTTCGACTGACTTATTGTCGGCCGTGAACACGGGGGCCGTCCTAACGCGGCCCCTGCACTGGCTGTTTCCTCATGCCAGCGATGCCACGCTAAAAACGATGCATTTCGTGCTTCGCAAAGCGGGCCACTTTACCGAATATGCGATCCTCGCCTGGCTGGCCGCGCGCGCATTCCGGAAATCGTCGCGCGAGCTACTCCGCCTCCACTGGTTTTGGCTTTCGCTGTTGATGGTAGTTGCGTATGCACTGAGCGATGAGTTTCATCAGAGCTTTATCGCATCGCGCACCGGCTCGATTTACGACAGTATGATCGATTCGCTGGGTGGACTGACAATGCTGGTCTTGCTGGCGGTTCGCAGGAGACGGGCAGTCTCAAATGGCTTGGATTGCCTTCCTGACGGTCGGGCTTCTGACACCCGGCGCGCCGTAGAATCTCAGAAGCCCGCGCGTCGGCAAGGCTAACCGGAAAATGGTTCAGCTTATCGTCTCAGTTGAACACCGCTCGCGGTTTGACCGTATAATACCTGCGGCCCGCTACCGAATTTGCTTCGGGCCTTAAAAAGGAGATGGAAACAAATGGGAATTCTTGACCGGCTCAGCCCGAGTGCGCAGTTCATTGAAGTCATTGAGTGGCTCGACGATTCGAGCAATACGATGCTTTATCGATTTCCGGTTCGCGACCAGGAAATCAAGAACGGAGCGCAGTTGATCGTGCGCGAATCGCAGGCAGCAGTCTTTGTGCACGAAGGACAAATCGCCGATGTGTTCGGCCCGGGACGTTACAATGTCGAGGGCGGTAACACTCCGATCCTTTCCAAGCTGGGTGCCTGGAAACACGGATTCAATTCGCCCATCAAGTCGGAAGTTTACTTCGTCAACACCAAACAATTCACAGATCTCAAGTGGGGCACTTCGAATCCGGTGATGATGCGCGATGCCGATTTCGGCATGGTGCGTCTGCGAGCGTTCGGCATCTATTCGATGCGCGTCGCCGATCCGCGTGAATTGATCAAACAAATCGCCGGGACCAACGCGCGCTTTGTCACCGAAGACATCGAAGGCCAGCTTCGCCGCACGATGGTCAGCGCGTTCTCGGACTCTCTGGCGGAATCAAAAATCGCGGCGCTCGATCTCGCGTCGAACTATGACGAGTTGGGCGCCTTTGCGCGTCAGAAGTTGCAGGACGAATTCAAATCGCTCGGATTAGAGCTGACCAAGTTTGTCGTCGAGAACATTTCGTTGCCGCAGGAAGTAGAAGCGGCGATGGACAAGCGCACTTCGATGGGCGTGATTGGGGACGTGAACAGATACACGCAATTCCAGGCGGCCGATGCGATGCGCGATGCAGCACAGAATCCTTCGGGCGGAGCGGGACTGGGCGCGGGCCTCGGCGCCGGTTTCGCGGTGGGGAATATGATGGCCGGATCGATGACCGAGGCGATGAAGCAGCAGGGCGCAACGACTTCGGGGGGCGCCGGAGCTGGAGCCACCACTAAATGTGTTAAGTGTGGTGCGGCGATGCCGGCCGGTTCGAAGTTCTGCAGCGAGTGCGGCGCGTCACAGGCGCCGGCCAAATGTTCCAACTGCCAGAACGAACTCAAGCCGGGCGCGAAGTTCTGCGAAGAGTGCGGAACGAAAGTTGGGTAGGCGCTTCCTACATCTTGATCAGGAAGACTGGCCGGGTGTTCGAGAGGGCATCCGGCCTTCTTCCTTCTATCCAACGATGGCCAAGCCTGGCGTGGTATAATTCGTTCATGCTTGAGGTTTCGCCGAAAAAAGAAATGTCGATCAGAATTATCCGCGAGGGACAGGCGGAACCCTTCGATACCGACTTGAACGAGTCTTCACCCGAAGAACGAATTGAAGCGGTGTGGACCCTGACCAAACTCTGCCTTGCCTGGAACAATCATTTGACCGATGAGCCCCGACTTCAGCGAACTGTTACTCGCATTCAACGCTCATCACGTTGAGTACCTGCTGGTTGGTGCGCATGCGCTGGCCGTTTATGGTCACGTGCGCGCTACCAAGGACATTGACGTTTGGGTGCGGCCGGAATCTGAGAATGCTGAGAGAGTGTTGGTCGCCCTGTCGGCGTTTGGCGCACCACTCGGCGATCTCGATAGAGACGATTTAAGCAAAGCTGGAACTGTCTTCCAGATTGGTGTGCCGCCCGTGCGCATTGACGTAATCACGGCCATAGACGGCGTAGATTTCGCGGATGCCTGGCCAGATCGTTTCAAGACAAGTTTTGGTGGCGTCCCCGTCTTTGTAATTTCCCGTCACCATCTCATCACCAATAAGAAAGCGTCAGCGCGGCTGCAAGACCTTGCCGACGTCGAGAAGCTGCAGGCAAACAGCGACGGAACTGTGTAAAGCGCTCATGATTGAAAAAGAAGAAGCCGGACGCGATCACGTCCAGCCTTTTTCCTTTAGCCGTCGGGACGGTCATCGAAAAAGTCACTTCGGTTTGGGCTTGTATCGCTCGATGAGCATGTCCTGCCGGCTCGGCTCCAGCGACTCACGGCCGCGGATCAGGACGTGCTCGACCTGAGTTGAGAATTCGAATGGGTCGCCGCTCCAGACTACGACGTTTGCATCTCGCCCGGCCTGTAGCGACCCGATGCGATCACTGAGACCGAATACTTCCGCCGGCGTTAGCGTCACCGCTCGCAACGCGTCGTCATGCGTCATTCCATAGGCCACGGCATTGCCCGCTTCGTACTTCAAGTTGCGCGCGTTGAATCGCGTCACGTCACTTCCGGAAGTTGCAACCAGCACCACACGCACACCCGCACGCCGCAGCAATCCGGCATTTTCCTGTCGCTGATTCAATGTCGCAAAGCTCGAGGGGATGTTGCTCATGGCGCCAGTCAATACCGGTATCTGCGCCGCCGCCAAACGATCTGCCGACAGCCATGCTTCGGCTCCGCCCACGATGATCAGCTTGAGATTGTAGTCGTGAGCGAGGGTCAGGGCCGCGTCGATCTCATCCATCCGGTTCGCCTCTAAGATCAAAGGCAGCTTGCCCTCTACCACTGGAATCAGCGCTTCCAGATCGGCGCGCGTCGCGCTGAGAGTTCTCGTCCTTCCGTTATCGTAATCGCCCCGATGCGTGGCGTAAAACTTCACGTCATCCAGGAGCACCCTGAACTTGCCCATCAGTTCCCCGCGGGCCCCGGTCCCGGCATCGTTGGGGCTGTCGATTTGCGCCACCATCGCCACCGGCGCGCGCCGGATCATGTCGGAGGTATGACCAGACACGAAATCTATGACCGCAGCCTGGCCCGATATTAGTCCTCCCTGGGGCGTGACGATCGCGGTAGTAATCCCCTCGTTGCGGGTAGGGGCGAACATCTGAGACGCCGGGTTCAAGCCTTCCCAGACTCGGAACGCGGCTGAGATGTTGTTCGTTCCCTTCGCGGTGTCGTCCTTAGTGTCTTTAACCTGATCGATCTCGATCACGCCAAGTTCGGTGACTGAGTTGATCAAGCCCGGCGTCACGACTTTCCCAGTCGCATCGATCCGGCGAGCATCAGCAGGGATGGTCACGCGAGCACCCACCGCGACAATAACTCCGTCACGGATCAAAACTGTCCCATTCGGAATCGGCGCGCTACTGACCGGGTAAACGGTACCGTTGGTGATCGCGATCGTTTGTGCGGCGGCAGGTATCGCCGCAGCCATGATCAGAACCGCGATTAGCATCCTTGCTCGCATCTCAGTCTTTCTCCCGCACGACACCCAATTCGAAATCCGTTCGCCATTGCTCGGTAGCGTCGGCCCGATCGAACAGCAGCGCCCCATCGATCCAAACCTTCTCGGCTTTGCTGTAGATGCTGAACGGGTTCCCTGACCAAAGCACCACGTCCGCGTTCTTGCCGACCTCAATCGATCCGATCTTGTCGTCGAGCGCCAGGGCCCAGGCAGGATTAATCGTCAACCAGCGAATCGCCTGGTCTTCAGTCACGTTAATGCCCGCCGCGCGCCCGGCGAACATCGCCTTGGCAACTTCCTGATTAAGCCTTTGAGCTCCGTCCGCGCTGTCCGAATGGATCATCGCCCGCGCACCCGACGCGTCGGTGATTGCCAGGTTCGCCTTAATCGAGTCATTCGCTTCCATCTTGAAACCGCCCCAGTCGGCCCACTCGGCCGCGCCGGTGCCGCTGGCTTTCAACAGTCCGGCTATTTTGTAAGCCTCGACCGCATGATGAAAGGCGCGCACCGTGTAACCGAACTCCTTGGCGATGTCGAGCATCTGCGCCATCTCGTCGGCACGATAGCAATGGTTGTGGACCAGGATATTGCCGCGCAGAACTTCAGCCAGTGTCTCGAGGCCCAGGTCGCGCGCCGGCGCGTCACCTTTGTGCGTAGCATTCCAGGCGTCCCACTTTCGCCGGTAAGCTTCGGCTTGAATCCACGCGGCCCGGTAACCAGCTACGTTGCCCATGCGCGTTGATGGCCCGCGCGTCTGGTAAACGCGCTTTGGATTTTCGCCGCAAGCCATTTTCAGTCCGTACTTCGCGCCGGGGAATTTCATGCCTTGCACAGTTCGCGACGGTACGACTTTCAGCACCACGCTGCGGCCGCCGATTAAATTCGCGGAACCGGGAAGGACCTGCATGGTAGTCACACCACCCGCCAGCACTCGTGGCAACTGCGGGTCCTGTGGCCAGACTGAATGCTCGGCCCATACGTTGGCGGTAACCGGATTGGTCGCCTCGTTCCCATCGCTGTTCGCATCGACCCCGGGCGCTGGATATACGCCCACATGTGAATGCACATCGATGATGCCCGGGGTGACGTACTTACCCGTTCCATCGATTACCAAAGCATCCGCCGGCGCATTCACTGACGCGCCCACCGCGACGATCTTGCCGTCGCGCAGTAATACTGAGCCGTTCTTAATCGACGGCCCGGCAGCCGTCATGATCGTGGCATTGCGAATCAAGGTTGTTCGGCTGGGAAAAGGTCGATAGGTGCTTGGGAACGGATTCGCGTTCGGCAGTGACGTCCCGCCCGGACCCGGCGGAGTCGCCGGAGTGCTCTCGGAAGTTTTTTGAGCCGGAGACTGCGCCTGAGGGAATTGCGCGGTAACACAGGCAAGCATGAGACAGGCGCTGACGACAAAGCGAAGTGACAGGTGATTCATGTTCATTCTCTGAAGACTGTTGCTGAAGTCGGACATTCTCTTATAAGTCTCCGCCAGAGTCCATCGTTTTTCGTCGCGTCGGTTCTAATCCAGGGTTGACGGCAGTGGATTTCGGGGCAGTAGCCCGACCGTGAGGGAGGGCGTACCGTACATATCAGAGTAAGACAACAACGATCGCGACAATGAATGATGGCGCAGGTTCGAGCCGCACGCCCCGGAACCCATTACTACTCGCCCTTCCGCAAAGTTAGCTCTCGCACATAGCCCGATGATATGCTTGGCCGTCTTTCTTGCTAACCAGATCGAATGCTAAACAATTTCAAGAGTCCGCGCCGCGTAGTTATTACCGGCATGGGGTGTGTCACGCCGATCGGTATTGGGCGCGAGGCATTCTGGTCCGCTCTGCAAAGCGGCGTTAGCGGTGTGCGCCGCATCGAGTCGTTCGACGTTTCCAAGTCGGCGGTAAAGATCGCGGCGCAGGTTCGCGACTTTGATTGGGAGGCCCAACTCGATCCCAAAGATCGCAAGCACGTACCGCGCACGGTGCCGCTGGCGTTGGCTGCCGCGCGCGAAGCGTTTCAGGATGCGGGAATTGATCCGAACGAACTTTCACCGCAGGAAAAGCAACAGATCGGCGTCATGCTGGGAACGGGCGGCGGTGGCTTGCCTTTCGTCGAGCACCATTACGCAATGTGGTACCAGGGGACCTCACTTTCAAAGGCCAGCATTTACATAATTCCGGCGGCTACGCACGGCACCTTATCCAGCGAGCTTTCGATGGCCTTTGGCCTGCACGGACTTTCGCATGTGATGTCGACAGGATGCACCAGCTCAACCGACGCGATCGCCTACTCAGCGCAACATATCGCGCTGGGACGACAGGACGTGATGCTCGCCGGCGGCGTGGATGCGCCATTAGCGCCGGGAATACTAATAGGGTTCAATCTGCTGACCGTGCTGACTACAGAATGGAACGATGAGCCGGAACGCGCGTCGCGGCCCTTCTCTCTTAATCGGTCGGGAATGGTTCTGGGCGAGGGCTCATGGATTTATGTGCTGGAAGAGTTCGAACGCGCCCAGCAACGCGGCGCGAAAATCTATGCCGAGATCACCGGCTATGGATCGACGTGCGATGCTTTTCATCGCGTTCGTCTTCAGGAAGGCGGTGACGAACCGGCGCGCGCGATGACCCTCGCGATGAACGACGCCGGTGTTCAACCGAGCGACATCGATTACGTCAACCTGCATGGCACGTCGACAATGCTCAACGACCGCATTGAAACGAACGCGCTGAAACTGGCGCTTAACTGCAACGCTCATCGAATCCCCATGTCCGGAACCAAATCGCAAGTCGGTCATCCCCAGGGCGCCAGCGGCGCGGCGGGTTTGGGCGCGGCTCTCTGCGCGATGGAAACGGGCATCATTCCTCCAACAATCAACCTCGACGATCCAGACCCGGCTTGCGACCTCGACTATGTCGCTAACACAGCGCGGAAGGCCGATGTACGGATCGCGCTTTGCAACTGCATCGGTTTCGGATCGAAGAACAGCGCGCTGGTGATCGCAAAAGTTCCGTAAGGCGCGGGCATCTGGCTTTAGGTCTTTCGATCCTAAAAAGAGTGAGCCCCCCAATCAGAGTTTCTCCCGAATTTCGGAGGTCAACATGAGCGGAAGTTCTACGCGAGCAAAAGTGGCCGCATTTGGATTGGTTTTATTCAGCGGCTTTTGCGTGGCATTTTCAGCGCGTTCAATAGAGCGGGTAAGCATTGAGCAGGCGAATGTCGATGCGAAAGCTTTGTTTGCCAGCGAGTGCGCTACTTGTCATGGCAAAGACGGCCAGGCAAAAACATTCAAGGCGAAGTTCAATCACGCGCGGAATCTGACCGACGCTAAGTGGCAGGCAGAAGTAACCGACGAACGGCTGTACAATTCGATTCATAACGGCAAAGGGAAAATGCCCGCCTTTGGAAAGAAGCTTTCCGATTCCCAGATCAATGCGCTAGTCGCGTTCGTGCGAACACTGAAACAGTAAACCGTTGATGGCGGCAGTTTAGCTCCAAGAGCATGTTCGAACGTTTTCGCCAGCGCAGCTATGAACTCGAGAATATCGACAAGGGCACCTACACGCCCGCAGAGTACGAAGGCTGCATCGTCGAGCTGCAACGGGTAAATGAATGGCTCGGTGATGCTAAAGCCCTGCGGGGCTCACTGCTGAAGGAAATTGAGCGGCAGGGTCTTCGATCTTTTTCGATTCTTGATGTCGGCGCCGGTTCAGGTGAGCTGCTGCGAGTTGCGGCCCAGTGGGCCCGGGACACAGATCGCTCCGCGTCGTTGGTCGGATTGGAATTGAACAAGCGGTCAGCGCAAGCCATCATCGAAGAGTCTGCTGACTTTCCTGAAATCTCTTCCGTGCAAGGCAGCGGACTCATGCTCCCTTTTCCGGATGCTGCGGTTGATTACGTTATCTCTTCGTTGACGCTGCACCATTTTGACGAGGAAGGGGCCGTCGACCTTCTCCGCGAAATGGGCCGGGTCGCCCGGCGACGAATCTTCGTAATCGACTTGCACCGCAACCCAATGGCTTATTTTTTTTACACGACTCTTGGACATTTGTTTCTGCACAATCGCTTGATACGCGAAGACGGTGCGCTATCTATCTTGAAAAGTTTCACGCCGGATGAATTGAAGAAACTCGGCCAGCAGGCAGGCCTGAAGAATATCGCCGTCGAGAAGCATTTTCCCTCGCGCCTGGTTTTGATTGCGAATCTCAGCGGAGAAGTTTAGAAGCGGGCTACCGCCCGCTCGGTCGGGCAGTAGCCCGACTCTAAACACTCGCGCGTCTTTTTATGAGTGGGTCGAATCAGTATGACGTGATCATTGCCGGCGGCGGGCCGGCCGGATCCAGCGCGGCGATTCATCTGGCCACGCGTGGCGCGCGCGTCTTGCTTGTCGAACAGAAGAAATTCCCGCGGGCAAAGCTTTGCGGTGAATTCATCTCGCCGGAATGCACGCCTCACTTTGAGCGGCTCGGCGTCGCCGAGCAAATGTTCGCGGCGAGCCCGGCCAAACTAACCGAAACTGTTTTCTATTCGCGCCAGGGTAAAAGCGTGCGGGTGCCGAGTGCCTGGTTCGGAGCCAATGGCGTGGCGCTCGGGTTGAGTCGCGCTGAAATGGATGAACGACTGTTGCGTCGCGCGAGTGCTGCCGGCGCGGAAGTGCTGGAGAATGCACACGTCGTCAATCTCCTTCTGGAAAAGGACCGCGTAGAAGGAGTCACGATTAAGCACGCCGGCAGCGAAGCCGGCTATCGGGCGCCCGTGACAATCGATGCCACGGGACGAACGCGCGCGCTCGCCCGTCGCTTTGCTAAATCACAGAACCAAACGAAATCGCACCGGGCATCGTTGGTTGCTTTCAAAGCACATCTGGCAGACGCTCGGGTCGCGCCTGGCGCCTGTGAGATCTACTTTTATCGCGGGGGTTACGGCGGGCTTAGCAGCATCGAAAATGGTCTCAGCAATCTGTGTTTCATCGCCTCGGCGCGAGCGGTGCGCGAGTGCGGAGCTGACGCTGAGCGCGTAATGCGCGCAGTCGTCTGCCAAAACCGCCGCGCGGCGTATGCGCTCGAACATGCTCGAGCGGGCACGCCCTGGCTGGCGGTTGCACTCGAAGGCTTTGGCAGGCACACGGTCACGCCCGCAATTGGGCTGCTGTCGATCGGGGATGCCGCGTCGTTTATCGACCCGTTCACGGGCAGCGGCATGCTGATGGCGCTGGAAAGCGGAGAACTGGCCGCCGGCGTAATTAGCGAACACCTGCCGGCGATCCGGCTCGGTGCGGGAGTTGTCGATCTCGAAACCAGATACCGCGCTGCGTACAAGACGCGGTTTCATTCACGCTTGCGCGTCTGCTCTTTGATACGGCGTGCGGCATTTGTCCCCGGTCTGGCTCAAATGGCGATCCGGGCTTTTGGCACGAGCGATCATCTTCGACGCCGCGTGTCGCGGGCGACCAGGGGTGGCACGCGGGCTTATTGTCTCTCCCAACGTTTAAATGACGGTGATTGAAAGCCGGGCCACCCGCCTTGAGAGAAAGTTGCCAAAGGCAATAAGTCCTTGCCACGCGACGGTTTTTGCTGTAAAAAACGCGTTAAGATATGAAGAGCTGTGTGACGTTTCCATTCGATCATTTTTGGACATAGCGCGATTATTCCGATTTGTATAACCGCACCTGGGCAGTCGGACGTTAAAATCAGTCTCCTCAAATAGCCGCGTGCGCTCTTGCGCCGGCAAGGATTCATCGGCGTTAACCAATTTTCGAGTTTTACTTCAGAAGGAGAAACGAAGATGTTTTTTTCCCTCAAGCAGTGTCTCAATCAGTCAATCCGAATTTTGTTGGTTTGCTTAGCCGTAATCTCATGCTACAGCGCGGCCATGTCGCAGGCGCAGTCGAATGCCGCTGATTTGCAAGGTACTGTGCGCGATCAGAAAGGTGCGGTCGTGGCTGGAGCAACGGTCATGGCGCGGAATACGGCCACGAACAGCACGCGCGACGCCACGACTAACGACGACGGTTTCTACAAGATAACGAATCTTGCTCCCGGCGAATACGAAGTAACGGCCAAGGCGGCGAATTACAAGACCGCGCTGCTCCCCAGTGTGAGACTCACCGTTGGTCAAACCGCCGATCAGGACATCCCGTTGGAAGTGGGCGACTTGACGGCGACTGTAACGGTGACCGCAGCATCGCCAAACATCGTGGAAACCACGGCGACGAGCGTCTCGGCCACGGTCGACCAGCAACGAATCGAGAGTCTTCCGATCAACGAGCGCAACTATCTTTCGTTTGCACTTACGACTTCGACTGTGGGGCGCGACAACGGCAGGCCGATTGGTCCAGCACCCACGACCGGCTTGAACTTTGGAGGCCAGCGAGGTCGGTCCAATCTCGTTCAGGTCGATGGCGCGGACAACACGGACAACTCCGTCAACGCTTCGCGCTCGACCGTGAGTCAGGAAGCTGTGCAAGAATTCCAGGTGGTAACCAATTCATTCGCGCCCGAGTTTGGTCGTTCCTCAGGTGGTGTGGTCAACGTAGTGACCAAAAGCGGAGGCAATCTACTTCAGGGAAACGTTTTCGGCTTTCTCAGACACAAGAGCTTCCAGGCGCGTAATCCATTCGCGCCGGTGGACAAGCCGCCATTCACGCGCGCTCAGTACGGCGCGACCCTCGGTGGTCCCTTGAACAAAAACCGCTCATTTTTCTTTGTCGCCTTTGAGCAGCGCCGGCGACACGAGTCCGGCTTCTTTACCAGCGACGTGACCCAGGGTCTGGGCGGCACCGTCACGATCGGCGCACCCTTCTTACCTTTCACCCAGGTATTTCGCAACATCACGCCAGGCCAGAGTGGTTATGTGAGCACTCTGCTCGCCACCGCTACAGCGTTGATCGGATCAGGTGTGCCCGCGAACATCGCGCAAGGTTCGGCCCTGGCCAACGCGGCGGTGCAGTACGCTTACCTCGCGTCGAGCGGCGGCCACACCGCCCTAACAGGTACGAATCCGCTAATTAGTCCGGGTGGCGCAATTCCTGCCGGAACCGTAGTGGGTGGTCGCTTTTTCCTGTCTGGAGCTCCCGTTCCCGTATCGACGGCGAACGCTGCCGGCCAGTTGATCGCCTTTCGTCCGTTGAATTCGCTGCTGAGAATTTTTCCAGTGACGGACAAAACGACGTTCAATTCATTTCGTCTGGATCAAATTATCGATGAGAAGCAGAAGCATCATCTGACTTTCCGCTTCGGCTATAACCCAAGCACCATTACCGGTATTCAGGTCGAGTCGCAGAATCAGTCGCTGGGCCAGAATGATTTTTCACGAACCGGCATCCAAAAGCTGAAAGACTCTGCCGCCGTGGTTAGCCTGGCTTCCACGCTGTCCAACAGCATGGTCAACGAACTACGGTTCAACTTTGGCGAGCGCCGGGCGACCTTCAAATCTCAGAATGGTGATGCCGTGGCCTTCAATATTTCCGGCACCGCGTTCATCGGCCGCGAACTTTTCTCGCCGGTGGTACGCACCGAAACGCGTTACGAATGGACCGACAGCCTGAATTGGGTGGCGGGTAATCACACTTTCAAGTTCGGCGGCGATTACGCTTCGGTGAATATTCCCTCCGCGATATTTGAGCTGAACTTTGCCGGCCTCTATAACTTTGGCGGCTTGAGCGCGTCGTCCGTGGCGGCATTCCCGACTGTTGGCGCGGCGGCTCCGCCGGATTTTACGCCCGTGCAACAGTACGGCCTCGGCCTGCCGACTAATTACATCCAGGGCTTCGGCAATCCGGTGAGTAAGCTCAGGAACAAGCCAATCGCCTGGTTTGTGCAGGATTCATGGAAGATCAGATCCAACTTCACGCTTAATTATGGCGTCAGGTATGACTATGAGTTGACCCAACAGATTTCTACCGTGGGCGTCACAGATCCGTTCTCGCGCATCACGCTGTCGGCGGCCGATATGCTGGCCGCGCAAGACGCCATGAACGTGCAGCAGGGGTTTCCACGCGATAAGAACAACTACGCGCCTCGCGTTGGTATCGCCTGGGACATCAAGGGCGATGCGAAAACCGTAATCCGCGCGGCGGCGGGAATCTTTTACGACCATCCGCTGCTGGCGGTTGCCTTCAACTCAGACATCGCCGATGCGTCGCAGCAACAGCAGGGCATCTTGACACCTGTGGGTGGCCCAGCTCCGACGGCGACGCTCAACGCAACGCAGGTATTTCAGGGGACGGTGTGCACGACGGCAAGTATCAATCCGTTGTGTCCGGCAGGGTTTAATACGCCCGGCGCTGCTTCAACCGCGCAGTATCAATTTGGTCGCCAGCGTTTCAATGACCAGACGTTCCCGGGGTTTGGCCCGGTGTTGCCGTTCACGCTGCACGTCAGCAAGAACTTTGAATACGCTTACGCTAACCAGGCCAACTTCATGATCGAACGTCAGCTAACGAAGGACATGTCGATCTCGGCAGGTTATCTGTTCGTCGGCGCGCATCACCTGCCGCATCCGCTGGACATAAACGCGCCGCGAACTGATTTGCAAATCGAGAATTTCCGGCGCTGTATGAACCGGCTGCCGGTCAACACTACCGAAGCTCTGACGGTTTCACCGGCAGCTTGCGTCAACATCGTGGCGAGCCCTATTCCGGGACTAATCTCCGTCACGACTCGTGGCGGTGTGATCGCTCCAGCGGCAGCTAACTTCTTCCGCCCAAGCGCGCCCAACTACTTCCTGGTCCAGGCGCTTACCGGCGGAGCTGTTACGCCGGCAGTTCTCAATGGTGCGCTCGCCGCCAGCGGCACGTTGCGAACGCCGGGCGTCCTCTCGCCGTTCGGTTCGATCAATGCGCAAGTCTCAGACGGCAATTCGAACTACAACGCTTTGACAGTCGATCTGAAGAAACGTTTTACGAGGAACTTCCAATTCCTCGCCTCCTATACCTGGTCGCACTCGATCGATGATTCGTCTGACTTGCAGACGTTATTGCTGCCACAAGACAACCGGAACTTCCGCGCTGAGCGAGCCAACTCGCTCTTCGATCAGCGGCAACGATTTGTCTTCAGCGCGGTTTTTGCTTCTCCGGCAAAGTGGCGATCGGGTGATGGACTGCACAAGTTCCTGGCTGACTTTACCCTGGCGCCCATCTTTGAAATGTCAACGGGGCGGCCATTTAATATTCTGAGCAATCAGGACACCAACAACGATCAGTCAAATCAAACCGATCGCCCGTCGGTGCTTCCCAATGGCACGCTTTGCGTACCAGGCACACCGGGCTGCACACCGCTGATCACGAACGGTCAGTTCTCGGTCGGGGACCTGGGTCGTAACATGGGAATTACGCATCGCTACTCGTCCCTCGACATGCGCCTGATGCGCTCGGTCAGGATCGGCGAGCGCGTGCGCGTGGATATCATCGCTGAAGGCTTCAATCTATTTAATCGCTTCAACGAAGGCGCGGCTTCGGGATTCATCGACGACGTCAACGGCTTCAAGCAGCGTGCGAGCAACGGCCACTATTACAGCCGGGCAACTGCGTCCTTTGACCCGAGGCAGTTTCAGTTTGGTCTGAAAGTAAACTTCTAAGAAGCAGTTGCCGGGGCGGTAGCCCGACCGTCAGGGAGGGCGTTTGAGAGAAGGCGCCCTCCCTGACGGTCGGGCTACCCCCATCTTAAGTGACGCGGGTGCTCAGCTTGAGCTAATGACTCTAATCCGGCGGTCGGCGCTCCTGGTTTGCGCTGACGGCTTTTCTCTCCTCGCACCGGCCAAACGGGCAAACCTGCCTTCGGGCCACGGCATCCGAAGTACCGTCTCTTGGTTCTCTCCCGGTCGTCGTTTTGAAAAAAGTCGTGCAAATCTGAAAGAATTACATCCATGAGGAACCAAAAGCTTCGGCTGATATTGATGACCGTGTGGGCCGTGCTCACTTTCGTAGTCGCTGTCGACGGTCAGTCCCGCCCGCGTCGCGTCGCCGCACCGCCGCCGGATACCCTTTTGGGCCCGGAGCCAAAATCACCGCCGGCCACAGACAAGAACGCTCCTCTTCTCGACGTGAAACCTTCAAAGCCGGTCGGGAACGCTCCGGTCTCGTCTGATACCACTCATGCATTTCAACTCTTCCAGCAGAAGCAATACGCGGCGGCGGCTCAGGAAGCTAAACAGATCGCTGCCAGTGATCCTGGTAACGCCGAAGCCTGGAAGCTGGCAGGGTTTTCCGAGTTCTATCTCAAGCAATACGCGGACGCCTCTGACGATTTGCAAAAGGCTCTCGATCTACAGCGACGCGCCAGCCAGGAGGATTCACACACTGTCGACGCGCTGGCCGAGAGCTACGTCCTGGCCGAAAGATACGATCGCGCGCTGCCATTGCTCGTGGCGATAATCGAAAAACCGGGCGCCAAGCCTGACCCTTCATTTCTTTACTATCGTGGTCTGGCCGAGCTCAAAACCGGAAAGCCTGCCGATGCTGAGCGCTCGTTCAACGCCGCTATCAAAGCCAACCCGAAGGACGCCGCCTCACTTCTGTACTTGAGTCAGATCGCACTGACGCGCAACGATCTGGATACGGCCATCTCGACCCTGAATCGGGCCACGACCAACGATCCGCGTCTGGCCTCCGCCTGGTTTCTACTGACCTCGGCTTACATCCGACGCGCCGGCTCGGCCGCAGATGAAGAAAAGGCCAGCGCGGATTATCTGGGCGCGGTGCGAACGGGCGAGGTCCTCACACGTCTGCGTTCAGATGAAGAGGCGATGGGCCTGTACGCGCGTGGACTGATCGGCGCCAAGCAATACGTCCGCGCTGCCACCGCTCTGGAACGAACCGCCGCAAACGAAACCGCGACTGGCATAACTCTCTACCTGTTTGGGCTGGCCCACTCGCGCGCCAATAATTTTCCTAAGGCGATCGCCGCATTGGAGCGCGCCCTGGCTAAGTCGGCCAACGATGTGAACGTTTATCGCGAACTGGGTTACGACTACGAAAAGACGAAACTGTACGCCAAGGCGTTCGCTCTTTATCAGAAGGCTCTGGAAGTAGCGCCCAACGACGCCGATTTCAAAGAGTCACTCGAGCGGCTCCGGCCCTTTGCAAAATAGCGGGGTTCGATTAGCATCTTGGCCGTGAGACATTCAACAGGACTATTCCGGGCTGCATGGCTGCCAACTGTTTTGGTTGTCACGGTGTCTATCTGCTTGGGCCTCGCCACCGATGTTAAGGCTGCCGCCTGGAATGGCATAGAGCCCCTCAAGACGCGTCGCGACGACGTCGTGAAAAAATTGGGTCAGCCGGTCAGCGAGAGTACGGACGGCGTCCTGCGCTTTAATGTTAGCGGTGGCTCTGTGCAAGTTAGTTTCGTAGACAAGAAATTTGTGACCACAAAGAGGCTAATGCCGGAACTGGAAGGGACCGTACTCGAAATCGTTTTGCAGCATGAGCACTCTTCCGACACTGCTGAGTCGATGAAATTAACAAAGAATCGCGATTTCATTCGCGACGAAGTTCGGAATATCACAGTCTTCCGTAACCCTAAAGACGGTCTGGTTTATACTTTTATTGACGGCAGCCTGAAGACTACTCGCTATACTTTTGCGGATGCTCAATTGGGCCGGGCCCGTCGGTAGCGGCGGCGTAAACAGCCTTTTTCCTGGCGTGTCGGGCCAACTTCGGCGTACCAGAGCGCGTCTTTGATTCGTCTTTTCAAACATAGTGTCTTCCCGCTGAAAGAATGGAGGCTACCCGATGACTAAAGGACTCAGGTTAGTGTCAGGAGTTGTGTTGGTCGTGATGACTGCGGGCGCCGCTTTGGCGCAGCGGCCACGAACGATACCTCAAGATAAGACTGAAGCCGCGACGAATGTCCCACCTCCTCCTCCCGCGCCGCAAACCTTCAACGCCAAATATGAAGGGGGTGTTTTTGGATATAGCAAGAAAATGGAAGGCACGCTCACTTTTGATGAAGGAAACCAGCGTCTCGTCTTTAAGGATGCCAAGCAAAAAGAACTTCTGTTTATTCCCTACAACGCGCTCACCGGCGCCTATGGGGACACGCACTCGGTGAGGCCGGCGGCCGCAACCGTTGCCAGTAACATTCCTTCGATTTACGCCCTGCCGGCACATTTCATCAAAACAAAAGTGCGCTATCTAACTCTGCAATACAGCGATCCTGACAGCAAGGTCACGGGAGTCACGAGCTTTAGGTTGGAGAATAAGGATATTCTCGACTCTGTTTTGAATACCCTGGCGGGCAAAGCCGGACTGAGCAGGCGTGGCGACATCTTCGTCAAGAAGAAGGAGTGAGATTCGTTTACCCCTTCTCTCCCACAAAGCGCTCCCGCAACTTCCCCTTCTTCCGTGGTCAGCGGAACCACTCTTAAGGTACAATCACTCGCACCGATGGATGAAACTTGCGGGAAAGCCGAGCAACTGCTCAACTCGATCTTCGAGACTGCCGGGTTCGACGTGCATGCGTCAGCGTCAGAATCCGATCTCGGTTGTTTGTTGGCTATCGAAGGTGCCGACAGCAGCTTGCTGCTTAATGAGGGCGGTGAATTGCTTGACGCTCTTCAGCAGATTCTCAATCAAGCCCTCGGGCGAGCGCTGCCGAAAGGCCAAAGGATTATTTGCGACGCGAATAATTACCGGGCCGCCCGGGAAGCGGAATTGCGGGCGATGGCCGAACATGCGGCCCGCCAGGTGCGCTCGACCTCGGCGGCATTTGTGTTTGGTCCGATGGAGCCAAGTGAAAGACGTGTTATCCATCTGTCTCTGGCAGCGGAAGAGGATCTCATCACCGAATCAATCGGCGAAGGTAACGGGCGCCGTCTTAGAGTCAGTTTGAAGCCGGCTGCCGGGCACTGAGACTCCTCCCTCCTCCGCTACATCAAAATCAACAGTACCGTGGCTGTTCCGAACGATACGATTGTTGCTTTGTCCACTCCGCCCGGCCGCAGTGGCATTGGCGTTATCCGAATCAGCGGGTGGGATTCTCTCAAAATCCTGCGCACTCTGATTGGCGCTGAAGCCTACAACCCAACCCCAAATTCGCTGAGCCTTAAGAGTCTCATCGATCCGAATACTGGCGAGACTCTTGATGAGGCGCTGGTCTGTTTTTTCAAAGCACCGCATTCATTTACCGGCGAAGACGTCGTCGAGTTGCATTGTCATGGATCTCCGGTCCTGCTGCGGACGGTTATCGATCTCATTCTCAAACTCGGTGCCCGCCTGGCTGACCCGGGGGAGTTTTCGCTCCGCGCCGTGACGAACGGGCGACTGAAACTTACGGAAGCTGAAGCGATCCGTGACGTCATTGACGCACAGACTGACACAGCCCTGCGTCAAGCAACGCGACAGTTGAAAGGTGAGATCTCAAATCGACTGCGGCCGGCCAAAGAAGAACTGCTCAATATAATCGTTAGGCTCGAGTCGGCGCTCGAGTTTGTTGAAGATGATCTGCCGGCGGTCGCCTCGCAAGAGATCATTGAGTCACTGCAAAGGTTACAGCAGGACCTATCTCGTCTGCGCAGCACCTTTGGAACCGGCAGACTACTTCGCGATGGAATTCGCGTCGCGCTCGTCGGGCGGCCGAATGTCGGTAAGTCTAGTCTCTTCAATAGTTTAGTGGGGCATGGGCGCGCGATAGTTACCGGGATACCAGGCACGACTCGAGATACGCTGACTGAGTCTATCGGCGTGGACGGGGTTCCGGTTCTGCTCATCGACACGGCAGGAATCCGAAGTTCCAGCGACGAGATCGAGTTGATTGGCGTCGCGCGCGCGCGCCGCGAAGCTGCCGACGCTGACCTTCTGATCGTAGTCGTTGACGGCTCGGAAGCTCTTCGTGATGAAGACCGCTTCGTCCTCGCTGAGGTCTCGAACGTTCGCCACATCGTCGCCTTAAACAAAAGCGACCTTCGGACTTTCTCGTCAGCAATGTTCGCTGAGCAGCAAGCTGATCAAAATTGTCCGGCCGTGGTATCTGTGTCGGCGAAGAGCGAAGCGGGACTTGAAAGCTTGCGCACTGCTATACTGCAACCTTTCGCGAACGGAGACGCTCACAATGAAGGATTGCTTATCACCAACGCGCGCCATCATGATTTGTTGGTGCGTGCGACTGAAGCCATTGCTTCGTCAGAGCAACTCTTGGACGAGCGTGCTAGTGAGGAAATGGTTCTGGTGGGACTTCACAACGCGCTTCGCTATCTGGGGGAGATAACCGGCGAAACGACAACCGAAGAAATCCTGGGACAGATTTTTTCGACCTTTTGCATCGGTAAGTAAGACCACGGTGATCCCAAGCTAATTCGACTTTGGAAGAGCCATGATATTCGACGAGTATTTCGATGTGATTGTTATCGGTGGCGGCCACGCAGGTTGCGAGGCCGCTTCAGCCGCGGCGAGGCTGGGCGCCAACACGGCTCTCCTGACCCTTAATCTTGATCTGATCGGACAGATGTCCTGCAATCCCGCAATAGGCGGAATTGGCAAAGGCCATCTTGTCCGCGAGATTGATGCTCTCGGGGGCATCATGGGCCGGGTCATCGATCGCACGGGAATCCAGTTCCGCTTACTGAATCGATCGCGCGGCCCTGCGGTACGCGCGCCGCGAGCCCAGGCCGACCGAGCTCTCTACCGGGTAGAGATGCGCCGGACACTGGAAGGCACACCCAACCTTAGTCTGCGGCAGGGACTGGTAACAAGTCTCCTGATAGAAGACGGCCGGGTCGTCGGCGTCGAGTTGCAGGATGCTCGCAGAATGGGAGCAGCAGCGATCGTTGTTGCTACCGGCACTTTCCTCAATGGACGGATTCATACTGGGCGCCAGACTTACTCGGGTGGAAGGGCTGGCGAGCCGGCTTCGATAGAATTCGCAGAGGCCCTCAAGCGTCTAGGGCTGCGAGTCGGCCGTTTGAAAACCGGCACGCCGCCCCGCCTTGATGGACGAACCATCGATTGGGAAGCGTTTGAGCCGCAACCACCCGATGAGCGCCCAGTGCCGTTTTCTTTCTCAACGGATCAAATTGGGCAGCAGCAACTGAATTGCCATCTAGCCTATACGACCGAGTCCGTTCATGAAGCGATCCGGGCAAACCTGCACGAGTCTCCTCTCTATTCCGGAAAGATCACCAGCATAGGACCACGCTATTGTCCTTCGATCGAGGATAAGGTGGTTAAGTTCCCGGAGAAGACCAGACATCAGCTTTTTCTTGAGCCTGAGGGCTATGTCACGAACGAGGTCTATCTCAATGGCTTTTCAACTTCGCTCCCGGCGCAATTGCAGCAGGCGCTGGTCAGTCTCATACCCGGTTTCGAGCGCACCCAGATCATTCGACCCGGGTACGCGATTGAATATGACTTCGTCGACCCGAAGGAACTGACGCCCTTCCTGGAAACAGCCAAACTCAAAGGGCTGTTCCTCGCGGGCCAAATCAACGGCACAACCGGCTATGAAGAGGCCGCATGTCAGGGGTTGCTGGCCGGTATTAACGCTGCTCTTGGGTCATTTGGCCGGCCGATGTTTCGTCTCAATCGGCGCGAATCCTACATCGGAGTTCTGGTAGACGACCTGATCACGCACGGCGTAGACGAACCCTATAGGATGTTTACTTCACGTTCCGAGTACCGGCTGGCACTCAGGCACGATAACGCCGACGAGCGTCTTGAACCTTACGGGAAAGAACTGGGCCTGGTGGGTGACAATGAATGGGAACGATTCAATCAACGGAGGGCACGACTAGCTCGGGCCCGGACGTTGCTCAAAGAGTGCAAGCTCAAGCGTTCGGATGAACACTACGCGATCTGCTCTGAATTAACGGGACAGGAGCTGGGCGACTCCCTCACACTGGCCGACCTGGCGCTCAGGCCTCGCATCGACGTGGGAATGGTGATGAGCCTAATGCCTGCCCGTGCGGCCGGTGAATTTTCGATCAGTGATTTGGAGACTGCGCTGGCGGATCATCTATACGCCGGCTATTTGGATTCTCAGGATGCTGGTCTACGGCGTCTGAACCAGCATGACCCGCTCAACATTCCCAACGGCTTTTCATTTCGGACTGTGGGTAGCTTGTCACACGAGATCGTTGAACGGCTCGAACGGGCCCAGCCACAAAGCTTCGGACAGGCTCGTCGGATCCCTGGCATGACACCGGCGGCATTGTCTAATCTGCTGGTTTCCCTGACAGCAGGTCAACAGAGCAGCCGTCTCACCCAAAGCTGACACCGTTAATTGGTTCGGTTTTGCCCGGCGTTTCACGTGAAACATACTCTCCGCCCCGTTGCCCAAACCGGTGCGAGGAACGTTCGAGCGAGCAAAACCAGCCCGGGCAAATTTAAAACCGATAGCATCGGCTCTCCTTCTTGTGCTAATGTGCTGGTCTCGTGTCAGCGGTTTACGGGCTGGTGAATGGCAAAAACTATAGCCATCGCAAATCAGAAAGGCGGCGTTGGGAAGACTACTACCGCCATAAACCTCGCTGCTTCCCTCGCAAGACTAAACCACCGAGTTCTGCTGATCGACATCGATCCTCAGGCTAATGCCACCTCCGGGGTCGGGATACAGCGCGGGGCTCCTCGACGGACAACTTACCACGTTCTGGTCCTGAAAGAGCCGATAGAAAACGCGCTTCTGTCGACCGAATTCTCATTCGACCTGATCCCGTCCGATAGGAATCTCGCCGGCGCTGAGGTCGAAATGGTCGACCTCGCGGACCGTGAACTCCTCCTGCGACATGCGGTTACGCCCGTCCGCGACCAATACGATTTCATAATTGTTGACTGTCCGCCCGCTCTAAACTTGCTTACGCTCAACGGTCTGGCTGCGGCTGATTCGCTTCTGGTTCCCATCCAGTGTGAATACTACGCCCTTGAAGGTGTTTCTGAACTTTTCAACACGCTCTCTCGAATCCGCCGACTGTTGAATCCTCAGCTAAAGATCGAGGGCTTGCTATTGACTATGTACGATGCAAGCACGAATCTGTCAGCCGCGGTCGCGGCAGATCTGCGGGGCTTTTATAGCAGCCTCGTGTTTCAGACTACTATTCCCAGGAACGTTCGCCTCGCCGAAGCGCCGAGCTATGGCAAACCTGTTACTTTCTATGACCAGCGATCGCGCGGGGCTGAAGCTTACTTGCAACTTGCAGAGGAGATTGTGGCCAATGAACAAAAGACCCTTGGGCCGCGGACTGAGCGCTCTGATCTCGACCGACTTGCCGCCAGCGGAGGGTGATGAAATCCGCGAGATCGAGATCGACTTAATCCGGCCGGGCCATCAACAGCCGCGCACAACTTTCGACCAGGCAAAACTTGAGGAGCTCGCGCAATCCATTCGCACCAGTGGCATCATCCAGCCGCTGCTCGTACGGCCACGAGGCGGGTTATTTGAGCTTGTCGCAGGGGAGCGCAGATGGCGGGCGGCACAACTGGCCGGCCTTCCCCGCATTCCCGCGATAATTAGAGAAATCCCGGATGACAAACTCCTCGAGCTTGCTCTGATAGAGAATATCCAACGGCAGGAGCTCAATCCGATCGAAGAAGCAAACGCCTACAAGCGACTGATCGAGTCGCTGAATCTCACCCAGGAGGAAGTTGCGCAGAGGGTCGGTCGTGATCGAACTTTCGTGACCAACTACCTTCGCATACTAAAGCTTCCATCCGAAATCCAAGAACTTCTCGAAACTGAGAAACTGTCGTTTGGTCATGCGCGCGCTCTGCTGGGCCTCGGCGACGTTATCCTCCAGCGCCGTTACGCGCAGAAGATAGTCAAGAACAATTGGTCCGTGCGCGAGACTGAACGCCGAATTAAGCATGCCCCGGAGAACAAGCCTGCTGTCTCAAAGCAGATCTCCAAACAAGGAGATCCTAATGTCCGTGCCGCCGAGGCGAGGCTCCGGAGGCACCTGGGGACCCAAGTCCAAATAGTTCCCGCCAGAGCGGGGTCATCTGGGAAGATCGAAATTGAATACTACAGCGCCCTTGACCTCGACCGTCTCTATTCGATAATAATGTCCGAGCGCGATAGCCCCAACGCGGCGACCGCTACATCCGGCTCGTAGTCCACATAGTTCTACTTTCTACAACACACGCGGTTGACGCGCGGGCCTCGGGATTGAACAGGGGCTCTCGTGGCCGGGAGTTGTTCAACTCTTCCCCTGGCTACCTGTTACGCGAAGTTTCTCAACTGTTTTCCTTGCCTCTCCTCAGACGGTTATGTTAGTTTCACGATTTCCACGCGGGTCAGAGGTTTTCCCTAGGCGAGTTCGCTCTGCTTTACATTGTAGTCTGCGTTATTTCCTTCAATGCCAGTACACTCTGAAGAAACAGCATCACGGTCTTTTCTCGCCGCCTTGGAGCGGCGACTAAGCAAACAGGCTTTTCAAACCTGGTTTCGGCCCCTGCGTGTAACGCGTTCGCCAGCCGAGGGAGTGCTCAGGATTGCGGTGCCTAATCCGGCCGTTCGCGACTGGATACTCTCGCAGTATTCTACAGCGCTGACGGAATCGCTGCTTGAGGTAAAGCTCGAAGGCTGCCGGATCGAGTGGGCGATCCCCCAAGCGGAAAGTGGCGTTCGGGTTCGCGACCTGGTGGGCGAGGACCTTTCCGGGCTTGCTCATGAGCGGCAGAAGAATCTCACTGGTACCGGACCGGTAGAGGCGCCTCAACTCCCTGACATTCCTTCGGCTCCGTTGAACGAGAAATACACCTTCGGCAGTTTCGTGGTGGCGTCGTGCAACCGTTTTGCTCATGCCGCGGCCCTGGCAGTCGCGGAAGCACCTGGGAAGACTTACAACCCGCTTTACCTGTATGGCGGTGTCGGGCTAGGCAAGACCCATCTCATTCAAGCCACGGGCCACGCGATTAAGAAGGCTAATCCCAAGCTGCAAGTTTCCTATCTCTCGCTTGAGCGCTTCATGAACGAACTCATCAATGCGATAAGGTATGGTTACGACAAGACCCAGGTGTTTCGTGAGAGGTACAGATCGATTGACGTCCTTCTGATCGATGACGTTCAGTTTATTGCCGGTAAAGAGCGAACCCAGGAAGAGTTTTTTCATACCTTCAACGCTTTGTACGATAGTCAGAAACAGATAGTACTGACTTCAGACTGTCCCCCCAGAGAGATACCGGAAATTGAAGAGCGGCT
>DATHHW010000139.1:0-17013 GCA_035317005.1 Pyrinomonadaceae bacterium | reverse complement strand
CATGTCCAGCGATTTTGGCTCGATTCAGGCGCCGACCACCGGATCGCTCTTTGACGCGGCCTGCGTGGGATTGGCATGTACCGCGTTGTCTGACCCATCGAGGTAGAAATGCCGGACGCCGGTGGTCGGTTGTTTCTCGGTGGTCTCAGGATCGGCGTTAACCGTGAATTCAGCGTCGGTCGCTGAGATAGTGAAACGGTAACCCCTCATATTTGGCGTCCGGCTCCCAAACCTCTGGTCGAGGTAACCAGCCTGAGTGAGCGTCTCAAAGTCTCCATACGATCCGCGCGTCGCTTTCAACTGGCCTTCAGCCGTAGCGATGGTGCGCAGCGTCTGAATCGCGGAACCCTCGTCGGCGGCGCCCATTGCTTTCGGATAGACGCCCAATCCTTTAGATGAATTGCCGGAAGAACAGGAGGCCAGTAAGACCACGCCCACCAGTAATCCGAGCAACTTGGCGAACTTCTTCGTCACACGCGCATTCGCGGCCATTATCTTGATCATAGAGTTCAACCCCTCAAACTACTTTCCATAGTAACCACGCTTGGCGCGTACAGTCAGGTCCGGGTGTCCGAGCAATTGCACGGAGACTGCCCGCCACGAGCCGTCGCGCACAAGATTTCCCGGGCGGTAACCGATGCTGTAAACCATGCTGAGATCACGTATGACTTGCTGGTAGACACCTTCGAGATCTTTCACTTTCTTCGCTTGATAGATCACATTACCACTTTCAGCAGCCAGCATAGCAAGTTGTTGCCGCGCCAACGCGTATGCTTCTTTCAGGTTGCCGTGTTTGCCTTCAGTGTCCAGATAAATCGGGAGTACGATCGTGTCCAGTCGCTGCACGATCTTCAGCAAATCTTCGAAGCTCGTGGACGACCCATCGCCGTAAACACCCGGCAGTGCATTATCTACGCCGTCCGTCATCACGACCACGGCGCTGCGGCGATTCTCAGCTCGGGATTGGCCCACGACGTGTTCGAGGACAAATCGTAAGGCATCCCAAAAGTTCGTGCCGCCAGATGGCTTTTCAATGTCTTCGATACTCTTCTTCAGGGCATTATGATCGTTAGTAAGTTTGGAAACTACCTCGATCTCAGAAGTAAATACGAAAATCGCAATTCGATCTGCCGGAGGCGCAGCGTCGACAAAGCGTTTTGCCGATTTGCGAATCAGGCCGATTTTGTCCGCGGTTGAGCCGGAAAGATCCAACAGCAGCACCAGATCGAAGGGCGCATCTTCGGACGCGAAGAACAGAATCTCCTGCGGTGCGCCGTTCTCGAATACGGCAAAGTCCTTTTGCTCAAGATGACCCGCGGCCATTGCAGCGTTACGGTTGACCACACTGACATTGAGATTCACCAGGTCCGTATCAATGCGAATAGTGTCGACAGGCTCGGGCGTTTGGGCCTGAAGAGTGGGCAGTGAGCAGTGGGCAGTGAGCAGAAAGAGGATGAACACTAAGGCGCGGCCCACCCCGCGTTTGAGCAAACAAAACGAAACCGTCACGAGCTCCACCTGGTGTCTTACTTTGAGGAATCGCTGCTCTCCAGGTAAGACGATCCACGAAATCACACGAAATGGAAATGGTTCTGTTCGTGCGGTTTCGTGTGATTTCGTGGATCGTTTTTCTCGAAGCGATAAAGAAGCGCGAAACGAAACTAAGACACTGCTGAGATCCAACATCGCGCACCTGAAGGTTTAGCCGGCGTCGGCGCCGACGAAGGAATATCTGCGTCCTGCAACTACGAGTTGCCTTGCCGCTTACGCTTACTGCCCACTGCCCACCGCCCACTGCTCACTGCCATCGCTTACTTCGCATAATATCCCCGCTTGCCGCGAGCCACTGAGTTCGGGCGATTGACGTTGACGCGGATGGCGCGCCACGATCCGTCGCGCACCTTATTGGTCGGGCGGTAGGATAGAGTGTAGAGCGTACCCAGATCGGCAACCACGCGATCATAAGCGCCGGCCAGGTCTTTCAACTCTTCGCATTCATAGAAAGCTCCGCCGCCTACGTCCGCCAACTCCTTCATCCGATCGTGCGCCAGATCGAAAGTGTCCTGCTGAATATCTTTAGGGCTTAATGGCTCATAGCTCTGCGTATCAGTCCAGATCGAATATACGACGCCATCAAACTCTTTCGCCCGCCTGACCACTTCCTCATAGGGAAGTTGCGAACCTTCGCCCGTGACGTTCGGCATCACGCTGTCCAGGCCATCGCTGATCACGACGATCGCGTTGCGGCGAGAGTCCTTCGCTTCGCGGAACACCTCATCCATGGCAAATGCCAGCGAGTCATAGAGCTTCGTACTACCTTCTGGCTTTTGGATGGAGTTGATGCGCTGGCGCAAAGCCGCGTGATCAGTCGTTAACGAAGAAACGACCACTTGTCCGCCGGCGAAAGTGATAACTCCAATGCGATCGAACGGGCGGGCGGCTTCGACAAAATGGAGCGCCGCTGCTTTGATCAGATCGACGACCTTCGTGGTCGAACCGGACAGATCGATCAGCAACACCAGATTGAACGGAGCTGAGGCCGAATCAAAATGGGCAATCTGTTGGGGAGCGTTGTCTTCGTACAAACGAAAATCGTCTTTCGTAAGATCATTCACACCGCGACTGGTGCCGCGATCGATGACGCTGACATTGACGCTGACCAGTTCAGTGTCGACCCGGATGACGTCCCCTTCTGAGATTTCTTCCGGCCCGGTAGAAACCGGCGCCGGCGTTCCGGCACCCGTGGTCTTTTTGTCCTGGCCGATTAGATCAGGCCGCTGCTTCGGGCTGGGAAGTGCGGCTGCCTCCAGCGATTCACGGCGCTGGGTTGGAGTCGCGGAAGCATTGGAAACGATTCTGGAGGATTCATCGCCGGCCGCGGCAAGTGTGATGTTGCCCGCCTGCGAAAAGAGCCTTACTACGCTACCGCCTTTGCCCAGGCGCGCTTTCAGTTGCGGACGGCCCGCCTGGCTCACGTCGAGGGACGAGAGCGAGGAAGAGACGTTTCCGGTTTTCGTCTCCGCGATCACATCAGCGCCGGCGTTCTCTGTAAGTTCAGTCCGAATCTCTCCTGAGACCGTCTGAATCAAAAGCGCGGCCGGCGTGCCCCGAACCTCCACCGAACCGTCGTTGGTTACGATCGCCATGTGAGCGCGAGCCGGCACGCGCAGTTGCAGATTGATGTGCTGCGGGCCGCGCGCAACCCGGATGGAAAGTAAGCTATCAGTTCGCTGAATGACGGCAGGCGAGCGACTCTGCTGGCCGCTATCGGTAATCGCTGCGACCGACACGTAATTTTCGAGCCACAACTCGACAATCACGCCGCCGCGCTGGTTCTCGATCCGCAGGTTCCCGTTTGCCGGCAGTTCGAGGCGCAGGCCTTCCGGAGTTTGGGAGGGTACCGGCGGGATCATTGCCGCGGCTTGAATAACCAGAGCGATACAGAGCACCGCGATCAGACCGAATGAGTTTTTGCGGAAATAGGGGAGAGCACGTCGATTTGGTAAAGCAAAGAACATTTTGTTAAGGCCCGAAGGGCCGGCATTCAATAGCCACGCCCGTGAGGGCGTGGTTGAGATAGTTTTGAGGAAGTCTTAAGGCCCGAAGGGCCGACACTGTGCCCATCCGCCTTCCATTAGTCCTTTCGTTTGTGCCGCACCTCCGGCGCTCAGTCATCTGTCCGGTTACTATTTCCACGCCCTGGGCGCGGCTATTAAATACCGGCCCTTCGGGCCTAAACCAACCTCGGAGTGAGAAAGCTACGAATCACTCGTCCAACAATTTTTCAGACATTCCTAAAGTCGGTGCCCCTTATCTTTCGATCATGTCCAGGATCGATTCCACTTTGGGTTCGGGCTCCGGTTTTGGTTTTGGTTTGGCCGCGCCGCTCGCACTCAATTCTCCCAGACGCAGCAGCAAGTTGCCCTGGTTTGACGAATACGCCAGGCCGTCCGCTTTGGTGACAACTCCGGCCCTAACCAGCTTTTCTATTTCGCCGTCGAAAGTTTGCATGCCTTCCATATCGCCCTGTTCCATGGCATCCAGCAGGGATTTTCCTTCCGATTCGCCGCGTTCGATGTATTCCTTCGTGCGCGACGTTGCTTTCAAAATCTCCATTGCCGCCACCCGGCCGGTTCCGTCGGCCCGCGGCAAGAGGCGCTGCGAGACAATGTAACGGAATGACTGGGCCAGACGCGTGCGAATGATCTTCTCTTCGTTCTTGGGAAACACGCCGATGATGCGCTCGACGGTCTTGGCCGCGTCGATCGTGTGCAGGGTCGACAGCACCAGGTGTCCGGTTTCGGCGGCTTCCAAAGCCACTTCCATCGTTTCGCGATCACGCATCTCGCCCACCAGGATTACCTTCGGCGCCTGGCGCAACGCGGCGCGCAAAGCCAACGCAAAGTTGGGAGTGTCGGAATGCAGCTCGCGCTGATGGATGGTGGAGTTTTTGTGTCCGTGCAGAAACTCTATCGGGTCTTCGATGGTGACGATGTGGTAGAACTTGGTTTCGTTAATGAGATCGATAACGGCGGCCAGCGAAGAACTTTTTCCACTGCCGGTGGGGCCGGTAACCAGTACGATTCCATTCTTCAGCTCGACTATGTCTCGCAGTTGAGCGGGCAAGTCATAGTCTTCAAAGCGCGGCGGGCGCGGCGGAATCACGCGCATGACAATCGCGTATGTCCCTCGCTGCTTAAAAATATTGACGCGAAAACGACTCATCCCGGGAACACCGAATGAAAGGTCGGTCGATCCGAATTTCTCGAGACTTTCGAGTGAGGCCTCGTGATTCCCGATGATGATCTTGGCAATCGCGTAAGTCTGGGCCGGCGTCAGTTTTTCCAGGCCGGCGATCGGAACCCCCACCAGCTTGCTGACGAGTTCAACCTGCGGGGGCCGGCCCGGTGAAAAGATCAAATCGCTGACCTTGTCGGAAACCCCCAGCATCTGCTGCAGTACCTTGCTCAGATTTAGCGCGCCTGGCGGCGCCGCTGTTTCCTGGGCAGGCGGTTCTTGAATTGCACTCATGGGGTTGTGAGCTCGTCGATAGCCGAGCAGTCTCCTCGGATTTTGTTTAGAGCGCCTTAATAATAAAGAACGTTACATCATCAGCCGCGCCGAGGCCATCGGTCCAATTGAGCACGTCGCGATGAACGTAATCGATCATCTCACGCGCGCCCAGATGCCGGCACTGGCGCACAGCTTCAACCAACCGGTCGCGCCCGTACTCGTCAAGGGTCCGGTTCGTTGCTTCCGTGACGCCGTCGGTGTAGAGCACTAGCACCTGGCCGGGCTCGATGTTCGCGAAGTACTCGTAGTAACGCGTATCACGAAACATTCCCAGCGGCACGCCGCCACGTTCTTCGAAATGCACCTTGCCGTCGGCCTCCATCAGGAACGGTGGATTGTGACCGGCATTGCAGTAAGCCAGCGTCCGATTTGCGGCATCCAGAATGCCGTAAAAGGCAGTGACAAATTGGTTTCGTTCAATCGATTCCCACAGCAGATAGTTCACTTTGGACATCGAGATGTGCGGCGCATAGCCAATGTGCGTGGCCGCCCGCAAACTCGCGCGCAGAAACGCCATCAGCAACGCCGCCGGCACACCTTTGCCCGAAACATCCGCGATGACGATTCCGATCTGATCGTCGTAGATACGCACCCAATCATAGTAATCGCCCGATACCTCCTCAGTCGGGAAGTTATAAGCGCTAATGTCAAAACCCTCGAGCTGAGGATCGCGGGCCGGCAGCAACTCGAGCTGCACCTGGCGGGCGACTTCGAGTTGAGTTTCCAAACGCTGCTTTTCGATCAACTGATCGTGCAACATTACTTTTTCAATAATGATGGCCACTTGCGACGCCAGCAATCCGAGGACTTCCAGATCGTCCTTGGCATAGGCGTTAAGCTCATCGCTCTCCAGATCGAAGACCCCGATAACTTCCTCGTTGGAAATGATCGGCGCCACCATTTCGGAACGAGTGCGCGCGCGGGCGTTGATGTAACGCGGCTCTTTCCGCACATCAGGTGAAATAAATGGTTTGCCGCTTACGGCCACGTGTCCAATCAGGCCTTCGCCCATCTTCAAATGCAGTTCCTGCAAATCGTCGATGTCATAGCCGCGCACGGCCTGGGTATGAAAGACGTACGTCTCATCTCCGGCCACGTCCCACTCGGAGGCAGGCTGCGAACGTTTGACCATGTATATTCCGGCCGCATCGTATGGGATCAGCGAGTCGAGCGTGTCCATGACGAGGTTCAGTACCTCATCAAGATCCAACGAACGGCTGATCGTCTTGGTGATGTCCAGCAACATGCGGAGTTTATCGACCACCGACAGACCCGCCGCCTTTTGAATTGTTTCCGGCATACAGAGATGACCGTTCGATCCGGTCTTCGAGTTTTCGATTATACGTGCTCAGGGCGCGTCGCAGAAGCTCGTTTATAATCCGGCCACAGACGCGTGACCTTGATACGGTATTCAACCAGTTGCCGGCTCACGCGGAAGTGACGCGCAATTTCCCGTGCATTTCGCCCTTCCATCACCAGGCGGCGGAGCCCGCCGAAAGGGACCAGCGCTGCCGCGCCCACGGCGTAGGCCGCTTCTTCATCCGTCTGGTTGTAATCGCGCGCCAGCATTCGACCAGGGGATTGGTTTGCCCTTGCCGGCGATTTGCCCGGCCGATCATCGCCGCTGATTACAGCCAGACGATTTGGTTTGTGACCGAGAAAGACATGCGCAACTTCTTCCATTAGCGTGGCCCGATTTCGTTGCCGGCCATGCGCCGGGTTCAAAATCACCAGGCGCCAACCGTTTGGCAGTGGCCGCGAACAGGCGCCGCCCGACCATTCATCGGCCGCCGCGCCCAGCAGATGCGTGCGCGATTCTGCCGACAAGCCTTCAATGCTTTCGAAATCTACGACCAGCAGCCTGGCAAAACTTGCCAGTGCAAATGGATCGAGAGGTTGATCTTCAGTGACGCCGGCAAATTCACGCAGGCCGAGCGCGCGCAGTTCGAATTGTTTTCGCTTTTCAGTGGTGGGCAGAAGATTTCGCACGGGAGATAATTGTAGCGCAAGTTGTTAAGTTGCGTTGTAGCTCGCCGGCGGTGACGCAAGTTAACAACGTTGCGCTACATCAGCTCCGCTTTCGCGTCGAGGTCTGACTGAACTGAGCGTAGGCGACGCGGAAAAGTTCCGAAAGGGCCTTGGCGGTGTCGGCGGTCAGGTGCCGGTCGGCGCGCAGGTGCGCTTCCACGATTTCAGGAGTTGATTCGTGCGGGTAGTAAACGACCGGCTTGGGATCAGTCGGACTGCGATGGCCGTGATGCATGACGCGCTCGATCGGCATATCCAGCCACGACGCCAAACGCGAGATGTTATCAGCGTCAGGTTTTCCCGTTCCATTTTCAATCCGCGACAAGGTCGAGGCCGAAACTCCCGTGAGGTCGGCGACGTCCCGCAGGCTCAAGCCCTGCTGCTCGCGCCGGCGACGTACCGCTGCGCCCAGCTCAGATGTATTGACTCCGGATTTCTTTACCATGCTGCCAAGCTTACCACTCATTGAGTTTTAGCTGCAAGACTTTGTTTTATCCTCGCAACAGAAGAATCGTCCGTAGGAAGGTTTAGAGGCGGGCTACTGCCCGCCAGATTTTACGCCTGCCGGCGGACAATAGCCCACCGCTCAACAATTCAAAAAAAAAGGCGGGACAGGTCCCGCCTCTAAACGAATCGCAAGGGCTTGGAGAACTACGGCTGTTGCAGCCGAGCCCGGGTGGCGGCCATCGCCAGGTCGCGGGCGCGCGGTACCACTTCAATAGCTTTGGCGATTTGCGGATCTTCTTTGGTCATTACCTGCAACGCACTCACGGTGCCGTAAGCCGCGGTCGCCAATTGAAACCTTATCTGCTGCTCGACATAAGGGCGATTGCGATCGGTTAGCGGTGTCAGCGCCTTCCAGTTCGCGTCATTGGCCACATAATCCTTGAACGCCTTGAATACCATGTCGTTCATTGGATAATCACTGGCCTGCAAATCGTGCCCAAACTCTATCGCCCGATCGACCTTGTATTTTTCCAGAGACGGAACGCGTCCGTTCGCGACTTCACGGGCAAAGAAGAACAGTGGCTCGCGCAGGAGGCGTTCGCTCCTGGTAAGGTCTTTCAGTTTTACCATCTCGTCCGGGGTAATCCCGCCGCCGCCGTACACCGGTCTGCCGGTATCCGTGCGACTGGCCGGTCCGATGGGCTTGCCCTGCTCGTCTTTATCTCTGAGCGTGCCGCCGCGATAGATGTAGCTGTAGAAACCGCCATCTGAATAATCCCGTTGAATCAGACGACCCGATGGCGTGAAGTACTTCGCCGAGGTCAGCGTCAGCCCCGCGCCGCCCTCCAACGGAATGATGCTTTGTACCAGGCCTTTGCCAAAGCTTGTCTGGCCCACAATCATGGCGCGATCATGATCCTGCATGGCGCCGGCGACAATCTCTGACGCCGAGGCCGTGTATTCGTTGACCAGAATTACCAGCGGCGTCCGATCCGGTTCGGGGTTGCGCGAATCGTAAGTGTGATCGTTGGCGCCGTTGCGGCCCTTCTGAGTCAAAATCAGTTGGCCTGAGGGCAGGAAGGTCTCGGCCACATGAATTGCCTGTTCCAGGAATCCGCCCGGGTTGTTGCGCAGATCGAGCACGAGCGAGTTCATGCCGTGCGCGTGTAGAAAGTCGAGCGCGGACTGCAAACCTTCGGCGGTGTCATAGTTGAATCCGTGCGTCATATCGATATAGCCGACGCCCGGACGAATCATGTAGGCGTCCGGAACTGAAGGTTGCGGCACGACATCGCGAACAATTTCCACGACGTCGATTTTGCCGGTGCTGGCATGGGTGATCGTGATCTTGACGTGGCTGCCGCGCGGCCCGCGAATCTTGTCGCGTACCTCGCCCGACAGTTTCCCGTGCATGGAAACGCCGTCCACTGCGTCGATGCGGTCACCATAGCGCAACCCGGCACGCGAGGCCGGCGCATTTTGGAAAGTCGCCGCCACGTAGGTGTCCACCGACTCGCCGACTAAATAGTTCTGGATGGACGCGCCAATGCCAAAGTATTCGCTGCGCTGGTCGGTCTTCATTTCGTCGAACTCTTCTTTGTCGAAGTAGTTCGAGTGGGGATCGAGTACCCGCAGCATGCCCATGATCGACGACTTGTAGACCGCGTTGAAATCGATCTTGTTGCCCTCGATGTAATGTTCCTGAATGACGCTCAACGCTTCGGTGAAATCCTGGGACACCGCAGCGGTTGCGGCGCCTGGAATACGGCGAGGACGTCGTCCTGGCGCGGTCGCCGGCGCGCCCATCTTGCCGGTGCTGTTGGTTCCGGCCGAGCTATTGGATTGTTCGCGTTTCTGCTGAGCAAAAACAAAAGCCGGAACAATCAGAGAAATAAGACTGAGCGCCACCAGCGCCAGCGAGAAGTTTTTCTTCACTTAAGACCTCACAAGGAAAATGCCGAAGCCCATTGATCTATCAGGGGAGCCCATTGATCCGTTCGCGACGAACACGTCGTTTGGCAATCTTAACGGATGCCGAAGCGGCGAGCAAGGTTGCGCGCACAAACCTTCAAATCTCGCTCTGGAGTCAAGGACAACAGAAGAAAGATATTGACACGAGGCTCTTGCCTGCGTCCTTTGCGCCTTAGCGTCTTTGCGTGAAATAAACTTCACAGTTACCAAAATCTCACGCCAAGACGCAAAGGAAAACCAATGGATGGGCCTCACACGGAATGCATCAGCGCCGTCCGCATGGCGGCGGCGGATTGCCAACGGTTCGCGGGATCTTTGGCGAGGGCGCGTTCGATCACTTCAGCGACACGTTCCGGGACGTCCGCAGCGCGCTGGCGCAGCGGAATTACCTTGCCTTCAAATATTGCCTTGACCGTTCCCGCAATGTCGTTATTGGGCCCGAGGTCGAGCGCCGTATCTCCGGCCAAAAGGCTATAGGCCGTCATGCCAATTGCGTAGATGTCCGAAGTGGGACGGACGTTGCGAAAGTCTCTGATTTGCTCCGGCGGCATGTAAGCGAAAGTGCCGGCCATGTCGCCCGCCATCGTGATGCCGCTCATTCCTGATTGGGTAAAGCTTTTCGCCAAACCGAAATCTGTGAGTTTGGCAACTAAGTTCGGCGCGGAGCCGCTGATGAGAATATTCGATTCCTTGATGTCGCGATGGATGTACCCCTTCGTGTGTGCATAGGCCAGCGCGTCCAGCGACTGCGACACAATATCGATTGCCTGTGGAAATGGCAGGCGGCCGCCCTGGGAGTCGGCCAGTCGCGCCGCGTCTGAGCCTTCGACGAATTCAGTAACCAGATAGACCGAACCGTTGTTGGTTCCGCTTTCGAGAAAGCGAACTATGTTTGGATGATCCAGAGCGGCGGCAACCTGGATCTCGCGCATAAAGCGACGCAAAGAAACTTCGGTTACTGCTACTTCCGGCAGGAGAGTCTTAATGGCAACCGAACGTCCGGTCTTTTCGTCTCGAGCCAGCATCACGCAGCCCATTCCGCCTCGGCCCAAAAGCTTGATCATCTCGTAGCCGGGAACAGGTTGTGGTTGACGCTTCAGTTCTTCGCGGCAATCTTCGCAAAGGAAGGTCAGCTTCTCGTCGACGTGGGACGCTTCCGCGTGTTCGCGACGTCCGCAGTTAGCGCATTCTACCGGCACCACGGTCGGCCGGGTCAGCGTGGGAGTGTCCACGCCGCTGACAGTCACTGCCTGTTCAGACTGTACTTCGACTTCAAGCACGGTCTGGCCACCCTGAATGCGATCGCCGCTGTTCAGAAAAGCCTCAGGCACTTTCTGTCCATTCACGAACGTCCCATTGGTCGACCCGAGGTCGCGCAGAAAGCAACGCGGCGGTGCGATCTCCAGCAGGCAATGATGGCGGGAAAAGAACCTGTCTTCCGGCAGGTAGAGGTGCGCAGTGTCAGCCCGGCCAATCAGAAAGGTGTCATGCTGATCGAACGTGAACTCGCGTCCCGTGTACGGCCCGGCCAGGACTCTTAAAGTGACGCGCATGGTTAAAGGTTACTTGCTGATTTCCAGATCGTCGAACGCGACTTCGCCCGTGCCGCTGGTGTACAGTCCGACGCGTCCGCGACGGTAATTTGCTTCGTCAGTAATCGAGGTGACAAATTGACCATTGATGTAGAAGTCCATCTTGAGGTCGCGGATTCTTACTTCAATCTGATTCGGTGACGTGCCGGTGCGAGGCGTGGTGGTAGGCGTCCAATCGACGACGTTGGTTTCCGCGCCGGCTTTATGCAGCACGATCTTGTATTTGGGATTGTCGCCGTTGTAAATCAGAAAACCGTAGTCCTCCAACTTGCCGTCCTTCTTCTCTCCATGAACCACCATTCCGTATCCGGTAATCGGGGGATCGCCGTCGATGCTGCGCAAGCCCACGCGGACAGTGGCATTCTCGGTTTTATACTCGGGCTTATCAGGGCCGTACATTACGATGAAGCCGCCCTTGGTGGCGTGCATGTGATAGGCCTCGTCCTGATACGAGATGCTGCCGTACTGCGAGTCGCCCGTGCCCCAGGACTTGTTCGAAAAGTCATCAGTAAAGGTCGACAAGCTGGAGCGGGTGTTCGTGTTGGTATTTGTCTCGTCCGAATTTGTGTTCTTGTTCGAGTTGCGGTTCGCGACCTTGTTCGAGTTGTTTGAATTGCGATTGTTGTTATTGTTGTCGTTGGTGATGCTGGCGACGGCAAAAATCAGAATCACTACCCCGATGCCCATGAACACCAGCACCGCGCCAATCCCGAGCACCCATGGCCAAACGCTTCGCTTCTGCGGACCCGGCGGCGGCATCGGGTTCCAGGCCGGCGGCGGTGTCGGCGGCGGCGGCACCTGTCCCGGATTGAACGCGATCGTAGCCTGAGGAGGAGCAGTGTCACGGCCCTGCGGATACTGCACGGTGGCGCTTGGATCGGAAGGCGTCGGCACGTTCGTGCTCAGCAACGGCGAGCCGTCGTCGAGACAAAAACTCAGAGCATCGTCAGTATACGTGCGATTACATTGGGGACAGCGTTTCATATTAGGGCCTCGTTTCCTGAAGGTATCGAACCGCTCACGGCAACGCGAACGGGTGGGCGCTTCGGTTTACGCATGCGCGTTGCCAAGTCGCGCGGCAAGTCTATACGAGAAGAGGAATTGCACTCAAGTCTAATCTTGAGTGGCGCAGACTTCAGTCTGTGATCACAGACACGAGAATCACGGAGGGCAAGTCTTTTCTCCCTCTCCCTTTGGGAGAGGGCCGGGGAGAGGGCTTGTCCACGTCAAGCTACGCACCCTCCCCTAACCCCTCCCAAAGGGAGGGGAACAAACCACGCCGTTTCGATCAACTTGATCAGACCTCCCTCAAGTCTGTGGCACTAAGCTGAGCTTACAGCGTACGCCCGCACCTCCCGCAGAATTTTGTTCCAGGAGGATAGGTAGAATTGCATCCGGAGCAGAGAACTTCTACTGGTCGCGGCGCGGTCCAGGCAATCGCGCTGCCGCCCAGTGACGCACCGCAACGTCCACAGAATTTTGTGCCCGCAGGTTGTTCCATGCCACAGCGTGTGCAGCGAATTCTGGATGCACCCACGCCGGGCTGGTTCAAGCTCGGCGCGCTGGATGGCCCGGACGGCGTCGGAGGTATGTGATGGACTGCACTCTCGGAAACCGGCTGAAAACTCGTGTTGCCACAGCGGCCACAGAACTTCGCGCCCCCGGCAAAGCGCGACCCGCACTTGGTACACGCAACCACGAGGTGTGCCGGCAGGGCCATTCCGGAAACGCTGCCGAGACTCCCACCTTGTGAAGGCGACAGCCCGCTCGAAGGCGCTGCCTTGAATTGGGCCTGGATGATTTGCTCGTCGCCGTCGGCACGGATCTCGATGACGCGCTCGTCGTCCACATCTCCACCGTGAGCAACGCGCAGCACGTGCTGGCCGGGTGGAATTGATTTCAGGATTACCCGGCCTGACCGGCCGATACTTCCGTGACGCTCATCATCGACGTACACCTCGGCGCCGGTTGGGGCCATGATCACCAGGCGCGACTCGCCCTCATCTTCCGTTGCCGAAGCGCCACTCGCCGCCGCTTCCATTTCGTTGAACCAGATAGCAACCGACGCCGGCCGTCCATCCGCTTCCTTCTTGAGCGCGTGCATCACCGCTTGCTCGACCGGCGCCGGGATGTCGGAACGCAACGTGCTGAGCGGAGGGGTTTCCTGAGTCAGCTTCTGCGCAAAGATCTGCATGATGTCGCCCGTGAACGGCGGCCGGCCGCCGAGCATGTGATAAGCCATCGCACCCAGCGCGTAGATGTCGGCGCGCGCATCGAGAGCTATTCCCGATTGCATCTGTTCCGGCGCCATGTACTCGGGCGTGCCGAGGATCCCGCGCGAAGCCGGACCACTTCCCGAAGCATCGCCGGCCAGACTCTGGCTAATTATTTTAGCCAGGCCAAAGTCGCCCACCTTCACCAGGTCGTCGACTGAGATCGAGCCGTCCTTCTTTTTTCGCTGCACGATGAAAACGTTCGCGGGTTTCAAATCGCGATGCAGGATTCCTTCGTCGTGCGCGGCTTCGACTCCGGCGCAGATCTGTCGCAGCAGGGCCTGGGCCCTCTGCACCGAAAGAGTTCCCTCGCGCCGCAGGAGCTGATAAAGCGACTCGCCTTCGACGTATTCCATTACCAGGAAGAAGACGCCTTCATCGCTCTTGCCAAAGTCGTTAACATCGATGACGTTCGGATGTTGAATCGAAGCGGCGGTGCGGGCCTCGCGCTCAAAGCGCGCGATCGCTTCGCCTTCCTGCAGATCTTCGTCGGAGAGGACATCCGGACGAATCGTTTTTACCGCCACGCGCCGGGTGATCAGGTTTTCATCCCGCGCGAGATAGACCTGGCCCATCGCGCCCCGGCCCAGTCGTTTGTCTAGGCGATAGCGCCGGTTCAGCAAAGTCGTGCCCGGAAGAGTGTGCTTTGTCTTGGCCTGATCGTCCGGACAGAGCAGGACCTCGTCTTCATAGCACCGTTCACATCGGGGACATTCGCGCATGGCAGGTAATTGAAGCAGGTCAGATACGAGTGAAAGAATAAGGAATAGCTGTCATGCGGTCAATTGGGCGTTTCAATAATTGCGCGCTTCTCTCCGCTGGGAGCGCGGACGTCCCGTCCGCATTGAGCGCAAAGCGCGAACTTTCTTTGCAAAAGGAGCGTGCTTCGCATGCTATGCGGACGGGACGTCGGCGCTCCCAGCACCGAACAAATCTTTTGACTTGGTGGTCCGACTGGCCCATAATTCCCTCCCCTTTGCCCTGGTGGGCCGGGGCTGGGCCCGATTAAGGGCTCGGAAAAATGCGGGCGCGAGGCCCGCGTTTGTGTCTTGGCAGTAGCATAGACTTTAGTCTGTGACTCTTCTGCGAGCCGGGAACACAGACTAAAGTCTGTGCCACTACGGAGAATCAAGATATGCGATCGATTTGGAAAGGCCACATACGTTTCCTGCTGGTTGCAATTCCGGTGCGCGTCTATAACGCCATCGAGGCGTCCGAAAAAATTCAATTCAACCAGTTGCACCGCGAAGACTTTGGTCCCATCGGCTATGACAAGCGTTGCAAGAAGTGCAACCAGGTGGTGACCAGCGATGACATTACCAAAGGCTTTCAATACGAGAAGGACCGCTATGCGCTGATCGAGCCGGAAGAGATCGCCAAAGTCAAAATCAAAACGACCAAGGCAGTAGACATCCTGGGCTTTGTCGATGCGTCAGAGATTCCGTCCACGTTTTATGACTCGCCTTACTATCTTGGCCCGGACGGAGCGGTGGCCGAAAAACCTTACGCGTTGTTGTTACAGGTCCTGAAGGACACGGGCAAAGTTGGACTCGCGAAAGTCGTGCTGCGCGATCGCGAGGATCTGGTCGCAGTCTTTCCGCACGACAATGGCATCGTTTTGCAGAAGCTGCGCTATCCGGCAGAGGTGCGCAGCATCCAGGACGTTCCCGAACTCGACGCCGCACAGAAGCTTGATAAGAGAGAGCTGAGTCTGGCCACGAGCCTGGTCGAACAAATGGTCACTTCGTTCGCGGACATCGACACGGTCGATCATTATCACGAGGCTTTGCGCCAACTGATCGACTCAAAGATCAAAGGCAAGAAGGTCACCGAGTTCGAACAAGTGGAAGAAATGCCGCGCATGGACATCATGACCGCGCTGAAGAAGAGCTTGCAGGCTTCATCGCGCAAGCCCATGGTCAAGGCCGCGCCGGCCGCGAAGAAAAAGGCCGCACTTACTCTCGTCAAAGCCAAACCTGCGGCAGCACGGAAGCGTAAGGTCGGATGAAGCTTCCTCCCTCTCCCTCTGGGAGAGGGCCGGGGTGAGGGTGCGAAGCTTACCGTTAAGGTTTTCTTAGCTATCCTTCGTGCTTACAAAGGACAAAGAGTATTTAGGGATGTTCGTTCGCGCTAGACCCTCACCCTAACCCTCTCCCAAAGGGAGAGGGAACTGATCAAACCGGCCGCACTGCTTTCTGAAACGCCTTCACTCCCAAAGCATTCAAGACTTCACCACGTCTAACCCACCCACGCCGCGCAATGCCGACTCCAAACTTCAAGTTGTTCAGTGCGCCGGTGGAATGCGCGTCGACTGAGATGACGAATTTGATCTTCCGCTTGCGCGCTTCACGCACCCAGCGTGGTTCCATGTCCAGCCGATAGGGGTCACCGTTGATTTCTATGGCCGCGCGCGACTCGACGATCACATCCAGGATTTCCTCGACGCGGCAATCGAACGGGGGCCGCTTTTCGATCAAACGTCCCAACGCGTGCCCCCAGATCTTGAACACTGGTTGTCGCATAGCCTTGACGATCCGTTGCGTCATTTGATCTTCGTTCATTTTGTAACGCGAGTGAATGCTGGCCACGATCACATCAAACTGCTCGAGGATCCAATCCGGATAATCCAGCGAACCATCTTGCGTAATATCTGACTCAGTGCCTTTTAGAATCCTGACCTTGGTCTGCTCCTGCACCCGATCAATTTCTTCCCACTGTCGCTGGAGACGATCGATTTTGACTCCATTCGCATAGAACGCGGTCGGCGAATGATCGGTGATCGTGATGTACTTCATCCCCATCGACTCGGCCGCATAGACCATTTCCTCGACGCTGTGTTTGCCGTCGGAATACTTTGTGTGACAGTGAACCATGCCGCGAATGTCTTCCGTCGTGATCAAATCGTCCGGCAACGCATGTTCAAGAGCGGCTTCGATCTCGCCCTGGTCTTCTCGCAGCTCTGGTGGCACGTACTGCATGCCGAGCTTTTTATAGATGGCCGGTTCAGTCTTTAGCAGAATAACGCTCCCGGCAGACTTTGCCTGCCGCGGGCCGACCTTTTGAATTCCCTTCTCAGTCAATTTCAGCTTTCGTTTCGCTGCGACCTGTCCGAGCCTTTCGAGATGCGCTTTCGACCCGGTCGTGCGCAGCAGTGTGTTTGCGAACTCATCGGGCTTCACCGCAAAAAGCGTCGCCTTGAATCCTTCGCTGAGAACAACTGAACATTTTTGCGTCGTTTGGTCCTCTACTCTGACGATTAAAGGGAAGCTCGCGAAATGATTGATCATCGCTTTGGGCTTTTTCGCGCTAGCCACGATAACTATTTCCGACACGGTCTCTTGCCAACGCCGCAGAGAGCCGGCGAGCTCCACCTGAACCAACCCCGGCGCGGTCCTCAGGTACTCGAGTATTCCCTGCCCCGTGCGCAGGGCCTGATGAATATGAATACGCTGTTCGCGGTTGTCAGAGCGATTCTCGGACTGGGAAATCGCGTCGAGAATTTTCTGTTCAGTTTTAGCGCCAAAGCCTTTGACGTGCCGCACCCGGCCCGATTCACAAGCGGCTTTCAATTGTTCGACGGTGGAAACTCCAAGTTCGTCGTGCAAGCGTTCGACTTTCTTTACGCTCAG
>DATHHW010000138.1:0-24584 GCA_035317005.1 Pyrinomonadaceae bacterium | reverse complement strand
CCAGTGGAGAACCGAGACGACGAGACTATACGTCCATTGCAAAAAAAAAAGCAACGCCCTAGTCTGCTTTTATTTCGAGCACCAGACGAAGACCTTGGCGCGACCGATTAACATGACACTCGAAGCCGCTGTTACTGACTTCATCGTTTCTTTGTGGTTAAATCCTCTGCGCGACCGGCAGGTGAGAAGCTTGAGCCCTGAACCTTAGCGGCACCGATATTCGAATGCGATCGTTCATTTACAAACTACATATCTGGCTGGGGCTGATCGTTGCGATTCCGGTTTTGGCCTGGGCCTCGAGCGGGCTCCTGTATGCCTGGCCCAGTGCGGTTGAAGGCGGAAAGATCGAAAGTATTGACGCCACGCGAGTTCGCGTCTCACCGTCAGAAGCTTTCACAAAAGCCGGCGAGTTTGCGGGGCGAAAGCTACCGACCACGGCCTTGACGCTTTTGATGCGTGACGGGCGCCCCGTGTACCAGGCCATCGGCGGCATGGGCGCCGATTCACTGCTGATTGATGCCGAAACCGGGAGTGTAATCAAGACGCCACCACCCGGCGCGCTGACTCGCTATTTTCGCCAGGCGCACTTTTATTTCTTCGCCGGCTCGTGGCAGGTGCCGCTGCTGATAGCCGTGGCAGCGCTGGCCGGCATCTCAGCGATGTCGGGTCTCTATTTGAATTTGTCGATGTGGTTTGGGAGACTGTTCCGGCGAAGTTAAGTCAATGGAAGAATCAATCATCAGAATTGGCATAGCATTTGTCGGCGGCCTGGCTTCTTTTCTGTCCCCGTGTGTTCTGCCGCTGGTCCCTGGTTACATCTCTCTGATGTCCGGGGTCAGCATCGATCACCTGAAGAGCGGAGAGGGATCGCGAGTCAATGCCCGGCGCGCGATCATCGTTAATTCGTTGGCTTTCAACGCGGGCTTGTCGGTGATTTTCCTTTCGCTGGGCGCGACGGCCGGCTTGATTGGCGCAGCGATTACCAACAATGTCTGGGTGCGAGTGATCGGCGGCCTGGTCATCATAGCTTTTGGTTTGCAGTTGATCGGGGTTCTAAAGATCGGCGCGCTGTACAAGGACACCCGGTTCTTTTCCAGTGAAAAACCGCGCGGCGTTTTTGGTTCGATGATGCTCGGGATGGCTTTCGCCGCCGGTTGGACCCCGTGCATCGGCCCGATCCTGGGCGGCATCATCGGTCTGGCGGCCACCAGCGGCGGCTGGAAGAATGGTCTGCTGCTTTCGGCTTTCTATTCTGCCGGGCTCGCGGTTCCCTTCCTGATTACCGGCCTGGGCATCAACCAGTTTCTCAGCTTCTATTCAAAGTTCCGCCGGCACCTGCACAAGGTCGAAGTCATATCAGGCATTATTCTGATTCTGATTGGCGGTCTGGTCATGGCCAATCGCGTGACGTTGCTGGCAAGTACGCGCTTGGCGGGTTGGCTGCCGAACTTGGAATCAAAATTTAAGTTTAAGGAGCAAAGCCCGCCGCCCAAGACACCCGGTCAAACGTTTCTGGCGGCCCCGGACGTACAATTCACGAAGCTTGACGGAAGCGCTTTCCGGCTCAAAGACCTGCACGGTCGCGTCGTGGTTTTGAACTTCTGGGCGACCTGGTGCATCCCCTGTCGTTCGGAAATCCCGTCGCTCAGTGCTATGCAGAAGGACTTTGAAGGACGCGGATTGAGCGTCATCGGAGTATCGTATGACGACACGGCCGATCTGGTGCAGCGCTTTCAGAAAGATATTCCGCAAAGTTATCAAATCGTGCTCGGCGGCCGTGAGGTCGGCGCACAGCTTCCCGCGTCGCCTCTCCCCACAACTTACATAATCGATCGCGAAGGACGCATTCGCGATAAGATGATTGGCGAAAGGACGCGCGCCGCTTTCGAGTCAGTAATCAAACCATTGCTCGAGGAAAGCTCAACCACCGCGCAAAAAAATTAACTACGAACATTTTGGTTTTGGAGTAACGCAATGAAAAAGTTAGTACTGATGCTATTTGTTCTGGCCCTCGCTCCCGCCGCATTGCGCGCGCAGAGCCACGAGTATTCGCCGCTGGTCGAAAAGACCGTCAGTTACAAGAATTGGTCGCTCAACGATCTTGCCGCAAATAAACCCGTCGAGCTGCGCTCGCTAATGCAGGGGAAGAAGCTGGTCATGGTGCTCTATTTCGCGCCCTGGTGTCCGAACTGGAAGAACGAGGCGCCCGTGGCCGCAAGCCTGTACGAGAAATATAAGTCGCAGGGATTTGAAATCGTCGGCGTCAGCGAATACGGATCACGCGACGACGTGAAGAATTACTTTGGCCCAACCGGTCCGCCTTATCCCGTCGTCAGTGAATCAGAGTCGCGCGAAGACCGCGACAAAACTCCACACTATGCCTACCGCCAACTGACCGGCGACACGCGCAAGTGGGGTTCGCCCTGGAACATCTTCCTCGAACCCTCCAAGTGCAGCGCAAAAGGCGACGTGCTCATGGAAAAGGCTTGGGTCGTCAATGGCGAGTTGATCGAAGCTGACGTGGACAAATTCATTCACGATCACCTCGCCGCGAACGCCGTGATTACACCATGTAAGCAGTGACAGAACCTGGCTCCATACCGCTAAGCGAAAATCCGTCTTTGCATCTTTCGGTCGCGGCCGACAATGAAGGTGAACGTCTCGATGCGTTTCTGGCTTCGCATGTTGAGGGCTGGAGCCGGGCGCGGCTCCAGCGTCTGATCGAAGACGCCGATGTTCTGGTAAACGGCCACGCCGTCAAGTCTTCCTACAAACTACATCTCAACGATGAAATCGAAGTCGAGTTGACGCCACCTCCGTCGACATCTTTTGCGCCGGAAAATATTCCACTCGATGTTATTTATGAAGACGATGAATTGATCGTCGTGAACAAGCCGGCGGGGATCGTGGTCCACCCCGCGGCGGGGGTCATGTCGGGGACGCTGGCAAACGCGCTCGCATTTCACTTTCAGCAACTCTCAAAATCGGGAGGTGCTGTGCGGCCCGGGATTGTGCACCGGCTGGATAAAGGCACTTCAGGTTTGATGGTGGTGGCGAAAACTGAATCGGCCCACGAAGATCTCGCCGATCAATTTCGCGACCGCGAGATCTTCAAGTCTTATATGGCGCTGGTGCATGGGCAAGTCGAAAAGAGGACCGGCCAAATCGATCAGCCAATCGCGCGCGACCGGGGCAATCGCACCCGGATGGCCGTCGTACGCGGCGGGCGTCCGTCACTTTCAATTTACCGGATCCGCAAACGCTTTGAACGATTCACCCTGCTCAATGTCGAATTGAAGACGGGACGTACTCATCAGATTCGGGTGCATCTGGCCTGGCTAAAACATCCGGTGGTCGGCGACGAGGCCTACGGTGGTGGCCGTGATAAGACTATTCCCGATCATAAGGTTCGATCCGAAATCGCGAACCTGGGGCGTCAGTTCCTGCATGCCGAGCAACTCGGCTTTCGTCATCCACGCACGAAGGAAGAGATGCGATTTACCGCTTCGCTACCATCAGAGTTGCAGACGGTGCTCAACCAAATCAAATAACGTGCGCTTCGTTTGACACAGAACCGCCGCTGCGCCAAGATACTGGAATCCCCTAAGAATTCAGGCAATGTTTTCTCGGCATTCTTTGCCGGAACTGTCTTTGTCTTTCCCCCGCTTTAACAAAATTGTCTAAGAATGATTCGCAGCCAGGAGGAGTAAGGTTATGTCGAAGAGTTTTGTCAGCGGGCTTTTCAAGACCAGAGCTGCCGCCGAAGCGGCAGTTGACGCGATTATCAAGCGCGGTTACACGCGCGACGACATCAGCGTATTAATGTCAGATTCCACCAAGAACAAAGAGTTTGCGGTGCAGACTAAATCGCACGCAGTCGACGGGGCGGGTGTCGGCGGGGCCATCGGCGGCACAGTCGGCGCGGTACTGTTGGCGATCGCAGCTGTCGGCACGACGATCGCGATTCCCGGATTGGGCCTCTTTATCGCGGGTCCCATTGCCGCGGCCCTCGCCGGAGCAGGAGCCGGCGGCGCCACCGGGGGATTGATCGGCATGCTCATAGGCACAGGCATTCCTGAACATCATGCAAAGGTTTACGACACCGGCGTACGCGGCGGTGGAATCTTGCTCGGTGTCGAAGCAAAAACCAGCGACGAAATTGATAAGCTGGAAACATTGTTGGAAGACATTGGCGCTGAATATGTGCGTACTGAGTAAGCAAGCAGTCTTCACTCTGCCGATGGTGAGCTCCCGCTCGTATTAAAGAAGCACGGAAAAAATCCGTGCGCAGATTGATCGGGCTGCAAGTGGACATAACCTTGCAGCCCTCTTCATTGGAGCCAACAAAAGGGCGACCAGTGAAATTAACCTGGAGTGATTCCTGAGAGCGCAGTCCTCACAAATTGTCTTACATCGCTTTTTGCTTATCGGTAAGCGCAATTCCCATCTTCTCCAGCGTTACCTTGTTCAAGGTGCCCGTTACTTTGAGACTTTCAGCCTGCTGGTATTTCTTCAGGCCGTCGCGAGTCTCGGTGTTGAGCTTGCCGGTTTGCTCACCGTTGTAAAAGCTGCGCTGCTTGAGAATGGCCTGCGCCTGTTTGACCTGATCGGCATTGGCGCGAAAGATCGGCTTCCGGTTCGCGTTGGTAGACTTGTTACCGCTCGTCGACCCATTAGAGTTCATGTTGCCATTCTTATTCTGCGTTGCCGCCGTTAGCGAGCAGACCAACAGCAATGAGAGAACAATCAACAGAAGGTTTTTCATCCCAATCTCCTTAGTGATTCAGAGGCGCTTTTGTCGCGCGAAAATGTTAGAGCCGATACCTGGTTTAGGGGTGCCGAGCGGCCATCATATCCTCGCTGTCAATCACAAAAATGCACGTTTCTGGTCAGGTCGATGACTCGTCTGGGTTAAGGCACCTTTGCTGTAATTATGGCAAAACAAACGGCTTGAGGGCTAGGCTCAAAATGGTTGGCAATTCTTAAACAGCTTTGCTATCATGTGTCCGGCCCGTTCGGAGCTGCTGACTGCACCGGTCACCCGAGAACCCACCGTCGAGATTCACAGACAGGATTACTAAGGCTGACAATGACAAAATTCCCCCGTGCCGCTGTCGTACTACTCTTCATTAGTGCGCCCGCCCTCGCTCAGAGTACCGCCTACTCTTTCGATAACTTTGACTTGCGGAATGGTGTGCGTGTCTCGGTCGAACCGGCCAAGCCTCGCGTGGCTGGCCCTCGATCGCGACGTTCAAAAAAGATCGACCCAAATAAAACTGCGAATCAAAACGCCGTGGTCTCGCCGGATGATCCAGTAAGCACACTCAAACCCACCGTGCTGAGTTATGAGCCATTGGCCGCATCGGCAACCAACGCTGATTCAGTTCTGCGCGGATTTACCACAGGCAATGCGCAGGTGGATGGCTACCTGATCGAATCGGGAACCAGGAACGGAATCGATCCGCTCTTGCTTTATTCGATCATGCATCAGGAGTCGAGTTTCAAGTCGCACGCAATCTCGCCCAAAGGCGCGCGTGGATTGATGCAATTGATGCCGGGAACCGCAATGCGTTTCGGGGTTACGAATATTTTCGATCCGCGACAGAACATCGAAGGTGGCGCTCGCTATGTTTCATTCCTCCTCGATCGTTTTGATGGGGATGTAAACCTCACGCTCGCGGGATACAACGCCGGTGAAGGTGCAGTGGAAAAGTACGGTTGGCGCATTCCTCCTTACGCTGAAACACAGGAGTATGTAAGAAGGATCTCGCGGCGCTACTCTTTGCTGCGCGATCCCAACGCGGCGCTCTACGCATCGCGGGTGTCGAGTTCCCAATTGGCGACCCTCCAGGGCAAACAGTCCGCGCCTTTCACCATCTACGAACGAACTGTGCTAACGGTGCGACTGCCAGACGGACGACTGCAATTGACGACTCAATAACAGTCCAGACATTCATTTTGGAAACGAGGCGACGCGTCTGAGACGGCGAGTCGCCTCGTTTTCCATTTGGGGACACACCGTCTTTATGTATCATGGAACTAACGCAACGGTTTTCCGTTAATGAGATTGGAGTGCCCCTGACATGCGCTGTACAAACTGCGGATCGACTCTTAACCCTAACAGCCGCTTTTGCGATCAATGCGGCGCGCCCGCGCCTGATGCCGAAGAGACGCGGATTGCGCGACCACAGTATTCCGTTCCGGCACGTCATGACGATGGCGACGTCGAAAGCGTAATTTTCACCGTCCGGCCCACGATGCTTTTCATAAAAATCGGCTACGCGGCCGCGATCGTGGGGGCGATTCTGCTGACGGTCCTGCTGGCGATGGTCCGGTTCGTCGAGATTCCCTGGTACTACTCGTTGCCCGTGGCGCTGGGACTTCTCTTAATCCCGGCCTATTACCATCTGAAGCGCAATATGGTTCGTTACACACTGACCGATTCGAAAATTGAAATTGACTACGGTCTAATCGCCCGCACGACCCGCAATATTCCACTGGCCAAAATCCAAGACGTCACGGTTTCGGCCTCAATCCTGCAAAGGTTGCTCGGATTTGGTTCGGTTGTAGTCGATAACGCCAGCGAGGTCGGCGGGACAACGATTCTTCACAATATCAACAACCCCCGCCAATATTCCGATCTGATTTTGCGTGAGATGAGGGACCGGCATTAAACTCTCATCATTATTCTAATATCGCTACTCAGGAAACATTTTTCGACGGGTCGGGTTCTAAGTGAGCGTATGAGTTTGCCTGGCCTCTCAAATTCCGCGCGCCAAAGATTTTTGATGGCTGTACTGGCCGCGGTCTCCTTCACGTTATCCGCGACGTTCGTTCTGGCGGATCAACCGGCGCCGGACGTAGCCAAGATCTTTCCCGCTAATCTGGGTGATTTTCATCATTCTGGGCGGATCAGTATTCTTAACAGAGAATCTTTGGTTGAATCTCTTAAGTTAGGAAACGATTCCCCAAATCAGGTCCTGCAGGTTTTTGTTGCCGAGACCGAGTATGCGTCGCCTGACGGCGAGAAATTCCGAGTCGCAGTGAACAACTTCGAAAACGATTCGGCGGCTTATTCCCACTTCACGTTTTTACGAAGTGGCTGGCGTGATCGCGGCGGCGCTCCGTCAGGGCGAGTTGAAAATATTGGCACCGCCAGCGAGCTCATTCCCGGCCCAGGCCTCATGTTCCTCAAAGGCACAGCTCTGGTTAGCGTGATATCTGAAGGTGGCAAGAGTCCGGATCAGACATCCGAGCTGGCGCGCCTGGTCGCAGCCAATCTTGATAACGGTGAGGGCGACATTCCCGTTCTCGTCAAGCACTTGCCGAACTGGGAAGCGGCACAGCGTGATGTTGTCTACGCCGTCAGCCAGGCCTCGCTGCTGGACTCAATTCCTAATCAACCTATCCTCAAGGAACTAACATTCGAGGGCGGGACTGAAGCTGTCATTGCCAGGTACGGCCAATCGCAACTCGTGATTGTGGAGTTCACCACCCCGCAGTTCTCAGTTGAAAACGACCAACGCATCTGGACAAAAATTTCGGAACTGAAAAGTCAGGGTCAGCCGACGCCGATTGCGTATCGTCGCGTGGGCAACTATTCGGTTTTTGTTTTTGGAGCGCCGGATGAAAAGACCGCGAACGCTCTGGTCGATCAGGTTAGGTACGAGCAGGTAGTGCAGTGGTTGGGAGATGACCCGCATATGGCGGAGCGGCTTACGCGATACTTTCGCCAGACTTCTGCCGGAGTTTTGTTCGCCGTACTGAAGAGCTCGGGGTTGTCGCTGCTGATTTGCTTTGGCGCCGGCACGCTGTTCGGCGCCTTGTTGTTCCGCCGCCGGCGCGCCCAACAGGCGGCGTTTTATTCAGATGCCGGCGGCTCAACTCGTCTTAATCTCGACGAGTTGACCGGCGAAAATAAGTCGCAGCGGCTGCTGGAACCCGGTAAACAACCCGAAGCCGATTCTTAATTCTCAATCGATTTACTTCTGAGGCGTGGTTACGTTGATATCAACCTGCGTCTTCTTTCCGCCAAACAATCCACCTCTATAAGCAAAGAAAGCCAGCACAATCACGATCACAAATATCACCAGCACCGCCACAACCCCAGCACTGCTACCGCCGCCTCCACCATTGTCTGCCATTTCGACCGTCCTTGAAGGAAAGCTCCGTTGAGCCACTTGATTGTTCGAGGGGGTTTGAATAAGGGGAAGGTACTACACTGAAATTCTTAACACAGAGCCTGAGAGAACGTCAAACACGTCAGAAATGAAAAGCCGGTGACAACAAAGGGGGCGTGGTCACCTGCCGATTGCTCTCTTTGTAAATTCCGTTTCAATGTGAGACCAAAAACACGTCCCAAGCCCAGCGGCCAAGCTGAGCATCGTGCGTGTCTTTGACCTTCGCCCGATAGCGAAACCAGTTGCCGTTTTGGTCTCTTCGTTTTGATTCCCGATAGTCGAGGTCCACTGACTTCAGCCCGAGCTGTTTCAGGGTGTGGAGTTCACCGCTTTCCGAAATGCCGTTGTGGTTTGTGTCCTGCCATAGCCAGAGGCTTTGGAAGATTGAGTCTTGCTTATTAATCAGCCCGTCGCCATTGCCGCCGTTCGAGAGCTTGTCGTATTCGGCAAGTGCGTTGAACCCGTTACGACTAATGCCCGGCGGTGGTACTGGCTGGGGCGTGTAGTTACCAAACAGCTCAGCACCGTTATCTATGGTTCCGTTGCCGTTTCGGTCAAGACAAAGCCAGGCATCGTCGGAACCGGGGGCTGTCCATGGGAGATGATTTGGGATGCCATCTCCATTGATGTCAAAGTTGACTCCGTTTTGCGCATTCGTCAGGTCAAAGCCATTGCCATCGATGTCAACCACTATGGGAGTGGGCCCGCAAAAGCATTGGTCGTAGTCATAGGCGTAATTGTTCTCGTCGCACCACATGAGGTATTCCAGGTCGGGATTGCATGGCGTTGGTGACGGTGTTGGTTCTGGGCACTCGCACGTCTGACCTGTATTGACGTCAGCGAAGCATTCGGTATTTCGATTAGGTCCGAAGTTCTTATTTACACCGGCCACGTCTGCCGACTTAATTGCATTCGCAGGAGCACATGCAGCATCAGCCTTATTCATAACGCTCGGACAACTCTCATCATTAGCTAAGCCGAATGGGTGACCAATTTCATGCTCGATTGTGGCCTTTATTTCCGCGGCTGACTTATTAAGAATCGACGCAGGCAGCGTAATGACGTAGGGCGGGCCATTCATATCCACGTCAGCGCATACCCCAGGTGCTAGGGTTCCCTGTTTGATTATTATCTGCGGATTCTGATAGTTCTGTTGCACGTCGAGGAAATAACCAGTCTTGTTAGGTGGGTTGTTTGAATCAGTCGCGTCATTCCATCCGTTCTTCGCATCTTGAGTAGCATTCCAAATTTGTGCATTTGTTGTCGTTCCCCAACTTGAATCAATCTTAATGGAAATGGTTCGACGACCATCGGCAGACGTTGGTCCATTCATCGGTGCATCATTATTGAAAAAACAATCCGGACAGCCTATTGAAAAAGATATTGTTACGGCGCCGAATAGAATCAAGCAGACAAAGACGAATACGGGAAAGAGGTTGGATCGGGACATATTTCCTACCTCGACCTTTGGAGTTAGCGTTTGATCGCCTGCTTAAACCTGGACAAGCTCTTCGAAAATCGTGCTGCAATTTCCACGGGTATCCGGTCTTTGCCCTTGTTCATAGCTTCGAGCGATTCGTCGGACGTAATTCGGAAAAGTCCGGAAATTCCAGCCGCAGGCTTAGCCATGCCGCCGGGAGTAAAAGAGATAAACATGAGATATCTCTCACCTTTTTCAAATTTCGGTATACCGCTGCTAACCATAGTAACTTCCACGCCATCGACTGTAATTGTTCCACCGGATAACTCGAAGAGGAACTCATTGTAAAGGGCTGGTTGAAGCTTGTCAGAAACGTCATTTAGCGCGGGACAGGTATTGCAAAAAACTGCGTTCCTTTGCGACAGAGTTTCCACTATTCTGAACTTGTAAGCAGTACTTATTTCATCCGAAGAGTCAGTTATATAGCTCTTGCTTTCGATTGGTTCAGCTATTACCACGCTGTAATTCTGAAGCGCTTCGTCCAAGCCCATATTCTCCCCGGCATAATCGATGATCTTACCCGGAGCCGACACGCGCGTCTTACCTTGATTTTTCGTCCGACGTGCTATTGAAGCGATGGACTTGTCTTTCGTATATTCTTGCGGAGCCTTGCGAGTGGCAATCATGCCAACTCCTAAAAGAAGTAACCCGCACACAACGGCTGTTAGCTTAAACATGATAACCACTCCCGATGTTTAGGTTGTTCTTACCCAATCCACTTCCTCCTTGGGTAGAGGGGAACGTCGTGGCGAGGCTGACTACCGGATTCACCTCATGATGCGCGGCAGGGAGCCAGTCATAACCACGACTATACGCCCGATGCTTTTCAAGTCAAGCGTCTTGTCAATGGGGTAGTGCTCCCTTAGTTGATGCTGGCTTTGGGATTAACTTCTGCCAGCTGGAGTTGGCGAGAGTGCTTGAGAAATGAAAAAGCAGGTGACAACAAAGGGGGCGTTGTCACCTGCTGAAGGCCCACGTTCAAGGGCGAATGTTAAGAGCGACTTACTCGCCGCCGCGACGACGTGGCTTTCTGGGCCGAGTGCGTTCCTGCGCAGGCTGCGCGTCGCCCGGTTGTACGGTCGGCGTCGGCTGCGGAAGTGCCGCTCCCGGGGGACAGAGCCAGATCTCGATGAAGTCGGTGTCACGATAGCCACCATTGACGATCGTGATTCGTGCCGCATCGACTCCACGCTGATTTACGAGATAGTCCATCGTGCGCCGGCCCAGCATATCTGCCTGGCCTGCGCGGCTGGTCCGCCCGGCGTAGATGATGATGTAAGCCTGATTACCAGGAGCGCCCTGCAATTCAATCGCGAGGTTATCCAGGCGCGCCTTGTCGTCGTCAAAGGCCACCGATTGAAACTGGTCGAAGGGCTTGCACTCAACCACTGGTGGTTTCTTCGGCACGATGTCGGTCGAAGCCTGCGCCCGCTGGCGGCACAGCGCATCGCCCGAACCATCGTCAACTAACAGCGTGGCACTGACGCGCTGGCTGCCGAGCCCGGTGGAATCCACCGTGATCGTAGCCGTGCCGGCGCCACTGACAATTCTGGCTTCCGAGGGCGACACCGTCCACGTGTAACTAAGGGGCGATGAGCCGCCGTACGCGACATCAGACGTGAACGTGATCAAGTCGCCGTCGTTAACGCTTACCGGGGCTGAGATATTGACCGGATAGGGGCATGGAGACTTGGCGATGGTGATTTTCTTCGGATGATAGTTGAGATTGACGCAAAGCTTGCGTCCGCGTTCGACGTCAAAATCGCGCACCCAACGTCCGCCGTTGGGCAGCATGATTTCCAGATTGTGATGACCGGGCTCGAGCTCGATCAACCGGGCCGTCGTCGAGGTGTCGCCTTCCGGCTTCCCATCGATGCGTAGCGGGAATCCGCCCGGGTTGGTCGTGATTTCGATCGTGCCGTACTTCACCTTTTTCTTCTTGGCATAGGCAGTAGTCGAAGTGCACGCCAGACCGAAGGTCAATGCGATCATGATAGTGACCGCGGCTTTGATGATGGCTGAGTTTGGGCGCATGGCAACCATGAATTTTTTCGTGTTCATCGTTAGACCTCCGTCGTGGTCGCTGCTTGTTTGCTGGCGAGTCTCTTCGCGTAACGTCGTCGCGCACCGGCACTCAGGGCCACAATTCCAGAACCGAACAGTAACAACGACGCCGGCTCAGGCACTGGTGGAGTCTCCTCGGGCGGCGGGATTTTGTGCCCGTGATGCGAGCAAACTCCCGTGACGCAGATTAGCGGAATCAGGGCCAGTAACGGCCACTTCGGGAAACCGCCACCGACCGGCGGAATCTCGCCGCAGTCGCAAATCGTACCATCGACGTTATCCTGCTGGAACACCTGAACGTCGCCTTGCGGCTGCTGGGGCGCGACTTCGATTCCCGAAACCAGCGAAGACGCAAGCGCCTCGTTGCCGGAAACCAGAGACGATTTCGCCAACTGAGCATCCCCTTCAGCAGCCGGAGCAACCGAAGCGGCTGAAGACTTTGAAGCGGTGGACGCATTCCCCGATACGCTCGGATCCTGCGCGACTGCCCGCAGCCGAATGCGCTGGAGCTGGCCACCGTTTTGCAGGTCGCCCATTACGTTCACGACGTCTGCGAATTTGATTGGGCTAGCTTGCGTGGGCACAGCCACTAACAGCAACAAGCTGATTAACGTCGCTATAGGTCGAAATACTCGAGTCCTCATTTGGTTAGGAACTCCCTCCTCAAGACTTTTCAAACCGGCTCTTTGACTCTTCATTTATGCGTCTCAAACTTGAATTACTTCGATTTCAGAGACACAGCGGAGACAGCCTGCCGTGGGTACAAGCCTGCAAAACCCTTGGGGGCTTGTGTTACCTGTTAGGGAAACAGAGCGAATGCGGAGGGGATTCCAGTTTCAGGAAGGGATTTAGCCCAATCTTGAGGCGGGTTTAGGGAAGCGGGCGGATAGTGGGTCGAGTTTAGAGTTCAAGCTTTAGCTTGCGCCGGCAATCGGCAACCTAAAGGTTGAACTCTAAACAAAGCCGACGAAGCGGGCGGGACTTTTCATCAGCCCGCCCGCTTCATCTGCTGCTTAAGCTTCTTCTACTTCTTCTTCTTCAACCCGCGGGGCTTCGCCGCCCTGGTTTTCATCTCTGAGCACGGCCTTTCGGGACAACTTAATCTTGTTGCCATCCTTGCCGATGCATTTGACCATGATTTGCTGGCCTTCGCGCAGCTCGTCCCGAACATCGCGGATGCGTCGATCGGCGATTTCTGAGATGTGCAGCAGCCCATCAGTGCCGGGGAAGATTTCGACGAAGGCGCCAAAGTCCACAATCCGGTTCACCGTGCCCACGTAGGTCTGACCTACTTCAGCTTCAGCAGTGATCCCGCGAATACGGGCGACTGCGGCTTCGGCAGCGGCGCTGTCGGCCGTCGCAATCGAAACCGTGCCGTCGTCCTCGACATCGATCTTCGCGCCCGTCTCTTCAACCAAAGCACGAATGACCTTGCCGCCTGGTCCGATGACGTCGCGAATCTTATCCGGATTAATTTTAATCTTGATGATTCTCGGCGCCAGGGATGACATCTCTGCGCGCGGCTCGGGCAGTGCCTGTTGCATTGCGTTGATGATGTGGAGGCGTCCCTTCTTAGCCTGCTCAAGAGCTTCGGCCATAATCTGTGAATTGACGCCGGCAATCTTGATGTCCATTTGCAGCGCCGTAATTCCCTCGGCAGTGCCGGCGACTTTGAAATCCATGTCGCCGTAATGATCTTCGGCGCCGGCGATGTCGGTCAGGATCGCGTACTTGTTTCCTTCCATCACCAGACCCATCGCCACGCCGCCTACCGGAGCTTTCATCGGTACGCCGGCATCCATCATGGACAACGTTCCCCCGCACACGCTGGCCATCGACGATGAACCATTCGATTCAGTGATGTCTGAGACGATGCGGATGGTGTAGGGAAACACTGTGTCGTCAGGCAGGGCGGGCTCGAGGGCCCGGCGCGCCAATGCGCCATGCCCGATCTCGCGGCGTGAAGACGAACCAAAGCGGCCCACTTCGCCGACCGAATACTGCGGAAAGTTGTAATGGAGGAGGAAGCGACGCTTGACCTCGCCCTTCTCAATATCGTCCATGAACTGCTCGTCTTCTTTAGTGCCCAAGGTCGTTGTGACCAACGCCTGGGTCTCGCCGCGCGTAAACAGCGCTGAGCCGTGCGTCCGCGGCAACCAACCGACTTCGCAGGTGATGGGTCGAATTTCCGAGAAGCGCCTGCCGTCAGGCCGGCGGCGATGGTTCAGAATATCGTCGCGGAAAATCTTTTCCTTGAGATGATCGAAGGCCTTCTTCGCAGCCAGGCGCTGTTCCGGATGGTCCTCGGGATAGCTTTCGACCACTTCTTTCTTCAAAGCATCGATGGCTGCATAGCTCGCGCGCTTTTCCTGCCCGGACGTGTCCAGGGCGGCCCGCAAACGCTCGGCGTAGTTGCGTTCGATCTCGCCGATCATTTCTTCATTCAGGACGGGTGGTTCGACCGGCCGCTTCTGAATTTCCAAAGCCTTATAGAGTTCTTTCTGCCAGCGACAGAGCCGGTTAATCTCTTTATGCGCGAGCATCAAGGCCTCGACCATGATCGCCTCAGATACTTCCTGAGCGCCGGCTTCGACCATCACGATCGCTTCTTCGGTGCCGGCGACAATCAGATTCAGCTTTGATGCGCGGATTTCGTCGTAAGTCGGATTGACGATGTAACGCCCGTCGATCAGCCCGATTCGCGCCCCGGCAATTGGCGTGGTAAAGGGAATGTCGGAAAGGTAAAGCGCGCAGGACGCGCCGGTAATCGCCACCACATCCGGATTGTTGTCCGGGTCGGCGGAGATGACTGAGCAAATAACCTGTGTTTCGTTGCGATAGCCCGGAGTGAAAAGCGGTCGGACGGGCCGATCGATCATTCGGCAGGTCAGCACTTCCTTTTCGGTGGGGCGGCCTTCACGGCGAAAATAGTTTCCGGGGATGCGTCCGGCCGCATAATTTGCTTCGCGGTATTCAACAGTGAGCGGGAAAAAGTCGATGCCCTCGCGAGGCGTCGAAGCTCCGACTGCGGCGCACAAAAGCATCGTGTCGCCGTAACGGATCACACAGGAGCCGTCGGCCTGCTTGGCCACGCGACCAACTTCCACGCTGAGATCGCGTTCACCCACCTTAATCGATTCCTTGAGGTACTTCTTAACTGTCATATTCGTTCGTCTCCTTCTGACGACACCTGCCACTGGGGCAGGCACGCAACGTCTCATCCGCTGCGCTTTGGGTTGAGTTGTATGGAGTGCGGTGACTGGTCGCCGCTTTTGAGGGCTGACAAGTCAGCGCACTCCAAAAAAAGAGAAAGCGGCAGAGAGCCTAGCCGTGAAGCTCTTGCCGCCTTCGGATTTTGTAAGGCCGCACGCGTCGCCTGGCTCCCTATATCGCCGTCACGTTCGGCTCGGGCTCAGGCTCTTCGATAGACGCGTGCTTTTTCTAAATCAGAGACTCGAAGATTCTCTGGTTGCTTTTTGTTTCTATATTTCGCCCAATTCGATAGAAAACTAGCGGCGCAATCCCAGTCGACCCACGACTTCGTGGTAACGCTGGATGTCCGTCTGCTTCAAATAATCGAGCAAGCTCCGTCGCTGCGAGACCATCTTCAACAGTCCGCGGCGAGAGTGATTGTCCTTTTTGTGAATCTTGAAATGCTCGGTGAGTTCGTTGATTCGCTGGCTTAACAGCGCGATTTGAACCGGGGCGGAACCCGTATCCGTATCATGTGCCCGATAGTCGGTCACAATTTTTTCCTTTGCTTCTCTTGCTAACACTGCTAAAGATGGCCCTCCCAGACCGCAGTAAGCCCCGTGTAACACGAAGGGCAAACCACAAAAACTTGGAATAACACCGGAGAAGTTAACACTTCGGTCGCGCCGCTGTCCAGTTGAGCCCTTGCGAGGAAGTGTCCGCTTTGATAAGCGGTGTTCAGAGTACCGACTTTAGTCGGGCTCTTGTTAAGCAAGAAAGAACCCAACTAAAGTTGGTACTCTAAACGCCGTTAAATTAGGACGCCAACCCCGGCGAAGGCTGGCGCGTTGCGGCTCTGCCGCAGCACAGTGCGGAAAGGCTCTGCCTTTCCGGCAGCTACACAAATATTTTGAGGCTACGCCTCCGGTTCTGTCCGTATGGAGGCATAGCCACCTGAACAATACACCTGCGCAACGGTAAGCCGTAGGCTTACCGCCATGTGCTGCGGCAAAGCCGCAAAGACCTTTTCGAGGAGACAGATCGAAACTACTTCCGTCCCTTCCGAAGGCTCCGTGCGCCGGTCAACGTTGTCTGATAAGATTTGCCGCTCAAAATCAAACGGATCAAGTCGATAACCTATGACAGCAAACAACGCGCAAATTCTAATCATCGGCGGTGGGTTTGGCGGGCTATTCACAGCCCTTGACCTCGCTGGCGCCGGCGAAATCACCCTGATTAACGATGAGGACCACTTTCTATTCAAGCCGATGCTCTATGAATACCTCAGCGGCGAAGTAGAAGCCTGGCACATCGCGCCCGACTGCAAGGAGCTGCTTGACGAAAGGGTGCGCTTCATTCGGGGTACGGTTACGAACATTGACCTCGACGCCAGAGCTGTCACGCTAGCCGGCCGCGCCGAACCGCTCTCGTATGACGTGCTGGTGGTCGCGCCGGGGGCCACAACCAACTATGCGGGGGTTGAGGGGGCCGAACAGTTCTCGCTGCCCTTCCGCGCCTTAAACGATGCTAATCGTTTGCGGCGACGCATGACCGAGGCGCTCGATCACGTGCAGCCCGATGCTGCTCCGCAGGACACGCGCAGCGCTCTGACGTTCGCCGTCGTGGGCGGAGGCGCCAGCGGCGTCGAACTTTCAACCAAGATGGCCGACCTCTTGCGCGATGCCGTGAAGCGCCGCGCACTGCAAGGCGAGCCGCGCGTCTTGATCATAGAAATGGCCGATCGCCTGGTGCCCGGTATGGGCGAAGAGCTGCGCCGCTTCGTCGAAGGAGCTTTGCACGAAGCACGCATCGAGGTGCACACACAGACACGCGTCGTGCGGGTGACAGAGCGCACCATCACGCTCGAACACAATCAGCAACACACTGAACTTAAGACGGCGGCCGTGGTGTGGGTCGCCGGCGTGCGCGTAAGCCCTCTGGCTGAAAACCTCAAGATCGAAAAAGATCGGCGCGGACTGCTCATGGTTGAGCGTACGCTGCAGACGCGTGAATATCCGAATGTCTTTGCGCTCGGCGACGTGGCGTTTTATCCGGACGTCGTGCCCACTCTTGCCGGCACCGCGCAGCTTGCACTGCAGGAGTCGGGGTTGTGCGCCCAGAACGTGCGCGCCTTCATCGAAGGCAAGGATCTGAAGACCAAACATTTCGTCGAACTCGGAGAGGCCGTCAGCCTCGGGACTGAACACGCAGCGGTGCTCTCTGCCGGCAAAGTGATCGGCGGTCCGCTTGCCCGTCGGGCGCGTTTCGCGATGTACACCGCGCGCCTGCCGACCTGGCATCATCGTCTGCGGGTGGGCGCGAGCTGGTTCTTCGAAGGCACCCAGCCCAGGCCGCTGCAGCCGCTTGGATTCTAGGGTTTTTCTTTGCGCCTTAAGTTTTTTCTTTGCGCCTTTGCGTGAAACTCGCTCGTTTCGTGAGTACTCTCATGACGGAAAATGAGATCGCTACAATTATCGTCGACGCCGCTTACACGATTCACAAGCGTTTGGGGCCAGGGCTTTTGGAATCGGTTTACGAAACGACGCTAGCGTACGAACTTGCAAAGCGTGGATTACAAGTGCGCAGACAACAGGCAATGCCCGTCATCTACGAATCTGTTCAAATGGACGTCGGATTTCGAGCCGATCTGATCGTAGAAGGAAAGGTCATCGTTGAAATCAAATCGATCGACGCGATTGCTCCGGTGCATCGGAAACAACTTTTGACTTACTTGCGGCTTACCGATAAGCGGCTTGGCTTACTTATCAACTTCAACGTCGAGTTGATTAAGGATGGTATTACTCGGGTAGTGAACAATCTTTAGTGTCGCGGGGGACTTTTAAGTTTCTCGCAAAGGCGCGAAGAAATGCGTAAGGCGCAAAGGGTGACATAGAATGCCTGCCAGTAACTCGCCAGAGAGAACACCACCAACCGGCGACATGTCTGCCGCGGAATTCCGCCGCTTCGGTCACGAAATCGTTGATTGGATCGCGAACTACTTCGAACACATAGAAGACCTCCCGGTGCTGGCCCAGATCGAACCTGGAGATCTTAAGGCGCAATTGCCCACGTCGGCGCCACAGGAAGGTGAGACGATGGAGGCTATCCTCGCCGACATCGATCGCCTAATCGTTCCCGCCCTCACGCACTGGAGCCATCCTTCTTTCTTCGCCTACTTCGCCACTTCGACTTCCGCCCCCGGAATCTTTGGCGAGTTGTTGAGCGCCGCTTTTGATGTAAAGTCGATGCTCTGGCGGACTTCTCCTGCGTCGACTGAGTTGGAAGAGGTAGTACTCGACTGGCTTCGCCAGATGATTGGTCTCGACTCCGGCATGAGCGGAATCATCTATGACACGGCATCGGTCTCGAGCATGCATGCGATCGCGGCCGCGCGCGAAGGAGTCGAGCTGCGCATTCGCGAAGAAGGCATGAGCGGCCGCAAAGATCTGCCCCTGCTGCGCGTCTATGCTTCTGATCAGGCCCACTCATCAATCGAGAAAGGAATTATTACTCTCGGTTTAGGTCAGCGCGCTTTGAGAAAGATTCCGTCGGACAGCGAGTTTCGTATGGACGTGAATGCTCTAAGAGAAGCGATTGAAGAAGACAAGCGCGCAGGCATGCTTCCTTTCTGCATCGTGGCGACCGTGGGCACAACTTCAACCTCCAGCATCGATCCCGTGGCTGACATCATTCCGATCGGCGGGGAACACGCGATGTGGCTGCATGTTGACGCTGCCTATGCAGGTTCGGCCGCGATCGTTCCCGAGATGCGTCACATCCTCGATGGCTGTCAACGCGCGGATTCGCTGGTGCTCAATCCGCACAAGTGGTTGTTCACTCCGTTTGATCTTTCGGTGCTCTATTGCCGCCACATGGACCTGCTGGGCCGGGCTTTTTCGCTGGTGCCGGAATACCTGCGCACGCCTGAGCAGGCAAAGGTCCGCAGCGGATCGGATTATGGCGTCCAGCTTGGCCGCCGCTTTCGCGCGCTGAAGCTGTGGATGATCATTCGTTACTTCGGTCATGAAGGACTGGCGGCACGCATTCGCGAACATTGCCGGCTCGCCCAACTGTTCGCGTCGTGGATCGAAGAATCAAGCGACTGGGAGATGATGGCACCGACGCCGTTCGCTCTCGTGTGCTTTCGCGCACACCCGCGATTGCAGAGTCAACCAGAACCAGGTGAAGCGAAACGCCTCGATGTGCTTAACGAAGCAATCATGCACGGCGTCAACGCAACCGGCAAAGCATTCCTTTCGCACACCAAGTTGAATGACAAGCTGACGCTGCGGCTTTCGATCGGAAACATTCGCACGACTGAACGGCACGTGCGGCAGGTGTGGGAGTTACTCAGCGAGCAATTGAGACTGCTTTCGTAAAGCGGCCGCTTTCATAGTGCGGCTGTGCCGCAGCACATGGTGGTAAGCCTCCGGCTTACCGTTAGGGGATTCATCATGTTAGGAGGCTACGCCTCCGAGTTGTCCGAGGCGTCGCCTCGGGAATATTGGAATAGGCGCCGGAAAGCCGGAGGCTTTCCGCGAGGTGCTGCGGCAAAGCCGCAAGACTACGTGCTGCACTTCTCTACTTTGGAATTCACCCGAACGATCATGAACCGGATACGAAAAGCGTTAGTCAGTGCCCTGCTGTTCAGCGCCCTGAGCGTCCCGCTCTCCTCATCAGTTCAGGCTCAGCCGCGCCGCCCCATGGCGCCCGCGGACATTCTGCGCATCGCCAATGTCGGTGATGCGCAGATATCTCCCAACGGAGACTGGATCGTATACACCGTTTCCTCGATTGAAGCTGATCAAACAGTGAGCACCCTGTGGCTGGTTCGCGCGGGCGAAAGACTCTCCAACGTGCCGCCGACCAGCCGCCAACCTGAGCAACGCCGTAATTGGGATGTCCCGAGAATTGCCGGGAGACCATTGCTGCCTCCGGGATGGAGCGGCGCGAATCCACGCTGGTCTCCGGACGGCAGGAGCATCGCCTTTCTTTCAACCCATGAAGGACAACACGGAATTTGGGTATCCGGGATCGAGCGTCGCATCCCGCGTTTGATCGCAATTGTTCGCGACACAAATTTCTTCATCACATATGCGGGTGAGTCCTTCGCCTGGTCACCTGACTCGCGTATTATTGCTTACGTCTCGGCCAGTGAAGAGCCTGATCGCGATCCACCGGAAGGATCGAGCCGGAACGACGATCCACGCGTCATCGATCGCATCCAGTATAAGTCGCGCACTTCGTTCTCTGATCGCTTGCGCACGCACGTTTGGATCACCGATGTCGACCAGCCCCAACCACGTCAACTCACTTCGGGTCCTTCCTACGATCATGCGCTCAGTTTTAGCTCAACGGGCGAAGAGATCGCTTTCATCTCTAACCACGAAACCGATCCCGACGCCAACAATAACTCGGATATCTTTGCCGTTAGTGTACAGGGACAAACGCGTCAGATCACCAACACGGTAGGCTGCGAGTATGAGCCGGCATGGTCGCCAGACGGTAAATGGATCGCTTACACAGCTACGAAACGCGAGGTCACCACGATCGACAGCGTGGCGGAAGACGCACATGTTTGGGTTGTTGATGCGACGGGTGGCGGCCGCAGAGAACTTTCCTCTTCATTGGACCGGCGGGCCAGATCTCCGCGTTGGTCCAGTGATAGTCGCAATATCTTCTTTCTTGCCGGTGATCGGGGCCAGACGTTGCTCTATGGCGTGAGGGCTGAAGGTGGTTCGGCTCGCCCTCTCTTTGACCGGCTGGTTCCCGAGTCGAACCAAATAGTCGCGCTCTCGGTTCCAGCTTATCCATTTCAAATAGCCGGCTTCACTGCGACCCCATTCGCAGTCACGGATCTTCCCGGTGGACGAGTCTCTGCTATTACCGTTGCCTTTACGTTGAGTGACGAAAATCATCCGACTGAACTTTGGATTGCTCATCCTGGTACGTCTCCGGGCCGCGCGGGTTCAGAGATAACTGCCATCGGGCAACGACTGAGTGCGCATAACGATTCTCTCACCCGGTCTTCAGCGCTGGTCGAGCCCCAGGAGATCACCTGCAAGAGTTTCGATGGCACTGAAATCCAAGGTTGGCTGATGAAACCGATCGGCTGGCGCGAAGATCGCAAGTACCCGCTGATTCTCAGCATTCACGGCGGACCTCATGGAATGTACGGCTATGCCTTTAATTCCACGTTTCAGGTTTACGCGGCCCGCGGTTACGCCGTGCTCTATCTGAATCCGCGCGGCTCGAGCGGCTATGGCCAGAAATTTTCCGACGGCACCATCAATGAATGGGGCGGCGGCGATTACCGGGACCTGATGGCCGGAGTCGATGAAGCATTGCGCCGTTACTCCTGGATCGATGGCAACCGGATGGGGGTCACGGGCGGCAGCTATGGCGGTTTCATGACGAACTGGATCATCACGCAGACACCGCGCTTCAAAGCCGCGGTGTCGGCCGCCAGCGTCAGCAACCTGGTCAGCTTCTACTCAACTTCGCTTTACCAGGACCTGGTCCACGCAGAGTTTGGCGGCTTTCCCTGGGACAATTATGATTTGTTGTGGCAATGTTCGCCGCTGCGTTATGTCAGGCAAGCGCAGACGCCGACGATGTTCATTCATGGCGAGCAGGATAACGACGTGCACATCACGCAAGCGGAAGAGATGTACATGGCCCTCCGTCGTCGTGGCGTGGAAACTGTGCTGGTGCGTTATCCGCGAGAAGGACATGGTCTGCGGGAGCCAAAACATCGCATCGATTCACTAGAACGGACCCTGGCGTGGTTCGATCGGTTTTTGAAGTGAATGAGCCGCGGAGTGGCAAAAGATCTGTAGCCCATGGCGTGAGAGCCATGGGACAAGAACGCCAAAGCAAACCAGCCCCGGACGGGGCGAAACCGGTTGATTGTTATTTTGAGTTTCGCCGCTCTGCGGCTGTGGCTGTCATCTCTGAAGACTTTCAACTTTAATAAGCACTCCTTTAGTCTGTGATGGTTGGCGGCCTAATCACAGACTGAAGTCTGTGCCATAGACAGAATTCCAATTCAGAGGGATTAACATGTTGACTCACATCGTAGTCTGGAAATATCGCGCCGACACTTCGCAAGCTACTCGTGATGTCCATGTAGCGCAATTGCGATCTTTGAACTCCGTCGTCCCGGGAATTGAAAGTTTTTCGGTCGGTGTCGACACACTGCATTCGCCGCGCTCTTATGACACCGGTCTGGTTGCCATCTTCCGCGATCGCGCGGTCCTCGACGCCTACTCTGTTCATCCCGATCACGTTAAGGTCGTCGAGTTCGGCCGCGGCATCTGCGACAAAATGGCCAAAGTCGATTTTGGGGATTGATGGGAGCGCAGGCATCGTGCCTGCAGTTCACGGCATCTTGCCGGGTCTTATTGTTTCGAACTAATCGCGAGCAGGATGCTCGCGAACCGCCGACAAGATGTCGGCGCTCCATTTATGAAGCGAAAAATCTTCATCGCGATCCTGGGGCTCATCATCGTGTCCCAGCTTCCTTTTGCCTATCGCCGCTACCGCCTGAAGCGTCTCCGCAACACGATTCAGCAACTCGCTTCCCAGCGAGTTCCTCCGCCAGGTGAAAGCGAGTTTGTCGATTACCAGGGCGTGATTCACGTGCATTCTTCGCTGGGCGGGCATAGCACCGGGAACTTTGCCGAGCTAATCGCCGCGGCTAAAGCAAACCAACTCGACTTCGTGATCATGACAGAGCATCCGCAGCAGGATTTTGATACGGCGGCGATGACGCTGAATGGAATGCACGCCGGCGTTCTCTTCATGAATGGCAGCGAGGTTGTTACTTCCAATAATGATCGACTGCTGCTGATTCCAGGTCCAGCAGAGGCCGCATCTGCCGGCGCCAAAACGACGCAGGAAGTTATCGACAAGCAAAGAATTAGCGGTGGGCTTTCTTTCGCCGCCTATCCTGCCGACTCGCAGAACTGGCAAACAAGTTCCGTCGACGGAGTCGAAGTTTACAATCTCTTCACCAGTACTCGCGGAATCAATCCTGCGGTAATGTTCTTCGATGGGCTCTGGTCCTATGGCAGTTATCCGGAACTCATGTTCGCCAACTTCTTCGCCCGCCCAACCGAGAACTTGAAGCGTTGGGACGATGCCATCTCTGCAAGCAATCGCAAACTGACAGCGATCGCCGGTAACGATGCTCATTCGAATGTCGGCCTGAGTGTGAATGATGCGGCGGGCAAAGAATGGCTGGGCGTCAAACTCGATCCTTATGAACGAAGTTTTCGCACAGTGCGCACGCACGTACTGATTAAGAAAGACAAAGCACTCAGTTCTTCGTCTCTGCTCGAAGCAATTGCGCTGGGCCATTGCTACTTATCCTTTGACATCTTCGGCGATGCAAAGGGATTCAACTTCGCTGCCGCCGACGCTCAACAGAAGATCATGGGAGACGATATCGAGTTCGCGAATGGACTGAGTCTGCATGCCGGCGCGCCGCTAAACAGTCGGTTCATGCTGCTAAAAGACGGCAGTACGATCGATCAAAAATCCGGTGCGACTGCGGACTTTCCAATCAGTGGACCCGGGGTCTATCGGGTCGAAGTCTATCTCGATTCGCTTCCCGCACCCGTCAAAGGCCAGCCTTGGATCATCTCAAATCCAATCTACATAAGACTCAGACCGGCGGCAGCCCTACGCATATCGCAATAAACCTCAATAAAATAAGCCTCTTGAACGGCCACTCAGCCGTGTGTTAATCTGTGTTGGCGCAGTTTGGCCACTCCCCCCGAGCGCTCCGTCTTCACCTTCAATGAATAGAGACTGATGGCAACTAGAGTCAGCCACTTCGAGATCGACTGGTGGATCATTCAAAAGCGCGCGGTCTATATCGCCGCGTTGATTCTGGTTCTGTGCGTCATCGCGGCGGGTGCGGGCCTGTACGTCTGGAAGTACGGCAACCCTCTCAAGAATGTTGCTCTGCACTCCGATCCATTGGCAGGCGCGCGCTTCATGTCCTTCGAAGGCGACGTGCGTGTGATTCGCTCGTCCACTCGACAAGTGGTAGTCGCTAATAACGACGTTCAACTTTATCCCGGCGACACGGTGCAGACGCAGGCTGACGGACGCGCGCGCATCAGCATGGCGGACGGGTCGACAGTGGTAGTCAGGCCCAACAGCACAATCATTATTCGTGATAATGCCAGCGCTGAAGACGGCAAGCGTTCCAATGTTCACGTAGTAGTCGATAGCGGACAGATGTCGGTGCGTACACAGCCACAGAGTGAAGACAACAAGAATGTGATCGAGACTCCCAAGACCCAGAATCAGATCAGCGGGCAGACCGCCGCCAGCTTTGGGGTCAACACGGAAGGGACTGAAGAGATTCGCGTCAACAGCGGCACGGTGGAAAGCGCTAATCGCGCCGGTGAGCGGCTGTCACTACAAGGCGGCGAATATGTTTCCGTCAATCAGTCGGGAACGATTTCCAAATCCGAAAGGCTTTTGGATGTGCCGCAACCTTTGCAGCCGCATGATCTGGAAAAGATTCTCGCGGGCGGCAATGGCTCAGCGAGCGTGGCCTTGCGCTGGCAAAAACCGCAATCGGGCGTGCCCTCTTACTATCGCGTCGAGGTGGCAACGTCGCCTTTCTTTGTTTCCGCGGGCAGAGTAATTGT
>DATHHW010000137.1:0-65424 GCA_035317005.1 Pyrinomonadaceae bacterium | reverse complement strand
GGCGCCGGCGCGGGTCTGGCGATCGGCTTGGCTGGAAGAAGTAAAGACGACCTTGTAAACCTGAACAATCCAGTGACCGCGGGCCTTACGGTCCTTGGCGCTGCGGCGGGCGCGCTGACCGGATTTCTGATTGGGCGAAGCGGCGGCAAGCGAGTGCTTATCTATCAAGCTGTCCAGCCGTAACTGCTTTCATTTGACGTTAATCGCCGCCAGCCCACCTCGCCTTATCCGTGTGAATCCGCGTTAATCCGTGGCTAGTCCTTTTTCTCGACACGCCGCGGCAATCATGACACAAGACGACGAATGATCACCCCACGCACTCTTCCCGTCTCCGGCTTTTTCCTTCTCCGCGTAATCTGTGTAATCTGTGGATAGAAATTCATGAGCACGATCCAGGAGAAGTTATGACGAGACTGATTTTTGCTACCTCCATTTTGATTACCATGACGGCCTTTGCCGTCATGGGCCAGACGCGTCCGCAAACCACCCCGGCCAGACCGACACCAACCCCTTTACCTGGTCCGGCAGCGACGCCTTTACCCAGACCGGCGGCGACGCCACTTGTGAGCAACGCTCCGGTGCCGGACAGCCGGATTGCCCTGATTGACACCAGCATGTTCGGCGACGAGAAGAACGGAATCTATCGCTATGTCGATGCGGCCAAGTCTGTTCAGGCCGAGTTCAAGACGCGCTCGGATGAGGTCCTAACCCTTCAGAATCGTCTCGATGCGCTGGTCACTGAAATCCAAACCTTAGCGAAAGCTCCGGCGCCTGATCAGAAAACTATTCAGGCCAGGCAGCAGCAAGGCGAAACCCTGCAAAACGAATGGAAGACGAAGAAGGACCGTTTGGACGAAGATGTCAGTAAACGAGCCGAGCAGGTCATCGCGCCGATTTCCGCGCAGATTGGCCAAGCCATGGATCAATTTGCCCGGCAACGCGGCGTCACGATGACCCTCGACATTAGTAAACTGCTGCCGGCCATTCTGACCGCCGTCCCCGCAGTCGATCTGACGCAGGCCTTCATCGCTGACTTCAACAGCAAGAATCCGCGGACGGGTCCGGCGCCGCGACCGTAGGCTATCCACAGATTACGCAGATTACACAGAAAGAAACTCAAAACCTTAACGGCAATACTTTGGTCCCCTTCCAATTCCTCTTTGAAAGAGGGAAAGAAGAAGTTGCCCGCAGTTTTTCCTTATCTGCGGAATCTGTGTAATCTGTGGACGAAAATCATGAGCACTGAACCAAACAAAATCATCTATTCCATGGTCGGCGTCAGTAAGTTCTATGACAAGAAAGCCGTCCTCAAAGACATCTATCTTTCCTATTTCTATGGCGCGAAGATTGGCGTCATTGGGTTGAATGGGTCGGGCAAGTCTTCTTTGTTGCGCATCCTCGCCGGCGTCGACAAAGAGATCAATGGCGAGACGGTGATCTCACCGGGATACACGGTCGGCTATCTCGAGCAGGAACCTTTGATTGACGATGCGCGCACTGTGCGTGAGGTCGTCGAAGAGGCTGTGAAAGAGACGGTCGCTCTGCTGAAAGAGTTTGACGAGATCAACGCGAAGTTCGGCGAACAGATGTCCGACGAGGACATGGACAAGCTTCTGGCGCGCCAGGGCGAGGTGCAGGAGAAGCTGGATCATCAGGACGCCTGGGATCTCGATTCGCGTCTGGAGATGGCTATGGACGCGCTGCGTTGTCCGCCGCCCGAGACGCCGGTGAAAATTCTTTCCGGTGGTGAACGACGGCGGGTGGCGCTGTGTCGTCTACTGCTTCAGAAACCGGACATCCTTCTTCTCGATGAGCCTACCAACCATCTCGATGCCGAATCGGTCGCGTGGCTCGAACATCATCTGCAGAGTTATGCGGGAACGATCATCGCGGTGACGCATGACAGATACTTTCTCGATAACGTGGCCGGTTGGATTCTGGAACTTGATCGCGGCGCGGGCATTCCGTGGAAGGGGAACTATACGAGTTGGCTGGAGCAGAAGCAGGAGCGGCTGCGGCGCGAAGAAAAGTCTGAAAGCGAACGACAGAAAACTCTGCAGCGCGAGCTGGAATGGATTCGCATGTCGCCGAAGGCGCGTCACGCGAAAGGCCAGGCCCGCGTGAATGCTTACGAAAGTTTGCTACAGGAACAATCAGAGAAGCGACGGGAAGACTTAGAGATTCACATTCCGCCGGGGCCACGGCTGGGAGATGTCGTGATCGAAGCGGACGGCGTTGATAAAGGCTATGGCGAAAACCTGCTGGTCGAGGACATGACTTTCAAGCTGCCGCGCGGCGGCATCGTCGGCGTGATTGGTCCGAACGGCGCCGGCAAGACGACCCTGTTTCGGATGATTACCAGGCAGGAAGAGCCCGACGAGGGAACCATCCGTGTCGGCGAGACGGTGCAGTTGGCTTATGTCGATCAAAGCCGCACGCTGGATCCGACCAAATCGATCTGGGAAGAAATCTCCGGTGGCACGGACATCTTGAAGCTGGGCACGCGCGAAGTAAACTCGCGCGCGTACGTCGGGCGTTTCAATTTTTCCGGCTCAGACCAGCAAAAGAAAGTCAGCATGTTGTCGGGTGGCGAACGCAATCGAGTGCACCTGGCAAAGATGTTGAAGGAGGGCGCGAATGTTTTGTTGCTCGACGAGCCGACTAACGATCTCGATGTGAATACGCTGCGGGCTCTGGAAGAGGCGCTGGAAAACTTTGCCGGATGTGCGGTAGTCATCTCACACGACCGGTGGTTCTTAGACAGGATAGCAACGCACATCCTCGCCTTCGAAGGCGACAGCAAGGTTGTCTGGTTTGAAGGGAATTATTCCGACTATGAAGAAGATCGGAAGGCGCGTTTGGGCGCGGCGGCTGAGACTCCGCATCGGATTAAGTATCGACAGTTGACGCGCAGCTAATTTGGAGTGCGGCGACTTGTCGCCGCTTTTTTCGCTGTGACTGCCAGGGCCGCGACAAGTCGCGGATTAACAAAGCGCTGACAAGTCAGCGCACTCCAAAAAGGACTCAGCTTCTATTCTAATCGTTCTTGAGCTATAAACATTTCGCGCCTAACGGCGCTTCACCAACACGAATCAGTTTCTCAAATCGTGTCCACAGATCCAGAAGAGTCTTGAGGATGATTGATCAATGATCATAAAACCTTTTTACAAGTCGCTAGTGCTCGCGCTGCTGTGCGGCGCTGTCCTTTTCATCGAACCAGCAAATGGCCGCGCCCAAACTCTACCCAACGAGACGCCGGACAAGTTCACGCCGACCAACGATGGCTTTGATTATGTCAGGCGTGAAGTCATGATCCCGATGCGTGACGGCGTGAAGCTGCACACAGTCATCCTCGTACCCAAGGGAGCAAGCCGCGCGCCGATACTGCTGACGCGCACGCCTTACAATGCCACCCAACTCACCACGCACATCAACAGTTCGCACCTCGGCCCCAGCCTGTACGGCTATGACAACGCCACCGACGTGATTGTCGAAGGCGGCTACATTCGAGTGGTCCAGGACATCCGCGGCAAATACGGCTCGGAAGGCGAGTATGTGATGAACCGTCCGGTGCGCGGACCGCTGAATCCGACGCGGGTCGATCACCCGACCGATACTTACGACACGATTGATTGGCTGGTTAAGAATATTCCGGAGACGAACGGCAAGGTTGGCATCCTCGGCATTTCCTACGATGGCTTTCTGCCTTTGATGGGGTTAATTAATCCGCATCCGGCGTTGAAGGTGTCGGTGCCGATGAACCCGATGGTGGATGGTTGGATGGGCGACGACTGGTTTCATCACGGTGCGTTCCGTCAGCAGGGCATGAGCTACATCTACGATCAGGAAGCGACTCGCGCGAATGACATCACGTGGTGGACCAGCCACTTCGATGATTACGACATGTTCATGGAAGCAGGCTCGGCGGGCGAATTGGGACGCCGGCGCGGCATGGAACAGGTCGGCTTCTGGCGCAAGCTGCTCGAGCATCCGAGCTATGACGCGTTCTGGCGCGAACAGGCCGTCGACAAGATTCTGGCGAAAGAGCCTTTGAAGGTCCCGGTGATGTTGGTGCACAGCCTCTGGGATCAGGAAGACATTTATGGTGACATCGCGGTGTACAAAGCGATCGAGCCGAAGGACACCAACAACGATAAGGTGTTTCTGGTGATGGGTCCCTGGCATCACGGCCAGGAGATCAGGGAAGGCAGCTCGCTCGGAGCGATTAAGTTCGACAGTGATACCGCGCTGTATTTTCGTCAGGAGATCCTGCGCCCGTTTCTGGACCATTACCTGAAAGATGACGCGCCAAAGATGAACGTCGCGCCGGTTACGGCATTCGAGACCGGAACGAACAAGTGGCACAGTCTCTCGTCCTGGCCCGCCGGCTGCGAGAGAGGCTGTACGGTTAAGCCGACTCCGCTTTATCTCAATGGAGGTCTGAAAGCGAGCTTCGAGATGTCGAGATCGGGAGCCTCTGGTTACGAAGAATACATCTCTGATCCTTCAAAGCCCGTGCCCTTCCGGGCCCGGCCGATCGACGGCACGACGTGGCGGCAGTGGTTGGTTGACGATCAACGCGAGCAATCGGGCCGGCCCGATGTTTTGGTCTTCACCTCAGATGTTTTGAAAACCCCGGTGAAGATCAGTGGCGAACCGATCGCCAATCTGATCGCGTCGACCAGCGGCACGGATTCCGATTGGGTGGTCAAAGTGATCGACCTCTATCCGGATGAAGTCGCCGGCCAGCCAAACATGGGCGGCTATCAGTTAATGATCTCTGCGGACATCTTGCGGGGCCGTTATCGCGAGAGCCTCGAAACACCCAAACCCATCGCGGCCGACAAGCCACTGCTGTATCGCTGGCCTTTGCCGACAGCCAACCACGTGTTTCTGCCGGGCCACCGGATTATGGTGCAGATCCAATCGAGTTGGTTCCCGCTCTACGATCGCAATCCACAGACGTTCGTCGAGAACATCTTCTGGGCCAAGCCGGGAGATTATCGCAAGGCCACGCAAAGGATCTATCACGCGGCGGGGCAGGCGAGTTTTGTTGAGCTGCCTGTGGTCGTGATGCGTTGAGCGATCCGCAGATTACGAAGAGAGAAAAACCATTTTCCATTTGTCATTTGACAGTTTTCATTTGCGATTGCTCATACGTGGCGTGATCGTTACCGACGCACTGAAGATTCATCGAGCCTAAGAGAAATCCTTTGCGTTCCTCTGCGGGACCCTCTGCGTCCTTTGCGGTTAAAGTAATTAGCAGCCGTCGTGTCGGCGAACAGATCCGAACTTCTTTCGCTATCAATGGCAAATGAAGACTGTCAAATGACAAATGGAAAATGTCTTCGGCGTAATGCCCATATTAAGGAAACTACTTATGAAACTTCACCTTCTACTCACGACAACCTTGTTGCTCCTCTTCTCCAGCTCCGTCGCCGCCAAAGACGACATCACTAAAGAGTTGATCGCTTCGAACGGCAAGATGCGCGCCTACTACTTGTACGTGCCGTCGACAATCAAGCCGGGATCGCCGGCGCCTTTGATTGTGATGCTGCATGGATCGGGGCGCGTCGGCATGTCGCTCGTGGAAAAATGGAAAGACCTGGCCAAGAAGGAAGGTTTCATCATTGCCGGGCCGGACGCTTCGGAGATCAGCGGTTGGCGCTCGCCTCAGGATGGGCCGGATTACCTGCACGACCTGGTCGAAGAGCTTAAAGCGAAATACCCGATCAATCCGCGTCGAGTCTATCTGTTTGGTCATTCGGCCGGCGCTACATTCGCCCTCGAAATGTCTCTGATGGAGGCCCAGTACTTTGCGGCCACGGCGATTCATGCGGGAGCACTACAGCCGGACGACGGCGACTTGCTTGATGTAGCGAAAAGGAAAATTCCGATCTTCATCCAGGTGGGAGATAGCGACCAGGCTTTTCCGCTCAAAGTGGTGAGGGCGACCAGGGACCTCTTGAACGCGAAGGGATTTTCAGCGGAGCTTACGGAAATCGCGGGACATGATCACTGGTACTATGACCTGGCGCCAAAGATCAATCTCAAAGCCTGGGAGTTTTTGAAGAAGTACGAACTTGAAAGCGATCCGGTTTACCGGAAGTTTCAATTCAATGAGTGATCCAGGTGCGTTCCATCGGATTCATCACGGCGTACAGGTTTTCAGCCCGCTTAAGGGTGAAAATCGTTAGCTGCTTCGAACGAACGACGTCCAAAAAAACGGCACGTCACGCTTTCCTGTTACCCGTCCTTGTGAGCCCTTGATTGCCTTCAGCAGTTTGGTGAAAAACGCGGCTATCTCCGCCAGGTACGTCTGGCCAGAACGGAAGAAGGCCCGTTAGCTCTGGCGAGATTCTTTTCGGCTCTGGCGAATCCAGTGGCTGTATTTGACTCACCGAAAAACTTTTTCTTTGAGGCTTGAAATGTTTTGCCCTCCATTCCCATTCACCCAGCGAAGAGGGAACCAGCACTCCTTTTAAGAGGAGGCTTGATACGAATGGAGGACAATCATGACGAAGAAACTTTTTGCAGTAGTGCTTCTGTCGCTGACACTCGCGGCTTGTGAGCCCAGCAGCACAGAGAACAATTCGAATGCGAACAGCAACGCGACGCCGAACACTCAGTCCGCGTCGACGCCGGCCCCAGTCTCGCCGTCGCCGGAACCGAGCGCGGCGCTCAAACCACAGGTCAAAGCAGGAGACAAAGTTAAGGTCACGATCAATGGCGCCGCTGCTCCTGCTACAGTCATCAGCGTGGACGAAAAGGCCGGTAAGGTGACGGTCAAAATCCAGGGTCAGAAGGAAGAGAAGACGGTCGCCATCGCCGATGTAATAAAAGAGTAGCGCGCGATAGATATTGGCGATGCTGGAGCGGCGTTACAGGGTGGGGGCAACTCTGAAGGGTTGCCCTCATCAAACGCTTCAAGGGCACAGACTTCAGTCTGTGATTCATGTGCAGAATTTCTTCGGTGCCCCGTCTTTGGGCCGAATCAAACGAGGCGCTGGCTGAAGCTGAACCAAACAACCAAAGCGGTGTCGCGCTACGCTTGCCACCGCACTCCAAAGATATGTCGCCGGCGAAAACGCTTCACACAATCAGGCAGGAAGACTTCGATCGATTGCTCGTGTGGCTCGATCCTGATCCCGGGCGCGCCGGTCTGACCTATGAAAAGATTCGCTGGCGACTGGTTGCGATTCTGGCCTCGCGCGGCTGTACTTGCCCCGAAGAATTGGCGGATGAGACGATCGACCGAGTGGCGCGCAGAGTAATCGACATTCAGGCCTCTTATGTAGGCGACCAGGCAATTTACTTTCTGGGCGTCATGAACAACGTGCATCACGAATACTTGAAACGGCCGATGATGCCACGGCTGCCGGAACCCGATGACGACGTTGAGAGGACCGAAAGCACCTCTCTCTGTTTGGAGAAATGTCTGGACAAGCTGTCGCCTAATTCGCGTCGAATGATCGAGCGATATTACGCTGAGGACAAGCGGGCGAAGATCGATTTACGCAAGCGAATTGCGGCCGAACTTGGAATTGGTCTCAGCACCTTGAGACTGCGCGCCCTGCGCATCAGAGATAAGCTGCAAACGTGTATCGAGCAGTGTCTTGTGTCGGAAGCCCGACTGTAAGGGAGGGCCCAGTCCAATGGTTGAAGATCGAAACAACTCAGCAGACTTTCCCGAGGATGCGATCCGACGCTTTCTGTTTGGCCGTCTGAGCGCTTTAGAGCAGCCTGCGTTCGAGCAGTGTTTGTTTGCGGATGATAGTTTGAACGCGCGCGTGCGCCTGGCTGAGTTGGAGTTGGCGGATGACTACGCTTACGGGCGCCTCGATAACGCTGAGCGCGAACTCTTCCAAGAGAAGTTTCTGGTAACTGCGGATCGCCGGCGCAAGCTGAACGTTTCAAGAGTCTTGCGCGTCCGTTTCGCGTCTGCTCCAGTCGAAACGAAGATCTCGCTCGCCGATCGACTGCGACCTCTGCTTGGGTTCATTCGGCCAGGGCGGAGATACGCATTTGGCCTCGTGATATTCATTCTTCTGATTGGCACTGTGTGGGTGGTTGTGAAAAAGGAGCCACGCATTAAAGAAGAGATTACAAAGCGATGGGTGCGCAAACGACCTCCCGTTCCGAGCTCGCCGGTTGAGTCAAACCATCCCACAAATAAATCCATGCCGGAACACCAGACAAGTCCTTCGCCAATGCCAGTTCATAATCAGACCGCGCCCACCTCAACGGCGAGCGTGACCGTTCCGCTGAGGCCCGCCGAGTCGCCTGACGGCAGCAATATGCCATCCGTCAATCTCCCGAAAGGCGAGCAGGAGGTCGTGCGCTTGCAACTTGCCTTGAAGCCCGATCAGCCGGGACCGTATCGAGTTGAACTGTTAACCGGAGACGGGCAGTCGGTCTTTAGTGTGGAGGCGATCAAGGCCGCGGACAACGGTAGCGCGCAGATTACCTTCGACGTTCCGGCGCGTTTGCTAAAGACCGGCAACTATCAGATTAGACTGGGCCGGAAGAATGCGACAGCGAAAGAAACTCTCGGCAGCTATTACTTCCGAGTGCAATAACCTGAGGTTGTAGTCTACGCGGTTAGTTAAAGTCGCTTATTTCACGCGGCTCTTTCGTCTTTTCAGGAAATCAATCAGGACGAATTGTGAGAGATTCGACGGGTTGGCAAAGTATGCTTTGCCGTTGGTCATCGCGGTCATTTGCTTAACGAACTCGACCAGGTAATAGTCCGAGGCGAGCATGAAGGTATTGATCATGATGCCGGCTTTGCGGCAGGCCTGGACTTCGCGAAAGGTAGCTTCCATTACGAAGGGATCGCCGCCCATCGAATTCTTGTAAATCCTTCGGGCACTGCTGCCTTCGTTCGGGAGCCAGTTAAAGCCACGGCCGTGGGTGACAGTCCCTTCCACAAAACACGCGGTCGGCTTTCCGTCGGTCACCATCACGATCTGCTTCATGTCTTTCCGCTGTGCCTGGAGAATGCGGCGCGCCAGGCGCAGACCTTCCGCGGTATTCGTGTGATAAGGCCCGACCTGCGTGGTGGCGAGCTTCGCCAGCGGCAACTCTTCCGCACTGTCATGGAACAAAACGATCTTCAGCGAATCTCCCGGATACTGCGTTCTGATCAAATGACCGAGCGCCAGCGCAACTTTCTTCGCCGGCGTAAACCGATCTTCGCCGTAAAGAATCATCGAGTGCGAACAATCGAGCATCACTACCGTGGCGCACGACGATTGATAGTCGCATTGATGCACATGCAGATCGCGGTATTCGAGGTTGAGCGGAACGGAAAGCCCCTCGCGCTGAATCGCGGAGAGCAGCGTAGTGTTCACGTCCAGATTTATGGTGTCACCGAATTCGTAGGGCTTGCTGGCTGATTCAGCTTCGACGCCTGTGGCCAGGTACGGAGTATCGTGCCGGCCGAGCGAACTTTTACCCAGGCTGCCCAGCAGACCACGCAACGTTTTGTAACCGAGGAAATCCAATCCTTTCTCAGTTACTTCGAATTTGATGTTGCGCGGGAGGGGCTCGTCAATTTGGCCTTGTCCATTCCCACGCTGATCGTGTCGCCGCTCTGAGTTCTGCGGCTCTTCGTGCAAGGTCAGATAACCCTCTTCAACCAGACGCTCGATCAATTGATTCAGCATCTCCTGAAGTTGCGAGCCTTCGTACTTGCCTTCGTTCTCGTCGAGCATCTGCTTGATCTGGTGCTCGCTGAGCATTCCCTGATCAACCAGGGCCTGTAATAAAGCACGCCGCAACGCGTCCAGCGTCGTGTCCTGCGGCGTTCGCTCGCGCGTCCAATAGTAGTCGTCGTCAAAGCCGGAAGAGAGCAGGGAATCAGACAGACCCTCCATCAGGTCGCCAAGATTGAGCGACCAGACATCGAGACCATTGAATTTTCCGTAACGAGTGAAACGCATTTAGTTAGTATCAAAATTTTCGAGAACGCCAATATCCAGGTCGTCGGCTGCTATGAGCAAAGGCGACGATTACAATCTGGTCCTCGCTTTCATAGAACACAATCGAATAGGGGAAGGGTCTCAAAAAAACTCGCCGGGCGTTTTTCGTCTTCCTGACACTGGGAACTGGACTGCTGGGCAAGATAGCTGAGCGGATTTGTTCAACGGCCTGATCGGCGAGTTCGAGTAACGCCGTCCCCAAGCCGGGCTGCTTTCCTTCGTACCACGACGCAGCGTCCGCGAGTTCATCCTCGGCGAGCTCATGAATTCGAAGAGCTTTGGTCACGACTTCGCGAGCGTTGACTTGATTCGGGTGCGCGCCTCTTCCCAGCTTACGGTTTTCGCTTCGCCTGATTCGACTTCGGCGATACGTCGTTCAATCTCGGTGGCCCACACCGCTTCGACGTCAGCGCCTTCACCTTCGTCAAGACTCGCGATCAACTCGGAGGCAAGCCAAGCGCGTTCATCTGGGGGCAGAGCCAGCGCCGTATCGAGGATTGTGTCTGCTCTAGTGCTCATTGCAAATTCAGTCTAGCAAATGCCCGCGCGGGTGTTAACCAAGAACGATTAACTGAACTTCCCGGTCTCCGTCAAATCATCATAGATCATCCCCCGCCGATCCTTCTTCGCCTTTGTCACCGCTGTGTACCCGCCTTCTTCATTACGGCTGATCTTGTTGGCGGCGTACAGGCCTTCCAGCGCGAATTCGCACGCGGCGACCGTCTGGGCTCTGTCCTTGCGGTTGAAGTCGAAGGGAATCCGCGCCGTGTCCAGGAGTTCGGGCACTGATTCGAGCAGCAGCATACACTCTTCAGCCGCAGCAGTGTCCGCCAGACGCAGATTATTGCCCGCATCAAACCAGTTAATAGTCCCGGCAAACTCGATGCCGACAAAATAGCCTTCGAAGATTTCACCGGCGGCGCGTTTGATTAAATCTTTCGCGATCCGATTGGCGCCGATCTGCTCGCCTTCGTATTCCAGCTCCATCTTGCCGGTCATGGAAGGAATCGCGGCGTAGATGTCGGCGATTCGCGGGGCAATCTGCTCTTCGCCGGTTAACAGTGCGCGGCGTTCGGCGTTGGATACGACGGACTCCATCACGCTGATGGGCAGTCGCTGAGAAACTCCCGAGTGCTTGTCTATCCTCTGATCATCTCTCGCTTCGAACGCAATCTGTTCGATCACCTCGCGAATGAAATCGGTAATCAGCAGGCGATCCTGAAAACCATCGCGATCGGTCCAGGCTTCCTGTCGCGTGATTTGAACCCCGAGGTCGATCTCTTTGGGATAGTGCGTCAGGATTTCGGCGCCGATGCGATCCTTCAAAGGAGAAATGATCTTGCCGCGCGCCGTGTAGTCTTCCGGGTTCGCCGAGAAGACCAGCATCACGTCGAGCGGCAGGCGCACCGGGTAGCCCTTAATCTGCACGTCGCCTTCCTGCATGATGTTGAAAAGCCCGACTTGGATCTTGCCGGCCAGATCAGGTAGTTCGTTGATCGCAAAGATGCCACGATTAGCGCGCGGCAAAAGTCCATAGTGAATCGTCAACTCGTCGCTTAGGAGATGTCCGCCTTTCGCTGCCTTGATCGGATCGACGTCGCCGATGATGTCGGCGATGGTCACGTCGGGAGTGGCAAGTTTCTCGACGAAACGCGCGTCGCGATCGACCCATGCAATTTGCGTTGCATCGGCATGCAACTCGATCATCTGTCGTCCGTAAGCGCTAATCGGATGAAAGGGATTGTCGTTGACTTCGGAACCCGCGATGATTGGAATCTGGTCATCCAGAAGGTTCGTTAGCTGGCGAATGATCCGGCTCTTCGCCTGCCCGCGCAGACCGAGCAGAATCAGGTTATGCCGCGCCAGAACCGCGTTGATTAGTTGCGGGACGACGGTTTCATCGTAGCCAACGATGCCTGGAAAAAGTCTTTCGCGCGATTGTAATTTGCGAATCAGGTTTGCGCGCAGCTCGTCTTTGACTGAGACGCATTCATAGCCAGTCTCTTTCAGTTCGCCTAAAGTCCTTGCTCGTTCCATGGACACGATTCTAACCGCAAAGGAGGCAAAGTTCGAACGCACAGCACCGTCAAGGTCTTTCCTTTGCGTTCCTCTGCGAAATCCTCTGCGTCCTTTGCGTTTAGTCGTTTGCTTGTGTGGCACGATAAGAACGATCGCCGGATCGAGACACCATTCCGTCGCCTTCCAACTTCTCCAAATGCGCCAGCACCGCGCGTTCAGCCATGGCGTGAGCTTTCGGAGAAACGTCGGTGTAGGCGCGGGCAACGATTGCTTTTGGAGTTGAAGCACCTTCGCGCACTGCGGCGAGAATCAGCTCTTCGCGCTGCAAACGATGTGCGATGTATTCGTCGATCTTCTCGTACGGATTCGCAATCGCGGGCCCGTGTCCCCCAAACAGGACAGACAACTTCGGCAGCGCGCGCATTCTTCTGAGCGAATCGAGATATTCGCGCATGTTGCCTTCGGGCGGATCGATCAGGACCGACCCGAATCCGACAATGTTGTCACCGGAAATCAGCGCTCCCGTTCGTTCGTCGTAGAAGCAGAGATGACCGCGAGCGTGTCCGGGCGTGTACAGCGCGTGCAACTCGATCGAAGGTTCGCCCGGCAACTCCAGAACTTCGTCATCCTCGATCTCGCGATCGACGCTGACCTGGTTCTTTAATGACTCGGCAGTCAAACGGTGCGCGGCAACCGGAACGCGCCCGCCGTGCCTCTGCTCAAGATGATCGTTTAAAGCATTGACGCCAGCCACGTGGTCCGGATGGACATGCGTGAGGATGATCTCACGCACGGTCTTTCCTGCGGCAATCAAATCATCGACACAACCAGCCAGCGCACTTTGTTCGTCTTCATAAGGCGACCCAGGATCGATCACCAGGACGACGCGAGAGTTGTAAATTAGATAACAGTTGGTATGGGTGGCCGGCGGCTTCGTGGGCGTGCGCACGGGAAAACAAATGTAGTTGGGCCGAAACTCAATGCACCGCGTAGGTACGCGACGCGCTTCGGGCACCGATAGAAATCGTTCGACCAGGTCATCGCTGAGTCCACCCGCAAGCGTCTTCAGCAAATGCAGGACCGGCGGTACCGCGACAATTTCGCTGCGTTCCCATTTGGCATAGGCGTCACGTGCGCGGATCCACTCGCCGCTCTCGAGTTCAGAATCTTCCGTGATCTTCGGTGATTGCTTGGCGGGACAAGTGACGAGAAAAAACCAGGTATCGAAACGCCTCGGCGCAAAGGGAGGCGTCACCCAACGGCCGGCGAAAGTGAAGTCACGAGGGTCGAGATGCAATCCATAAAGGTTCAGCAACTCTGGCCAGGTCATCCGTTTTGATTCGAGATCGTCCAGCAGCGACGCACGCTGGCCGACAGTCAGTGTCTGCGAACCACGCGCCAGCAGGACGCCGGTCTCTTCAAACAACTCACGCGCGGCACAACTGATCATTGCTGCTTGCTCTTGATCGGCGAGGTTCTCGACAGGGGTTTCAGCGTCGCTGGTTTCGCGCTGGCCGCCGGGAAAAGCATAAAAGCCTCCGAGAAAAGCGAGCTTCGTGCTGCGCTTTACCCAAAAAATTTCGGGATTGGTGGGATCGGTATCGGGCCGAACGAGGATGATGGCGGCGGCGTCTTTGGGGACTATCGGCGACGCTAGAGCTTCCTTAGTCTGTTTGGAGTGAAGGTTCAAGGTTACAGAAGAAAGCTTAAACGCAAAGGAACGCAAAGGAATTCGCAAAGGAACGCAAAGAAATTCTTGGCGACCTTTGCGCCAACCTCTGCGTACCTTTGCGTTTCAAATCCGTCTTCATCGATCACGTAACGCTGAAGTATCACGACCAGCGAAATCTTTCCCCGTCGTCGCTCGTCCAGGGATTGCCGCGCATGTGATAGCCGCCTTCTTCCCAGAAGCCCGGCTGATCTTCGGCCAGGAAGCGCACGCCTTTGACCCACTTCGCGGATTTCCACGCGTAGAGTTGCGGGATGATTAGACGGACGGGGCCGCCATGCTCGGGTGGTATCGGCGCACCGTCATGCAGAAAAGCAAAGAGTGAATCTTCTTTGAGAAAGTATTCGATGGGAACGTTTGTCGTCCATCCATAGTCGTACGCTAAAGCCAAAACGAACTTTGCCTCTGGTTTGACGCCGGCGAGTCTGGCGATTTCGCTGGTTGACACTCCGGTCCAAACATTGTCGAGCCGCGACCAGCGCGTTACGCAATGAAAGTCGGAATAGACCTTCACGGGCGGCAGTTGCATGAACTCATCGAGCGAAAATGTCAGAGGCTTGTCGACCAGACCGTCAACTTCAAACATCCACGTAGCCAGATCGACCGGCGGCGCGCCGTGTGCATCGAGCACCGGCCACTTTTTTGTCCGCGTCTGCCCCGGCGGAATCCGATTCTTGCGCCGCGTGTCAGGACTGATAATGATTTCCGGATCCGAAACCTCTTCCGGTGGGCGCGGATTGGCGTTCTGATATTTTGGATCTTTGATTAGACCGTCGAGAAAGCTCATAGTCAATGGTGATCTTGTTATTCGTCAAGTAACCCCGACACCAAATGAAAACCAAGGCCTCAGCGCCAAAGGCGCGAAATGTAATAGCCTGGGCCATCGGCCCAGGCGGAATCGGTCAAAGGGGCCTAGCGCTGAAAGCGCGAAATGATCTTGGAGGCGGTGCAATCAGTACCAATCTCCGAAACTTCCTATTTCGCGCCTTCAGCGCTTCCAAGTTTTTATGGACTCTCCACCTGGGGCGTTGCCCCAGGCTTCTACATTTAGCGCCTTTGGCGCTGAGGCCAGAGTCTTCCACACAGAATCAAATCTTTCGCCAAACACTAACGCGCAACTATTCAAGCTTAAGCGCTAGCCTTTTGTTCCTTAACCAGCGATTCAATCAGCGACTTCTCTTTCTCAACCAGGGTGCGAAGGGCCTGACCAAAGATTCGCTGCGACAGAGAAGGATCGCGCAGCAGTAGGGTGCGGAAAGCTTCATCGGGCCACTCCAGCACTGCGGAATTCTCTTTGGCCTGTACTGATGCTGAGCGCGGCAGGCCGCACAACATAGCCAACTCTCCGAGGATCGTTCCGGGATTTGCTTCAGTCAAAACCAGCTTCTGGCCGTCGCGCTCGACGAACACTTCGAGTTTGCCCGATAGAACGAGCAGCACGAAGTCCGAGTTGTCGCCTTCTTTCAGCAACACGTCGCCGGCGGCGGACTCCTTTACTTCGCCCGCGTCGACTAGTCTCTGCGTGCCGTTTACGGTGAAGCCTTTAAACAAAGGAAAGCCGGTGATTAGTTCGGCATATTGTTGGGTCATGGTCTCATACCACCTTGAATTAAATACACGACGTTAAGCTTTTGTGAGACTTTGTTACCGTCCTTCTCTGCCGGTATGAATTGGATCCGGCGCGCTGCCTTTATTGCCTCTTCATCCATGGCATCGTTCAGTCCCTGGGTTACCCTGATGTCCGTCACGCTACCCGAGCCGCAGAAGACCGCGGTGAGGGTTATCGACTTCGATCTAAATTTCTCTCTATCGCTCCTGGGGAACTGTGGCTCGGGTTTGGCGAGGATCTTTACCCTCTTATCTACTTCTTTCATTTTCAGAATCGGAAAAGAACATTCTGGCGTGTTGGGAGCCGGACTTGGTAGTTGCGCCAGGACGACCGCCGCCAGCGCCACTAGCAGCAGCGACACACAAAGACAGTTGAATAAGATCTGTCGCATTCTCATTTCGGGACATTCCTTTCAGCCAGCTTTATTAATTCTTCCGGCATCCACTTGCCGATGCCCTTCGCCGTCGCTCCGGCAACGCCTTTCGAGCGATCGTGCCATTTATCGCGCGTGCCTTCCGGGCCACGCTGGCGTTCATAGTTTTCAGTTTGCTCTAACGAGAGGACAATGCCCTGCGCGATGCCTGGCCAATCGTTCTGTTGAATGCCGCGCAAAACCAGTGGCAGACCCGCTGTCCAATCTTCCTCCGGCGCCCGCGCGTCCTGTTCCGGAATGGTCAAATTGTAAGTCGGTGGTAAAGGCCCACCCGAAAACCTTTGCACGATCTGCGCGGCAATCTCTTTATAAGAAGCCTGCGGATTTTCTTTTCTGATCGCTTGAGCGAAACGGAAGAGATCGGAAACTGTTGGCCCTTTTTCAATCTCAGCCAAAATACTCTCCTTACTAGATGCGCTCGAGCTGTTTGCGGGTGAATGAATCCTCGACATTGCCGGTATTCAGGGTGGACGCGGGCTCGAAGAGTAAGACGTGACACTCTTTCGCGGCGAACGGCCGGTGCTCGACGCCGCGCGGCACGATCACCAACTCGCCGGCTTCGATCCATTCTTCGCGTTCGTTGCCGTCTTCGCGATAGTCCATGCGGAAGCGGCCCTCCACTACCAGGAACAGCTCATCTTCGTTTTCATGATGATGCCAGGTGAACGGCCCCTGGAATTTGACGAGCTTCAGTAGCTGGCCGTTGAGTTCACCGGTGATACGCGGATTCCAGTGATCATGAATGAGCGAAAGCTTTTGGGCGAGATTGATCTTATGCATTCTTTTTATGGAGTGCGGCGACTAGTCGCCGCTTTCAAAAGCGCTGACAAGTCAGCGCACTCCAAATTACTTCGTCAGGCCCATCTGCCAGAGCATGAACGCGTAATCGAACGCGGTCTCGTGAATCGCGTCGTAGCGTCCTGAAGCGCCGCCGTGTCCGGCGCCCATGTTCGTCTTCAGCAGCAGAGGATTGTGATCTGTCTTCATTTCGCGGATCTTCGCGACGAACTTCGCGCCTTCCCAATAGGGCACTTGACTGTCGTTGAGCGAAACCTTCACCAGCATCGCCGGATAGTTCGCCTTATGAACGTTGTCATAGGGCGAATACTGTTTCATGTAATCGTAAGCCGGCTTCTCGTTCGGGTTGCCCCACTCGATGTATTCGCTGGTGGTCAAAGGCAGCGACGCGTCGAGCATTGTGTTGAGCACATCGACGAACGGCACCTGGGCCACTACGGCTTTGAACAGATCGGGCCGCATGTTAGTGACGGCGCCCATTAACAAACCGCCGGCGCTGCCGCCCTGAATCACCAACCTGTCGCTGGAAGTGTATTTCTGTTTCGTCAGGTGCTCGGCGCAGGCGATGAAGTCCGTAAAGGTATTCATCTTTTTCATCATGCGGCCGGCTTCGCGCCAGGGCTCGCCCAACTCGCCGCCGCCGCGAATGTGCGCGATGACATAGATGACGCCGCGATCGAGCAAGGCCAGACGGCCGGCCGAAAAAGTCGGCGACATGGGAATGCCGTACGACCCATAAGCATAAAGCAGCATCGGCGCCGTGCCATCCAGCTTCACGTTGCGCTTGTAGACCACTGACATGGGGATTTGCGTCCCGTCGCTGGCGGTCGCAAACACGCGTTCAGATTTGTAATTCGCTTTATCAAACCCGCCGGGGACTTCGGTCTGTTTCATCAAGGTGGCGTGGCTGGTATTCATATCGTAGTCAAAGACCGAGCTCGGCGTGACCAGCGACTGATAGTTGTAGCGCAGCACGGTCGTGTCGAACTCGCGATTCGTGCTTACTCCAGCGGCATACACAGGTTCCGGAAACTGTATGCGGTGGCGTTTGTTCGTTTTGAAATCGATGATCTCGATTTGCTGCAAGCCGTTTTCCCATTCCGACAAGACCGCGTGGTCCTTGAACAGATCGACTCCGTCGATCTTGATGAGAGGCCGGTGAGCTACGAGCTCTTTCCAATTCTTTTCAGCCGGATCGGATACGGGCGCGGTGACCACGCGAAAGTTCTTTGCGCCTTTGTTCGTGCGAATGTAGAAAAGATCGCCGCGATGATCGACGTCGTATTCGTGATCGGCCTGGCGCGTCAGGATCGTTTTCCATGCGGCATTCGGATCGCTGGCGGGAATGTACTGGAACTCGGTTGAGGTCTTGCTGAAAGCGCCCAGCATGATCACAGCTTTGTCCCTTGACCGCTGCACACCGATGTCGAACAACTCGTCCTTCTCGTCATAGATCAGTTCGTACTTGTCCGAGCCCAGCACGTGGCGAAACATTTTGTCGTTGCGCTTGGTGACTGCGTCTTCAGTGACATAGAAAATAGTTTTGTTGTCGGTAGCCCACGCCACGTCGTCGACCCGTTCGATCTTTTCGGGCAGCAGCTCGCCAGTGCGCAGGTTCCTAATCTGCAAAGTGTACTGTCGATAACCGGTGTTGTCGGTTGAGTAAGCCAGCAGCGTGCCGTCATCGCTGGGAGCAAAGCTGCCTACGGACATGAACTTCTGTCCTTTGGCCAGCTCGTTGAGATCGAGCAGGATTTCTTCAGGCGCCGTCAGGCTGCCCTGCTTGCGGCAATAGATGGGATACTGCTTTCCTTCGACGGTGCGGGTGTAATAGAAGTGACCACCCCACCGATACGGTACGTTGGCGTCCGTCTGTTTGATATGACTGAGAATCTCTTTGTAGAGATTGTCCTGCAACGCCTCGGTGGGCTTCATCACGGCCGTGGTGTAAGCATTTTCCGCTTCCAAATGTGCCACGACCGCCGGGTTCGTCTTTTCGCGCAGCCAGAAATAGTTATCGACCAGCCGGTCGCCGTTAATCTCGGTAAACTTCGGTTTCTTTTCCGTGGGCGGGGGTTGCAGCATCATAGATGAGTTTCCATCCTGGGCCGAGACTCTCAAAGCAATCATTGAAATGAATAACAGTAAAACGAACAGCAGGGATTTGTTTGGTTTCATGCGAATCTCCTAAGTGAGACCTAGTAGCATAGACTTTAGTCTGTGGATATTTGCTCGGCAACACAGACTGAAGTCTATGCTACTTTTGTTGACGAACGCACCGCTCGTCAGTCGTGGACCGTTCAACCGCGAAGCGGATCGCCCCATCCTGATTGCACAAACTTGCCGTCCTTGACGATGCAGGGAACCGTCGGATCGCCGCCGGAAAACTTGAGCATCTCTGCCCGCAGTGCGCGATTGGTCTGGGCATCGTGATCAATGAACGTCATGCCCTTTGAGTTGTAATATTCGCGCGCTTGCTGGCAGTAAGGACAGCCAGGCTTGGTGTAAATAACCAGTGCCACTCGATTACCTCCGTCGGTGAACATAGTTTAGCAGTTGAGTGAGGAAGTTGCGAAGCGCGAATTTGGAGTGCGGCGACTTGTCGCCGCTTTGGATTGCGCTGACTTGTCAGCGGCTCACGAAATGTTCCGACGCCCGGTTGGGGTTAGCGCGACAGGTGACCCGCGTTCGAAAGCGCTAACAAGTTAGCGCACTCCAAAAGAAAAAAGAGGACGAGTGTGCCTCAACACTCGTCCCCGGCAGCGTGACCAAACAGGTTATCCGGATTTCAGCCCCTCCGGGTTGAAACTTTAGTCACGCTGATCTTTTGGAGTGCGGCGACTTGTCGCCGCTTTTGCAAAGCCCTCCCTTACGGTCGGGCTACTGCCCCGATCCCATTGGCCTCTCCCAATGCTCGTTAATTGTGGCGCGCCTCTCGGCGATCTTGCCTGAAGTCACGAACATCGCCTCGTCGATCGCGAAAGTCTCCGCGGATATCCCGGCGATCGGTGCGGAGGTCGTGCGTATCGACTCTGATCTCCTGTCGATCTGCTCGCAACTCGACTGGCGACCCGCCCTCGCGCTTGTCCTGACGAAATTCGCGGACGTCGCCTCGGCGATCTCGGACATCTTCGCGAATATCGCGACGGTCGCCGCGGATGTCTCGGGTATCGGCTCGGATTTCCCGGTGATCGGCGCGCAGCTCGCGGCGCTCCCCTTTGTCGATCCGTCTTTGCGCTGTCGCCGTTCCCGCCGCCGCCAGCATTGATGCACACAGTAAAGCTAAAAGAAAAAGTTTCTTTTTCATCGTTTCGGTTCCTCCTGAATTTTGAATTCGGTCCCGGGTTGCACGAGTTCTGCAGAGCCCAAGGTCCGCCTCCGAAGAGGCAGGAGGAGAGAGAACGCTGATTCGACCTGCGTGTCGAAAACCCACGTTATCTTTCGCGGCGAACCCCTTACCAACGCGTTTAGACGCGGCCGGAACGCCCATGGACGAGATTTTTGTGGCATAGACTTCAGTCTGTGATGCTAGCAGAGGAAGCACAGACAGAAGTCTTGCCACTGAGAATCTGGCGCAGGTGAAAGTTCTCGGCTAAGATGCACCCCAATGTCCAACAGAAAACAGAAAGCTCGCGGTCTTAATCGCCGGCAGTTTCTACAGAGCAGCGCCCTGGCTACCGCTGGCGTTTCTTTACTCCCGAGAAAATCGGTCGCCAACGCGCTGATTGATTTGCGCGGGCCGGGCACGCCAAAACGCGTGCTGATTCTGGGCGCCGGCCTGGCCGGCATGGTGGCCGGATACGAACTTTCTCAACTCGGCCACAACGTGACCATTCTCGAGGCCCGCATGCGCCCCGGTGGACGCGTGCACACCTTGCGGGAGCCTTTCTCTGACGGTCTGTATGCGGAGGCAGGCGCTGCGCGTATTCCTGACGATCATGATTTGACTCTGAAGTACATCAAGCTATTCGACGTGCCGCTCGAGCCGATGTATCCCACGCGACTCTCTGCAGTCCGTCTGGACGGTGGGCCAAGACGACTGGTTAGTCCGGAAGGTTTCACCGAGGCTCTGGGCAAAAACTTTGGTAGTGAGTTGGGCGGCAATCCATCTCGGTGGTCAAAGATCAAAGGCGGCTCAGATCTGTTTCCGAAAGCTTTTGCGCAAAGGCTCGCCGACAAAATTTACTATGGCGCGCCGGTCGTGCGCATCGAGCAGGATGCCAATAGCGTTCGCGCCGTTTTTCTTCACGGCGGCAGCGCGCAAACCATCAGCGCCGATCGCCTGCTGTGCACGATTCCGTTTTCCGTGCTGCGTCAGATTGAGTTGCCCGCGAGTCTGTCTCAAGTTAAGCAAGACATTATTCGCAAACAGCAGTATGACGGCGTGTCCCGCGTCTATCTGCAAGCGAAGAAGAGGTCGTGGGAAGAGAAGGGAATGAGCGGCTTTGCGTTTACCAATGAAGCCATCGAAATCTGGCAACCCACCTGGAGCCAACCGGGACCGCGCGGCATCTTGATGACGTATGCGCGGCCGGGCCAGGCCGAGCGCATTGCCAGTTTGAAGGAAGCCGATCGAATCAGTTCAACGCTGACTCAACTCGACGACATCTTCCCCGGCCTGCGCGAGAACTTCGAAGGCGGCACGTCGAAAGTTTGGATGGAAGACGAGTGGTCGCGCGGCGCCTGGTCTTTCGTCAACCCCAGAGACTTTGTCCGGATCACCGCGCCCGAAGGCCGCATCCATTTTGCCGGCGAACATCTTTCGGCCGCGTCATCGTGGATGCAGGGCGCTTTACAATCGGGGCTGCGGGCGGTGAAAGAGATCAACGAGGCGGCGTAGGACGGACTAAACTGGAGACGGTAAGCCGCAAAAGCGATCCACGAAATCACACGAAATGACACGAAACATGGGCCGCCTTCGTGTGGCTTCGTGTGATTTCGTGGGTCGTGTTCCGACTTTTCACAAGCCTGCAACGAGCTGAATCTCTCTAGCCTCCTACTCCTCATCTCAGATAGAATGCGCGCCGTCCAGCATGGAACAGCAAATCCATTTTTGCACCACTCATGACGGCGTGCGGATCGCGTACGCCACGGTTGGCGAAGGGCCGCCTCTGGTGAAGGCAGCGAACTGGCTCAGCCATCTGGAATTCGATTGGCGCAGTCCGGTCTGGCGTCACCTTTTGGCTGAGTTCGCGCGCGATCATACCTTCATCCGCTATGACGAGCGCGGTAATGGCCTGTCTGATTGGAACGTCTCGGATTTGTCATTTGACGCGTGGGTCGAAGACCTCGACTCAGTAGTCGAAGCCGCAAAACTGGACCGGTTTCCCTTGCTGGGCATTTCGCAGGGCGGCGCGGTGGCCATCGCTTACGCTGTTCGTCATCCCGAAAAAGTTTCGCACCTGATTCTTTACGGCGCCTACGCGCGAGGTTGGGCGATGCGAGACTCACCCGAAGAGATCGAGCAAAGACAGGCGGCGCTGACCCTGGTTAGATTGGGTTGGGGCAAAGACAATCCCGCGTTCCGTCAACTGTGGACCTCCCTTTATGCGCCCGACGCGACGCCGGAACAGGCGCAGTCATTCAATGACCTGCAACGCGTTTCGACCTCGCCCGAAAATGCGGTCAAGCTCCTGAACATCATGGGCAACATCGACGTGGCGAATCTTTTGCCGCAGGTGAAAGTGCCCACGCTGGTGCTGCACTGCCGGGACGAATCGGGTGTCCCGTTCGAAGAAGGCCGCACACTCGCGGGCACGATTCCGGGCGCGCGCTTTGTTCCGCTTAATGGCCGAAATCATTTGTTGCTCGAAGGCGATCCTTCCTGGGACATGTTCGTCAAAGAGGTGCGTCACTTTCTCGGAGCCGAAGAAACTTCGGCGCTAAGGCAATCCTCAAGTTCCGCCAGGTTGGCGAAACCTGATTTGAAACGAAGCGATCTGCCGGACCGTTACACGATCATTTCTTTTCTCGGCGTGGGCGGCATGGGCGAAGTTTACCTGGCGGAAGACACGAAGTTGGGCCGCAAGGTTGCGCTCAAGACCTTGCCGGCTGAATTCACCAACGACAAAGAAAGGCTGCGCCGCTTTCAGCAGGAAGCCCGCACTGCCTCCGCGCTTAATCATCCGAATCTGCTCACCATTCACGAAATCGGCGCTGAGAGTGGCGCGCATTTTATCGCGGCTGAGTATATCGATGGCGAGACCCTGCGCGCGCGAATAAAGCGCGGGCGCATGAAAATCGATGAAGCCCTGGACGTGGCGCAGCAGGCTGCGTTCGCGCTGACCGCCGCTCACGGCGCGGGAATTGTGCATCGCGACATCAAGCCGGAAAACATCATGGTGCGCCACGATGGGATCGTGAAGGTGCTCGACTTTGGTTTGGCCAAGCTTTTGGAAGATCACGCGCGCGAGATGATCGATCATGAAGCCGACACCCGCGCGCTGGTGCTGACTGATCCCGGCAGAGTCCTCGGCACTCCGGCGTACATGTCGCCCGAACAGGCGCGCGGCCTCGACCTCGATGCGCGCACGGACAGCTGGAGTCTGGGCGTCGTGCTTTACGAGATGGTGGCGGGGCGGGCGCCATTCCGCGGCGAGACCAAAAGCCATACCGTCGTTTCAATTCTGGAGACCGAGCCGCCGCCGCTAACTACCTTCGCGCCAGAGACCCCAGCGGAACTACAACGCATCGTCCGCAAAGCTCTGACCAAGGATCGCGACAGCCGCTACCAGACCGCGCGCGACCTAATGATCGATCTTAAGAGCCTGCGTCGCGATCTGGATATTCAGTCTGAGATAAACCGCTCGAGCGCGCCCGGCCCTGACGTCTCAGACGCTGAAAACAAACCGGCGGCCGCAACCAGTAAAACTGAAGTTGGTTTGTCCGAGCAGCCGACGAGCATCGCCGAAGCGCGCCCGACCTCAGGTGACCCTCAGCCGGGCGAGGGATCGATCCGTTACCGGGTCGTGGCCCTGGTTGCCATGTTGCTGCTCGCTGTCACAACGCTGGGAATCTGGTTTTACTATCGCGCGCCCAATCCACCGGCAGGCATTAAGTCTCTTGCAGTAATGCCGTTCGTAAACGCCAGCGGTAATGCCGACGTCGAGTATTTGTCTGATGGCATGACTGAGCAGCTGATCAATAACCTCTCGCAGTTGCCCAGCCTTTCGGTCAAGCCGCGCAGTTCGGTGTTTAGATATAAGGGTAAGGACGTAGACGCGCAGCAGCTTGGTTCGGACTTGAACGTCCAATCCGTCGTGAACGGACGCGTTACGCAGCGCGGCGATCAATTGACGCTCAGTCTGGAGTTGGTGGACACGAGGACCGGCAACCAGGTTTGGGGGCAAACATATAATCGCGCCGCGACCGACCTGGTCGCGTTACAAAAGGACATTGCGCGCGACATCTCAACCAACCTGCAAGCCAAAGTAACGGATACGGATCAGCGTAAGCTGGCGAAAAGTTACACCGCGAATGCCGGAGCCTATCAGCTTTACTTGCGCGGACGTTTCTACTGGAACAAGCGAACAACGAAAGATTTGCAGCAATCGATCGAGTATTTCAAACAGGCAATTTCGCTTGACCCGAACTATGCGCTGGCGTATGCGGGTCTCTCGGATGCTCAGGCAATTCTCTCCGGCTATGGCGGAATGCCTCCTGCTGAACTGATGCCCAAAGCGAGGGAGAATGCTCAGAAAGCTTTGGCAATCGATGAAGAGTTGGCCGAAGCCCATACTTCGCTGGGGTATGTTCTCAGCGGTTACGATTATGACTTTGTCGCGGCTGAGCGCGAGTTCAAGCGGGCGCTCGAACTGAACCCGAATTACGCGACGGCCCGCCAGTATTACGGCGAGCTGCTCACGCACCGCGGCCGTCCGGATGAGGCATTTGCTGAATTCCGGCGGGCGCTGGAGATCGAACCGCTCTCGCTGACCATCAACCGGATGTATGGAGAGTGCTTGTTCTTTTCGCGCCGCTATGACGAGAGCGTAGCGCAACTAAAGAAGACGGTTGAGCTGGATCCAAATTTTGCGCGGGCGCATTACAGTCTGTCCACGGCTTACCAATTGAAGGGTAACTATCCTGAGAGCGTCGACGAATTTGCCAAGTTCCAGGAGCTCACCGGCAACTTTCAAAATGCAACGATGATCAGAGACAGTTTTGCCAAAGGAGGTTGGCAGGGCTTTCTGCGCACCATCACGGGTGAGAAACGTCCGGCTGATTTGTCTTCATCCATCGCGGCCAGATTCCTTGCCGAACTCGGCGAGAAAGACCAGGCTTTCGCTGAACTTAACAAAGCGTACACGAATCGTGAGTACTTTTTGGTCTGGCTTAAGGTCGATCCGCGGCTCGACGCCCTCCGCTCGGATCAACGCTTTGCGGATTTGCTGCGCCAGGTTGGATCCTGAAACCGTTGGAGCTCGAGGTCATTCCCCACGGCCTCTGTAAGCGTCTGTTTGGTGAACTGGCGGAAGGTCGTTAGACAAGCCTATTCAAAGTAGATTCTTCATTCTGGTTTCTTCCCCTCCCATTGGGAGGGGTTAGGGGAGGGTGCGAAGCTTAGGGCGAAGTATTTTTAAGTACTATCGTGTTTGACCACGACAACAATAACTAAGAGTGGGTTCTCGCTCAGGCCCTCACCCCAACCCTCTCCCAAAAGGAGAGGGAGAAAGACCCACAGATCACACGACCCCACTTCAGACTTTTGATCGATCTCGCTTATCCTTGTGCGAGCTTAGGGAGGAATGAATCTTAAATGGCGCTGATAACGGCCAACGAACTAAAACGAAAACTCCTGATCGGGGTTGAAGGGCAACCCTACGTCGTCCTCGAAGTTTTCTTTGCTTCGCCGACGGCGCGTGGCGCGGCCACGATGGTCCGCACAAAGTTGCGGCACTTGCTGACCGGCGCGGTCCTGGAAAAAAGTTTCCGTGCGACGGAGAAGTTTGAAGAGCCGGACGTTGAGTTGGTCCCCGCGTCTTTTCTTTATAACGACGCGCACGGTTTTCATTTCATGGACGAGAAAAGTTACGAGCAGTTTACTTTTAACGCCGAAGACGTTGAGCCTGATCGCGGCTATCTCAAGGAGGGTGTGTCGCTCCAGGTTTTGAAGTATAACGGCGCGCCAGTTTCGTTACAGCTCCCTCAATACGTTGAACTCGCGGTGGCGTCTACCGAACTGGGCATGCGCGGCGACACTGCCGCCGGAGGAGCCAGCAAGCAGGCGACGCTGGAGACCGGCCTCGCTGTGCGGGTGCCGCTTTTTATCAAGGAAGGTGAAGTCGTGCGGGTGAACACACTGACGGGCGAAGTGGCGGGCCGGGCTTAGATGTGGACTCTCCTTTCCCCCGGGAGAGCGGTTTGGAGAAGAGGACTTGTAGCACCAGCAGTTTTGGAACTCAGTCTTATTCCCCTCTCCCGCTGGGAGAGGGTCAAGGGAGAGGGGGCGAAGCTTAGCGCGAAGTCCCTTTTTGAACATGCGTTGTGATTAGGCACGACAATCGGTGGTAGAGTCTGGCGCGCGCTTAGGCCCCTCACCCTAACCCTCTTCCAAGGGAGAGGGAACAAATCTATTTCTGACACGGCGCTGTTACCTGGCCGACGCCTGCTGATTCTTTTGTACTCGGCTAACGATCTGCATAAGATCGGTGTCGAGAAACGAACATCTGTGCAGTAACATTTCCCAAATGGAATACCGCCAGTTCGGTCTGACACAAAGAGAGGTTGCGATCGTTGGGCAAGGGACCTGGAACCTTGAGCAAGACGATCGCGCGCAGGCGATCACCGCTTTGCAAACGGGTCTCGATCTCGGCATGAACCACATCGACACTGCTGAGATGTACGGCGAGGGCAGGGTAGAAGAATTGGTTGCCGAAGCGATCTCCGGGCGACGCCACGAGATCTTTCTGGTTTCAAAGGTCCTGCCTGAGAATGCCTCGCGCAAGAAAACGGTCACCGCATGTGAGAAATCGCTCACTCGACTCAGGACCGATCGGCTTGATTGCTACCTCTTACATTGGCGTGGCGAGTATTCGCTGGAAGACACTTTTGCCGCATTCGATCAGCTTCATCGCGAAGGCAAGATCCTTTCCTGGGGCGTAAGCAACTTTGATGAAGCAGACCTCGACGAAGCTTTGGAAATTGTCGGGAACGTCGACGAGCATCATCTCGTCTGCAATCAGGTCCTCTATCACTTGCAAGAGCGTGCGATCGAGCATGCCGTGATCCCCTGGTGTGCAGAGCACCAAGCCGCGGTCACGGCGTATAGCCCGTTCGGCTCGGGAGATTTTCCCGACGCGAGTACCCGCGAAGGCCGCGTGCTGCAGGAAATAGCCGCAGCCCATGAAGCGACGCCGCGCCAGGTGGCTCTCAGTTTTCTTTTGCGTTGGCCGGCGATGTTTGCAATCCCGAAAGCTTCCAAACCGAAACACGTCAAAGACAATGCAAAAGCCGCGAGCTTGCGATTGAGCGAGGAAGAGCTTTCTCGGATCGACAAAGCATTTCCGCGCGGGCCCAAGCCGAAAGAGCTGCCGACGATCTGAAGATTCAGTCGCGTTCATGCGGTTTCAACTCAGGATGCGTTTCGTGATTTTTCGTGTGATTTCGTGGATCGTCCTCCGCGGCGAAAACCTCGATCCACGAAGTCACACGAAAGAAACGGTCTACAAAGTCAATTTAGAAACTCAAGACCAATAACATGAACATCAGACGACAATTCAGATTTTGGAGCCTGCTGCTTGTTCTTTGTAGTGGCGGCATCACGTTGCGCAATCCGCTGCCGGTTCATTCGCAGAACAAACAACCGGCCGTCTACTACCCAGCTCCAGGTGATAGTTGGCAGCGCCGTCGGCCTGAAGACGAGGGCATGGACAGTGCTCTGTTGGAACAGGCGGTAGCTTATGCCAAGACGCAACCCAGTACGATGCCGGCTGACTTTTCCACGCAGGTCGAAACCTTCGGCCGCGTGCTCGGACCTTTGCCAAAGTCGCGCGGCGAGACGAATGGGATCATCATTCGGCATGGCTTTATCGTCGCTGAATGGGGCGACACAAACGATGTCTCTCCGACTTACAGCATCGCCAAGAGTTTTCTTTCCACCTTAGTCGGTATGGCCGTCGATCGTGGAATGATCAAGAGCGCACGATCCAATGAAACAATACGCGACTGATGGCGGGTACGACTCTCCGCACAATGCGAAAGTCACCTGGGAAAATCATTTGCAGCAAACCAGTGAGTGGGAAGGTTCGATGTGGGGTAAGAACAGCAACTTCCTCGGCGTCGAAGAATTCGGCCGCGGCCAGCGTCGTCCGCGCGAAATAAAAGAGCCGGGCACCTTCTGGGAATACAACGACGTGCGCATCAATCGCATGTCGCTCACGCTCTTGGAAGTATGGAAGAAGCCCCTGCCGCAGGTGCTGAAAGATGAAGTCATGGATCGCATTGGTGCTTCTAACACGTGGCAGTATCACGGCTACTTTAATTCTCAGGTTGTCATCAACGGCAAGAAAATGGATTCGGTGAGCGGCGGCACGCGCTGGGGCGGCGGCTTGTGGATCAGCGCGCGCGACGAGGCCCGCTTCGGTTACCTGATTCTGCACCGGGGTAAGTGGAAGAACAAACAGATCGTTTCCGAGAGTTGGATCAAAATGGCCACGACGCCAACGAAGATTGGCCAGGACTACGGCTATCTCTGGTGGCTTAACACTCAAGGCAAACAGTACCCGAGCGCGCCCAAAACAAGTTTTGCCGCCCTGGGCGCCGGCTCAAGCACAATCTGGATCGACCCTGAACACGATCTCGTGGTCGTGTGGCGCTGGCATCAGGACCGCGGCGCCAATGAATTGTTCAAGAGAATCCTGGCGGCGATCAAAACATAAAAGCGTGATAGGACCTCTGGGACTTATCCGACCTATTATGTCTCATGGCTTCTCTCACCCTTGACTATACTCCCCGTTTTGGCATAGAAGCACGTCACACGTTTTTCAAAGTCTCGGTCCTTAAGGAGTCCCTCGATCATGAAGAAGATTCTTGCGCTCGTTTCTTTTCTGCTGGTTGCGGCCGCTTGCACCAATCAGCCATCAATGAACACAGGCACGAACTCAAATGCGAAGATGACGGCTGCGAAAACGGCTGCCCCGTCCGAAGCCGACATGATTGTTAAAGAAAAGGCGGCATGGGAAACGCTCAAGAAAAAAGATTACGCCGCGTTTGGAGACATGTTGGCCAGCGATTACATCGAGGTCACAGATGAAGGTAACTTTGACAAGGCCGGCATAGTCGCCGACGTAAAGGACTTTATTCCCACGGACATCGCGCTCTCCGATTGGAAGATGCTGCCGATCGATAACGATGCCGTGATTCTTACTTACAGCGTGACCGTCAAGGCCACGTACAAGGGCAAAGACATACCGCCGGGTCCGTATCGCGCCGCTGCTGCCTGGGTAAACCGTGACGGAAAATGGCTGGCGTTCTATTACCAGCAGACTCCGGTGAAGCCGATGCCGCCGCCACCAGCCGCAAGCCCGAGCAAACCGGAAAAGGCGCCCGCCACTCCGCTCGCCAAACCAGCAGAGACCGGATCCGATCCAATCGCCAACGAGAAGATCGTTTGGGACACCTTCAAGACTAAGAACTACGACGCGTTCGCGGCGGTGCTGGACCCCGCGTTCGTCGAACTGGAATCGACGGGCGTCTATGACAAGGCTGGAGCAGTCAAAAGCGTGGAGGGGTTTGACGCGACCAAGTTTGAATTGAGCGAATGGAAATCCGCCAGACTGGATAACGACGCGGCGCTCGTCACTTACCTGGTGAAGCCAAGCGATCCGAAGTGGGACACGGAACGCCACACCAGCATCTGGGCGAATCGCAACGGCAAGTGGGTGGCCTTGTTGCACGTGGGCACTCCGATAGCGAAGCCGGCCGCGAAGTAGAATCGCAACGCGAAACGAAGTGAGTGGTGTTTAAGTTTTGGTGAGCAGCAGGTGTGTCCAGTACGTCGGCTGAGTCACTGAAAGCGGCCCGGGAGCGTAACTCGAAGATGCGCTAAGCACCATTTGAGCCGCGTTCGCGCGGCTTTCGCCGTGGGGTTATTAGAGCAGCCGTTTTACGGCTGGTTGCGATTCGCCATGAATTGTTCGAGGCGGCTTCAGCGGGCTTCTCCCCGCTTTACGCGGGTAAGCACGCTGAAGCGCGCTATTTGAAATCACCTCGCAGACCCAGCGCTAAAGCGCTCGCCTGGTAACCCTGTGGGAAAGCCCGATGAATCGGGCTAACCCTAACTCCACTTAAACCTAGCCCACACCTACCAACTCGGATAGAATCCCCAGCGAATTTCTGATCTTGAATTCCAGTTAAGCGCAGAGTTGAGTTTCTTCTTTAGAGCCGACCCGTGGGAAGGAAGTAAATGAGTCTAGCCGCCGGAACAAAACTCGGGCGCTACGAAATCCGCTCGAAGATTGGCGAGGGCGGAATGGGCGAAGTGTATCTGGCGGAAGATTCGAAGCTGAATCGCAAGATCGCCATCAAGATTCTTCCGGCTGAAGTGGCTTCTGATCAGGAGCGCATGCGGCGCTTCGTGCAGGAGGCGAAGGCCGCCGCGGCGCTCAATCATCCGAGTATCGCGCACATCTACGAGATCGGCGAGACCGATGGTTTGCACTTTATCGCGATGGAGTTCATCGATGGCCAAACGTTGCGAGAATTGATTCACGGCAGCCAGATCGATCTGGGGAGGTTGCTGAGATATCTGCAGCATGCGGCGGAGGGTTTGGCGAAAGCTCACTCGGTGGGAATCGTGCATCGTGATCTGAAGCCCGATAACGTCATGATCACCCGCGACGGCCACGCAAAGGTTCTCGATTTCGGACTGGCAAAACTGGTCGAGCCACAACGGATCTCAGGCACTGGCAGCAGCGACATTGCGACCGCGATCCTGCAACAGCATTCAAAGCCCGGCATGATTCTCGGCACGGTGGGTTACATGTCGCCCGAGCAGGCACAGGGCCAGGTGGTGGATCAACGCTCAGACATCTTCTCGTTCGGCTGCATCCTGTTTGAGGCGGTGACGGGCCAGAGGGCTTTCGAGGGCAAAGATGCGATCGACTCTCTCAACAAAATCATTCGCGAACCGGTTGCGCCGATTAGCGATCTCAATCCCCTGGCGCCCGCCGACCTGCAACGCGTCGTGCGTCGTTGCCTCGCGAAAGATCCTGATGAGCGTTATCAAACAATCAAAGACGTGGCGATCGAGCTAAAGGAAGTAAGGCGCGAACTCAAGGACAGTGCCGGGGTCGATACAACCGTGCCTCCGCCGCCCTCGGAAAAGTTCGGAGTACCTTCTACAGGCGGAGATACATCCAGCGCGCAGGCCTCGCCGCCTAAAGGCGGAACTCCAAACAGTCTCGAAGGCGGTGCTCCCACCACGCGCGCCTCGAGCGCTGAGTATCTCGTCTCTGGAATCAAACAACACAAACTCGGAGTAATCGTTGCCGGTGTTATGCTGGTCATCGGCGTCATCGGGCTCGCCTATTATTTGCACGCGCGCAACACCGAAGTAGCTATCGAATCAATTGCCGTTCTTCCTTTCATAAACCAGAACGGCGATCCCAATGCTGAGTATCTCTCGGATGGTTTAACGGAAAGCATTATTAACAGCCTGGCCCAGCTGCCAAATCTGCGAGTGATCGCGCGCAGTTCTGTCTTTCGCTACAAAGGCAAAGAGACTGATCCTTTGGTCATCGGCAAAGAGCTGGGCGTGCGAGCTGTGCTCGTGGGGCGCATTATGCAGCGTGGCGACGATCTCAACATCAGTACTGAGTTGGTGGACGTGCGCGATAACAAGCAAGTTTGGGGTGAACAGTACCAGCGCAAGGCCTCAGACCTGATGTCGCTGCAACGTGATATCGCCGGTCAGATCGCGAACAACCTGCGGTTGAAAATCTCTGGCGAAGAGCACAATCGCATGATGAAACACTTCACGGAAAATCCCGAAGCCTTTCAACTGTATTTGAAGGGCCGCTTTTATTGGAATAAGCGCACCGAAGAGAGCTATAAAAAGGCGATTGACTATTTCCGGCAAGCTATAGAAAAAGATCCAAACTATGCGCTCGCCTACACGGGACTCGCCGACTGCTACAGTTTTCTCAGTAGTCAGGGTATTCGGCCGCCGGGCGATGTCTTTCCTTTAGCGAAGCAGGCCGCCGGCAAAGCAATTGAGATTGATAATTCCCTGTCGGAAGCACACACGTCGCTTGCCTACGTCAAGCTTTATTACGACTGGGATTGGGTTGGAGCCGAGCAAGAATACAAAAAAGCTATCGACCTAAATCCCAACTATGCGACTCCGCATCATGGGTATGCTTACCTTTTGATCTCGTCGGGCCGCACTGAAGCGGCCATCGCAGAGATCAAGAAAGCGGAAGAGATCGATCCGCTGTCGCTGATCTTTCAGACCGATCATGGCGAGTATTATTATTTTGCGCGGCGCCCTGATGAAGCGATTGCTCAACTGAAAAAGGCCATCGATATGGATCCGAGCTTTGTGCGGGCGCATTGGTTGTTGGGCCGCGCGCTGATTCAAAAAGGCCGGTGCGACGAAGGGATTGATGAAGCCCTAAAAGCCCAAAGGATGGTCCCGGCGATCGAGGGGTTAGGCTGGCTCGCGCAGGAGTACGCGGCATGCGGGCGCAAGCCCGAAGCTCAAAAGGCGATGAGTGAACTGTTGGAACTGTCAAAGGATCATTATGTTTCTCCGCACTGGTTCTCGGCCGTGCAGGCGAGTCTGGGCAACAAAGATGAGGCGTTTAAGTGGCTCGATCAGGCCCTTGATGGGCGCTTTGGTCCGCTCATCTATCTCAAAGTGAATCCGATTTGGGACCCGCTTCGTTCGGACCCGCGCTTTGCGGAGCGGCTGCGGCGCGTGGGATTGTCGCAGTAGCGCGACGCGTTTGCAGAAGTAAATGACGCCCTGAAATTCACCGCCACAGTGATTCGAATCCGGAGGAATCTATGCCACGCTTGATTGCCACTGCCATACTCGCATTTTTATTTGTCGGTGCAGCTGACGCCCAGGAACGGACCACGCTTACTGTGGGCACCGCAACCGCCGCACGCGGGCAGAAGGCTACCGGCACGATTGAGGTTCCGGCCGGGAGCGACGCGGCCCTGAGCATTCCTGTGGCTGTCTTTCATGGCGCGAAGCCCGGGCCGGTGCTGGCGCTGGTAGCCGGCTCGCATGGGACTGAGTACACTTCGATCATCGCGCTCGAGAAGTTGATCGGCATGCTCAACCCGGCGGAGATTTCCGGCACGGTGATCGTGGTTCCGCTCATCAACATTCAATCGTTCGAGCAGAAAGTGCCGCACCTCAATCCGGTGGATCGCAAGAGCATGAACCGTTGGTACCCCGGCAAGATGGACGGCACCCAGACCGATCGCGCTTCATTCCTGATCACCAAACAAGTGGTAGAGCAGTGCGATTATTTGATCGATCTGCACGGCGGCGATCTCGATGAAAGCCTGCGGCCTTACAGTTACTGGACGAAGACGGGGAATGAAAAGCAGGATCAGATCTCTCGCGAGATGGTTTTGGCCTTTGGTCTCGATCACATCATCATCTCGACTGACCGGCCCAAAGATCCGCAGGCTTCACGCTATCTGGAAAACACTGCGACCGTGCGCGGCAAACCATCGATTACGGCCGAAGCGGGATACGCCGGCACGGTCGAGACGGACGATCTCAATGCGCTGGTGAACGGGTGCCTCGGTGTGATGCGCTATCTGAAGATGTTGCCTGGTGCTCCGTCAGTGATCGAACATCCAGTCTGGATCGAGAAGGTCGTGACGATAACCAGCGAACAAACCGGCATGTTCTATCCGCTCGTCAAACGCGGGACTTACGTCGAGCAGGGAATGAAGGTTGGTTACGTTACGGACTATTTAGGAAACGTTGTGTTTGAAGCACGAGCTCCTGTTGCCGGAGTGATTTTGTACGTTTGCGCAGTGCCGTCGATGACTAAGGGTGCGACCATCGCGAACGTTGGGGTGGTGGCGCGATGACTTGCCGGTTGAGAACCATCACTGAAAAAGATTGACCATGCAGGAAAGAACATACAGCGTAAAGTGCGGCCAACCCATCCCGGCGCGATGTCTCGCGAAATCAACGCTTTTCTTTAAGAGATGAGTCTTTGGCTTTAAGAACCTCGCACACAATATCTAACAGGCATTCGTTCGCTGTGCCAGGCCCAACCGTGTCACCATACAGGGTGGTTGACAGTCCGGGCCAGGTCTTTGGCCATTTATAGAGTATGTTCCCATCAGAATCGTAATCCCACATCTCCCACACATTGACCCGACGAGATTCACAGTGAAAGCTGATCTTCGCCATCTGATAGGCAAACGCTTGACTCTTATCTTTTACCTTTTTCTTTAATTGCTTGAGGTGCTCTTGATATACTGTGCGCCCTTGCTCAGTGTCCCTGCGCGGAACTATTTTGAGCCAAATATCAGCGAGCAGTTCAGCATCAGGATTCTTATTCGCGTATACGCCCTTTGTAATGTATTTAGAGTTTAAGTAATGCCTCGAATCGTTTGTGCTACAAGACTCGTTCCACGGTGTCTCTTGAGACTGGGAATTGGTACCTTGAAAGGAAACGATCAAAAGAAGGAAGAGCAGACACGGCAGTAAGAGTTTTCTCATGCTTATAGCTCCGAGATCGAACAGTTAATAAGGAAGCCTGGCACTTCGAAACGCCAGCGGGAGAATATTATCATTTGAACGAGCTGATCAATGAACGCCGCGACATGACGGCGGACATCGCGATTCGTTTGTCGCGAGTGTTCAAGACTACGCCAGACATCTGGATGAATTTGCAGGAGGCGGTGGATTTGCGCGACGCCGCCCGGGCAAATAAGAATCAATACGCGGAACTCAGACCCATTACGGCATAAGCCTACCGTGCTTCGCAGAAATTCTTACCTATAGGATTCTGTAGGCCTTTTCCTCGCCCCACAAGAAGTGGAAAAGAAAGATTCGGTCGAAATAGCCACCATCGCCCCCGAGTACGCGGGACGCGGATTCCGCCGCTTCTTTGAAGCCAAAACCAGGAGCATCAAATGGTGTGTTGTAAGCAAAGGACTTGAAGTCGTAGTGAACAAGCAAATAGACTTCATCAAGCCCAATCAGCTTTCCAAGGTCTTTGTAGCGAGCATCCCCCGTATGAGCAACAAGGGATTTGCTTAGTGTCTCCAGCATTTCATCACCATAAAACCCAACAGGCGTAGGAGACTGAACCCACTGATGGTCGGGACGGCTTCGAGCTTCTGCTATCTGTTCTTCGTTTAGCCAACTCTTAAGCTCAACACCAATCTTTCTCCCAGACGAGGTGACGCAGATGACGTCCGGCCGTTTGTCATAGGGCACGGCAGGCGGAGTGAGCGCACGATTGACGTACCATTCCTCAACCACATCCCATTCTTTGACTGGCTCACCAGCAAAGTCTCGAAGAACTTCCAGAAACGACGCAAAAACATTTTTCTCGTTCGTCATCGTCCGCCGAACTTTGCGCCTCGACGCCCGAATCGTACGTGCGACGGCTTGGAGCTTCTTAACGATCTCAATCTTCTCTTGAAAAGGCAGGTTGGCGAGACGCTGCCGCCGCTCCTTCTTCGCGCGAAAGAGATCCTCGACGGTCATCTTGGTCAGATCGAATGTTTTGCTACTCATCACTCCTCCAACTCGTAACGCGTAACAAGCTCTTTCCACTTCTCCGTCAAGCCATGGCGGCTAATGATATCGCGAAACACGTTCATGTCCATTTTTTTCGATTCGATCAAATCGATCACTCGCACCTGATCCTTGAGTCTCCCCGAGCGGAGCAGCTCGGCGCCAAGATGTTCCGCGGAAAAGATGAATGTGTGAGTCCCTCCGTACTCGACGCGCCGCGCCCGGGCAATTGCTTCCTCCTGCACGGCGGCGAATGTCGGCACGAACTGGACCGGCCAATCTTCGATCAGCACACCTTCTTTAACTGGCAAGTAACCCAGCTTCTCCAGATAGGAATATATTGGCTCAAGCGATACCAAACCGCTTTGGCCAACCAATACAGGCGAGATAAAGACATCGATATCGTCTGTTTGGTAGGGTTCCAGATAATAGATCGCCGCTATCCCTCCGCCGATTGCGAATTTCTCGAACACGCCATCGGCTTGCATGCGGTTTAGTATTTCAATTACCTTTTCCATCCGGCTCGCTTCGGGACGCTTTCTGACTGACGATAAACTCAAATCAGTTTATCATCCCTCTATTGACGCTGGTAGGATTCGCGCAAATCCTGATGCAGCCGCTAACGCAAATGTTCAATAAGCTAATTGCCTTCGTATGCTTCATTGCTTCATGCAGCCTGGCGTCCGCCCAATACATTTCCGCCGACACCTACACGCGCTACGAATTGCTGGCGCCCGACACTCATCAATTCAAGATCTATTACGAAGTGAGTGAGACGCGCGCGGGCGCGCGTTATCACTTCAACCAGATTCGCGAAGGGAGCGAGGCGTCCGATGAATCGGTTATCGATCTGGCGACCGGCAAGCCCCTGAAAATCGAAGTCGTAACCGGCGTCCAAGCCAAAACTGATTCGCCGGCTGAGAACTTCAGTCCCACGTCCCATTACATTAAGGTACATCTGGCGCACCCAGTTTCAGATCGCGGCGAATATCGCCTGGCCATTATCAAAACTTACAAGGACGACAAGAGCTACTACATCGAGGGCGATCAGATCGTTTTCAAACGGCCCCTCGGAATACCACGCGACAGCATCGTGTTGCCCGCTGGGTACGAAATCGTTTCATGTTCGGTGGCGACGCAGGTCTTGTCGGAAGCTGACGGCCGTCTGAAACTTGCATTCGTGAATCCGGGCAGTGGCGGGCAGCTCGAAGTCACGATTAGGGCGAAGAAGTTGCCTACGTCAAAGAAAGCGGCGTTGACAGTAAACGAACACATCCTTTCATTAGCGCCTCGCTTCAGCGAGGTGACCATGGTGGGAGGAAAACTGAATAACCGTTTCAACGGTTTTCGCGTCCAATCGCACTGAATAGATCACCTCGCTGAAGCGAGGTGCTAATAAGACTTGATGCATCCCTTACCGCGACTGTCATGATGAGAATCCGGCCATTGGTGATCGCTTTCTTCGCTCTACTCAGCGGCATTTTCTGCCTCCTCCCGCGACCGCAGGCGTTACTGACAATCACCGCCGCACAAAACCAGAATCCACTCACCGAACGCGCCTATCAGGATCGCGAGATCCTCTACGAGCTCCAGTCGCCTGAGTCGCATTCCTTTCGCATCACTCACGACTACACAGTTCGCAAGGTTGGCGAGAAGTATTATTTCAACGTCGTGCGCGCGGGCAGTCATGTGTCCGATCCGGAAAGCATCGATCTGGATACCGGCGCCAAACTAAAGTGCGAGATCATCACCGGCAAACAAGCAACCGAACGAAAGCTGCCCATCACAGATACAATCAAGGACGACAGCGAGATCGTCGTCACCCATCTCACGCGGGCGCTTGAGCCCGAGCACGACCAACAGGATCCGTTTAATGGAAACCTACGCGGACGCGAAAAGTTATTACGTCGACTCGGATGAGTTGGTGTGGGACCGGGCCTTTGGGCGTTTGCGTAACACGGTGGTGCTGCCGTCAGGTTGGTATCTCACGGGGCTGGCCTCGCCGGCCACAATTCAGACGCTTCCCGACGGTCGCGTTTCCGTTTATGTCGTGAATCCTCGAAACGATGACATCCGAGTTTATCTCCCCGCCCGTCGTCGGATGTAAACTTTTGGTTCACTCCTTATCAGCCTTTGAAAACGGGCCTCTGACGCGTTATTGACTCGTTTGGGTACGTCACATTGAAGCAGTGTCGGCAATCGAAAAAGAGCAACTGTCGCAATCAAAAAGCCATCTTAGTCTCGGTCTCCTGATTGCAATACTTTTTCAAGTTCTTTGTAAATCGGTTCGGCCATGCGTAGCTAAAAGGCTTTACGTAATTTGATGACCTGGGGTCATCGCTCACATGGAGAAAAACCGAATGAAGTTGCCTCGATTTCCCCACTTGCGCTCTGCCAAGTTCGCACCCTTTGCCATCATTTCTCTTTTTTGTCTAACAAACTTTACGGGACTCTTCTTCAGTCCTGTATTTGCGCCTTCTGTCGACGCTGCTGTTGAGTTCGAGAAAATACCCGCCGACATTCCCGTTTCCGGCGATTGTGATCTGGATTGGATCATCTTTCACGCCGGAGAGCGCGAAGGCGTTGACCCGCGATTCATACACGCGGTCATCCAACAGGAATCGAAATATCATCCCGACGCGACCTCTCCCGTGGGAGCGCGCGGCCTGATGCAACTGATGCCGGCCACTGCGAAACGATTTGATTGCACCGATCTCAAAGACGAGGCTTGCAACGTCGAAGCCGGAACGAAGTACTTAGCGTGGTTGTTGAAGAGATTCAATGGCGACGTGAAGCTCGCTCTCGCCGGATACAATGCCGGTGAAGGAGCAGTGGACAAATACCAGGGCGTCCCGCCTTATCCCGAAACGCAGAACTACGTGAATAAGATTGTCGCGAACTACGGCAAAGACTATCACCCGATCCTCGAGCCCGAGGACGCGAAGGTCGCGTTTCATTTGATCGATTAACAGTTGTTTCGTGTGGCTTCGGGTGATTTCGTGGATCGAGTTTTCGCCGCGAAGGACGATCCACGAATTCACACGAAAAGTCACGAAACACAAAAGTCGGTCTCATGGCCCGGCAGTCGGGCGCGCATCAGGCGGATGCAATTGATAATTCAGAGGTGGCTCGGCGCCCAGGAGGTAGCGGACGAAATAGTCCCACCGCCGGCGTGTCATGTAGTTGCCGGCTGCACCGTATCCATGCCGCTGATTAGGGAGCATTAACAGGTCGAAGTCTTTGTTCGCCTTGATGAGCGCGTCGACGACCAGCAGTGTGTTGTACGGCGGCACATTGTCGTCGATCGTGCCGTGCGCCAGCAGTAAGTGTCCCTTCAGATTCTTCGCCAGGTTCTGATTTGCCTGGTCATCATAGTTAGACGTGTTGTTGGATTTAGTTTCCAGACCCTGATACATCTCGCCCCAATCATCTTCGTATTCGCGATTGTCGTGGTTTCCTGATTCAGAAATTCCGACCTTGAAAAAGTCGGGATAACGAAACATCGCGTCGGCGGTCGCATAGCCCCCACCCGAATGGCCGTAGATGCCCACGCGATCAATGTCGATCCACGGATACGTTGCGGCCAGTTGCTTCATGCCACTGATTTGGTCCGGCAGCGTGTTATCACCCATGTTGGCATAGTAGAAATCATGAAAACTTTTTGATCGAAGAGGATTTCCCATGCCTTCGATCTCGACTACGATGAAGCCGAGTTCCGCCAGCGCCTGACAGTCGCCGCGAGCAGCCGCGAAGGACCAACTGCCTACGCTTCCTCCCTGCGGACCGGGATAGATGTGATTGACGATCGGATACTTCTTATTTGGGTCGAGATTCGTCGGCTTGAACATCAACCCATAAAGATTGGTTACGCCGTCGCGCGCCTTCACGGTAATCGGGACGGGCGGTTTCCATCCGGCGGCCAGCAATTTTGAAGTGTCGGTCTTCTCGAGAGTGGTAATTAGCTTTCCGCTTACGTCGCGCAAAACGGCGACGGGCGCGACGTCTGGCTGTGAATAGTTATCAACAAAGAAGCGGCCCGAAGGCGAGAGTGCAATGTCATGATTACCGTCATCCGGCGTCAGCAGCGCCAGCTTCGTGCCGTCGAATCCGATACGGTATAGCTGCTTGAAGTAAGGATTACGACCCGGTTCACGACCCACGGCGAGAAAATAAAGCAAGCGATTTTTCTGATCGACGCGCAGCACGTCGGTCACCGCCCAATCGCCCCTGGTAATCTGGTTCTTCAGCCGCCCGGTTGCTGAATCGTAGAGATAGAGATGACCCCAGTTGTCCCGCTCGGAAAACCAAATCACTTCATGCGACGACGGCAGGTAGCGCCAATTCCACTGGTTCTGGCCTGACTCAAAGTGGGTCTTCACTTTTTCTTCGACGACATCACGCACGGCGCCGGTCAAGTCGGCGATGCGCAGGTTCGCTTCTTTGTGATCGCGTGAGACTGAAACGAACGCGAGTTCGGAAGAATCGGGACTCCACTCCGCATCGGCCAATTCAGTGCCGCGGCAGGCGATGTTGTCACAGACCGTCGAGCGATGCTGATCAGGAGGGAGTTTCAAACGGACGACGCTTGGCTGGTCCACGTCGATGATGACCCGCTGAATCATTGCCACGACCGCGTCGCCTGGTAAAGGATATTTCCAGGCTTGCAGCGTCGGATGTCCAACTTTGGTTTCGACCAGGTACATCTCGCCCACCTTCCGCTGGTCCTGTTGAAAGGTGGCGATCTTCTTCGAGTCAGGAGACCAGAGCAGAATCGCGCGATCGCTGTGCACCCAGCCGGCGTTATCGGTCGCGTAACCAAAGTCCTTCACGCCGTCGGTGGTCAGTTGAGTTTCCTTGCCGCTGGCCACGTCGCGAACCCAGAGATTGAAATCGCGGATGAAGGCGGCGCGTTTCCTATCGGGCGACATTACTTCAAGGGCTCTGGCCCTGGCAGCGCCGGGCGCGGCGGCTCCCGGGTCGGCGCCGGCTTCAGCCACGCACTTGTTGGTTTGCAGATCACACTTCCATCGACGTTGCCGCACGGTGAATGAGATTGTTTGACCGTCGGACGAGAAATCGAATTGAGTGAAGGGCAGATGACGCGCGTCGTAAGTAGCGCCGGCAGCCTCTGAGAGGGCCGCCGCGACCTTCGCATGATCGAAAGCCGGCTCGCGAGTTCCTTTTGCAGGATCGACCCGCAAAAATTCACTGCCCTCCGCTGTGGTGATCCGATACCAAAAGCGATCATCCGGGGTCCAGGTCGGACGCACGCCGGAGCGGAACACGAGCGGTGATGTGTTATAGCCCATCAACTTTTCGGCGCGCGCGTAGTCGGCTGAGGTGAGCGCGGCGCGCTCCTGCGCGACAACCGAAATCGTGAAGAGCAGGCTAGCCGCGAGAATCGCAATTTTTGGTAGTTTGAGTTTGTTCATAAGTGGCTCCGATTTGGTGTGTTATGAGTTGGAAACAGGCGTTCAGAGTACCGACTTCAGTCGGGCTTTTAAGACGGGGAAAGACCCGACTAAAGTCGGTACTCTGAACGCCTGTAAACTAAGACACCACCTCCGATTTTGATTATTCGTTGCGCGGGCGCGGCGTTATGGCAAGTTGCTATTCGATGGCGGGGACGGCGGCGGCCCAAGCAATCGAACAACCTCCGCGCGAATCGCGTCAAGTTCCTTCTTCAACACTTCATATCGTTCGATCGCGTCCCGGCCGATCTTTTGATCGACGTTGGCAGTCATCCCCGCCAGATAGGTTATCTGGGCCTGCAATCCTGGCTTGCCGTATCGCACCGGCTCGGTGTTGAGCTGCGCCGCTAGCGCGTTTACCGCAGCCGACATGTTGGCGTCACCGCCGTTCGCGCCGCGCAATTTTGTTTGCGCCTCGCGAACCTGGCTAACGAGTTGGTTAACGCCGGTCACAAGTTCGCGCATGCGCATGTTGTGTGCGAATTGTTCCTGCAAGTCGGCCGAGGTGACGCCATCCTCGGCGACGCGCGGATCGATGAGGACGTTAAAGGTTTCAGTTAATGACGCCGCACCGATCTTCAGACGGGCTTGATATTGCCCGGGCGTAACAATCACCCCGGCCTGATTTCTTACGTCCCACACCATGCGATTGAGGCCCGCGACCTTTGTTGGACGTGGCGGTGGATTTGGGCGTCGTCCGGCAGGCGCATCGGGATCTTCCGGTTCGGGCGCGCCGGTTCCGGTCGCTCCCGCGCCGCCACGGCCGCCGCGACCTATCGACGAAGGGGTCTCGCTGTTGTAGGAATTCATCAGTGTTCCCCTGGCATCAAGGATCTCGATCGTCACCGGAACCGTCGACGGGGCGGGAAGATAATATTCAATCGTGGGCCCAAGGACGCTGGGATTAATTCTGGTGCGATAGCCGTCGCGAGGATGAAACAGGTGCACGTCTGAGGCCGTCATCTGTGGTGTGATTTGGTGGAGCGAGCTGATGTTATCCAGGATCCAAAACGCGCGACCCTGAGTCGAGATCACCAAATCCTTCCGATGCACCTTAATGTCCGTGACCGGCACGTTCGGCAGATTCAACTGGAATGATTGCCAGTGCGCGCCGTTGTCGAACGAAATGAACATCCCGAATTCCGTTCCCGCGTAAAGCAATCCGGCGCGGTTTGGATCTTCGCGCACCACGCGTGTGGGCCAATCCGCGGGGACGCCGTTCTTTCCATCAGTCAGGCGTGTCCAGGTCTTTCCATAATCATCGGTGCGATAGATGTATGGTTGATAGTCCCCCAAAAGCCAACGGTACACGGCGTAGTAAGCCGATCCCTTTCTATGAGGCGATGGATCGATGTATTGGACGCGGCCTCCTGACGGAAGATCTTTTGGCGTGACGTTGGTCCACGTCTTGCCATTGTCGCGCGTCACATAGAAGGGTCCGTCGTTCGCGCCAGTCCAGATCACTCCCTTTTCGAGCGGCGATTCCGCAATCGCATAGAGGGTGCTGTAAAACTCTTCACCGGTAACGTCGCGAGTAATCGGTTCGCCACTCGCGCCCTGGCAACACGCAGGCTTAGCCGTTAAGTCCGGTGAGATCCTTTCCCACGTGATGCCTTTGTCGCGAGTCCGGTGCAGATACTGCGACCCGTAATAGAGCACGTCAGGATCGTGCGGCGACGTCGCCATCGGCGACACGCGCTGCATGCGGTAAATCAGATCGCCGGCGGGATTACCATACAAAGACTGTGCGCCGACCCAGTAGTTTTTCTCCTGACCGTTCCGCAGGTTCATCACGCCGTACTGACCTTTGCACGAGCCGTAAACGATTTCCGGATTTTTCGGATGCGGCATGATGGGCCCGGTTTCACAACCGGGGCCGGGGCGCCAGTCTTCGCGTCCGGCGGCGTCGGGCTGGCTAGACATGATAATCGTCGTGTTGTCCTGCTGCGCGCCGTAAAGTTTGTAAGGGAACTGATTGTCTAACCATACGCCATAGATCTCGGCCGTCGGCTGATTCATCTGGGTTGACCAGGTGCGGCCGCCGTCGGTTGAGATGTTGGCGCCGCCGTCGTTTGACTGGATCATGATCTGGCCGTCCTTCGGATTGATCCAGATGTCGTGATTGTCGCCATGCGGTGTGCGGAGGATCGTAAACGTCTTGCCTCCGTCCGCTGATTTGAAGAAACTTTCCGCGCCCGCGTAGACCACGTCGGCGTTCGTCGGGTCGGCGCCGAGCGCCACGTAATAAAAAGGACGCTGGATCATCGCGTTTGCGATCAATGCCGGCTGCGGATTCATCGCCATCCAGGTTTGGCCGGCGTCGTCTGAACGATAGAGTCCGCCACCCGGCTTCGCCTCGACCAGCGCATAGATGCGGTCCGGTTTCGCTGCTGTTACCGCGAGGTTGGCTTTGCCGATCAATTCAGCCGGCAAACCGTTTGCAGCTTTGGTGAAGTGTTCACCACCGTCGGTGCTCTTGTAGAAGCCGCCCTCGCGCGCCCCGCTAATGATCGTCCAGGGCTTGCGCTCGAGCCGGGCCATCCAGGCATAGACGACATTCGGATTGCCCGGCTGAATCTCCAGATCCATCGCGCCCACCTGGTCGGATAAGAACAAAACCTTGTGCCACGTCTGCCCTCCGTCGGTAGTCTTGAAAACACCGCGTTCGGAGTTCGACTTGAAAGCATCGCCCTGCGCCGCCACCCAGACGATGTCCGGATTTGTCGGATGGATGCGTACCGATCCGATCTGGCCGGCGTTGTAGAGACCGATGAATTTCCACGTCTGGCCGCCGTCGCTTGTCTTGTACATGCCACGCCCCGTCGAGACGTTGCTCCGCACGTCATCAGAACCGGTGCCGAGATAGATGACATTTGGATCAGAGTCGGCCACCGCGACGCATCCAGTTGAACCCAACGGAACCTTTCCATCCGTAATGGCGATCCAGGTGGTCCCGCCATCCGTCGTGCGGAACAAGCCGCCACTTGCGACGCCCATATAAAATGTTTTCGGCTGAGACGGAACTCCGGTCACGGTCGTGACTCGTCCGCCGCGCGATGGTCCAACCAGGCGATAGCGAAGTCCCTTGAAGAGCGCGGGATCGACGCTGGGGATCATTGTCTGGCTGGTTACTTGCGCATGAACCTGCGGAACAGCCAGCAGTAGGAATGAAAAGGCGATGAACGAAAGCACCGTCTGTCGAAACATCTGTCGTCCTCCGTCAGAAAAAGCAAGCGAGTAGAAAGCGGATTGCATGCGGTTGTTAACATAGCGGGCAGTTAATGCACAAGGGCTGCGGCATCAACGTCGGGCAAAAACTAGCTTGGCGTTTGCGAACTCGGCTAGAATCAAGCGGGTGATTCCGAATCAGATAAGCGAGCCATGGGTTCGCTTTTGTCACTCGCATTTCAAAAGGAGAAGGAATGGGACTAACAAATGATTTGGCAGGCAGAAATCTGGGAATGCTTTTACTTGGGCTCTGGTTGATTCTCACCGGACTCTTGCCGTTGCTCAACATGAGACTTTCTGCAACGGTCACGACTGGCCTAGCGGTGCTTGGCATCGTCGCGGGTATATTGATCCTGCTCAGACGGTAGACAATCAGCTACTGGGAGCGCGGGCGCCCGCGCCTTCGCCCGCGTGCGAAGCACGCTCAAACACTTAAATCACTCCGAAGCAGAACAATCTATTCGCGATTGGCGAATTGCCATTGATCAATAGTAGCGCGACGGGCGCGGCGTGGACTATAATCCGCTCTCCTTGAATTAATCATTCGGTTTCATTCGCACAATTTTAGTAGGAAAACTGTCCCATCCGGAGGTTGGTATGTCAGAAGTCAAATGTCGAATCCTGTGTGTGGACGATCATGAAGACACGCCTGAGATGCTTAAGCTCCTGCTCTCACAGTCGGACTATGAGGTTCACCCCGCGCACAGCATGGCAGAGGCGATGGAACTCGCCAGAGTGCACGAATTCGATCTTTACGTGCTGGACAAACGTCTGCCGGACGGCACCGGCCTGGACCTATGCGCACAGTTGAATCAGCTAACACCCGGGGTGCCGTGCATCTTCTACACGGGCGATGCCTACGAGGTTCACCGGCTGGAAGCAATGGCGGCCGGGGCCCAGGCTTACGTGCCCAAGCCCGACGTGGAAGCCCTCATCGAGACCGTTCACAAACTGCTTTCAAAGCGAGAGTGCGCTGCTGCCTAGCCCGGCGATCAATGTCGATGGCGAGACGTGGCGATCCCAACAGTTAATCGTTGCTCTTAGTGCTGCGGCTGTGGCCGAGGTATTTCCTTAAGGTCACCAGAGACGATGCCGGCACATAATTTGGTCACTTCAAGGAGACTCTGCTGATGTTCCCCTGTATCCGTTCGATCACGACTTCAACCCGCTTAATCCTGCTTGCCTTAATGATCCTTGTGCTGCCGCTCTCGGTTCTGGCCCAGACCGACGCGACAGTTCAGAAACCAACGCCGGAAGCGGCGATCAAACAGCAGCCTTCTCCTGAGCCCGCCAGGCCGGACGCCACCAGACGGCCCGAGCAGCCGGGCGCTGAAGATGAGAGCCGGCCGCGCGATCCGATGTCGACGCCGACTTTCAACGGCTTGAGATTTCGCTCTATCGGACCGGCATTCACCTCTGGTCGGGTGATTGGATTCGCGGTGGACCCGACTAACTCGGCGCGCTACTTTGTCGCCTCGGCTTCGGGTGGGGTGTGGAAGACGATTAATAACGGCACGACGTGGACGCCGGTGTTCGACCGGGAAGGATCGTATTCAATCGGTTGCATCGCGCTGGATCCGAAAAATCCGCTGACGGTTTGGGTGGGCACGGGAGAGAACAACAGCCAACGCAGTGTTTCATACGGCAACGGCCTCTATCGCTCCGATGACGGCGGCAAGACTTGGAGGAATGTCGGACTGAAAACGTCCGAGCACATCGGCCGCATCGCCATCGATCCCAAGGATTCAAACATCGTTTACGTGGCTGCGCAGGGACCGCTGTGGGGCCCGGGCGGAGATCGCGGGCTCTTCAAGACGACCGATAACGGAAAGACTTGGAAGAACATTCTCAACATCAGCGAGAACACGGGCGTCACCGACGTGGTGATCGATCCGCAGAATCCGGAAACAGTCTACGCCGCTTCTTATCAACGCCGTCGCCACATGTTTACCTTGATTGACGGTGGGCCAGAGAGCGCCATCTATAAGTCGACGGATGCCGGCGCGACGTGGAACAAAGTGAGGGCCGGTCTACCAACGACTGAGATGGGCCGCATCGGTTTGGCCGTTTCACCGGTTGACTCGAACGTTGTTTACGCGACGATCGAAGCCGGGGATCGCAAGGGGGGCATCTTTCGTTCGAACGATCGCGGCGGTAGTTGGGAAAGACGCAACGAGTTCGATGCGGGCGCCATGTACTATGCGCGGATCGTCGCCGACCCGAAAGATGTCGATCGAATTTACGTGATGAACGTTTTTCTGATGGTGTCTGACGACGGCGGCCGGACCCTGCGGCGTCTCGGTGAGAGATCGAAGCACGTCGACAATCACGATATCTGGATCCAGCCGAGCAACACCGATCACTATCTGGTCGGTTGCGATGGCGGCGTTTATGAGAGCCACGACCGCGGCTTGAATTGGGAATTCAAACGCAATCTGCCGGTCACGCAGTTCTACGACATCACCACCGACAACGCCAAGCCCTTCTATAATGTTTATGGCGGCGCCCAGGACAACTTCAGCTTTGGCGGACCATCGCGGACACGCAATGTTTCGGGCATCCTCAACAGTGATTGGTTCGTTACCAACGGCGGCGACGGTTTCCGCAGCCAGGTCGATCCTGAAGATCCGAACACGATCTATGCGGAACTACAGGGCGGGTCATTGGCGCGCTTTGATAAAGTCACGGGCGAACGAATGGGCATTCAGCCAGAGGTCGGCCGCAGCGAAGATCCTTTGCGCTGGAACTGGGATTCGCCCTTCATCATCAGTCCACATTCGCACACGCGCCTTTATTTTGCCGCAGACAAATTGTTCCGCAGCGACGATCGCGGCGATAGCTGGAAGGTCATTAGCGGACAGCTTTCGCGCGCTCTGGATCGCGACAAGTTGCCGGTCATGGGCAAGATTTGGAGCATGGATGCAGTCGCCAAGAACCAGTCGACGGCTTTCTTTGGCAACGCCTCAGCGCTCGCTGAATCACCTAAAAAGGAAGGGCTTATCTATATCGGTACGGATGATGGCTTGCTCCAAATCACAGAGGATGGCGGCAAGAACTGGCGTAAAGTCGAAAAGCTCCCCGACGTTCCTGAACTCGCTTACGTGAGCCGCATTGTGGCTTCCAACCACGACGTCAACACGGTCTATGTCGCGATCGAAAACCATCAGAACGCGGACTTCAAACCTTATCTGTTCAAAAGCACGGATGCCGGGCGCACGTGGACCTCGATTAAGAGCAACCTGCCGCCGAATGGTCCGGTCTGGGCGATTGCCGAGGATCATGTCAACCCAAATCTGCTTTTTGTCGGCAACGAGTTTGGTCTCTACTTCTCGATCGATGGCGGTCAGAAATGGATTCAACTGAGAGGTGGCTTGCCGACTATTCAGGTGCGCGATCTGACTATTCAGAAACGCGAGAACGATCTGGTGCTGGGAACGTTCGGTCGCGGCATTTACATTCTGGATAGCTACACGCCGCTGCGTTTGCTGAAACCTGAAATGCTCAAACAGGACGGCCTGCTGTTCCCGGTCAAGGATGCGCTGATGTACATCCAGGCCCAGCCCCTCGGCGGGCGCGGCAAAAGTTTTCAGGGCGAATCATTTTACACGGCGGACAATCCACCGTTCGGCGCGACGTTCACCTACTATTTGAAGGAAGAGCTGAAGACCAAGAAATCGAAGCGGCAGGAAACTGAAAGAGATGCGCAGCGGAAGAACACCGCCGTGGCTCTCCCCAGCTCCGCGGATCTTCGCGCCGAAGAAGAAGAGGAAGCGCCGGCGGTCATCCTCACTATCAGCGATTCGTCGGGTCGCGTGGTCCGTCGCTTGACGGGGCCAGTCACCGCCGGCATGCAGCGCGTCTCGTGGGATTTGCGCTCACCTGCCCCATCTCTGCCGCCGCCACCGAATCCGGAGGCTGAGAATCCTTTCGACGAAGGTCCGTCGGGTCCGCTGGTCATGCCTGGCACCTACAAGGTGAGTCTGGCGAAGAGAGTCGACGGCGTGATTACCTCCCTGGGCCAGGCGCAGGAGTTTCAGGTGATCGTGGAAGGTCAGGAGCGCATGTCACCGGCCGATCGCGCGAATCTGGTCGAATTTCAACAAAAGGTAGCCAGGCTGCAGCGTGCGGTGCAGGGAGCAGTGGCGACTGCCAATGCTCTCAAGCCGCGTCTGGTAGCGATCAGACGGGCGTTGTTGGAAACACCTTCGGCGCCGGAAAAACTGATGAGCGATGCAGCCGCTTTGGACAAACGCACCAACGAGATCCTGCGCGCGCTGACAGGCGATCAGGCTTTACGCCAACGCAACATGAACCTGCCGCCTTCGATCGCTGAGCGAGTCGGTAGCGTTGCCGGCTCGCAGCGTACGTCTACGTCCCGTCCCACCCAGACGCAAATCGATCAGTACGCGGCAGCGGCGCAGGAATTTGAAACTACTCTTAATCAACTGCGGCAACTAATCGAAGGCGATCTGGCCAAGCTGGAAAAACAGATGGAAGCTGCCGGCGCCCCCTGGACGCCGGGCCGCATTCCGGAATGGAAGGATCAGTAACTGACGGCGCTCGGTCTTACTCCCTCTCCCTTTGGGAGAGGGTTGGGGAGAGGGACTTAGGCGGACCCTCTCCGTCGACTTCGTTTTTCCCTGGCGAAAAAGTTTGGTGATCTCTTCAACGCCCCTCTCACAAAAGACAGGGAAGTAAATCCATCAAGTCTTCTTCAAGCCCTCATCCCCAACCCTTCTCCCAAAGAGAGAAGGGAGAATTCCAACCTACTTCGATTCGAATGACGACAGCGGTCGTGTCTGCAGACCAAAGGCCTGAGGGTTCTCGCCGATGATCGCGGCGGCGAACCAGCGCGGGACGTAGTAGACATTCTCACTGCGAAAAGTCTTGTCCAGCTTATCGCGCTGCTCGGTCAGCGCACAGATACTACACGCGCGGTTCTGTTCGTTAACGAGCGTCGCCAGATCGCGCTCGACATTGCCGCCACCGCGATTGTAGGCCAGCAGGGCGAGTGCCTCTTTCATGCGGTCCGAGCCGAACTGTTTGATACCATCGCCGATATAGCGCGCGGCCGCGTCGGCGGATTTCTCCACGTCGAGTAAATCGTCAGCGCTCAGGCCGTAGTGCTCGCCGGTCTGTGGCACAAACTGAAACATCCCCACCGCCCCCACTGAGTTTGGCGAGTCAATGTTGACGTATTCAGATTCAACCAGCGGCAGGTAGAGTCCGATTAACGGCGAGACATTGTGTGCCTTGAATGTTTTGATCAAGACGGGCGCGACCGTCTGACCCCGCTCAAAGACAATGCGAACATCGCCCTTGCCCGGGCTGTCGCCGGCGTTGTTTCCAATGCGCCGGGCATACATATCGACAGCTTTCTGAATCTCCATTTCAAACGCCGTCGTAAATTCATAATCGTTACCGGAAATCTTTCGCGAAATTTCGTGTGCCTTTTCGGTCACGAAGCCCGCGCGTTGCGCCAGCGTCATCTGCTGATAGACCGTACCTGACTGCGTCGTTACCGCGCTGGAAAGACGCGAAGCCGTGGATGAAGAGATTATTAAAGTCAGTGAAAAGAGCAGGATTCTTTTGATTTTCATTAGCATGTCCCTCAGCTTTCCTGGTTTTAGTTTGGGCCACTCAAGTGGTCCTCACTTTGATCAGCGAGAAAAGATCAGGGAAGTGTTCATGGTCTAAAAGGGGCAAGCGAGAAATCGCGGCGAGAATGTTCATTGGAAGGAAAAGTTTTTCTGCGGCACAAATACTTTTTCCGTTTCAGGATCTCTGAAAGTTGAGCCTGCGGCAATGATGCTAGAATCTCTGTAGTGGTAAGTCTTGAGTTCAGAGTTCAACCTTCAGGTTGCTGTTTCCAGGAGCAGGCTAAAGCTTGAACTCTAAACTAAGAGAGATGGGCACGATGATGGTCGCGGCGGACAACTTAACGGGATTGCTGATTGAGTGGCGGCAGGGCGACAAAGCCGCGCTCAACAAGTTGACCCCTTTGGTCTATGACGAGTTGCGGCGCATCGCGCATCGTTATGTGCAGCGAGAGCGGAATGGCCACACGCTCGGGACTACCGCGCTGGTCAACGAAGCATATCTGCGTCTCGCCGGACAAAAGAAAATCAAATGGCAGAATCGCGCCCACTTCTTCGCGGTCACCGCCCAGGTCATGCGCCACGTCTTGATCGATCACGCGCGACGCCGGCATTGCGCTAAACACGGCGGCGACGTGCAGCGAGTTTCGCTGGCCGAAGCCGAGCTAATGCCCAGGGAACGCGCACGGGAACTGGTGGAGCTGGACGAAGCGCTGGATGGATTGGCGAAGATCGATTTGCGGAAGAGCCGGGTAGTAGAGCTGCGCTATTTTGGTGGTCTGGGACTGGAAGAAACCGCGGAGGTGTTACAGATTTCGGTGATGACTGTGCGCCGCGATTGGCGCGCAGCAAAGGCCTGGTTGTATCGAAGGCTGAATAGATAGAGAGCGATGTGGTTTGGAGAGAGGCTAGATCATGCTGGGAGCGCGGACGGCTCGTCCGCAACGCGTGCGAAACAAGTTTTTCTTTATTCCTTTTCACAAGCACAAGTTTTCGCGCTTCGCGATCAATGCGGACGGACGTCCGCGCTCCCAGCGCAGATCAATCGGCAATCGGCAATCAACAATTGGCAATGTTCTGATGACTCCTGAACGCTGGCAACAAGTCGAAGAAGTTTTACAGGCGGCGCTTGATCGCGGTCCGGCGGAGCGCGCCGTGTTTCTGGAGCAGGTGTGCGCCGGTGACGCAGAGTTGCAGTCTGAGGCGAGTTCACTGGTTAGTGCTTACGATGCCGCCGCGGATTTTATCGAGGAGCCGGCCATCGCGCAGGATGCGCGCGTCATTCTGGGCGACCATTCGATCAACCACATCGGACAGGAGATCGGGCCCTACAAAATCATCGACCACCTTGGAAGTGGTGGGATGGGCGAAGTCTATCTGGCTCATGACGCGCGACTTGATCGGCTGGTCGCGCTAAAAGTCCTGCCGGCTTACTTTGTTTCTGACGACACGCGTCTACGCCGTTTTCAGAGAGAGGCGCGGGCCGCTTCAGCTTTGAATCATCCGAACATACTCACGATTCATGAAGTCGGAGAGTTGGACGGCGTCCACTTCATAGCCACGGAATTCATCGACGGCCAAACAATCCGCGAGTTGATTGCACGTGACGAGTTGTCCCTCAAGGATGTGTTGGACATTGTCGCTCAGGTTGCTTCCGCGATTTCTGCCGCGCACGCAGCCGGTATCGTGCATCGTGATATCAAGCCCGAGAATATCATGCGCCGCGGCGACGGCATCGTGAAGGTGCTCGACTTTGGCATTGCGAAACTCTTAGAGCAGACGCCGGCTGACCTTCCGGCCATCACCCGACAGCAAACGGAGACTGGCATTGTGCTGGGAACGGTCGGCTATATGTCGCCCGAGCAAGCCCGCGGTCTGCCCGTCGACGAGCGCACGGACATCTGGAGTTTGGGAGTCGTGCTTTATGAAATGCTGGCCTATCGCGCGCCGTTCGCCGGCGCAACTCGGATGGACACGATGGTGGCAATCCTCGAGCGTGAACTGGCGCCGCTTGAACTGACAGATGATCCGAAGCTGCAACGGCTTTGGACCATCGTCAACAAAACTCTGCGTAAAGAGACAGCAGAACGATATCAGACTGCCGCGGAACTACTCGCGGATCTAACCGCGGCGAGACGGGAGCTCGATACCTTTGACAGATCGAAAGAGCGAGTCGTGCTCGGTCTAATACGCGAATCAATCCCCAAGGCCGGGGTCGTGAACAGTAGCGAGGTCTCTGCGACCCTCGCTCGCGAGCAGGCAATTTCAACGGCTTTCCCGCCTGGTAAATCAAATGGCTATCATCGCTATGGCCTGTTGGCTCTTGGTCTCGTAGCCCTGATCGTGCTGGGCGGAGTTTTTCTTTACCAAAGATTCAGTCCGCAAAGAAAAATCGTAGTGACGACGCCGGCGGCCTCGGCTATTGCGAATAAGCTCTACACCCAGATGAGCGAGGCCGAGCAGCTCCAATTTGTCGATGAGCAGGAGCAGCGCATCTCGGCGATGATGGGCGACCGTCCGGTGAAACTCAACGAAGAAGCATTGCGGGCAATCAAAAATCACGTTGACCGTTACGCTGCGCGCGAAGGAACCACTTCCAACAAACCTGGTGGCGAGAGTTTGAATGTGGTGTATGGGCGCGCGGTGCCGTTTGTCCCCTTGATCGCGCGGGTGTTTGCGGCCCGGAAAATTCCGAGCATCGTGGGCATCTATCTGCCGATGATCGAGTCAGAGTACAAACCCTGCTTTGTAAACCAGATAGGCGCTACCGGGCTGTTTCAGTTCCTGCCGGATACTGCCAGGAACTACGGCGTGGCGCGCGAGGACATGTGCGATGTCGAGAAAATGACACCGGCAGCCGCGCACTACATCGCCGATCGCATGGCTGAACTCGGTGAAGATTCGGGAACCATGACGCTGGTGATACTTAGTTACAATACTGGTCCGACGTGGGTCGTGGACACCCTGAGACAACTTAGAGAGACTGAGAACTACCAGAGAAACTTCTGGACGATTTACGCGAACCGGGACAAGTTGGACAATGACTTTCGTAATCAAGCCGGGTACGTTCCGAGCTTTTTCGCCGCTGCGATTATTGGTGAGAATCCGCGGAACTTTGGTCTCAGCATTCCGCCCCTTTCAACTTTGGCCAGTGACGCCAGGAGATGATTAGTTCATTCAAGCATAAGGGCTTGCGTGAGTTCTTCGAAACTAATAGCAAGCGAGGAATTCCACCAGAACTATCCGGTCGCCTTCGAGATCGGCTTGACGTGATCGACGCGGCGGCTACTCTGGAAGATATTGCTTTACCACACTTCGGTCTGCACGAGCTAAAGGGAAATCGCGCCGGCACGTGGGCGGTGAAGGTCAATAAGAACTGGCGGCTGACCTTTCATTTTGCGGACGGCGACGTAAGCGAGGTAAACTTTGAGGACTATCATTGAGAGAGATTGATATGGCAGAACAAAGCATTCAGCGCAAAGTGCGTCCCACTCATCCCGGCGCGATCTTCAGAAACATGCTGGCGGAACTGGCTGAGGATGGAAGCGATCAGGTCGCCTCGCTAACGCGAAAAGAATTAGCAAATCGGCTTGGAGTTTCACCACGCCTCGTCAACGAGTTAATTCATGAGCGCCGGTCAATGACGGCGGATATGGCGATCCGCTTGTCGCGTGTGTTCAAGACAACACCCGACATCTGGATGAATTTGCAGAAGGCCGTGGATCTTTGGGACGCGGCCCAGGCAAATAAGAATCAATACGCCAAGCTCAGACCGATTGCGGCATAACTCAATTATCACCCGATGCCCCCGGCCGTGATTAAGCCTTCATGAGATTCCAGTACTACAGTAACAGCATCGCCGACGTGCCCAAGCTTTCAGTAGACGGCACCGTCGACAACGCGATCCATTTCTCTCACTGGAGAGGGAATCGAACGCCAAAGTCAGTTAAGGCGGACACGTCGACAGAGATTGCGCTGAACCTGGTGGCCGCGCCGAATCGTGAAGAGTTAACCGGAGGAATCGATCTGGTCACGAATAATCATTTTGATACCGACGGCGTGCTTTCTGTCTGGACCGTCCTGACTGGTGAACCCGCGCTCGAGTTGCACGACAAGTTGATCTCGGCCGCGGAGGCCGGCGATTTTTCCGAGATGAGCACCGAAGACGGCGTCCGCGCCAGCATCGTCATACAAGGTTCGGAGTCGCCAATCGATGAGGATGCCGGGTCGCCTCTGGCGCGGCAACTGGCCGGCGAACCGGTTAACGATGATGCGCGCGCGTACGAATTGGTGCTGCCGCATGTCGCGCGTGTCCTGGGCCACACCAATGAATATGAATCGCTGTGGCGCCAGGAATGGGATCGGATTGCGGCGGCGCTCGATAGCTTTGCGAAAGGCGCTTCGCGAGCTGTCGAAGACGACGAAACGAAAGTTTCATTGGTAACTCTGGCGCCTGAGATCTTCAGTCCCGCTGGTTTCAAGCCGACACGTCACGGGGCGCCATTTACTGCAATCTCCAAAAACGCTAAAGGTGAAATCTTCTTAATAGCGACGCCGCTCGGTCAGGGCTGGGCCTATCGCATCGACTATCCTTACTACTCCTGGGCCGAGACGATTGTGCGGACGGCAATCAGGCGTTGCGATCTCAGTGGGCTCATCGATGAACTCAATGAAATCGAAAACAGCTCGGCAGGCAGTTGGCGTTTGGACGCTTCGGAACTGGCTTCGGCGGCAAAGTTTTCTGATGAGAAGGGGAAGCTGGCGGCGTCGGGTCTCCAACCTGATGCCGTGGCGGACAACCTTCGCAACTTTCTCCTCGCATCAAAGTCTGCGGTCGCGTAATCGTGCGCGTCCATGGTTTTGATGTTCGCTCTTCTTCGCGCCTTTAGTTTCGCCTTTGCGCCTTTGCGTGAAACCGGCCCTCAGAGTTTCACGCCAAGGCGCTAAGGAAAACCGAAAGGCGCAAAGGCAGATCCGGATGCCATCTGCTTCTCACAATGTTCGACAAACGAGACTCTATCGAACAAAATCCGAGCGTGCGCGCTCTCCGAGATATTCGCATTGGTCCTGCCGGTTGGTCGTACGCCGACTGGCGAGGGCGGGTGTATCCCGAAGGCGCCGGCACGAAGTTCGACACGCTGGCGCTGGTATCGAAATACTTTGACACTGCCGAGATCAACAGCAGCTTCTACTATCCGCCCACACCTGACACGGCCAGATCGTGGCTGAAACGCGTTGCGCACAACCCCAATTTCATTTTCACGGCGAAGCTCCACAAGGTCTTTACGCACAAGCGTGACAAGCTAACCAGCAAAGACGAAGGGGCTTTTCGCGAGGGGCTCAGTCCCCTGATGGAGGCGGAGAAGCTCGGCGCGCTTCTAATCCAATTCCCCTGGTCATTCAAGAACGATCGCGAAGAGCGCACCTACCTCAATCAACTCTGCGAACGCTTCAAAGACTATCCGCTGGTCGTCGAGTTGCGGCATGAATCATGGAACAACGCGAGGATCCTGCAGACTCTCGAAGATCTCGGAGTGGGTTTGTGCGACATCGATCAGCCGGTGTTTGCCAACTCGATCAAACCGTCGGCGGAAGTGACTTCGCCAATCGGCTACATTCGTTTGCACGGGCGGAACTATCAGAACTGGTTTCGTGAAGAGGCGAACGTCGTCGAGCGCTATGACTATCTGTATTCGCGCGACGAGTTAGAGCCGTGGGTCGAGCGTATCAAACAGGTCGCTGACAAAGCGCAACAGACTTTTGTGATCACCAACAACCACGCGCGTGGGCAGAGTCTGGCGAATGCCTTCGAGGTGCTGGCGCTGCTGGAAGAGAAAAAAATGCCGGGACCCGCAAAGTTAATTGAGAGTTATCCACGTCTGAGCGAATCAGTCGAGGCGGACGATGAATCGCCGCAGGGGAGTTTGTTCTAGATCCGGAGGAATCGCGAGCGGGGCAGTAGCCCGACCGTAAGGGAGGACGTCGAGGTGTCGGGCTCATCATGGACGTTAAGGTCGAACGGCAAGTCCACGCCCTCCCTAACGGTCGGGCTACTGCCCCGCGTATCTCACCGCGCCAATGGAAAGATCGGTTCGATATCCACCGGCACACCCTTCAGTTTATCGAACGCGCTCTTCATTTGCGGTCGAATCAATGCGTACTTGTCCAAAAGCGCTTTCGCTTTTTCGTAAGAACCCTCGGCTTCGATGGTCAGAAGTTCATGAGTGAGCTGGGCCACGGCCGCTCTAATCTTTGACTCATCGACACTGAATGTTCCATTGCTGTCGTTGAACTTAATTGCACCTTCGTCAGTCAGGTAATTGAACTGCATAGCCACGCCCCGTCCATGCGCTTCGGTGATGCCGAACCGCACCGAACGAAACATGCTGGCGAGATTGGTTGTGTACAGCGTGCGCTGCATCTCACGATCTATCACGCCCTTGTCGATCAGATACTGCAACGCCCAGAGGCCGGTCATGTCGGCCTTAGCTTCTTCAATTGCAGAGTACTGGTCCTTTAGCTGCAACCTCACGGTGGTCGCTTTGCCATCGACATTAATATTGTGCGGTCCGAGTCCGTGCATCAGCTCGTGCATCAGGATGTGAGTAAAGAACGCTTCGAAGGCGAGGTCCTTCTGTTGCGCCGGATCGAGCACGACGCGCGAGATCGGAATCAAAGTCTTATTGAACTTTGCGTCCTGCACGTTCTTTAACATGATCCGCTTCGAGCCTTTTTCCTTGACCACGCGCTCGTCGTTCGGCAAGTTGAACGCCGCCGTTTGCACGCCGCTGTTGCCTTCGCCGGAGCTGAACACTTCATTGACTACCCGAATTGGCGATGCCGAGCCCAGCTTCGGGTTGCGATATTTCGGATCGATTGGCAGATTGTTTTCGATTTCCTGCAGGTACTGGCTGAACTTCTTCAGCTTTGCCGATTCCGCCTGGTCTCGCAGCGTAATGTAGGCTTCGAACGCGGCTTTATAGCCAAACAACTCATCTTCGTAAGTCTCGTACGGCCCGATCGTGACATCGATCGGAGCGTCCAGATCCATCCACGCCACATCGCTATCGTAATAATCATTCGACGCAAACGCGGCCGCGCGTTTGTTCAGAAAGTCTTTCAGAGTTTTGTTGGTTGTCAGAGTGGCGGCTTCGCGCAAGAGCTTCGCCGCCGGTTCGAGAAACTCGCGATACTCTTCGCTGTAAGGCACGGTTTTCAGTTTGCCGCTCGCATCGCGACGAATGGTGTAGAAGTAACCCGTGGCCTTTTCTTTCTCTTCGGGAGACAACGTATTCAACCAGGCATTGAACTCATCCTTAGTCACGTCGTCCGGATAAAAGTTGGCCTGGGCTGGTCGCGGGGGAACCCCTTCGATGAACGGTTCGTTGCCGTCGAGCTGCGACCAGGGACCTTTATTGATCATGAAATAGTGCAGGCGCAGACGACCGAGCGGGCTCTTCTCGGCTTGCAGTTTCTTCAAAAAAGGCTCGTTGCCGCTCCAAATTTGACGAAGATAAAGCCGATCGAAATACTTCGCCGCGGCGACAATCTTCAGCAGCGCCTGGCGATCCTTTGGCGAAAGACTCGACGTGTTACCCGTCAACAACGTCGGCGCAAAGCGACTAGTCTTCGCGGCGAGTGAACTATTGTCTGGTGTGCGTTGCGTTTTCTGGCCGAAAACAACCGCCGTCAGAGTTAGGATCAAGCCGAAACAAACGCTCTTCTTCCAATTTTTCATCATCGATATCTTTCTGTGTGTTTCCCAAATATTCCGTCCGGCTTAGTGTCAGAAGCCCGACCGTCAGGGAGGGCCTCCACGGCCACGATGCCCTCCCTGACGGTCGGGCTTCTGACACTTAGGTCCGGCTCTTCAGTATCTTGACGAACGATCCTGATTGCAATTCTTCCAGTGTCAAGCCTGAAAGGCGCAATGCTTCTTCTTTGGTGATCGCGCCGCAGTTAATCGCGCGCAGGAAATAGTTGAGCAGACCCTGCCCCGTGGCTGCGTCGTCAAAGACATCACCGACCAACGTGGCCTTCGCGGCTTTCTCAACAAAGTTGCGCAAGCGTTCGGACGCCGCATCCAAACTTTGGAGAAAGAAAGCATAGACGGCGGCGTAGCGTGTCGGGAGTTGCGCCGGATGTAAATCCCACCCCTGATAAAAACCGCCGACCAGTGAATGCTGGACGTGATCGTAATGCAGTTTCCAGGCGCGATGAATGACCGCCTGGTTCTCTTCAATCTGATCCGTAGTAAGCGTCGAGCCTTCAGCCGCCCGATGCGGTCCCACCGGCATAATGTTGGTCGCGCCATCCGACAACCAAATGCCGGTGCCGGCAAACGAAACCTGCATCATGTGCTTCGCGAAGTCACACGCCGGATGCATCATGTGTTGATGCGCGGCTGTAATGCTGCAACTCGCGGTGTAGTCGTACGTGCCGAAGTGGGCCGCCGTGCAGCGGCCGCGAGCAGCCTTCAACAGCAGGGGAAGGTTGATCCTTCCTTCGCTATTTATGATCGACTGGGTAGTCTCGATCATCATCTCCATTTTCAACGCCCCGGTTGGCAGGCCAGTCTTCTTCTCAATCAAATTAAATACGTCAGCCAGCGCTGACACCTGTTCGGGAGTCGTAATCTTTGGCAGCGTGACGACGAAATTGTCCGGCAGTCTGCCGCCGCTTTCCGCCACTACAGTCGAGACAAAAATGTCGAGCGTGCGCATGCTCCGGGCGCGCAGCTCTTCGTTGAAGGGCTTGATGCGTATGCCAATGAATGGCGGCAAGGTTCCGGCCGCGAGCCCGCGGACAACTTCCATTGCGGCCGATTCGGCGTGGCTGTCTTCTTCCGCGTCGGGTCGATTGCCGTAACCGTCCTCGAAATCGATCCGGAAATCCTCGACTGGTTCGCGACTCAGCTTTTCCTGCACGCGCGCGTGAATGGTGTGCGCCAGCCACGCGGCCTTATTCTCTTCACGCACCGCATCGGGCTCATCCTTAAGACGCTGGCTGAGGCCGGTCGCGTAACCCAGCACATCGGGTAGTTCGCTCGCCCGCGGGAAGCCGATAGCTCGCGCGAAGACTACAAAGTCTGAGGCGTTTTCAGCGAACGATCGCTCGGCCACCTGGCCCAGCCGCTGGGCTGTGTCCGCGCGAAACAAATGCGCGCCGCCATAGACCGTATGCACCGGCTGTCGCCGTCCCGTTTCGCCTGGATAATCTTCCGTGAACGCGTTGTTGGACGCGCGCAGCATTTCGGCGATTCCCTGGAGTGAAGTTTCGGACAAAGAGATTTTCATTAGGCTTTTCGGAGAAACTCGTTTTTCGATTAGTCGCTGACTTTATTACCAAACTCGGCTGGCTGGCAACTCCACCGGTCGGCTCTCAAAAATCAGGTTGACGATGACTGTTCCAGTCCATACAATCGTTACTGCCCCGTTGTGGCCTTTCCTTAGAGTCTGGTCCCATCCCCGATCCACGTAAATCGAATCCCGATAGAAACTGAAAGACAAACTATGAAAGAAGTTCTACCCTCCAATCAATCGAGCACTCAACGCTTGAAATCCCACGCTCTCCGCGAAGTTTTGCGCGGTCGCTTTCGTTTCAGGATTTACGTTTCCCTCCTGTTCACCTTAGCCGCGGTGGCGTTATCGGCAGGTCCCGGTTTTTATTCGTCACCTGCGGGGGCCCAGTCCGCCAAGTCTCGCTACCAATTGGACATCGAACAGGTCCTGACCGGGCATGAAGACGTCACACTCGACGCGCAGGCGGCGGCGGAAAGGGTAAGGGAATCGGGCCGGCTGTCTTTAGTAACACCGACGCATGACTTTGAGATTCAACTGAGTCCCAACGATTTGCGCGCGTCAAACTATCGCGCCGAAGAAGTTGTGGAGGGAGGCGTGACGCGCGTTGTTCCCATGCCGGGAATTACCACGTACAAGGGCAGCGTCGAAGGCGTCTCTGGAACGGATGCGCGATTTACCCTGGACGGTGAACACATCGAAGGAATGATCATCACGCCGCAGGGATCGTATTTCGTCGAATCCGCGCGCAAATACTCTTCAGCCGCGGGAGCAAATGATTATCTGATTTACAGAGCGTCCGATGTGCGGCCGGACGTAACCCGGACCTGCGGAACTCTGGACGAAGAGATTAGTCGCGGCGCAAAGGACATCGCGCCCAGGATCGCATCCGGCACAGTTGTGCCCAACGCGTTTTCTCCTTTCAAAGTAGTCGAGATCGCCACCGAAGCGGACGGCGAGTACACGACGGCTCTGGGCGGCTCGGCCAACGCGAACAATGACATCCTTAGCGTCATGAATGGGATTCAGGCGATTTATCAGCGTGATATTGGTCTTACCTTCACCGTGGTGTTTCAGCACACCTGGACCGATCCTAAAAGCGATCCCTACACGACCACTGGCAACGCCGGGGACGTCTTGAATGAGTTCACGACTGTCTGGAACAGAGATTTTGCGAACACGCCGCGAGATGTTGCGCATCTTTGGACCAACAGAGACCTTGGCGGATACTCTGGCATAGCTTGGGGGGGCGTCGTGTGTCGTGATCCAGCCGGTGCGTACGGGGTGTCAGATCTGGAAACAATCGCTCCGTTTCGCGTAGGCATTCCCGCTCACGAGATCGGACATAATTTTGGCGCCAGCCACTGCGACGGTCAGGCCAATTGTGACAATACCATCATGATGGCGACGCAGAACCAGTTTAATAATTTGACGTTCTGTCAGTTCTCGATCGATGAAATAACTAACTACGTTAACGCGAACTCAGGTTGTCTTACCAACGCGCCTGCCGGCAATCCAATCGATCAACCGGACTTCTTTGTGAAGCAGCAGTATCTCGACTTTCTGAATCGCACCGCGGACGCAAGTGGTCTGGCCTTCTGGACTAACGAGATTGCTTCCTGCGGGAGTAACCAAGCCTGCATCGAGAATAAGCGGGTAAACGTTTCGGCGGCTTTTTTCCTCTCGATCGAATTTCAGCAGACAGGCTATCTGGTTGAGCGTCTTTACAAGACCGCCTACAACGATTTTGACGGCACGTCGACGTTCGGTGGCACTCACACAGTGAAGGTCCCGATCGTTCGCTTCGCCAACGAGTTTCTGCCGGACACTCAGCAGATTGGGCGCGGGGTCATTGTCGGACAAAATGGTTGGGAGGCCGTGCTGGAGAGTAACAAGGTGGCTTTCTGTGATCAGTTTGTCACTCGGTCGCGATTTACTACTAAGTATCCGGCCAACATGTTGCCAACAGATTTTGTTCACACGTTGAACCAAAATGCCGGCAGCCCATTATCGCCTACTGAAGAAACGACGTTGGCGTTACAAGTTGCGACAGGCCAGACCACGCGCGCGAAAGTCCTGCGCCAAATTGCCGAACATCAGACCCTGGTCAACTCCGAATTCAATAAGGCGTTTCTCTTGATGCAATTCTTTGGTTACCTGCGACGAAATCCGAATGACTTGCCGGACACTGACTACACGGGTTATGACTTCTGGTTGACCAAGCTGAACAGCTTCACTCAACCTGGCGACGACGTTCTGGTGCGCGTGCAGAAGGCCGACATGGTAAAAGCCTTTATTACTTCCACCGAATATCGGAAACGATTCGGAACGCCTTAGCCTCGTCAGAACCGCCTGCGGTAGCGGGCGGTTTAAGTCGCGAGACCGCGACATAGCATGTCAAAGTCCAACCGCCCGCTACCGCAGGCGGTTCTGACAAGACGGCCGCCATTCCGGTGGCCGTTTTTTCATGGGCGCAAAAAAAAAGCGGCGGACGCGCTCGCCGCCAACCTCGAAATCCATCGCAGGTGAATGCTAAAGCCGTCAGCTAGCTTCAGCCTGCTTCCGTTTGTTCCTTACCCTTCGCACTTGTGCGGCGATGCCGGTTAATCCCGAGCCGAGCAGTAACAGAGTTGCCGGTTCCGGGACCGGTTGAGTCGTCATTCGTCCGGTCAATCCAGCAGTCAGATTAACGGATTGTCCTGATTGTAAGAACACGTCGGCAAGTTGGATGCTAAAGGTACCGCTACCGCTCGAATTGTCAAAGATAAAGAGATCTGGCTGGTTAAAGAAATGAATTGTAACTCCGCCCTGATTAATGTCGGGCGAGACTGTACCACTGACTTTCGAGATGTATTTCGTGCTGCCGTGAATGCCGGTTGGGCTGGTGAATGTGACGGTCATACGGAAGTCCCCGAATTCGAACTTGCGTCCCGGACCCGTGCTCAGGAAGAGGGTTCCCAAGTGATTAGACCCACTCAAGGAGCCCACACCCAGAAAAGTTGTGCCGGTAAAATTGTTGCCGACGAAACTCAACTCGGGTGGGCCCTCGGAGGCCCCGGTTGTGAAACCGCTTACGGTGACTTCGTCGGCTCGGGCCTGGCCCTGCGCAAATGCCAGGACGCCCGCCAGTGCCAGAACGATGGAAAGCGATTTAAGTAGAGTTGTTATTCGAGATTTCATGGATTCCCCTTCAGCCTGAAAACATACCTGCGTTGAAGGCTAGATCAGGAGCGGGGCAAGTGCTGACGCTGAACTACTAACATTGGACTTTGTAGGGGTATGAAACTGGCAATCCGAATAATATTCCAGAAATCTTCAGGGCTTCCCAAAACAAAAGCGGCCACCACAGTTCGGGTGGCCGCTTTGCTTTAAGCATGGAGGGGGATCCCGTCGCTACCGCTCCGGGTTCTGTATCTATCAATTTGTGGCCAAGATGGCCCCGGGATAGCTGGCTCCGAGTTTTGCCGGATCGCCTTCGGCCAGAGTGTTCACCAACTCCTGATGAAAGTAGTCGTGACGCGCGGCGACCGGTGGCGCCACCCGCTTGTCATACATCTGCCGCGAGCGATCGATGTCTTCTCTCAAACGATCGTAGATGTCGCTGCGGCTGCGGCCTTCCTTTACCTTTGGTTCGTTGTAAAGTTTGATTTCCGAAACCAGCAGACGCGCGAAGCGTCGCGCATCGTTGTGCAGACGACGTTCTTCTTCGCCGACCTCGATTGGTAAGTCCGGTTCGCTCACGCCATAACGGCGAGCGCTGCCCAGCGGGGCCGCGTATTGCGAAGCAACGCCGGGCGCGGGCGGAGCCGGCGGCGGCGCCATTTCCGTTGTTGGTTCGGTCGTTGGCTCAGCCGTGTGTGTGATGGCCTCAGGAATCCGTGGCTCTACAATCTGCTGGGTTGCAGGCGGAGGGACGTTCCATCCGAAAGCGGTTGACTCTGCAGTTTCGGGCACCGGCTCTGGCTCGGGCGTCGCTTCTGCGATAGCCTCGGCTTCCGCTTCTACCGAAACGTCTTCGACTACCGGCTCGGCGATTTCTTCGTAAACAATCTCAGCCTCGGCCGCGATTGGGACCTCATCAACGGCGGACTCGGCGATAACCGCGGGCTCGGCGAGCCCTTCCGGAACAAACTCAGCTTCCCTCTCGGCGAAAACTTCTTCGGCCGCCGGTTCGGGCACGACTTCGGTCGTTTGCGGTTCGATTTGTGGTGTGTAAGACGGCTCGGGTTCACGAGCTGGCTCGGTTGCAACCGGCTGCGTTTCTACGGGCGTCGGAGAGGTTTCCGGTTCTGGAGCAACGGCCTCAGGTTCAGGTTGCTTCTCTGGTACAGGGCGCGGCGCCGCTGCCAGATTGACCGCCATCGCGGCAACTCTTGCCAGCAGTTCCAGCGCGTCCACATTCACCGCGTTCGCATCGCGCGATACCGAATCGGCGTAGAGGACGGCGACAACTTTTCCACGCACGACCAGGGGCACTGCCGCAACCGTCTGCGGATCGCCGCCCAATTGATCGATCAAGAGTCTGTCTTCCGAATTCAATCCCGGAGCGCCGGTCCATGCTGAAAGAGAACTCGCCGCGCGACCGATCAGTGTGTCCGCGCTTAGCGGCAAGGACACGCCGCCGATCAATTCAAAGTTGGAAGGATCGCTGGCTTCGCATTCGCGCCAGCCTATTGCCTGTTCGTTTCTGACGACAAAGAGCGCGGCCCGCTCAGCAAACTGGGCGGCGGCGGTCAACAGTGAGCCAAGAATATCGGCATGCGTCTGCCGACGCTCGATCTCTTCGACTGCGCGCTTGATCGTGGAAATCTCGCCTGAAGTTTGAGCCGAATCCGACGTGGCGCCGCTCAGCTTTTGCGTCCGCGCAGTCTGCAAATGGGCGAAGATCGCGGCCGACAGCGGCGAAGCATCCAGGGATTCGCCGGCCGAGCTTTCGCGCACGCGCTTTAACGCCTCGTCGAAATCACTCTGCAGGCGATTAAGCTGTTCATCAATTGCGGCCAGACGCTTGCCGAGATAGCTCTCGATGGCGTGCTGCAAGCTATGTTCTAGTTCTTCGCTCACCGGACTTGGTGTCCTCCGATCAGATTATTGCTGCCTGGAATATGGCACAGACGTTAGTCTGTGATTTCGCGCTCAACAGCCACAGACTAAACTCTGTGCCATTTGAATTCGATTATGGAGGCCGCCGTGAAAGCTAGTCAAGAACTCTTTTCGGTGGGTAGTGATCCGTTTGCGTGTTGCCGAGGCGGGCGATCCTCGGGGCACTAGCCCGACCGTGAGGGAGGGCTCAGTTTCCTCACGGGTTACAGCCACTGAGCCCTCCCTTACGGTCGGGCTAATGCCCCGTCGCGCGGTAACACGTAAACGGGATCACTACTAAGCTCTTCATGACGGCAGTCCCTTGCGCGCGATCATCGTCATTACTTCGCTGAAGCGATCCAGCTCTTTCAAAGTCGTGTATAGATTTGGCGTGATGCGTAAGCCCTGAAACTCCTCATGAATAATCGGCGTCGTATAGATGCGGTGTTGGCTGAACAGGTAGCTGCCGATCTTGCTCGAATCAATCCCTTCGATTTGCACGTTGGCGATGGCGCACATCTGTTGCGGGTCCAGTGACGTATTAAAGCGGACTTTGGGAATGTCTTTCAGCTTGTCCATCCAGTAGCGCGAAAGGTAACGCAGGCGCGCTTCTTTGCGTTTGCCGCCGATGCCGTTGTGAAAGAGTATCGCTTCGCCGATGGCCAGCTTCGGGGCGGCCGAATGCGTGCCGATCTCTTCGAACTTGCGAATGTCCGTCTTTTGCTTGTCTTCAGCAGCGAACAGCGGCCACACCTTGGCGATCTTGTCGCGCTTGATGTAAAGCAGACCGGTGCCTTTCGGCGCGTAGAGCCATTTGTGCAGGCTGGTGCCAAAGTAGTCGCAGTTCAGGTCCGGCTGTTTGAAGTAGAACTGGGCGAACGAATGCGCGCCGTCGACGATGGTTTCGACACCGCGGGCCCGGGCCATTTCGCAGACGGCTTTGACCGGTGTGATCTGGCCGGTGATGTTGATCTGATGCGCGATTTGAAGCAGACGCGTGCGCGGAGTAATGGCTCGTTCAAACGCGCCCGTGATCTCCTGAATGTTTTTGGGTGGAATCGGAATCTTGATTAAGTTCAGCTTGATGCCTTCGCGTTGCTCGCGCTGCCGAATTGTGGTGAGCATGCGGCCATAGTCCTGAGTGGTAGTCAGGACCTCATCGCCGGATTTCAAGTCCATACCGAGCAGCAGCGTTTCAAGCGATTCAGAAGCGTTACGTGTGATAGCAATTTCTTCCCGATCACAGCCGAACAGTTCCGCCAGGCCGGTGCGAATCGTCTCGGATTGTGGCTCGAGAATCTGCCACATCGTGTACGCCGTCGCGTCTTCCTGCTGCCAGATGTAACGGACCAGCGCTTCGGTGACCAGGCGCGGGCTGGGAGAGACGCCGCCGTTGTTCAGATTGATCATGCCGCGCGTGACGGTGAAGGCCTGCTGGATCTCAAACCAGAA
>DATHHW010000136.1:0-4900 GCA_035317005.1 Pyrinomonadaceae bacterium | reverse complement strand
GTCTGGCACAACAGCAATACGAAACCCATTTTGGGTCGGAACGTCCCATCTACTCATTACCTTATCTGGTTTGCCCTGAGCCGTTCCTGCAGATCGAACGCGCAGCCATACGCGCACCTAACGGTGTTTGCTTTCTCGCTTGTGGCGAACTAATACCGCGTAAAGGGACCGACGTGCTTATCAAGGCATTTGCCAGGGCCGCGCAATCGCTGCCAAATATTTCTTTGAAGATTGTGGGCGACGGTCCCGAGAAAAACACTCTGATGGGGCGCGTGCCAGAAAAAATTAGAAACCGAGTCACGTTTACCGGCCTCGTCCCGTTCGGCGAACGAATTAAACCATTTGTTTGGTCTGACGTATTTGTTCACCCTGCGCGCCATGATGGTTGGGGCGTAGTCATTCAGGAAGCTCTTTCAGCGGGTCTTCCGGTAATCGCGACCAGACAAACGGGCGCCGCATTTGATCTGGTCGAAGAAGGGAAGAATGGCTTTTTGATAGAAGCTGACGACGAAGATCAGTTGTACGACCGGATAGTTTGGTTCTCAGAGCACCAGGAACTAATCCCGGGCCTCGGAGAGCGCGCGAGAAGCAGCGCCTCAGCCCTGACGCCTGAATGGGGAGCAGCACAGATTGTCGAGATCACCCGAAGCGTGCTGAGGAAACGAGGCCTGGAAATTAAGTGAAGGTCTTGCACGTCATTCCCGCGGTTGCTGCTTGCTATGGTGGTCCATCCCGGGCGGTCCTGGACACGTGCCGAACTCTGCGGAAAGAGGGCATAGAGGCAGAGATTGCTACGACGAATGCCGACGGAAACGTCAACCTGCCGATCCCGGAAGACGCGCCGACTCTTGTGGACGGCGTGCCAGTGCATTTTTTTGAAAGGCAGCGGCCCTGGGACTACAAGTTCTCCTGGGGTTTGACCAGATGGCTCAAGAGGAATGTCGCCGGCTATGATCTGTTGCACCTCCACGCAGTTTTTTCATATTCAACTGCGGTGGCAGCGTTCTATGCACGCAAGCACGCCATTCCTTACATAATGCTTCCCCATGGAATGTTGACGCCCTGGCCGGTGCGTCAGAATTGGTTACTCAAGCAAGTCTATTTGAAGATGATCGAAAGAAGGAATCTCGAAGGGGCGGCTGCGGTCCAGTTTACGGCTGAAGAGGAATTGCGAACCAGCGTCGTGCGCGGTCGCTTCAATTTCGTGCTGCCCTGTATCGTTGATCTCGAAACCAACGGCAATCGCCTTCGACCAAAACCGGACCCGACCCGGCTACGAATCCTGTTCTTGTCTCGGATCGATCCCAAGAAGGGAATTGACCTGCTCATCGCCGCTCTAAGCAGTTTGGCCGAAGAGGGCCTGGACTTTGAGTTGATTCTGGCCGGCGCTGGCGAGCAGAAATACGAAGAGCGCGTCAAAGCAATGATTCATGAAGCCGGACTCTCAGCCCGCACCAAAGTGACAGGGTTTGTCGACAGGCTAACGAAAGCAGAGTTATTCGAGACCTCAGACATATTTGTATTGCCATCGCATCAAGAGAATTTTGGGACAGCGATCGTGGAAGCGATGACCTTTGGCTTGCCCGTCATCATCAGCAACCGTGTCGATATCCAAGCGGAAATTGCGAAAGCCGGGGCAGGACTAATCGTGTCGCCAGCCATCGAGGAATTATGCGCGGCAATTAGGACACTGTCGAATGATCCGCTTTTGCGATGCGAGATGGGCCAGAGAGCGATGGACCTTGCGCAGCGCAGATTCTGCGGAGCCGCTAACGCGGGCGAGACGTTAAGGGTTTATCGCGACATCATTCAAGATTCGCGGGAAAGCAGCGCATGGAAGAGTCTGCCCAAGCCACTGGCCGTTTGAAAGGACTCGATCCAAACAGTACGCTTAATCATGCTGGATTCCATCACGCCACTGATTCTCACTTACAACGAAGCAGCGAACATCGGGCGCACTTTAGAACAGCTTCGTTGGGCGCGGGACATCGTCGTGGTCGACAGCTTCAGCGATGACGAGACGATCGAGATTGCCGGCAGCTTTCCGCACGTACGAGTCTTTCAGAGGAAGTTTGATAACCACGCGACGCAATGGAATTTTGGGCTCAGCGAAGCGGGGATAGCGACGGAATGGGTTCTGGCGCTGGATGCCGACTATGTTCTGACCACGGATTTTGTCGATGAGTTAAGAAGACTGGAGCCCTTGGCGAAAACTAGAGGGTACGAGGCGCGCTTCACTTATTGCATTGCCGGACGTCGTTTACGTGGCGGCGTGTATCCGCCGGTCACCGTACTCTATCGAAAAACAGGCGCCGTCTATTCACAGGATGGACACACTCATCGGCTGATACTCACTGGCGAAGTCGAGGCGTTGCGTGCACGAATTCTTCACGACGATCGCAAGCCGCTGGGCCGCTGGTTTGAATCACAACAAAGATATATGACGCTCGAAGCGCAGAAGCTGCTTGCGTCCGACGCGAGTGATTTGAGTAAGTCCGATCGAATCAGACGGCTGCGGGTGATCGCGCCACTCGCGGTGCTGTTTTATTGCTTGATTGTTCGCGGCGGTGTCCTGGATGGCTGGGCGGGGTTCTATTACGCTTTCCAGCGAATGCTGGCAGAGTTGTTACTGTCGCTTTATTTGATCGAAGACGACTTTAATGCGGCCACAGCACCAAGGAGCCACCGAGAACGGACAACAAGCCGTGATGAGTTAGTTGTGAGCAGCAAGCAGCAGTGAGCAAGTGTGGCACGCGCATCTTGCGCGTGGGGTTCACGGGTGGGACGCCCGTGCTACCTTTTTAAGCGATGTACATCCTGGGTCTCAACGCATATCACGGTGATGCGGCGGCGGCGCTGATCAAAGACGGCCGGCTGATCGCGGCCGTCGAAGAAGAGCGCTTCAATCGCATCAAGCACTGCGCCGGCTTTCCCACTCAATCAATCCAATACTGTTTGCGCACGGCGGGAATAGACATCGAACAAGTCGAGCATGTGGGCATCTCTCGGGATCCGTCGGCGCATTTACATAAGAAGGTCCTGGCGGCGGCGCGACGAGCAGTGGGCGGTGGGCAGTGGGCAGTGGGCAGAAAGAAGGCAGTAAGCAGTAAGCAGAAGGCAGAAGACAGCGAGCTTCGTTCGGTGGGCGTTGTCGATGAAGAGGGGGACGAGACGTCCACGCTCCCAGCGAGGAGCAGCCTGGCGGCTTTGGAGGGCCCGGGAATTCGCGAGACAAAGGGTGCTGCGGGAAACGGCAACGGCCATGGATCAGGTTTGGCGCACCAGCTTGCAGATCGTTTGCGCAATGCGGCCAGGGTCCGCGATCTGAAAGCTGAGTTGGCGCAGGCCCTGAATGTTCCCGGCGCCAAACTGCCTGCTCAGTTTCATAATATCGAACATCATCGAGCCCATCTGGCCAGTTCCTTTTTTGTTTCGCCCTTCGAAAGGGCGGCACTGCTTTCCATCGACGGCTTTGGCGATTTCATTTCGACCATGTGGGCGAAGGGCGGCGACGGACGCATAGACATTCTCGGCCAGGTCGAATATCCACACTCGCTCGGGATTGTTTATACGGCGACGACGCAGTTCCTGGGCTTTCCGCACTATGGCGATGAAGGGAAGATCATGGGCCTGGCGCCATACGGGCGGCCGCGATTCATAGAAGAATTTCGGGAAATCATTCGCACCGAAAAGAACGGCCAGTTTCGTTTGCACCTCGATTACTTCCGACACGCGACGGAAGGCGTCGAGATGAGTTGGGACGCCGCGCCCGTCATTGGGAGACTCTTCTCTGACGAATATACGGTCGCCTTTGGTCCGCCGCGTGAACCACAAACGCCGCTGACTGATCGGGATCGCGATTTGGCGGCCAGTTTGCAGTTGCGTCTGGAAGAGGTCGCCTTCCACGTGCTGAATCACCTGCACGATGAAACCGGGCTGACGGATCTCGGTTTGTCCGGTGGCGTCGCTTACAACTCAGTCATGAATGGAAAGATTCTGCTGCACACTCCGTTTCGGCGCGTGTTTATCCAACCGGCGGCGGGTGACAGTGGCACGGCGTTGGGTGTCTGCTATCAAATTTGGAACGACGTAGCACAAGTTGTTAACTTGCGTCCTGAGGGCGGCGGACCGCAAGTTAACAACTCGCCGTACATCATGGACGCTGCTTACACGGGGCCGGAGTTCAGCGATGAAGAGATCCAGAAAGAGCTCGAAAGTTCAGGTTTGAAATTTGAGAGGTATGCAGATGAGGAGTTGACTGCGCGCGCCGCGCGCGACATAGCCGCCGGCGCCGTGGTGGGTTGGTTTCAGGGGCGGATGGAGTTCGGACCGCGCGCGCTCGGGAATCGTTCGATCGTTGTCGACCCGCGCCGCGCCGATATGAAAGACATTCTCAACGAGCGGATCAAAAAGCGGGAACCGTTTCGGCCGTTTGCGCCTTCGATCCTGTTGGAATACGTGGCCGATTATTTTGAGCAGACACATCCAGCGCCGACGATGCTGATGGTTTACCAGATCAAACCTGAGCGGCGCGCTGAAATTCCGGCGGTGACGCACGTCGATGGCTCCGGCCGTCTGCAGACTGTCACGCGAGAAATGAATCCCCGCTATTACCAACTGATCGAAGAGTTCTACAAACTCAGCGGCGTGCCCCTGGTCCTTAATACTTCATTCAACGAGAACGAGCCGATTGTCTGCACTCCGCGTGACGCGATTGATTGCTTTCTGAAAACGAAGCTGGATGTGCTGTACATCGGGAACTATGCCGTCAGACGAAGGGAATAGCCACAGAGACGCAGAGACACAGAGAAGGCAGTACATAGGATGTCAACTAAATCTATAAATACGTCGCGTTTAGATCTTGCAACAGCTGGCACCAACGCAGGGGCAAAGACCGACG
>DATHHW010000135.1:0-13761 GCA_035317005.1 Pyrinomonadaceae bacterium | reverse complement strand
CGCGATCTGATCGAAAGAGATTAACTGCCCTTTAGACAACGATGCGATGCGCGCCACTCCCAATGCGAGATTGATGTTCTGGCCATTCGTCACTTTTACCGTGACGATGCCAATGACCTGGCCGCGCATGTTGAGCAGTGGACTGCCGCTGTTCCCATGCGAAACGGGCGCGGTGATTTGGATGATGCGTCCGAGGTCAGGCACTTCGCGCACGGCAGAGACGATCCCGTCACTAACCGAGCCTTCCAGACGCAGGGGATTTCCGATCACGAAAACCTGCTCGCCTTCGTCAGGCAGCGCGCTCGCGAACACGAGCGGCCGCGAACGGTCTGCCGGCAGATCGACACTCAGCAACGCCAGGTCGGCCTCTTCGTCAACGGCCAGCGCGCCGGCGACCGGATACGTTCGGCCCTTGCCTTCGAGCGTGTGGATCTCAACCCGATGCGCGCCGCGAATGACGTGCATGTTGGTGACAACTTCGCCGGGCCGGATAAAGAATCCGCTGCCGCTAATCAGCGGCTCTCCCTTCGCGTCATACGTCAACACGGAAACCACCGAGGGCTTAACCCTACGAACGAGACTCGGCAGGGACTCCTGGAAGGATCCGGCCGCAGTTTGTCCGGTCTGTCCGACAAACTTCAGTTGGTCGACCTTCCCTGAATCAGAAGACGAGTCTTGCGCGCAAACCAGTTGCGCGGCGGCGAGTACAAATAGAGATGTAACGACAGCGAGACGGGGGATACTTCTCTTCAAGGGGGACCTCCCTGCTTCGAACTGCAATAGGACTGAAGCAAACAGTGGCACGCGCATCCTGCGCGTGATTCACGGGCGGGACGCCCGTGCCACCTACTACTTAACCAGTACTCCTGCCGGGGTTGTTTCGAAGTTTCAGCGCTGCTCGCAATCGCAGCGTTACGGTCGGGAAAACGGAGGCAACTGGGGACAACGGCCTCGGCGGGCATATTAACCTAAGGAAGGGCGGTTGGGAAGGAGAATCTAAGGGCACCAAGGTAGTCTGCGTTTTGCTGGGAGCGCGAACGTCCTGTCCGCATTGAGCGCGAAGCGCGAATAATCTTATGGTTACTGCGGTTTGGTCAAAAGAAGATGAGCGAACTTCGTTAGCTGTGCGGACAGGACGTCCGCGCTCCATAAAAAAACGCCCGCATCGCTGCGGGCGTTCTCCGAATGGACTAGTTAAACTGAAGGCCAGGTTTATTCGTCCTCGACCTCAGCCACCTCGAGTTCCTCTTCTTCCTCTTCAGCCTCGGATTCCAGGACAGTGGCCGGCACTGCGACATGCGGCTCCGGCATCGGCAATCCGCTCCCGAGAATTTCCGGCATCTCGTCTATCTCTTCGCGCTGAGATTCGCCGATGGTTTCGTCGCGCTCGATATTGACGTTGCGGTAATACTCCATGCCGGTACCGGCGGGAATCAGCCGGCCCATGATCACGTTCTCTTTCAATCCGCGCAGGTAATCGATGCGGCCCGAAATCGCGGCTTCGGTCAGCACGCGGGTAGTTTCCTGGAAAGACGCCGCCGAGATGAACGAGTCGGTCGAGAGCGAAGCCTTGGTGATGCCCAGCAGCAACGGCTCAGCCGAAGAGACTTCACCTTTCTCGCTGCGCACCCGTTCGTTCTCGTCCTGGAAGCGGAAGCGATCGACCTGCTCTTCCAAAAGGAACTCGGTGTCGCCGACTTCCTTGATCTTCACCCAGCGCAACATCTGGCGCACGATAACTTCGATGTGCTTATCGTTGATGTTCACGCCCTGCAGGCGATAGACCTCCTGAATTTCGTTGGTCAGGTATTCCTGCAAGCGATTCATACCCAGCACGCGCAGAATGTCGTGCGGATTCAGCGGGCCGTCCTGCAGCGCCTCACCGGCGCGGACGCGATCGCCTTCCTGCACGTTGATGTGCGTACCACGCGGGATGTCGTACTCGCGCTCTTCCCCGTCGTCGCCGACGATGATCAGTTTGCGTTTGCCCTTTGAGATGGGGCCGAGTTTGACGGTCCCGTCGATTTCAGACATAACCGCGGCTTCGCCGGGCCGGCGAGCTTCAAACAACTCGACGACGCGCGGCAGACCACCGGTGATGTCCTTGGTCTTCGTAGTCTCACGCGGAATCTTGGCAATAACATCGCCGGGCTCGACTTCTTCTACGTCGTTCACCATCAGGTTCGCGCGCACCGGCATCTGGTAAGTCTTCAACACCTTATTACTGGCGTTGCGAATTTCCAGACGCGGCTGTTTCTTTTCATCCGGCGAGTCCTTGACCACCATGTGCGACAAACCAGTGACCTGGTCGGTCTCTTCGTCGTAGGTCACGCCTTCTTTCAAGTCCTGGAATTTCACCTTGCCGCCAACCTCGGTAAGAATTGCAAAGGTGAACGGATCCCAGGTTGCCAGCAACTGATCCTGCGCCACGGTATCTCCGTCTTCAACCAGAATGTGCGCGCCATAGACAATCTGATAACGCGCGACTTCGCGGTTGCGTTCGTCGAGGATCGTCAAAGCGCCGTTGCGATTCATGGCCACGCGCTCGCCCTTGCGGCTCTTGACGGTTTGCAGATCGATGTACTTGATCTTGCCTTCGATGCGCGCTTCGTGTTTGGAAGACTCTTCCAGGCGCGCCGTGCCGCCGATGTGGAACGTGCGCATGGTGAGCTGGGTACCGGGTTCTCCAATTGATTGGGCGGCAATTACGCCTACGGCCTCGCCGATATCCACCGGACGGCCCGTGGCCAGGTTGCGTCCGTAGCACTTGATACAGCAGCCGCGTCGCGATTCGCAGGTCAGGACTGAACGAATACGAACGCGCTGCACGCCGGAACGTTGAATTTCCGAGGCCAGGTCTTCGTCGATCTCCTGATTGGATTCGACGATGATCGTGCCTTCGACCGGGTCGATGACATCTTCGAGTGCTGTGCGGCCGACGATGCGGTCGCGCAGGCTCTCGATTTCCTCGCCGCCTTCGACGATGGCCGCCGAAGAGATTCCCTTCAACGTACCGCAGTCCTGTTCGCTGATGATTACGTCCTGCGCCACGTCAACCAAACGACGAGTTAGATAACCCGAGTCGGCCGTCTTCAGCGCCGTATCAGCCAGGCCTTTCCGCGCGCCGTGGGTTGAAATAAAGTACTGCAGAACGTTCAGGCCTTCGCGGAAGTTTGACTGGATCGGCGTCTCGATAATTTCGCCCGACGGCCGGGCCATCAATCCGCGCATGCCCGCCAACTGGCGAATCTGCTGCGCCGAACCGCGCGCTCCGGAATCCGACATGATCAGGATCGGGTTCATTTCTTTGGTCGCCTTTTCGCGATCGTCCATCGCCTTGAACATTTCCTTGGCGACTTTGTCGGTCGCTTCCGACCAGATCGCGATGACCTTGTTATAGCGCTCGCCGTTGGTGATCACGCCGTCGCGATATTGCTGCTCGACGGTGATCACGTCCTTCTCGGCCTTGCCTACGATCTCCGGCTTCGAAGGCGGCGTCACCAGATCGTCGATGCCGATCGAGATGCCGGCCTTGGTCGCATACAGGAACCCGAGCGTCTTCAGATCGTCAAGCATCTTCACCGTCATCTCGTGGCCGAGACGAATGTGCGAATAGTTGACCAGCGACTGCAGACCCTTCTTGCGCAAGGTGCCGTTGAAGTAAGGCAAACCCGGCGGAATTGAGTCGTTGAATATGACACGGCCGACGGTAGTGTTGATGACCCGCTTCACGTTTTCCTGCGCGGTGGCGCGCAGAATGTCCTGCGAGTCATGCTCCTGCGTCAGATCGATCAAGTCGCCGCTGATGCGAAGTTTGATCGGAGTCTGGGTGGTTACTTCCTTGGCGTCGAGCGCCAGCAGCACCTCATTGCCGGAAGCGAACACGCGACCTTCACCTTTCGCGCCTTCCTTATCGCGCGTCAGGTAGTAAATGCCGAGCACGATGTCCTGCGACGGCACGGCGATCGGCTGCCCGCTGGCCGGGCTGAGAATGTTGTTCGAAGAAAGCATCAGCACGGCCGCTTCGATCTGCGCTTCCGGTGAAAGCGGGATGTGTACGGCCATCTGATCGCCGTCAAAGTCGGCGTTGAATGCCGTGCAGACCAAGGGGTGAATCTTGATTGCTTTGCCTTCCACCAGCACTGGTTCGAAAGCCTGTATGCCGAGGCGGTGGAGAGTCGGGGCGCGATTCAAGAGCACCGGATGCTCGCGAATGACTTCTTCGAGGATGTCCCAGACGACCGGCTCCTGCCGCTCGACCATCTCACGCGCTTGTTTGATCGTGGCTGCATGACCCTGCTTTTCGAGCTGGTTGTAGATGAATGGCTTGAACAGCTCGAGAGCCATCTTCTTTGGCAAACCGCACTGGTGCAGCTTCAGCTCAGGACCGACAACAATCACCGAGCGGCCCGAGTAATCCACGCGCTTGCCGAGCAGGTTCTGACGAAAGCGTCCCTGCTTACCCTTCAAGGTTCCGGAAAGCGACTTCAGCGGACGATTGTTCACACCACGCAACACGCGACCGCGACGGCCGTTATCAAACAGCGCATCGACCGCTTCCTGGAGCATGCGTTTTTCGTTGCGCACGATTACTTCCGGCGCCCGCAACTCCATCAACTTCTTCAGACGGTTGTTGCGATTGATGACGCGGCGATAGAGATCGTTTAAGTCCGAGGTGGCAAAGCGGCCGCCATCGAGCGGCACCAACGGGCGCAACTCGGGTGGAATCACCGGAATCACGTCGAGGATCATCCATTCGGGGTGATTGCCGGACTTCAAAAATGACGTCGCGACCTTCAGTCGTTTGGAATACTTCAGCTTCTTCTGCTGCGAAGTTTCTTCGCGCATCTTGCGGCGCAACTCAACCGCCAGCTCTTCGATGTTGACCATCGTGAGCAGTTCTTTGATCGCTTCGGCGCCCATCTTGGCGACAAACTGGGCCGGATAATCACGCGCCAGCTCGCGATAGCGCTCGTCACTGAGCAGCTGCTTTTCTTTCAATTGGTCGTCACCTGTAATCTCGCCGGGATCGATGACGATGTAGGACTCGAAGTAAAGCACCTTCTCCAGCTCGCGCAGCGGAATGTCGAGCAGGTGGCCGATGCGTGAAGGCAAGCCTTTAAAAAACCAGACGTGCGAGCATGGGCTGGCCAGATCAATATGACCCAGCCGCTCGCGGCGCACTTTTGCCTGCGTGACTTCGACGCCGCACTTGTCGCAGATCACGCCGCGGTGCTTCATGCGTTTGTACTTGCCGCACAAGCATTCCCAATCAGCGACTGGCCCAAAGATGCGGGCGCAGAACAGACCATCGCGCTCCGGCTTGAACGTCCGGTAATTAATCGTCTCTGGCTTGGTAACTTCGCCGTGCGACCATTGACGGATCTTGTCCGGCGAAGCGAGCGAGATGCGAATAGCCTCAAAGTCGGGCGCCAGTTGCGTTTTCTCTTGATGGAATCGAAACACGTCTTATCTCCATTTCCAATTTGCGATTTCCAATTTCCAATTTGCTGAAATCAAGAGCGACGTTCGTCACCCGCTTGAAATCGGCAATCGGCAATTGCCAATCGGCAATGACTAAATTCCGCTGGTGATCAGTGGTTCGGCGATTGGCTCGTCGGCGTCGCTTTTCTTCTGCACCAGCTCGACGTCCAGGCAAAGCGACTGCAATTCGCGCACGAGTACGTTGAACGACTCAGGCAAGCCCGGATCGAAATCAGCTTCCCCTTTGACGATGGCCTCATAAATCTTGGATCGTCCAGCCACGTCGTCTGACTTGGCGGTCAGCAGCTCCTGCAGGATGTGCGCCGCGCCATAAGCTTCCAGCGCCCACACTTCCATTTCGCCGAAACGCTGTCCGCCGAACTGCGCCTTGCCCCCCAGCGGCTGCTGGGTGATTAGCGAGTACGGTCCAATCGAACGCGCGTGAATCTTGTCGTCGACCAGATGCGAAAGCTTCAGCATATAGATGTAACCGACAGTCACCTTCTGCTCGAACGCGTCGCCGCTAAGACCGTCATACAGCACGGCCTTGCCTGACTCGTTAACGATCTCGGGAAGTCCCAGTTCGCGAGCGCGTGCGCCGGACTCTTCCAGTTTCTGCTTGATCTCTTTTTCGGTGGCGCCGTCAAAAACCGGCGTCGCAAAGTAGAGACCCAGGACGCGCGCCGCCCAACCCAGGTGCGTCTCGAGAATCTGACCGACGTTCATGCGGGACGGCACGCCCAGCGGGTTCAGAACGATCTCGACCGGCGTGCCATCCGGAAGATAAGGCATGTCTTCTTCCGGCAGGATGCGCGCGATCACGCCCTTGTTACCGTGACGCCCGGCCATCTTGTCGCCGACCGAGAGCTTTCGCTTCATGGCAATGAAGACCTTCACCATCTTGATCACACCCGGTGAAAGCTCGTCACCCTGGCGCAGCTTGGCGATCTTCTCTTCGTAGATGTCGGAAAGAATCTTGATCTGACGCTCGGTCCGATCTTCGTATTCCTTTACTTCGCTGGCCGCGTCAACTCTGGCAGAGGCAACCTGGGCCTTACGCAAAGCTTTGGGCTCGACGGCCTTGAGCATTTCGCGCGTGATGGCGACGCCCTTCTCGATCACGACTTCCCGATTGCTCGTGAGATCGTGCGAGAGCTTGCGGCCTTCGAACAGTTCGTAGATGCGTTCGTCACGCTGCTCGTGCAGGATGCGAATTTCATCTTCAAGGTCGCGTCGCAGACGCTCTTCTTCTCCCTGTTCGATCGACAGCGAGCGCTGATCTTTCTCCTGACCCTTGCGGGTAAACACCTGCACGTCGACCACAGTGCCGTCGATTCCCGGAGGGGAAACCAACGAAGCATCTTTCACGTCAGCGGCCTTTTCGCCGAAGATTGCGCGCAGCAACTTCTCTTCAGCAGTCAACTGCGTCTCACCCTTGGGCGTGACTTTGCCGACCAGAATCGATCCGGGCTTGACCTGGGCGCCGATGCGAATGATGCCGCTCTCATCCAGATCGCGCAGCATGTTCTCGCCGACGTTCGGGATGTCGCGGGTGATCTCTTCGGGACCGAGCTTTGTATCACGCGCTTCGATCTCGAGCTCCTCAATGTGAATCGAGGTGTAGTAGTCCTCTTTCACCAGCCGCTCGGAAACCAGAATCGCGTCTTCAAAGTTGTAACCGCGCCAGGGCATGAACGCCACCAAAACGTTGCGGCCCAACGCCAACTCGCCCCTGTCGGTACAGGGACCGTCGGCAATCACCTGCCCCTTGGTTACTCGTTCGCCCACATGCACGATCGGGCGCTGGTTAATGCAAGTGTTCTGGTTCGAACGCTTGAACTTAATCAGCGTGTAAATGTCGGCGGTCACTTCGCGAGAGATGGTGCCGTCGACGTTATGATCCGCTTTGACGATGATGCGTTCAGAATCGGTGTAATCAACCACGCCATCGCGCTTGGCGATCACCACCGCGCCTGAGTCGCGCGCCGTCACGTCTTCCATGCCGGTGCCGATGTAAGGCGCTTCGGCGCGCAACAACGGCACTGACTGCCGCTGCATGTTCGAACCCATCAACGCGCGATTAGCGTCATCATTCTCGAGAAACGGAATCAAAGACGCGGCCACCGACACCAGTTGCTTCGGCGAGACGTCGACGAATTCGATCTCGTCACGTTGCGCCAGGATGAATTCGCCGGCTTTACGGGCGGCGTTACGGTCGTTGACGATATAACTGTTTTCGTCCAATTGGATGTTGGCCTGACCAACGACGTGTTTGTCTTCCTCCCACGCGGTCAAATAAAACGGGAATGGTTCGTGGATCGCCTTTTCGCCGGAGCCAACGCGCTTGTTGGCTTTATCGACATCCTCCTGGGGCACGTGATCGTTGGGCTTGAACTTCGTGTCACCGCCGTTGATGACCCGCACAAACTCCGTCACGACGCCGTTGACAACCTTGCGATAGGGCGACTCAATGAAACCGAATTCATTGATGCGCGCATAACACGACAGAGACGAAATCAAACCAATGTTCGGACCTTCAGGCGTCTCAATCGGACAAATGCGGCCGTAGTGAGTCGGGTGCACGTCGCGCACCTCGAACCCGGCGCGTTCGCGGCTCAGACCGCCTGGTCCCAGGGCGGACAGGCGGCGTTTGTGCGTGATCTCAGAAAGTGGATTGGTCTGATCCATGAACTGAGACAACTGTGACGAGCCAAAGAACTCACGCACCGCGGCCGTGACCGGCTTGGCGTTGATGAGATCGCGCGGCATCGTCGTCTGCATCTCCTGATGGATCGACATCTTTTCTTTGATCGCGCGTTCCATCCGCTCGAGGCCGATGCGAAACTGATTTTCCAGCAGTTCGCCGACGGCCCGGACACGGCGATTGCCCAGATGATCGATGTCGTCAGCCTGATAGATCGGCTTCTTCTGCTCATCAACCGGGTTGCGGCGCATCTTCAAGACGTAAGAGACAACTTCGAAGAAATCGCTCGCCGCCAGCAGCGGATCCTCGATCCGCAGCCTCTCGGGCTTGCCCATCTTGATGTTGAATTTCAACCGGCCGACACGCGAAAAATCGAACTTGCGCGGGTCAAAAAACATGCCTTCGAGCAGACGATAGGCGGTTTGCACAGTCGGCGGATCGCCGGGACGCATCTTGCGGTAAATCTCCAGCAGCGCATCGACCGGCTTGCTGATCGTGTCCTTCTTCAAGGTCTGGGATACGACCACGCCCACGTCGTCGCGCTCGGGGAAGAAAACTGAGAAGCTCTTGACTCCGCTTTCCGCAATCTCCTGGAGCTTGGCCGCGTTGATTTCGTTATTTGCTTCGAGAATCACTTCACCGGTTTCGGTGTTCACGATGTCGGCCACCGCGTTGGCGCCTTCGAATTGCGCCAGATCGATCTCAACTTCACCGATATTCGCTTTGCGCAGGGCTTCCAGCGACGTGCGGCTGATTTCCTTGCCCTTGCGAACGATCGGATCGGGACCGCGGCCCTTGATCTCGAAATCGACCTTCATGCCGACCAGGTTCGTCGTTCCCGACTCGGGAACCTGCACCATCAAGCGCCCATCTTCGACGCGCACTTCATCGACCGTGTAAAACGCGCGCAGCAAATCTTCGTCTCTAAACGAAGCACCTTTGACGGCCTCTTCCAACTGGCCATCGCTGCCGAAGGATTTGCTGTTGAAGTCCGAATGCAGCCAGACGCCCAACGCGCGCAGAAATATCGACGCCAGAAACTTTCGTTTGCCGACGCGCACGTAGAGCAGGTTCTTCTGGTCGTACTCAAACTCGACCCAGGAGCCGCGATAAGGAATGATCTTGGCGATATAAACCGCACCGCGTTTGAAGAAGACGCCGGGCGAGCGGTGCAACTGGGAAACGATCACGCGCTCAGTTCCGTTGATGATGAAAGTGCCGTTGTCGGTCATCAACGGAATTTCACCAAAGAAGACTTCTTCTTCCTTGATGTCGCGAATCGATTTTACGTTCGTGTCAGGATCTTTGTCATAGACAGTCAGCCGGATTTTGACCTTAAGAGGCACGCTGTAGCTCATGCCGCGCTCCTGGCATTCCTGCTGATCGTGTTTGTGCTTGAGGCCGACGGGCTCGCCGCAGTTCGGGCAAAGTTCCGGACGGACGTTATTGAAGGTGCCGCACACATGACAGAGTGTTTGGCCTGGCCGCAGCGGATCGACTTTGATGCTGGCCTTGCAACTCTTACAGGCCGCGCGCAGGTATTTCAGTCCTTCCAGATTGCCGCACTTGCACTGCCAATTGCCGATCTGATATTCGACAAAGTCGAGCGTCGCGGTTTCGCGAAAGTCGGAGATCGGAAACACCGATCTAAAGACCGACTGAAGACCGGTGCTTTGGCGCTCTTCGGGTAACAGATCCATTTGCAGAAAACGGTTATACGATTCCCTTTGAATCTCGATCAGATTCGGAATCGGCACCGCCGTCTTAATTTTTGAAAAGTCGTGTCGCTGCGGCGCCTGACTTGTGCGTCGCCCCAATCCGGTATTTACTGCGTCAAGTAGATTTGCAGACATGAATGTTTCCTATTCTTCTTTCAAATTACACTCGCCGGCGAGATCAGCATTCGGCCCCAAATGAGGGCCAAAACAGACGAATGCGCGGCCAGAGCGCACCTTGCCCCGACCGCTTCAGATAAGCGATTGCATTTCTCTTCCAAGTTTTCCGGGAGTAACGCCAGCGCCTCAATACTCCCCTAAGTTAACCACTCAGGAACAAAAGGTCAAGTGACCAAAACCGGGTCTGGAATACAGAGCGTAGGGCGCCGGCATAAATCAGCCGGCGCCCGAAAACCTTATTTGACTTCGACGGTTGCTCCGGCGTCCGCCAGTTTCTGTCTGACCGTCTCAGCTTCTTCCTTGGAAACGCCCTCTTTGACAGCTTTTGGCGCCGCCTCAACGAGGTCTTTCGCCTCTTTGAGCCCCAGCGAAGTTACTTCACGGACGACCTTGATGACATTGATCTTCTGACCGCCCGCGGCCTGAAGGATGACATCAAATTCAGTCTGTTCTTCAGCCGGCGCGGCTGCCTCTCCACCACCGGCAGCAGCGGCAGGCGCGGCCACCGCGGCAGCAGCGGCGGAGACTCCAAAAGTCTCTTCCATGAGCTTTACCAACTGGGACGCCTCAAGCAGCGTGAGCTCTTTTATCTGATCGACGATTCCTTGCAATTTATCCGACATGATGAATCACGTTCTCCTGCATTAGTTCTCGCAAGCCCGATGAAACGGGATTGCTTTTTGATTGGCTGCGCTGGTGGCTGCATCGCCGCTTCACGCCTGCCGTTTTCCATAGCCGCCCCACTGACAGGAGCATGACGGCCCTAATGAATTGCGGATTTCGAATTGCGAATTGCGAAATTGCGGCTGGCATTATGCCGGTTCTTACAATCCTCGATACCGCGATAACGAAATTCGAAATCCGCAATTCGAATTTCGAAATCTTCTATGCGCCTTGCGTTTCCTTTTGCGCGCGTATTTGTTCCGTAACGACCGCGAGGTTTCGCGGCACGGCCTGTAACACCGTCACCAGGCGCTGCGCCTGTGCGTTGATCAGGAACAGAACCTTCGAAAGCAAGTCTTCCCGCGATGGCAGGCTGGCGATCGATTCGACTTCTTTTAGTTCGACCACCTTGCCTTCGACCAGCCCAACCTTGAAACTGAAAATGTCCGGGTTGGCTTTGGTGAATTTTGAGATCGCTTTTGACAGTCCCACCGGATCGTTCGCGCTCAGCGCGACTGCGGTTACGCCTTTGAACTGATCGGCCATTGGCTCCAGCGGAGTGCCGGCCGAAGCCTTGCGCGCCAGCGTGTTTTTCACGACTGAGTAGGTGACGCCCGCTTCGCGCAACTGTCGCCGCAGTTCCTGGTCTTTAGCTACGGTCATGTTCTTGAAACTCACCAGCATTGCCGCATTTGCGTTTTTGAACTGCTCAGCGAGGGCGTCGAGGTCTTTCTGTTTCTGTGCTTTGTTCTTCATCCCTGGCTCCTCACTTATTTAGCAAATGCCGTTTCGTCCAGGAGCAAACCCGGACTCATCGTCGCCGCAATATTGACCTTCTTCATATACTTGCCCTTCGCGGTCGACGGTTTTGCCTTGGCTACGGCGTCTATCAGCGCGCGGGTGTTTTCCACGATCTTGATTTCTTCAAACGAAACTTTGCCCACGGCGCTGTGAATCACGCCGGTCTTGTCGACTCGGTACTCGACCTTGCCCGCCTTGGTTTCTCTGACGGCGGTCTTCACGTCAAAGGTCACGGTGCCGGTTTTTGGATTGGGCATCAGCCCGCGTGGTCCCAGCACCTTACCGAGTCCACCGACGAGCCGCATCATATCTGGCGTCGCGATGACTGCATCAAAATCCAGCCAGCCACCCTTGATTTTGGTGACCATGTCCTCGCCCCCGACAAAATCGGCGCCCGCTTCTTCGGCTTCCTTAATCTTGTCGCCTTGCGCGATGACCAGAACTGTTTTTGATCTTCCGAGGCCGTGCGGCAAAACGATCGTGCCGCGCACAAGCTGATCAGCCTTGCGCGGATCCACGCCCAGCCACACCGTCAACTCGACCGTCTCGTCAAACTTTGCGAAGGCAATCTCTTTCAGCTTCTTGACTGCTTCATCGAGACTGTATTTGCGCGCGGGTTCCATCTTCTCCAATGCAGCGCGATATTTCTTGCCGTGCTTTTTCATTTATTGACTCCGAGGTTCCAACGAGCGGTCAGCTCTCCCTCTTTGATTCCTTGATCGCCAGATGTCGGGCTTTCGTCCGGCCTCAATTACCCTTCAATCGTCAGGCCCATCTGTCTGGCAGTACCCTCGATCGTGCGGATAGCACTCTGCAAATTAGTTGTGTTGAGATCAGGCATCTTGGTTTTGGCGACCTCTTCAATCTTCGCCCGAGTGATCTTGCCAATCTTTTCTTTCTTGGGATTGCCTGAACCCTTCTCGACTCCGGCGGCCTTTTTCAACAGATCAGCAGCCGGCGGCGTCTTCGTTTCAAACGTGAACGAACGATCCGCATAGACCGTGATCACGACCGGAATCTTCATGTCCGGATCCGCCTGCGCGGTTTTGGCGTTAAAAGCCTTGCAGAATTCCATGATGTTAACGCCGTGTTGGCCGAGCGCCGGGCCAATCGGAGGCGCCGGGTTAGCTTTGCCTGCCGGGACCTGAAGCTTGATAAAACCTGTAATCTTCTTTGCCATGATCTAAATTATTCTTCTTCCGTAAACGTTAACTTCTCAACATCGAGGAATCCTAGTTCGATGGGTTCAGGCCTGCCGAAAATCGAAACCTTCACCTTTAAGGTTGCCTTCTCTTCGTTGACCTCTTCAATTCTGCCTGTGAACGCCTGGAACGCACCTACCTTAACGCGCACCATTTCGCCAACCGAATAAGAGAACCTCGGTGTCATTCTTCCTCAGTGAAGGTGACTTTTTCCACATCGAGGAAATTCAATTCCACCGGCGTCGAACGTCCGAAGATCGTCACCGTCACCTTCAGTGTGGACTTGTCTTCATTAACCTCTTCAACCTTACCGGTGAAACTCTGAAACGGCCCCGACTTGATGCGCACCGTCTCTCCGGCGGCATACGAAAACTTCGGTTTGGGTTTTTCTGCGGCCTCGGCCACGTGATGCACGATTTGATCGACTTCCTGGGGCGTCAGCGGCGTCGGACTTTGTCCGCCCACAAAGCCGGTCACCTTGGGCGTTGAGCGAATCGCGTGAAAAACGTTATCGGGAATATGCCCGCGCTCGTCGCATTCAATTTGCACCAGCACGTAACCGGGATAGAACATGCGCGAGGATTCAACGCGCTTATTGCCGCGCATCTCGACCACGGTCTCGGTCGGGACCAGCACTTCGGTTATTGCGGTTTCCAGATCTGTGCCGGCCACCCGAGCTTTAAGGCTTTCGCAAACCTTCTTCTCGTGACCAGAGTACGTATGAAGTATGAACCACTGATTCATTGAAAAATCTTTCGCCGCGTTAACCACCCAACCAGGTGCGCAAATGATCAATTAGAAAAGACCAGACTCGATCAACCCCAAACAAATAGATAGCAAAGAAGACAACCGCAATCAGAGTAATAATCGTGGTGTTCTTTACCTCGTTCGCTGTCGGCCACGAAACGCGCCGCATTTCCGCGCGAGTGTCTCGTATGAACTGCGACGTGCGCTGGATAAATCCGGTCCGCGGGCCGGCCAATCCGCGTTCACGCCGGGCCCCTCTGCCTTC
>DATHHW010000134.1:0-8651 GCA_035317005.1 Pyrinomonadaceae bacterium | reverse complement strand
CAGGAAGGAGTGCGGGATTGTGCGGTCGCATGCACCGGTGAAGGAGAAGCGCGTCGTCTCGTCGCGTATGTGGTGGCCGACACACCGCGCTATTCGGGATCGGCCGATCTCCAAGCTGAACAGCTTGTCCAATGGGGCACGGTCTTCGACCAAATCTATCAACAGGCGCCCGCACACGACGATGCGACATTCAACATCACTGGGTGGAAGAGTGCCTACAACGGTTTGCCTATTCCTGACGATGAAATGCAGGAGTGGGTTGATTCCGCCGTTGAACAGATTCTCTCTTTGCGTCCGCAGCGAGTGCTTGAGATTGGTTGCGGTAGCGGACTGTTACTCTTCCGTATTGCTCCTCACTGCAAAGAATATTTGGGCACGGACTTCTCGGAAATAGGTTTGCGTCAGCTCCGACAGCAGGTAAGTGAACGCCTGCCGAACTTACCGCCAGATTCTTTAATGCACAGAGAGGCCGACGATTTTGAAGGATTGCACGGTTTTGATGTAGTCATCCTCAACTCCGTGGTGCAGTACTTCCCCAACATTGACTACTTAGTGAACGTGCTGAAGAAAGCTGTCAATGCCCTGGCCGAAGGGGGTCATATCTATGTCGGAGATGTCCGCAGTCGGCCGCTGCAGGAGCTCTTTTATACTTCAGTTGAATTAGCTCGGGCCAAATCGTCTCTGCCGGTCGCGGATTTACGCAGACGCGTGCAAAAGCGGATGGCCGAGGAAGAAGAGCTTGTCATCGACCCAAGCTTCTTTGTCGCCCTCCAGGATTATCTTCCGCGCATCGCCCAAGTCGAGATCGTGCCCAAGCGTGGTCGCTATCACAACGAGCTCACGCGCTTTCGGTATGAGGTGATTATTCACGTCCGGTCAAAGGGAGATCAACCGAAAGACCTTACCTGGAACGACTGGCAGCAGGAGGGCCCGAGTCTGGTCCGCTTGCGCAGTCTGTTGAGCGAGAAGAAACCGGGGGTGCTCGCGTTTGCCGGGGTTGCCAATGCCCGTCTTTCCGCGGCAGCGGAACTTGTTGAGACACTGGCGCGGATGGAGGGAACTCGCCCGGCATCTGAATTGAAAGAGACCCTTCCCCAGAATGGCAAAAACGGAATAGACCCGGAAGATTTATGGCAATTGAGTGGTGAGTTTCCTTATTCGGTCCACCTGAGTTGGGCGCGACACAATGAAGCTGGCAGCTATGATTTGGTGTTAAGTCGCCGCGCGGGGGCAGAGCTCGAGAGTTTGGCAATCCCATCTGCCCCGACCGATGGAGTCAATCGTAAAGCGTGGAGCGAGTATGCCAATGATCCTCTCCGCGGAAAGTACGCCGGCGTGTTTGCCAGGCAACTGCGCGAGCGTTTGAAGGAGACGCTGCCGGATTACATGATACCGGGCAGTTTCATCATGATGGACGAACTGCCGTTGACGCCGAGCGGTAAACTTGATCGTCGCGCGCTGCCTGAGCCCGACGGCAGCCGCCCCGAGTTGGCGCAGGGTTATGTCGCACCGCGCACGACGACCGAAGAATTGTTGTGCGGCATCTGGGCCGGAGTGCTGCGACTGGAGCGGGTGGGAATTGCTGATAACTTCTTCGACTTAGGGGGGCACTCGTTGCTGGCGACTCAAGTGGTCGCACAGCTTCGAGAAGTGTTCGGACTAGAAATAGCATTGCGGCGTCTATTTGAGTTTCCTACCGTCGCGGAGCTCTCTCGACATATCGAAGGCGAGGCTGCCGGGCGGCCGCAAGCCCAGCCGCCAACAATCAAGCCATGCGGGCGAAACGGGTCTCTTCCGCTCTCCTTTGCCCAGCAGCGTCTCTGGTTTCTGGATCAGCTTGCACCGAACAATGCCGCTTACAATATTGCTACGGCTGTCCGCCTCGTCGGACAGCTTGACCTGCCAGCCCTAAAACGAACTTTCACAGAACTTCTGCGCCGGCATGAGTCACTACGCACCGGTTTTGGCGTCGTCGACTCACAGGCTGTGCAAGTGGTCTCGGAGTCCTTGCCGTTTGACTTGCCCCTTTCCGACCTCTCGCATTTGGCACCGATCGAGCGCGAGCGAGAGGCGCAGCGACTCACGCGCGAGGAAACGGACTCCCCTTTTGATCTGCGCCACGCCCCGTTGTTGCGCGGCAGGTTATTGAGGTTGGCGCAAGACGAACACGTCCTGCTGGTGACAATGCATCACATCGTCAGCGACGGCTGGTCAATCGGGGTGCTCGTTCGGGAAGTGAGTGCGCTCTACGAAGCGTTCTCGAGCGGGCAGGCTTCGCCGCTACGGGAGCTGCCAATCCAATATGGAGACTATGCTGTATGGCAACGGGAGTGGCTACAAGGCACTCTATTGGAGGAACAATCAAATTATTGGCGAGAGCAGTTGCGAGGCATACCCGCCGTGCTGGAGTTGCCCACCGATCACAGCAGACCGGCGGCGCAGAGTTACCGAGGCGGAGTAGTCAAGATTCAGCTTGACGCGCTGACGACACAAGCACTGCGAAGCCTTAGTCAGACCGAAGGAGTAACTTTGTTCATGCTGCTGTTGGCTGCTTTCGACGTATTGCTCTGGCGCTGGAGCGGTGAAGCAGACCTGGTGGTGGGTACCCCGATAGCGAACCGTACCCGGGCGGAGCTCGAGAACTTGATCGGCTTCTTCGCCAACACGCTGGCGCTGCGCGTAAGCCTGGCAGGTAATCCCACGTTTGCCGAGTTGGTGAAGCGTGTGAAAGAAGTCGCCCTGGAAGCCTATGCGCATCAGGAGCTCCCCTTTGAAAAGTTAGTAGAGGACTTGCAGCCGAAACGCGAGATGAGTCATTCGCCGCTGTTCCAGGTGATGATGGTATTGCAGAATGCGCCGCGAACGGAATTGCAGTTGCCGGGCCTGACGCTGAGTTCTCTGGAGGTTAACAACCGCACCTCCAAGTTTGATCTAACCCTGCTGCTTGAAGAGCGGGACGATTGTGTTCGTGGGCTATTCGAGTACAACGCGGACTTGTTCGACGAAGCCACGATTCAGCGAATGGCCGGGCATTTCCAAACCTTGTTGTATGGAATAGTTGCCGATGCAAATCGAAGCATCTCGGAACTGCCGTTATTGACCCAGCCGGAGTTGGAACAGCTAATCCAATGGAATGAGACGCAGGCAAATTATCCGAAGCAATCTTCACATCAGATTTTCGAAGAGCAGGTGGCGCGCACGCCTGAAGCGATCGCTTTAGTCTTTGCAGATAAGCAACTGAGTTATCGGGAACTGAACCGTCGGGCCAATCAACTCGCTCACTATCTGCAACGCCTGGGAGTTGGTCCCGAGAAGCTGGTAGGCATTTGCATGGAGCGGTCGGTCGAGATGATCGTCTCGTTGCTGGCAGTGCTCAAGGCCGGCGGCGCTTATGTGCCGTTGGATCCGGAGTATCCGCGCGAGCGACTCTCATTCATGCTGTCGGACGCTGCGGTTCGGGTGCTGCTGACGCAAGAGCGGCTGCTGGGTTTGGTGGCTAGTGATGATGCGAGAGTGGTGTGCGTGGACCGCGAATGGGAGGCGATAGCGAGTGAGCGAACGGAAAATCCGGAGAATAATGTGAACGAGCAAAACCTCGCTTATGTCATTTACACCTCGGGCTCAACGGGCCTGCCGAAAGGAGTGGCGCTACAACATCGGCCTCTTTTCAACCTGATTGAGTGGCAGCACAGCGGGTTGAAGCTCTCGCCCGCCGCCAGAACCCTGCAAGTCTCCTCTTTGAGCTTCGACGCTTCCTTCAACGAAAGCTTTGCGACCTGGCGTTCGGGTGGGACTTTGATTTTGATTTCTGAAGAATTACGGCGTGACCCCGAGGGCTTGCTGCGTTTCATCGCAGAACAGAAGGTCCAAAGACTCTTTCTTCCATTCGTGACGCTGCAGCAGTTGGCCGAAGCCTTCGCTGCCGGCGGCCGGCTTCCAGAAACCTTGCGAGAGATTCTCAGCACCGCCGAGCAGCTTCACATTAGCCAGTCTATTGCCCATCTTTTTCAGCAACTTGAAGACTGCACGCTGTACAACGAGTATGGGCCCTCTGAGAGCCACGTGGTGACGGCTTTCACTCTGACGGGATCGCCTGAAAGCTGGAGCGCGCTTCCTCCGATTGGCGTCCCCGTCGCCAATACGCAAATTTATCTTTTGGATCGCGAGCTGCGGCCTGTGCCTGTTGGTGTTTCCGGTGAGTTATATATAGGAGGAGTTCATCTCGCCAGAGGTTATCTCAACCAGCCCGGAATAACGGCTGAGAAATTCATCCCGAATCCCTTCGGCGATGAGACCGGTACGCGCCTTTATAAAACCGGAGACCTCGCACGTTACCTGCCGGATGGGAACATCAAGTACCTGGGCCGGATTGATAATCAAGTCAAGGTACACGGCTTCCGCATTGAGTTGGGAGAGATCGAAGCGGTGCTCGCCGAACATGAACAGGTACAGGAGGCGGTCGTCATCGCGCGAGCGGCCGCCGGTGATACACGTCTCGTGGCATACGTCATTGCCCCAGAGGCGCAAGCCCCGCCGAGCGCGAGAGAGTTGCGCGCCCATCTGAAAAAGAAATTGCCGGATTACATGGTGCCCTCAATTTTCGTCCGGCTCGATGAAATGCCCCTGACGCCAAGCGGAAAGGTCGACCGCCGGGCATTGCCGGAGCCGGCTCAGCTTCGTCCCGAAATTGAGCCTGAGTTTGTTGCGCCGCGCACCCCGGCTGAAGAGTTGTTGGCCGAGATGTGGGCACGGGTCCTCAAGTTGGAGCGGATCGGGATCTACGATAACTTCTTCGAGCTGGGTGGGCACTCGCTGCTCGCCACGCAACTCATCTCACAAGTGCGGAAAGTCTTTCGGGTTGAGTTGCCTCTGCGAGTTTTGTTTGAAGAGCCGACAGTATCGGGCCTGCTGAAAGAAATAGCCCGGGCGTGGGGCGGGATGGAGACCGTCGAAGAGATCGCGCGGACGCTGAAGGAAATCGACGAACTATCGGAAGAAACAGTGAAAAAGCTCCTCGCAGGGCAGTAGGGTAAAAGCGGTGGAGACCGGAAGCGCACGGCGAACTTCGTGACCGAGATTGCGAGCCGCTCGTCAATAAAAATCCGGGCGCCGTGATTGAGGACGGTGAGCTAAGCGAGACAGTGAAGTGAATCGAGATGGATCCTTTCGGAAAAACCACAAGCCTTCCGTCAGCCAAACTTGAGCTCCTGGATTTGTTGCTCGAGCGGAAGGGTATCAGGCCTTCGCTGGTGCAGCCGATTTCCCCGAGAAAGAGCTTCAGTCCCTGTTGCCTTTCCTTCGCGCAAGAGCGCCTTTGGTTCCTCGATCAACTCGTTCCCAACAGCGTCGCCTACCTCATCCCGGTTGTCATCCGCCTGACAGGCTCGCTCGACATAGAGGCGCTACAACAGACCTTTACCGAAATCATTCGCCGCCACGAGTCGCTGCGCACCTCCTTCTCGGTCGTGGACTCGCAACCCGTCCAAAACATCCATGCTCCACAAGTTTTCGATTTGCGTGTCCTGGATCTCTCGCACCTGGGACGTGATGAGCGCGAACAGATGGTGCAGCGTCTGGCGATCGAAGAAGGAAACTTGACCTTCGATCTCCGCGTTGCACCGCTCCTCCGTGCTCGCTTGCTCAGGTTGGCGGTCGAAGAGCATGTGCTGCTTTTGACCATGCATCACATCGTCAGTGATGGATGGTCGATAGGAGTGTTGGTTAAAGAAGTCGCGGCGCTCTACCGCGCTTTCCAGCAAGGCGAGGCGTCGCCCTTGGAAGAGTTGCCAATTCAGTACGCAGACTATGCGGCATGGCAGCGAGAGCAGCTTTCGGGCGCGGTGCTGGATGAGCAAATGACTTACTGGCGTGAGCATCTGGCGGGAGCGCCGGCTGTTCTGGCCTTGCCGACTGACCGGGCTCGACCAGCCGTGCAGAGCTATCGCGGAGCTCGGCATACACTCGAGTTAGGATCACAGTTGACTCGCGCCCTCAAGGTGCTCTCTCAACAGCATGGCGTGACCTTGTTCATGACGCTGTTGGCCGCGTTCCAGGTCTTGCTTCATCGCTACTCGGGACAAGAAGACATTGTAGTGGGCACGCCAGTGGCGGGGCGCACCCGAGCCGAGATCGAGGGTTTGATTGGTTTCTTCATCAACATCCTGCCATTACGCGTGAGCATGAGGGGCAATCCGACCTTTGCGGCGTTGCTGACGCGAGTGCGTGAAGCGTGTTTGGGGGCCTATGCACATCAGGCCGTACCCTTCGAACGGCTCATCGAAGAGTTAGCGCCGGAGCGGACCCTGAGCCACCCGCCGATCATTCAGGTTATGTTCAATATGCTTAACCTGGAGTACTCCGGCGAGCAAATTGAACTTAGCGGTCTCAAAACAGACTTCCTGCCTCCTGCTCAAGAGGCGCTGGCTTCAAGGTTCGATCTGGCGCTTTATGCCCGAGAGCTGGCTGACGGTCTCCAACTCGAATTGGTTTATAGTGATCTTTTCACTTCCCGTGCGATGGAGCAGTTGCTGGAGCACCTTCACACTCTGCTCCAGAATATTAGCGTCGACCCTGGGCGGCACTTGGCGGCGTTGGCTCTCTCAACCGCCCTGCGCGATCAACGGCCGGAACAAACCAATCTCGCCGTTCCGACCAATCCATTCGTCGTTTTTAAGAGCGAAGAGATAGAGCAAACCATACAAGAGCGTTTTGAGAAGCAGGCGAGCAGCTATCCGGGAAACACCGCGCTTAGGATCGGGAAAGAGATCTGGACATACCAGAAATTGAACCACAAAGCGAACCAAATTGCGCGCGCGATACTTCGTGCATGCGGCAGCGGCGAGCACAGCATAGCGCTATTGCTTAATCACGATGCGTCGATGGTGGCCGGTATTCTCGGCATCTTAAAGGCAGGCAAGACGTACGTTCCGTTAGATGCCATATATCCCGCGCAACGGCTCATCCATGTCCTGAGCGATTCGGGGGCAGAAGCCCTTTTAACTGACAATACAAATCTTCCCCTGGCCCAAGCGCTGATCAAAGAAAGCCTCCAGGTAATTAATCTCGACCAGATTGATTCAAGCACGCCGGGCAATAATCTCGAACTGCCATGCACGCCGGACTCGCTCTCCTATATCCTCTATACTTCCGGCTCGACGGGTGAACCGAAAGGTGTCGTACAGAATCATCGCAATGTTCTTCACCACATAAGAACCTACACCAACAATCTGCACATATGCGCGGATGACAAACTAACGCTCCTTTCGTCTTATGCATTTGATGCCTCGGTCATGGATATCTTCGGCGCTCTGCTGAACGGAGCGACACTCTGTCCGATTGATTTGAGATCTGAAGATCTGACCCGGTTGTCAGGACGCCTGATCGAAGAAGAGATCACTATCTACCACTCTACTCCCACTGTTTATCGCTATTTCGTCAATAAGTTGAAAGATAAAGAAGGATGTCCATCAGTCCGCCTGGTCGTGCTGGGAGGTGAAGAGGTCCAGAAGCAGGATTTTGAGTTGTACAAGAAGCACTTTTCCGACGTTTGTCTTTTCGTCAACGGGTTCGGGCCTACTGAGTCTACCGTCAGCTTGCAATATTTCGTCAACCAGCAAACGGAGATTGCTCACGATACTGTGCCGATCGGGCAGGCGGTCGAGAACACGGAAGTCTCGTTGGTCAACGAAGCGGGCGAGCAGGTGGCCATCTATGGAGTAGGCGAGATCGTCATTAAGAGCCCACACGTGGCACTCGGTTACTGGCGGCGACCGGAGTTAACAGAGACGGCCTTTTCAACTACGCCGGCCGAGGGAAACTGGCGCAGCTACCGGACGGGCGATCTCGGGCGCTGGCAGGCCGACGGGACCATTGAGTATGTGGGGCGCAGAGATGATCAAGTCAAAATCAGGGGGCATCGGATCGAATTGGGAGAAGTCGAAGCCGCACTGAGAACGTGTCGAGGAGTCAGCGAATGCGTCGTGGTGATGACGCGCGGAGAGAACGGGAGCGGCGACCGGTTGGCGGCCTATGTGGTCCCCGGAGAGTTATTCAAAGCGGTCAATGTCGGCGAGTGGCGGCAGCAGTTGGGAGAAAGATTGCCGCAGTACATGGTCCCGTCAGTCTTTATGGTGATCGACAAGATGCCGCTGAGCGCGAGCGGGAAGGTGGACAAACGTGCCTTGCCCAAGGCGGAGACGAGCCGGGATGAGTTGGCGGGAGAGTACGAGGGACCACGGACAGTCACGGAAGAGATACTGGTTGGCATGTGGGAGGAAGTGTTAACGCTCGAGCGAATTGGGATTCATGATAACTTCTTCGAATTGGGCGGACACTCGCTACTTGCCACCCAAGTCATCGCCCGGATACGTCAGGCGTTTCCTGTAGAAATTGCGCTACGTTCGATATTCGAGCAACCAACCGTCGCCGGTCTAGCTTGTCTACTCGAGACGCGACTGAAGAACGAACCGTACTCTGATGAGGTGGGAATAGAGCGCGTCAGGCGGGACGGGCTTCTGCCCCTGTCTTTCGCGCAGCAACGACTCTGGTTTCTCGACCAACTCACTCCTCATAATGTCGTTTACAATATCTCCGCCGCCGTCCGCCTCTCAGGCACACTCCACTTCCCAGCCCTTGAGCAGACTCTTACGGAG
>DATHHW010000133.1:0-63531 GCA_035317005.1 Pyrinomonadaceae bacterium | reverse complement strand
TTTCATTTCTCCTTTACTCGAAGACCTTAATCGAATCTAACTCGCGCTTGAAGTCACCGACGACCGAACTGCGAACCCTATTCCCCGCATCTTAAATGCACGTTTGTGGGAAGTATTTGCTGGGGATCCTAAGCGTTTAAGACGATTTGAGTCTGTTCAAGTGATCATGCTGGGAGAAGAATCGAGCGTACGGTTTCGATTCTCAATTGCATCAGGACAGATCGAATAGTGGCGCGAGTTGGCTTGACCGAAGACCTCGGACCAGAGTAGTTTCCGCTTTGAATGTGTCAGAAGCCCGACCGTCAGGGAGGGCTAGCGTGATTAGAATTGCCCTAACGAACATGGTTCCATGAGGGCCCTTGCTTACGCGCGGGCTTCTGAGACTCTATTAAACCAGGAGCAAACTCATGACGTCTCAGGAAAGACAGAAATTAATCGCCCAGTACAAGGAAGGCTACAACGAAGTTACCCGGAGCCTCGAAGGTTTTCCGGCTGATCTGCTGACCGCCCACCCCATCCAGGGAAAATGGAGCGCGGCCGAGATTGTTCATCATCTCGCGGACAGCGAAACTACCAGCGGTCTCAGACTCCGGCGCCTGCTGGTTGAAGATCATCCGCTGATACAAGGCTATGATCAGGACGCCTACGCCGGCCGTTTGAATTACAACAATCGCGAGATGGCCCCCGCTCTTGATGCGTTTCGCAGCGCCCGCGCCACCGCAGCGCAACTGTTTGAGTTTATGAGCGACGAAGATTGGCAACGCGAGGGCACCCACTCAGAGAGTGGCTCTTATAGCATGGAAGACTGGCTCACGATCTACGCCGCCCACGCCCACAATCATGCTGCGCAAATTCGTCGACTGCGCGATGCCCTTACCAGCGAAGGAGAGAACGCTGCCGCAACTGCGTAATCCCGGCGTCGTAGAGTTTCCAACACCGCCTCCTTTGGACGACAGGTCAACGATCCACGAAATCACACGAAGCAGAAATGGTTTTCTTTCGTGTGACTTCGTGTGATTTCGTGGATCGTCTTTGTCGATCGGTTTTATTTTTCTCATTCTCTTGACACCACGTAAACGAAAAAGCAAAATCGCGCTCGCTTCATTCGTCTGATTTTTTTGATCAGTACCACCTGCGTTAGCACGTGGGTTAAATTTTGAAAGAAACATGCAATGGCCTGCGTAGCCCCTGTTGTTGAAACAACTCTCGCCGATCTCAAACTTGTACGCCGGGGAAAGGTTCGCGATGTTTATGCAGTCGATGAAGATCGCCTGCTAATCGTCGCTACCGATCGCATCTCGGCTTTCGATAGCGTTTCGCCCACACCTATAGAACGCAAAGGCGAAGTGCTGACGGCCCTTTCGCAGTTCTGGTTCACAAAACTCGGTCGCATCGTTCCCAATCACCTGCTGACCACGAACATTGACGAGATGCCCGAAGTGGTTCGCGGGCACGCGAGCGAATTGCGCGGCCGCTCGATGTTGGTCCGGCGCACAGAAGTTTTTCCGGTTGAATGCGTCGTTCGCGGGTATTTGTCGGGCTCTGGTTGGAAGGACTATCAACGGACGGGGCAGGTTTGCGGTCATCAGTTGCCGGCCGGTTTGCGCGACTCTGAAAAGCTGGGCGCGCCAATCTTTACTCCGGCCACCAAAGCCGAAACCGGGCACGATGAAAACATCAGCGAGCAGCAGATGGCCTCGATTGTTGGCGGCGAGGTGACTGAATTCCTGCGTGACGTGTCGCTGCGGATTTATCAGGAAGCCAGCGACTATGCGCGCAGCCTTGGAATTATCATCGCCGACACAAAATTCGAGTTTGGCCGGGATCGAGATGGCCGGATCATCCTCATCGACGAAGTCCTGACGCCGGATTCATCGCGTTTCTGGCCCGTGAACAGTTACGAAGTCGGTAAATCCCAGGCTTCCTTCGACAAGCAATACGTACGCGATTATCTCGAGAGTATCAAATGGGACAAGCAACCGCCCGCGCCCACTTTACCGCCGGAAGTGGCCGCGGCCACGACCGCTCGATACCTGGAAGCTTACGAACTATTAGTAGGAGAGCCGTTACCAACGGGGCAGTAGCCCGACCGTGAGGGAGGGCTCAGCTTCTTCACGCTGAAAGCGTGAAATGTAATAGCCAGGGGCAACGCCCCTGGTAGGAGCAGGAAAGGATTTAGTTGAGCCCTGAAGGGGCAACATACTCTTACCGAACCCGATGCAGTAGCCCAACTTCATAATTATCTTAATAACCAGATAGGACTAGAGACAGATGCAAATACGCCCCCGCCTTGAAGCAGTAATTGAAGACATGCTCGACGGTCACATCATGCTCGACGAAGCTCTCGAAGAATTCGAAAAGCTCTACATCCAAAAAGCCTACAACCGAAACAAGAAACGCATCACCCACACCGCCGAAGCCCTCGGCATCCACCGCAACACGATCTCCAAACGCGTCAATTCATACCGCGCCCAGGAACGGAAACATCAGACCAACGGTCACCGTGCGAGTCGCAAGACCCATTAAGTACGAGTGTGAACGGGGCAGTAGCCCGACCGTGAGGGAGGGTTCATCGCGGCATTAACGACTGTTGGGGAGGGCGTTAGGTACTAGCCTTCTTCCGAAGAGTTGCCCACGTGAAACTCATCATCCGGATCGATTTCGACTTCCGGCATTGGCTCGAACTTTGATTCATCGAACGGCGGCATCTCCGGCACAGGCGCGCCGAGTTCTTTCAGATGCTGCTTCGCCTTCTCCAATCCCCAGTGATAAGCGAACGGCGGCCCGTTACACCAAGCAAGCCGATAAGCCTTCGTCGCCGCCTCAATCGCCGCTTCAGTGTTGCCCCTATCGCGTTCGATTTGAGCCAAGACATTGAAAGCATCGGAGTGAAAGAGTGGATACGGTCCGCGCTCGGCAAGCTCCCAGGCATCATCCAGCAGTTCACGCGCCGCTTTCACATCCCGCTGCCGTCGCCGCAGATCGGCCAGCGCCACCAGCGCGAGGAGTTCTTCTTCAACAAAGTTCACCTTCCGCGCGCGGGTGAGCGCATGGAGTAACCGTTCGTCAGCGCTCACGAAATCATTCAATCCTAACGCGACCTCCCCTTGTAAACGGGCCGCTTGGATGAAGTCGCGTTCGTAATTAAGAACGTGAGCCAAATGCCATGCATTGTTCGCTAACGACCGGGCGGCGCCAGGGTTCTGCGACCACAAGGCCAACTGCACACGATAGGCCTCCTCGTTGCCGGTCGCCTGCTTGTCAGACGTCGCTTGCGAAATGCGCTCGGATCGCAGTATTGCGGTCTCCGACTCAACAGTAACGCCTCGCGTTCCCAGCGTAAACGCAAGCGAGCGCAGGCTGAGTGCTTCCTGGAAACGATCAGTCAGTTCATGGGCAAGACTTAGGGCACGATAAGCTGCCGTCTCCGACTCACGAGCTTGCCGGACAGCGACAGAGTTCTTGAAAGACTGCATAAGGTAATGACAAGGGTCTTGTTCAGCTTCATTTCTGTCGCAATGAGGCTTGCACGTTGAAACAACGAAACTGCGCGTGCCAGTTGACCACTAAACAAATAGGCTTGCGCCAACGACGGGGAAGCCCCTACTGAATGACCAATTAAATGAAGACGCAGCGACCCAAAAATCACAGACGATCGTTTACACGAAATCCTTGACGCTTCCTACCCCTGAGTTTGTCACGCTCCTCGTGGAAGCTGTCACGCTCCTCATGGAGGCTGTCACGCGCTTCGTTGAAGCTGTCACCCTCCTCGTGGAAGTTATGAGCCCCCTCGCCGCGCCGGTCACGTGCCACCTATGACTTTATGCTGTCCTCGTCGGGGTTGTTGCTCTCCTCAGGAGGTCTTCCGGCACCCGCACGGCAGTTGACCCTCTCGGCAATTACCCTAATTTCGTGCCGTTGGAACTAACTTCAGTTCGGATCTCTCTTGCAAAGAAGAACCCGACTAAAGTCGGTACTCTGAACACCGCTTATTCAGAAATGGCGCCTCCTATCAGCACCCCGGTTGACAACTATCCCGCCCCTTCATTAATATCTTGGCACTCAACTTTCTGGAGTGCCAATTACGACCAAAGTCGAGCAAGCTATTTTTAGTGGAGTTATGTCCACAAACGAGAAAAGAAAAGGAGCATTTTCGGTATGGCAGTAAATATCAGACCGCTTCACGACCGTGTGATTGTGCGGCGGATCGAAGAAGGTGAACAGGTTCGCGGGGGAATCATCATCCCCGACACCGCGAAGGAAAAGCCCCAGGAGGGCGAAGTCGTGGCCGTCGGCGAAGGCAAGTATCGCGAAGACGGCACCCGCCAGTCGCTGGACGTCAAAGCCGGTGATCGAGTTCTTTTTGGCAAGTACAGCGGCTCAGAAATCAAACTCGACGGCGAAGAGCTTCTGATCATGCGCGAAGACGAGATTCTGGGAATCATTCAGCGTGCCGATGCCGGCAAGGCAGGCGGAGGCAAGAAGGGCGGCAAGTAGTCCTAAGACGACTGGCCGGTCTTTTAACCCAAATCGAATTAATTAGGAGAAGAAACGAAAATGGCAAAGCAAGTAGTTCATGGCGAGGAATCGCGCTCAGCAATTCTGCGCGGCATCAATCAGCTCGCCGATGCAGTTAAGATCACCCTCGGACCGAAAGGCCGTAACGTCGTGATCGACAAGAAATTTGGTTCACCCACTATCACCAAAGACGGCGTCACCGTGGCGAAGGAAATCGAGTTGAAAGACCCGCTCGAGAACATGGGCGCGCAGATGGTCCGTGAAGTCGCTTCGAAGACTTCCGATGTCGCCGGTGATGGCACTACCACCGCGACCGTCCTGGCCCAGGCGATCTTTCGCGAAGGCGTCAAGACCGTCGCAGCCGGCGCTAATCCAATGGCACTCAAGCGCGGTATTGATAAAGCAGTCGAGCGGGCCATCGAAGAGATTCAGCGAATGGCCAAGCCGGTCAAGGGCGATGCGATCGCGCAGGTCGGCACCGTTTCGGCAAATGGCGACGCCACCATCGGAACGATCATCGCGAAGGCGATGGATCAAGTCGGTAAGGACGGCGTGATCACTGTGGAAGAATCCAAGACGATGGAAACGTCACTGGAAGTAGTCGAGGGAATGCAGTTCGATCGCGGTTATCTCAGCCCCTACTTTGTGACCGACGCCGAGCGCATGGAAGTTTCTCTGGAAAACGCGCTGATCCTGATTCACGAAAAGAAGATCAGCTCGATGAAAGATCTGCTGCCTTTGCTCGAGCAGGTGGCGAAGATGGGTAAGCCGCTGCTGATTATCGCCGAGGATGTCGATGGCGAAGCACTGGCAACGCTGGTGGTCAATAAGTTGCGCGGCACGCTCAACGTCGCGGCCGTGAAAGCCCCGGGCTTTGGTGATCGCCGCAAGGCGATGCTGGAAGACGTTGCCACTCTCACCGGAGGCAAAGTGATCAGTGAGGATCTCGGTATCAAACTCGAGAGCGTTCAGCTTTCGGATCTCGGCCGGGCCAAGAAGATCACGATTGACAAGGACAACACCACGATCGTCGAAGGTGGCGGAAAGCAGCCAGACATCGAAGGCCGCGTGAAGACTATTCGCGCGCAAATCGAAGACACCTCATCCGACTACGATCGCGAGAAGTTGCAGGAACGCCTGGCGAAGCTCGTCGGCGGCGTCGCAGTCATTAAGGTGGGCGCGGCCACTGAGACTGAGATGAAAGAAAAGAAAGCGCGCGTCGAAGATGCCATGCACGCTACTCGCGCAGCCGTGGAAGAAGGAATTGTTCCCGGCGGCGGCGTAGCCCTGGTGCGAGCGGCGAAGGCCCTCGAGAAATTCGACGCGACGAAAGATGGTGGTGATTCTGACGAACAGATCGGGGTCAACATCGTCCGGCGCGCTCTGGAAGAGCCCTTGCGGCAGATTGTTCAGAATGCCGGCAAAGAGGGCGCAGTCGTCGTCGAGCGCGTCCGCGCCGACAAGAACGATAGCTTCGGCTTCAATGCCCAGACCGAGCAGTTCGAGGATCTGGTGAAAGCCGGCGTCATCGATCCTGCCAAGGTCACGCGGACCGCGTTGCAAAATGCGGCGTCAATCGCGGGACTCATGCTCACTACCGAAGCAATGGTTGCCGAGATTCCTGAAGAGGACAAGGCGCCAATGCCCGGCGGCATGGGCGGCATGAGCGGCATGGGAATGTAAGGCAGAGACCGACACCTGCATACAAAGCAAGAGCGGCTTCGATTATTTCATCGGAGCCGCTCTTCTCTTCTTAAGATGAGTCGAAAAACGCGTGCCAGCTCGAAGGTAGCGATCACGGGGGGCGCGACTCGGCGGCCGAACTGGCACTGGCGGGTATCGATGTTCAAACGTCGGATAGCTCTTGCAACCGGCTGACTTTGGGGGCCAGCCCCACCCGACGCGCGGCATTATACACCTCCGAAACAAACAGTCAACGTCTTTGTGCAAAGGCCGTAACTAGCGGGGCTTTTCGCACTGTCATCAGGGATATCGAACTGCTGCGCTCTAGATCATGGTACAGGTTTCACCCCGGAGGGGTGAGATGTTTATAGAACGCGGCAGTCCCGCGATGGCTCCGTTCGAAAGAGCGGAGTGATTCTCGATTGTTAAGAAGTCCAGTTGTCCTCCGCTCCTTCGAACGGAGCGAGTGGCCATGTGAGGCACACGAGTCTATAAACATCTCACTCCTATCGGAGTGAACTCTGCCCGAGATCACATTCTTGATTTGACACTCTTCGGCGTGGGTTCCTATACTGCACAGTCCTTACACGCCATTGGCCAGGTAGCTCAGTTGGTAGAGCGCGGCCCTGAAAAGGCCGGCGTCGGCGGTTCGATTCCGTCCCTGGCCACCATTTCCTCAAGTCAAAAGTAAAAAGATAAAAGTAAAAAAGGCAATCAACCGCCTTTTGCCTTGGTTATCGTGGCCAGTACTTCTTAATTCGTTCCTCGAGGAAATGAAATGGAACGTACTCTGCGTGTCTGCCGGCTCCCCGCAGCTCCTCGACCATGCGCATGGCGCCGTCGGCATTGAAGCTGTGCACCATAATGGTCGCGGCACGTTGTAGCTCGGGATTAGCGGCCAGGAACGAGGCGATGGCGAAGCCGGTGCGTTCGTCATCATTCTCGGTCGCTCCATAGTGCTCGGGCATCAGGTCGTGATCAAGAAAGAGCGAATCATAGCGCCGCGTTTTCAGTAGCTCTTTCGCCTCTGAGACTTCGCAGGCAATATCCAACTCATCACCCTTGAAGCGCTTCGCGAACCACTCACAACGCCGCTCATCATCCTCGAGTAGAAATATCCGAATCGGATGGCGGCCAGAGTCCGCACTCGCCAATCCAAACTTATGCTTCAAACGCTCAACGAGTCCCATAGCTTATTACAATGATGGTATCAGAATTAATTCGAGATCAGGGTTGAGAATGCAGTGTGTTCCCCACAACCATTTGCTTAGATCAGAACCGCCAGGGCCAAAAACCAACCGGCTCGGCCTCATCGCTCATATCGTAGTATAAGTCCGTTGCTCCCGACTGCCCATCCGTTCTTTTTGGTCATAAAGAGGGCGTATAGATTCTGTTTAGTGCCGCTCTCCTGCTCGACCCAGGTGCGGCCGCCATCGCTCGAGCGAAGAATTGTGCCGCCACGTCCGGCAATCCAGCCCTCTTCATCACTAACAAATTGGACGCCCAACAATGTCGAACGCGCCGGCGACTCGACTTTAGTCCACGTCTGCCCGCCGTTATCGGTGCGCAAGATGGTCCCACGCTCGCCCACTGCCCAACCCTTCTTCTCGTTCCGAAAATTCACGTGATAAAGCGTCACGGTGGTATCCGACGTCTGCTTGATCCACGACTCACCAGCATCATCGGTGCGCAGGATAGCGCCCGCCGCGCCGACAATCCAGGCACGCTTTTCGTCGACAACGTCGATGTGAATCAGCTCCTGCCGCGTCGGCGCCTGAAGAACCTGCCAGGTGACGCCGCCGTCCCTGGTGATCGCCAGAATGCTATTCGTGATCTCGTCGCCGCGGCTGGCCGATCCAACTACCCAACCTCGCTTCTTGCCATTAAACCTGAGACTGTAAAGCTCAGGCGTAGCGCCATCGAATTCTGACGGGACGAACTTGTGTGCTTCGCGCCAGGAGTGGCCCCCATCTGTAGTCTCAAAGATACTGCCGCCCGCCAGGGCAAAACCTGTGTCCTTGCCGACGAAGTAAATATCGTTGACGGAGTGATTAATACCAATCGGCCGTTCGACCCAACTGGCGCCGCCGTCTTCCGTATAGCAGAAAAAACCACCGTCGCCGGCTACCCAACCACGTTTTGTGTCGGCGAAATAAACGGCATTCAGATCTTTTCCGCCGGAGCTAATCCGCGTAACAGTCCAGCCGGTCTGCGCGTGGCAAATCACCGCAGTCAGCGAGAACGCAATCGCGAGTATCAAGGACGTCCGATGTTTTGCTTTCCATTTCATCGTCAGATTTGAGAAGTCTTGCACAGGCACCTTGATTTAACAAAATCGCGAGGGCCAAGTGTCAGAAGCCCGACCGTGAGGAAGGGCTCGTTGGGACAAGTAGCCCTCCCTGACGGTCGGGCTTCCGACACCATCAGAGCTCGCGCAATCGGGGACTGCGAACGGTGACGACCAACACGAACACTGCGATGATTAGGCCACCGGCGGCCAGCGTATGCTGGACACCGAACCGATGAGACGCGGCGCCCGCGATTAAGTTGCCTATCGGCATCGCGCCAATGAAGGACATCATGAACATGCTCATCACCCGTCCACGCATTTCGTTGCTTACCAGTTTCTGCAACAGCGTATTGCTCACCGCTACCGAGCAGACAATTCCAAAGCCCAGCAGGAAAAGAAATATCAATGACACCAGGATGTGGGTCGAAAGCGAAAAACAAATCAAACAAACCGCAAACGCAAAATCACCGCCCAGCACGAACCATCCCTTGCGACGAAAATCTCCCAGATAGGCCAGGAACAGCGCGCCAAAAAGAGCTCCCGCTCCTGCCGTGCCCATCAGCAACGCGAGACCCGTCGCTCCCAAATGAAACACGTCGCGCGCGAATACGGGCGTCATGGAAATATAGGGCGCGCCAAACAAACTCGTCACTGCAGAGATCATCAAGAGGATTGAGACGCGCGGCCGGCCGCCAACGTAGCGAAATCCCTCGACGAGATCCCGGATAAAGGCGCCTTTGTCTTTCATCGACCTGGAGGGAAGGCTATCTTCCTTCTTGGGCCGCTCGAAGCGAACCATTTTCAGTCCGCCTACCACCGCCACGAATGAGACTGCGTTAGCAAAGAAGCAGCCGGCTAACCCGAAGAGTTTGAATCCGACTCCGGCAAAGACAGGCCCGAGGACGCGCGCGAGTTGGAATTGAGTTGAGTTCAGGGCCACCGCGTTAGCCAGATCTTCGCGGCCGACCAGATCGTACACGAGAGCCATGTACGAAGGCCCGGCCATCGCCAGGCAACAGCCGGTGACAAAGGACAACCCCAGAATCATCCATACTTGCACCACGTGCGTCGCGACCAGAATGCCTAACGTCAAAGCCGCGAGTCCGGCCATGATCTGCGTGTAGATCAAAAGCTTCCGCCGATCCATCAGGTCCGCGAAGACTCCGCCGGCCAGGGTCAAAAGTAATCCCGGGATCGTCGACATAAATCCGTCGAAGCCGAGCCAAAACGGCGAGTTCGTTAGTTGCAGTACCAACCAGCCCTGCGCGACGGCCTGCATCCACGTGCCGGTGTTGGAAAGGAACGCGCCCGACCAGAACAACAGAAAGTTGCGATGCCGTAGTGCACGAAACATTTCGCCGACACCACGACTGCGCCTTTGTTCCAATTCGAGATTAGCGGACATGTCTAAGTTAATACCATTGTTGGATGTTCGCGCCCAAACGAGCCACCGAAGTGCTACAAACTCTTTACCTATGCGGTTGCGCAACGCACACAGGAGATCGGAATCCGCATGGCGCTGGGAGCCAGGATGAGCGACGTGGTGAAGCTGGTACTGGGAAGTGTGATGTCGTTGGCTTTCATCGGCGCGGCGATCGGACTAGCAGGTGCTTACGCTGTCACCCGAGTGATGTCCAGCCTGTTGTTCGAGGTCGCCCCTACTGACCTCGCCACTTTCGTCGCCGTCTCGGCGATCTTGATCATGGTGGCTTTGCTGGCGTGTTTCATACCCGCGCGTCGCGCGACCAAAGTCGATCCGCTGGTAGCTCTGCGTTACGAGTGAGGAATTTCAACCTGCGCAATGCCTGAGGAGAATCTCGTGACCTGTTGGGTTCCGGCACGGCGGGCGACGCAAGTAGATCCTTTGATCGCGTTGAAATACGAATAACGATCGGAGTCGTGCGGCTCACTTCACCACGAAGCTGCTGCCGTACTTTTCGTAATCATTGGTCTTGATTCCGTTTCGCGTGCTGCCTTTGTAAGCAGACTCTCCGGGCCGCAGCTCGATTGTTACCGGACCGCCGCTCTCCATCGTCAACTTGCCGGCATGGACCGCCGCGTTACAGATCGACGAATCGAGAGTGTAAGTGTCGGTGCCCCACACCGAGCTTTCTTTGCCACTGGAAGGACATTTGAATTTGAAGGTCTTGCCGGGTTCGAAGCTGACGTTTGCAGCCGACGTGTTCCATAGCACGGGGGTTTGGTCCTCGGCTTCGCGCACGACTGCCTCGGTGTTTGGAGTTTTGAAAACGAAGCTGTGCTGATATGAGCCATAAGGGCTGGTCGTCACGCCGTTTCTTTCGCTGCAGCCATAGATAGTCCGGCCGGGGCGCAATTCGACGGTGACGGTGCCGCCTTGCTGGAAGGTTATCAATCCGCTATGGACGCCGGCCGTGCAGATTGATGAATCAGCCGTATAGATATCGCTACCCCAAACCGAATGCGCTGCGCCTCCCGGCGAACAAGCCAGCCTGAGTGTCTCTCCATCTTTGCCGTTTAGCGACGTGGCGTTCGCCTCCCAGGTTGTTGGTTTTCCGTCACCGGCTGACGATGGCGGCACAGCAGCCGAAGACGGGCCGGTGTTTGAGTTGTCTTGGTAGATATTTGTGTGGCCACCCGCGTTGCTGTTTTGATTCGTCAGTTTTGAGCAACCGGCACTGCCGAGCATGATTGCGGCCAGCAAAAGCGCGACGCAACCGCGAAGGATCCGTCGCTCGAGCCGGAGCAGTGATTCCTGGGATTGCGGCTCCCGTGTTGATTGGTACGATGGTGTCACGTAGACCGATCCTTTCGTCTTGCCAAGTTAATTGATAAGGGACGCCGTGAGTATACCAGTCAAACGCTGGGAAACGAGCGCCTCGACGGGTCGGTTGTCGGCGAGAATTGGGGTCAGGCCTGCGACTCTGCATCGCAGACTCACAAGGCCCGAAGGGCCATCATGCAACAGCCACCACTCTAAGGCGTGGTTCGGAATGTTTGAAAGATTGGCGAGGCCCGAAGGGTCGCAATGAATTCGTGTCGGCCCTTCGGGCCTCAATTGTCTTTGTCGAAGACTCTTACCCCGACCTGACGATCGGGGCTATTTCATCTCGGCCCTTCGGGCCTCTGAATCCGCGTGGCGGACTGCTTGAACCCACCGCGCGCCCGGATGCTTAGAGCCGCATTACGGCGCGACAGCCTTACAATATTCCCCGCCCTCGTTCGTCTACAGCAATGGATGGATGAGCCGCCGCCGCACGCGATGACCGAGCAAGGCTTCGAACAAGATAGGCAAATCTCCGAGATCGTCGCGGCAGAACGATCCCGGCTGCGCAATTTCATTCGCCGGCGTGTGCCCGACCCGCAGGACGCCGAGGACATCGTGCAGGAGGTCTTCTACAAACTGGTAGAAGCCAATCGCCTGCTGATGCCGATTGATCACGTGACCGGATGGCTTTTTCGCGTGGCGCGCAATCGCATTACAGATCTTTTTCGAAAGAAGAAGCCCGAGACCTTCAGCGACGCCGTGATCGAGGACGAAGATGGCGAGGTGCTCGGGATCGAAGATCTGTTGCCATCGCCCATCGACCGATTAGGGGCCGGGCCGGAAGCGCTCTACGTCCGCAGCGTGCTGCTTGATGAGTTGGAACTTGCGCTGGACGAACTACCCGAAGAGCAACGTGAAGTATTCATCGCTCACGAACTCGAAGGGCGCAGCTTCAAAGAATTGTCGGCGGAAAGCGGTGTGAACGTCAACACCCTGCTTTCGCGCAAGCGCTACGCGGTGCTGCATTTGCGGGAACGACTGCAGAGTATTTACGAGGACTTTTATGAATAAGTGAGAAGCCTCAATTTGCATTTCTCTGTGCCATCTCCGTGTTCTCTGTGTCTCTGTGGTGAGTTTTTGCTCGCTAAGATCCACCACAGAGACACAGAGGGCACAGAAGACGCACAGAGAAAAAAACGAAATCAGGTAACGACGACTTTACGAATAAGTGAGGAACCGAAACATGAGAAAGAGACTGATTTGGATGGCTCCAGCAGCGATCCTGGGAATGGTGATCTTCTGTTTGATCGGCGGCGAAGTAGTGATGCGTTTGTGGAACTGGCTGGCGCCGACGTTGTTCGGATTCCGGCAAATTACCTTCTGGCAGGCTCTCGGACTGCTGGCTCTCTGCCGAATTCTGTTCGGAGGCTTTGGTCTTGGTGGTGGTGGCTCTCACCGCTCGAAGTCGCGGCGTGGAATGCGCGAGCGAGTGAGTGCGCGAGTGAGTGAGCGAATGGCGGAGCGCTGGGAGCAGATGACGCCGGAGGAACGGGAAAGACTCCGCCAGGGGATCCATGGCCGCGACCGGCGCACGACACCGCTGGATTCGAACCCGAGTGCGTGAACTTAGCATCACTGAATATCGTAGTGCGCTAAGGAGCTGAAAGGGGAGGTGAAGGAGAAATGTATTGTTCATCTTGCGGCGTGGCCGTGACGCCGGGCCTGACCTACTGTAATTATTGTGGCGAAAAGTTGAGTGGCGCCAAGGGCGATAGCATTATCAAATCACCGGAAGTGAGACCCGAAACGCTCATCGGGGCCATGGTATGTTCCTTCGTCTTCGGCCTTGGAGCTATCACGGTTCTCATGGGAATGATGAAAGCCGTGCTCCACTTGGAGACCGGGCTGATTCTCTTTTTCGCGCTGCTGAGCTTTCTCGTAATGCTTTCACTCGAAGGTGTGTTCATTCGACTGTTGTTTCGTCGCAGGCGTGGAGCTGAGGAAGCAGGCGACACTGTGCGATTGAAGGGGCAAGCAACCAGAGAGCTTGACGCAGCCCAGGCACGAGCGCTGCCCCAACCCATGCCGAGCGTGACTGAGCACACTACCCGCGCGTTTGACTCGACCTACCCCGAGCGAACATCCAGATGAAGGATCGTCCTTAAGCTGCGCCGGAGAAATATTCAAAGGGACCTACCTGCTTTGTTGGACAGCCATTATCTCATTCGCCTTCATCATTCTTTGTTGTTCCATCCTTACCCCGCCAGGGCTATACTTCGCAGTCGTTCCGTCGCACGCCGGATAAAAGAACTCATTGCACCGCAACGCGGGACGTCGTGTTTCTCAAATTTGCTCGTGAGATCATGCTTGAGTGGTGTTTCCCGCGCGCGGTCAACTCAACCATTGGTTGCTACTCTTGGGAAATGCTAAGTGAGAGCGATATGAAGAGAATCCCTACTCTAATCCTGCGCGTGTCTATTTGGTTCTTGATTAGCCTAACGCTCTCTCTCACCGGCGCATCGGGTCGCACCTTAGACAACCTCCAGTGGGGCCAAGCAATTGACGGCGTGCAAATGTCTCTTTCATCGACTGGCTCAGACGGCTCCAGTCTCCAGATCGCATTGCGAAATGTAGGGGATCACGACGTAACTTTGAATCTGGGTCTCATGATGGCGAATGGCAAGGTGCAGCTCCCAAATAACATCCGGCTGAATGTCACTGACGCGCAGGGCAAGACCCGAGTGTTCAAATTCGCGGACAAGAGACATGCGTTTGTTGCCGGTCGAGTAGATGATTATGTCGTCCCACTTCGCGCCGGTTCGATGTACACACTCCAACTCACATTGAATCAGTTTTGGTGTTACGAAACCAAAGAGTTCGCGATACAGTTACTCCCCGGCAGAAATCTTCTGACGGCTCAGTTTGAAGGCACTGGAGCAAAAGTTGAGAATCTGGACATGCCGGGAATTAAGCTAATGAACTTTTGGCGTAGCAAAGTGGACTCAAACACTCTGACGCTTGAACGGTAGCAAACCGCTTTCTCGCCTCGTGCCCACCATGTATCACGTCGCTGATACTTGGTCGAACTACGACAAGCTCAAGGAACGCATCGACAAGAGATATCACGAATGGAAACGCGGAAATGCCGGTGGTTGGCGCTCACTCTTCAAGAAACGTCGCTAACCAACGCGCAGCGATCTAAGAGAGTAAGCACCCATGACAAAACGGATTCCCGATGGTTGGCATAGCGTGACCCCTCGGCTCGTGGCTCAAGACGCAGTCATGCTGGTCGAGTTTCTCAAGCAAGCGTTCGGCGCCACCGGAGACTTCCGCATGGATAGACCGTCCGTGATCAGAATTGGCGACTCGCTCGTCATGGTGAGCAGCGTTGGCCCACGCGACGCGACGGCTGCATTTCTCTACCTCTATGTCGACGACATCGACCTGACCTACGAGCGTGCCTTGGCAGCCGGCGCCGTGTCGCTCGAAGAGCCACAAGACGAGCCCTATGGTGATCGCCGCGGGATGGTCAAAGACCCGTGCGGCAATGTTTGGCAGATCGCTACTCATAAAGAGGACGTTTCTTTCAATTAGTTTAGTTCAAGGCGATCGCGAAACCTTCGAAATGTCAGCCGGAGAGGGACGCACACTGGAGAACGGCGCCTACAGTTGGCTAGGGCCCGGTGATCCATCATCATCGTTGGCGGTGGACGTGCTTCAGGCTGCGCGGCTGAAGGCAGCCGGCGCTCCCGCAGCGGTAGCCTTGGACCTGGCGTCGCGGGCGCTGGGCATCTCACTCGAGCGTCTGCACGAAATTGTCAGGTGGCACGAGGAGTACCTGCGCCGGCATGACGGGCAGCCTGACTAGCAGGTCGGTAAATCCTGACGTTACTTCGCACTCGAAAAAATCGCGATGATTATTCCGATACTCGCCGAGTGCAAAAGCGATCCACGAATTCACGCGACAACTCGAAGCAAGCCTCGGTTCGTGTCGTTTCGTGTGAATTCGCGGATCGCTTTTCCCATCTCAGAGCCAAAGCCAGCCCGCGTGAAGAGATGTAAGATATAATCGCCTCATGAAATGTCCTGTCTGCAAAACAACCGAACTAATTACTACAGCGCTCGACGAGTATCTCAATTCCCTGAATTGTCCCGATTGCGGTGGCAACTGGATCCGGGGAGCGGAGTACTGGAAGTGGGTCGAACAGCACGGCTCTGAACTCGCGGAACGGGTGCATGAGACTGAAAGCTTGTCGCTGGCCGAGCCCGGCTTGCCCATCGACTGTCCCGAGTGTCGCTTCCGCATGGTTAAGTACCTGGTCGGCCGCGGCCTTAGCTTTTCGCTTGATCATTGCCAGGGTTGCAAAGGCATCTGGCTTGACCGGAATGAATGGGAGGCTTTAAAGAAACGTAATCTGCATGACGATCTCAATAAGATTCTCACTTCATTCTGGCAGAATGAGGCCCGCCGCGAAGCCAGGAAGAAACGCATGATCGATATTTACATCAGCAGGTTCGGCGCGGACGATTATACGGAGATCAAGCGGATTCGCTGGTGGCTTGATACGAAGACGAACAAAGAGGAACTGATGGCGTATCTCACCGATCGGGATCCTTACGGCGCTTGATTAGTTGATAGCATGGACATTGCTGCTTACCTGCAACGAATCAACTATACGGGCCCGCTTGTTCCCAGCGCCGAAACCTTACGTCTGTTACAAGTGGCGCACCTGCGAACAGTCCCATTTGAGAATCTTAGTATTCACTCAGGCGAACTCATCGTGCTTGATGATAAGGCGTTGTTCGAAAAGATTGTTCGCCGGCGGCGCGGTGGTTTTTGTTACGAGCTCAACGGTTTATTTGCCGCTTTGCTGCGCGCGTTGGGCTTCGACGTCCAAATGCTTTCAGCCCGCGTCGCGAATGCCGAAGGGATCTTTGGACCTGAGTTTGACCACCTGACTTTGCTGGTCACCCTGGCCGAGCGTTGGCTGGTGGACGTGGGATTCGGCGACTCGTTTTTGGAGCCGCTGAAGCTTGATGAAGAAGGCGAACAGATCCAGGGCCACCACGCTTATCGAGTAGTTCGCGAGGGTGAACACCTGGCTCTCATGCAGAGATCGACTGACGATAAGTGGACGAAGCAGTATCGCTTCACGCTGCAACCGTATCAGTATTCTGACTACGCTGAGATGTGCCGGTATCATCAAACATCTCCGCAGTCGCACTTCACCCGAGCACGCATCTGCTCGCGAGCGACCTCTGAAGGACGGATTAGCCTGAGTGAGATGCGTTTCATCACGACGACCGCTGACGGCAAACGGCAAGAGCAGATCCTGACTAATCAAGAGGAATATGCGACCATACTGCGCGATCAATTCGATGTAGTTATGGCCAGGTAAGTGGCGGTGCGGAGAGGAAAAGGATCAATGCCTCAACCAGGCAAAGAAATAATCAAGGCCGCAAAGTCGGGTGACGCAGCAAAAATCAAGACATTGCTCGCGGCGGACGCCACGCTGATCGACGCTCGCGACAAGGATGGCTCGACGCCTCTGCATTGTGCCACGTGGAAAGGGCACGAAGCAGTTGTAGCCCTACTTTTGCAAGCCGGAGCAAATGTGAATGCGCAGAATAGTAACGAGCACTGGGGCACGACACCTCTGCACGCCGCAGCGCACGCGAACCAGTTGGCCATTGCGTCATTGCTAATAGAGCATGGCGCTAATCTTAACGCTAAGGATTTGAGTGGCCGGACCCCAATGCATCACACTACTTTTCATAAAGCCAAAGCGGTGGCAGCACTACTGCGGAAGCACGAAGCAATTTGAACGAATGGCACGGGCGCGACCCGCGCGTGAACCACGCGTGAGATGCGCGTGCCACGATCAGACCGAAGACGAGGTGATCGAGTAATGAACGATGCGGACTCTGACAAGCTTTGGTATCAACCTAACCTGGATGTATTTCTGAATCGCTGGTTCTCAACCTACGAAGAAGCGCGGCGCTCGCTGGACGGCGATGGCGGATTCCTGCTGCCGTATCAAAAACATTTTTTCGTTTGTGAAGCTGACGTAATCCAGGCAATGGGTCTGGAACCTGACGATCCGGATTGGGAAAAAATCGGGCGCGATGGCGCGAAGCCGAAGGATGAGGACGCCTATCAACGATTACGGGAAAAGCGCGCACAGGCTGTGCAAGAAGCGAGCGCTCAGACGTCACGCCCTGAATGAAGATCCAGCAAGCCTACACAGATTGGTCGTCAACATACGATCAGGATCGAAACCTGACACGTGATCTGGACGAAATCGTCACCAGAGAGACGTTGGCGAATCTGCGTTGTAACTCAATTCTCGAGATTGGCTGTGGAACCGGCAAGAACACCGCGCTCCTGGCCGAGATTGGTCAGCATGTTACTGCCCTCGACTTCTCACCGGGCATGATCGAAAAGGCGAGAGCGAAACTCTCAAACGATCATGTAACCTTCGCCGTTGCGGACCTCACGCAACCATGGCCTTGCGACGATCAGTCCATCGATCTGATCAGTTGCAACCTCGTGCTCGAACACATCTCTGATCTTTCATTCATCTTCGCGCAAGCATTCCGCGTTCTCGGTGATGGCGGGCGCTTCTTTGTTTCCGAGCTGCATCCTTTCCGGCAATATCAAGGCACCCAGGCCAACTTCAGACGAGATCAGGAAACGACTCAAATCCCGGCGTTTGTGCATCACATCTCAGAGTTCATTCAAGCAGGCACGGCACACAATCTGGCGCTTTCGGGCATGAAGGAGTGGTGGCACCCGGACGATCAGAATAAACCACCCAGACTGGTTTCATTCATGTTCCAGAAACAATCCGACGGTGACTTAGCGGAACAGAACCCGCCTTCCATCGTGTAACTCTTAGCTCATTGGTGGCACAGACTTCAGTCTGTGATTGGGTTAGGAGTCTCGCGAATCACAGACTGAAGTCTGTGCCACTGTTAGGGCACGGTCCTCTTGCAGGAGATGAATATGAACAAGACAAGACGGTTACTAATGTTAGTGTTGGTATTGGCAGCCGCATTGGTCGGCGGCGCGATTATTGGCCGAATGAACTACTCCGTTCCGACCCAAGCGCAGCGCCCCGACAGATCGCCTGAGAGAACGGCGCCGGATCGGTTCGAGTACTGTTCGCTCAGTAAGGCCATGGTGGGCCAGAGTCGCGGTGGCCTCTACTGGATTACGTATTTCCGCAACGGCGGCGCCCAGGTAGAGGAAGCGGACGAGCCGGCCACCGAGAGCTTTGGGCCGGCGAAGGCGATTGCGAAGTTAGGCGAAAACGGTTGGGAGATGGTTGGTGTGGCACCGCTCGAAATAAGAGCCGGGAATCTCAACGCCATCTATTTCAAACGACTGAAGCGATAGATTGAAGGCAACGCAGACTATCGGGCTCGTTTTGGAGTGCGGCGACTTGTCGCCGCTTTCACTCGGCTCAGAGACCGTCAATGACAAAGACAGCAACGAGCCATGAGAAAGCGGCGACAAGTCGCCGCACTCCAAATTTCTTCCCTTTCTCAGCCTTCCACTTTTTATGATAGATCCGAGCAATACTGTCCTGGCGAACAGTCTCACTTTTGTTCTTTCGGGTGAGGCTAATTTCGTCGCTGACGACGCTCGTCACCTTCCCCTTCACACTCTTTCCATCCCTGAGCTCGATGATGAACTCATCGCCACTGCGCTCCAATCGCCCCGTGCCACCGGTTGTTGGACGATTGCCAGAGTTGAGTAGATTAAAGTAGCGACTAACAGCAGACTCACGATCGCCGTCTTTCTTTTCATAATGTCCTCCTTGGCTGTACTTGAACCCGAGACAATCAAATGAAGTGCCTTGCAGCCAGTTTAAAAAATCTCCCAAGGTGAGTGGTTCCTACCGGTGAGCGCCGCAAAATCCCGACCTGTGGCGCGTCTAAGTTTGGGAGTGCCACGGCATGTACCGCCGCAGCACGCACTAACTTCTCTGTTACAATCGCGCTCGGTACAGCGAGCGGATCATGAATCTTCCAAACGCGACCATATGAACTCAAACAACATCTCGCATCGACGCGGCGGCAAACTTTGCCTCGCTCTCTTCGTTCTGCTGGGCTGCGGCCTCTTCTGTGGCTCTAACGCAATCGCCCAAACGCGCGACTGGCAGCCGCAGCGCACCTGGGTATTCGTGGTGGGAACCTTGCAATGGAAGCATCGCGACATGTTTGATTCTTTCCCGCAGAAAAATCGCCGCGATGCGCAGTTGGTTGAGTTCTTCAGGCAGCAGGGTGTGCCGGCGCAACAGTTGGTTTATCTTCAGGACGCGCAAGCAACCACCCGGCAGGTGAAGACTGCCTTCGCTGCGTTTCTGGCCAAAGCAAGGGAAGGCGATCTCCTCTTCGTCTACTACTGTGGCCACGGTTACAAGTCAGACGATGCGCGCACGACCTTCTTTGCTACCTATGACGCCGGTGACGATACCCCGGGCTGGTCGACCGACTCGATAGTCAGAGATGTCGAAAAGTACTTCAAAGGGTCCAGGGCCTTCCTAACGGCGGACTGTTGCTATTCGGGCAGCCTGTCACAACAGGCCAGACGTTTGAATCAGAGAGTGTCGTTTGCCTGCTTGACCTCTTCGTCGGCGAGCCAACTCTCCACCGGAAACTGGACGTTCACAGAGATGCTAATCGCCGGACTTTCCGGGAAAGCCTTTGCCGATCTCAACAGCGATGGACAGATCACTCTGAGTGAACTTGCCGAGGATGTGAAAGAGGACATGGCATTCGCCGAAGAACAGCTTTCTTCGTTTACTACTACGGGCAGCTTTGGGCGGGACACAGTACTTGCCCGGGCCGAACGAAAGTCGAACCCTGAAGTAAGCAAGCGAGTTGAGGTCAAGTCGGAAGGCAAATGGTGGAAGGCGCGTGTGATCGAAGCCCGGGCCGGCACGTTTCACGTCCACTACTACGGTTATGAAGATTCCGACGACGAGTGGGTGCGGCTCAGCCAGATCCGCGAACCCAAAATCGTCGAATATCCGGCGGGCTCAACGGTGGAAGTGATTTGGAAACGAGAGTGGTATCCGGCAAAGGTAATGCGCGTCGAGCGCGGCGTGCATCTGATTCACTACCGTGACTATGATGACGTTTGGGACGAATGGGTAGGCGCGGAAAGAATTCGCCGGGTCACCGGCGCCATTCGTCCGCAAAGCGAGACCTGGCGCACAGACGTAATTCGGCCGTGAGCTCGTTAAATAGAATTCGATTATGCCGCGCACGAAATTCTTTTCTGGAAACTGGTTCGCTCTTTCAGCGATCTCTCTACTTCTCGTTAGCGGCTGTTTGTTGTCCCGCCGGGTCAAGGTCGGAGAAGAATTCAGCTTGAAGCCCGGAGAAAAAGTCTCAGTCTCTGGAGCCGACCTGACTATTAAGCTCAAATCGGTAGGTCATCAATGGTACGTCGATCGCCGCGCTGATTCACCTTACGTCGAGTTGGAGTTGTCGGACGTAGGCGCTTTCGGAAAGAAACTGACGCTTAGCGATACTCAGACTGTTGGCGACTACAACATCAAATTAGTTGGAGCTAATCCCTTTACCAATAACGGTGGCCCCGATTGCAAGCTGGTAGTTATGCGGCGTTAGTGGTCTCTGAATGATGAGGTCAGTACCGCGAGCGGTAGCGACCGGGTAGCAAGTCCGGTCTACCCTGCCAGGAATACCATGAAGACCGACGAAGAACAGAATCCAGATCGAAGCTGGGCGTTGCTTTTTGCGCGCCTGGTGCTCGGACTGATCTTCTTTATGGTCGGAGCATGGAAAGTTTTTCAGTTGGGTCCGCTGAACCACGCGCGCAAATACTTTCTGCCTTTCGCCGACACTTTCCTGCCGGTCTGGTCGCTCTGGTTTGTTGGGGTCACGATTCCTTTCATCGAACTCATCGCCGGCGCATTGCTTATCATCGGCCTGCGCACTCGCGAGGCACTGATGCCACTGGGCTTCGTCCTGGCGATTGTCACGTTCGGCCATCTGCTGAAAGAGCCGCTTTATGAGTTTCACACGCACGTCATTCCAAGACTTGCGCTGCTGTTGTTTATTCTGGACCTCCCGCGTCAGGATGATCGCTTTTCAATCGATTACCTTTTGCGGCGAGCGCGAAAGAAAGACGAAAGCTACGGTAAGATAGATGGACGTGAAGTCCCGCCGCCAATTCGCAATCCTCGGCCTGTTCCTCTGCGCCGGATTTATCGCCTTCTCAAACGTCATTAACTCCTGGTTCCTTTCGGACGACTTTGCTCAGATTGGAAAAATCCTGAGCGGAGACTTCTCTGTGGTTTGGGGCAGGGAGCATGGCGGCTTTTTCCGGCCCCTTTTCATTCTGAGCTATCTAATCGACACCAGAATCTGGGGCGCACGGCCCTTTGGCTTTCATCTCACTAACGTCGTCTTTCATTCGCTGAATGCGTTTCTGACCTACGTTCTCTCGCTACGAATCGTTGAGGATATGAAGCTGACTCCCGCCGCCAAGCGAATGATCGCAATCGGCGCCGGCTCCCTCTTCCTCTTGCATCCGTCTCATACCGAAGCAGTGGCGTGGATTTCGGGACGGGCCGATGTACTGGCTACCTTTTTCTGCCTCGCTTCCCTTCTCTTCTACCTCGAATACGCTCGGGGCAAACGCGGATCACAACTGGCGTTGTCTCTCTCATGTTTCGCTTTGGCTTTGCTGGCGAAAGAAGCCGCCGTCTGCCTGCCATTTCTCATCCTGGGGTTGGGTCTGTTCATCCGACCTTTGCGAAAGGATGGGAAAACTCGCAGGCAATTTCTCCAGGTTATTGCCTGCTACGTTTCGATCCTGCTCGTGTTTGTTGCGGTCAGGTCTGTCTTCATCGGCTCGCTGGTCGGCGGGTACGGCGCCAGCCAACATTTGAATTTTTCTCCAGGATGGTTACGAGATCGCTTGCTCGAAGCTTCAGTGCGGTCGGTTTTGCCGGTGCTGCCGTCTCAATTGTCCTGGTTCCTCTTTAAGCCGCTTCAATCTCGCGTGTTCATATTGTTCTCGTTGGCCTGCGCAGGTTTGGTCGGGTTGGCAATCATTCTTAGACGCAGGTGGTATGGGCCTTCAGAGCTGAAGGAACAGAACCGTTTCCTGATCGCGCTCGTGATCTTGTTCTTGTTTTCGCTGCTGCCGGTTATCAATCTTCGCCTTACTTTGTATCAAACGCTGGGCGAAAGGTTCCTGTACCTACCGTCAGTCTTTTCATGTCTGTTGATCGCGTATCTCGCGGTGATTCTGCTTCGCAAGAAGGCGCTATGGCTTGCGATTCTGATTTGCGTCCTGGGTTTTTATTCGATGAGGCTTTACCAGACGAATCGATTATGGAGCGAAGCTGCCAAACTCTCTCGCAGCATCATGGATGATCTCGCTGATTCTTCAACGCATGATCATCTGCTCGTTCTCAACGCCCCTGATAACCTTCGCGGCGTGCCGGTCTTTCACAACGGCTTACCCGAAGCGCTCCTATATTTTCAAAATCGAAAGCGCTTCAAACAGGTCGAGATAATTGCATTTCAGGATCTTCAATCTGCTCGTGATGAAGTGGCAGTGAGTCGTGGTCCTGATTCATTAAGCATTCATCTGCTGAACGACAATGACAGCTTTATCCGCGCCGAACCTTCGGATTGTCTGGAAACTGCTACTCAATCCAGGACTCTCCTGGAGGTACACATCAAGCCCTGTGCTGCCGACGCCGACTTATTTTTCTTTGATAAAGGACGAATGACCAGGTTGCCAGGCGGATGAGGTGATCACGAATGTTCGTCAGCGAACGTTCTCATTCAAACTGGCCGCTGCGCAGGCAGCCCAGAAGGTGATTGACACTTTGGAGCAAGGTTCGCGCGTTCCGCTCCATCCGTTCGACGGCATCGCGCTGCATTGGAGATAGTCTCGGGTTTTGTTCGCGCGCCAGTAACTGGCACAGCCCGATGATCACGTGCAGCGGGGTGTGCAGTTCATGACTCATGCCTTTCGCGAAATCGGTGGGCGGGCATTCGCCCCTCAGAATGACTTCGTCGGCAGACATTGGCCTATGTGGGATATTGCTTGCGGTCTTCAAGACTTGATTGATCCACGCGCGCGAGACTTCAGGGTCGGGCCAGCGCGAACCGCCTCCCTCCACCGCTGACTCATCAATTCTCGTGCCTGTTTTCCGGGGCGCAGATTTCCTGAAAAAGATCACCATCAGGCCGCGCGTCATCAGCACTGCCGCTCTGCTTCTGCCACATAATCGGGCGGACGGGCGAGCGGTTCCGGTACATAAGTGAGTTACGCTGGGGGACAGAGAAAGAAAGCTAATTCCCGCGATTCCTGGGACGCCCTTTGGGAAGAAACCGCTTAAGCAACGCATCGAGCTGATCGAAATCGATCGGTTTCGTCACGTATTCGTCGCATCCCGCCGCGAGAGCTTCGGTCCGAGTCTCGGGTGAATCGTGAGCAGAAACCGCGACAATCGGCGTCTTTCCCACTCGTTTGTGCTCGCGAATCTTTCTCGTGGCAGCCAGCCCATCGAGTTTCGGCAAACTCAAATCCATGAGAATCAGCGCCGGCTCTTTTTGCACAGCCAGCTCGACGGCCTGTTCGCCATCGCTCGCTTCGACAACCCGATACCCAGCCATTTCCAGCAACCGTCGCAACATGAAACGGCTGTCCTCAAAATCCTCGACCAACAAAAATAATTGCTTCTCTCGCTTCATCAACGACCTCGTCCTCATCAGCACTCGCTTATCGACGACTCAAGACTACCTTAATTCACGCATCACTAGCATACGCCTTCACTTTCTTGTTATCATGTCGCACGGAAACACGACACACAAAGGTGAAATAATTGGGTCTAATTCGTACACTCTTCTCTCTACAATCCGTTAAAGACACTCGACCATGAAACCAGCACTCGCCAAGACCATGGAGACCAATGCACTCGAAGATCTGGGTCGGGCGACCCTGCAAATCGTACACGATTTGAAGAATCAACTTAATGGACTCAAATTGTACGCCACGTTTCTGCGCAAGCGACTGGAACGCGAGGATCGATCCACAGAAGAGCGCGAGACTTTGGTGAAGCTGATTGCGGGGCTGGATCGCGCCGCGAGGGACATGACTGCCCTGGTCCGCTACTCGCAACCGTTGGCACTGCACCGGCAGCCGCATGCTGATCTGAGGGAATTAATCTTGCGGGCTATCAGAGATGTGACCACCCGGCCGGGTGGAAACGTTTCGTTAGCCTGTGAGATTGAGGACAGTCCACTTCGTGGCGAATTCGACCCGGTGGCTCTAATGGAAGCTCTGCAAGCGTTAACTCACGAAGCTGTTAACAGTCTGCCTTCACGGGATACTGGTGAAGTCTCGCTTCACGCACGTCGCGAAGGCAACGTCGAGGGAGCGGAAGTTGTGATCGAATGGCGAGGCGTTAAACTCGCGGGCCGCAATCATTTGCTTCGTTCGTCCGAAAGTCACGGCACGGTGTATACGGCGCAGGCGGCACGGATCATCGAAGCCCACGGAGGGCGATTCGAATGTGACACAAATACGATTCGCGCCCGGCTGCCGCTGTCTGAATGATTTCCAAAATTCCCGGGAGCCCGATTACAAATAAATTCATGCCCAGAACAAAGACGAGAGACATTCGCGTGCTGGTGGTAGATGACGAGCCGATGATGAGCGACTCGCTGCGGCAGCATCTCGCCGAAGAAGGCTATGCGGTCGATACCGCGGCCAGCGGTGCGGAAGCAATCGACCTATTCGATGGCGGCGCGCATCACCTGGTAATTTGCGATCTGCAACTTCCGGACATGGACGGTCTCACGCTGCTGCGTCACATGAAAGATGCAAAGCCCAGCACGGAGGTAATTGTGGTCACCGGCTACGGCTCAGTGCAGACGGCGGTCGAAGCAACCAAAGCAGGCGCCTTTTATTTCGTCGAAAAGCCTTTCGACTTTGAAGAACTCTTGCCCCTGGTAGAAAAGGCCCTCGAGCGCCGTGCGTTGATGGCTGAGACCGAAAGCATGCGCCGCCAGCTTTCCACCCGGGCCGAATACTTCAACATCATCGGCTCGTCAAAAGAGATGCAAATTATTTACGAGACGATCGAGTCGGTGGCGAAATCTGACGCCAACGTTCTCATCATCGGCGAATCGGGCACCGGTAAGGAACTAATCGCCAACGCGGTTCACTACAATTCCCTGCGCGCCAAGAAGCCCTTCATCAAGGTCAACTGCGCCGCCTTGCCAAAGGAACTTATCGAGTCGGAATTGTTTGGCCACGCCAAAGGCGCCTTCACCGGCGCGCACGCCGACAAGGAAGGCCTGGTGCAACATGCCGCCGGCGGTTCGCTGATGCTGGATGAAATCGCCGAAATGCCCGTCGAGTTGCAGCCGAAGCTACTGCGCGTGCTGCAAGAGCGGACTTGCCGGAAGATCGGTTCGGAAAAGAGTTACCCGGTTGACTTCCGTTTGATCACTTCGACGAATCGCATGCCGGCCGACGCCATTCGCGAGGGTCTGCTGCGCGACGATCTCTTTTATCGCATTTCCACGATCACGATTCATGTGCCGCCGCTGCGCGAGCGCATGGAAGACATTCAATTGCTCACCGATCACTTCCTCAAGCTGTACGCTGAAAAATACGAACGCCCCATTGCCGGCGTCTCACAGTCGGCTTATCAAAGGTTGTTTAGCCACCCGTGGCCAGGCAACGTGCGCGAGCTGCAAAACGTACTTGAGCGCGCCGTGTTATTGGCGAAAGGCGAACAAATCGAACCAGTCGATCTGCCATTCGACAATGGCGGCTCAACCAGCAGTGCGGCGCCCGCGCTTTCATGGGACGTGCCGCCGAACATGACCCTCGAAGATGTCGAGAAGTTTGTCATCGAGCGCACTTTGCAGCGTACCGGCGGCAACAAACAAAAGGCCGCCAACCTGCTGGGCATTTATCGCCCGCGGCTTTACAGCAAAATCAAGAAATACAACATCGGGCTCGAGACCGTCAGCCAAAACTAGCAACCAACAAAGGATTTCCCGACTGTGCCAGTTAATCCTGAAGACCGTCGACAGTCTCCCAGAATCAATGCGACCCTCGATGCGCGCCTGGACTTCAGCGTGCTCATGCGCGACGCCGAGCCGAGCGCGGGCGGCGTTCAGCATCTGCGCGCCTGCGCCGGCCATACGGTCAATATCAGCGCGGACGGTCTCGGTGTCGTCCTGCATGCGCAGAACATCGACGAGCAATATCTGTTGGGAGCTGAGGGTTCGATGTCGATCGAGTTGGATTTGCCGAACGGATTATCGATCGAGATTCAGGCGACGCCCGTGCGTTACGAAAAACTGGAAGAAGGCTATTTGATCGGTGTGCGCATCAGCCAGATGAGCGAACGAAACCGGGAATTCTTTGAAGAGTATCTGCGGGAAATTGCCGGAGGCTAATGAGAGAAAACCATTTTCCATTTATCATTTGACAGTTTTCATTTGCCATTGCTTAGGCGCGGTTCCCGCCATAACGACCCATTGAAGACTAATCTACCCAAAGCAACATTCTCTGCGTTCCTCTGCGAGACCCATTGCGTCCTTTGCGGTGAAACTCGCGGCCGTCACGTCCGCGAACAGGCCCGAACTTCTTGGGCTGTCAATGACGAATGAAAACTGTCAAATGAGAAATGGAAAATGAGTTCTGTGTAATCTGCGAAATCTGTGGATCATTCAACCTGGTAGGTAGCCACGCTGGTTGGCGTCTCAAAGCACCGCACCTTATAAATCTGCACGCGTTCGTCATCGATCCTGGCCGCTAATTTCTGCAGTACAAACCGCGCGACATTTTCCGCCGAAGGGTTCTGCTCTTCAATAAAGGGCTCGAGCTCGTTCAGGTTCTTGTGATCGAGATAAGTGACCAGCTCGTCCGCGGCTTCTTTCAACTCCACGAAATCAACCAACAATCCGATGTGGTTCAACTCTGAACCGCGCGCGTAGATCTCAATCTTGTAGTTGTGGCCGTGCAGGTTTTCACACTTCCCCTTATAGCCGCGCAGTTGATGCGCGCTGGAAAAGTTGCGCTCGATCATGACTTCAAATTGTCCGGGCATGGATAACTCCAAAGTCTAGAGTCCGACATCCAAAGTCGCAAGTCGGTACAGACAATGGCGAGTTTCAGCCTTTGATAAAGGCGGGAAACGGCGATTAAACGCAAAGGGCAGAGGTTTTCGCAAAGGGCGCAGAGGAAAACCCTTCGCGTTCCTTCGCGAGTAACTTTGCGCAACTTTGCGTTTAAAATCACTTTTCGCAATCACGCTCCTGTCGATTGTGCCGAAAGATCCAATTCAAACACGCGCCACAGTTCATCAACATCAGACGTCACCCGGCACGGCGGCAGACTCTGCAAGAAAGTCTGTCCATACATCTTTGTCCGCAGACGCGGATCGAGCACGGCCAGGACTCCACGATCAGTAGTGCTGCGAATCAACCGGCCAAGTCCCTGCTTTAAACTTATGATCGCCTGGGGCACGCTGTATTCATAGAAGCTCGAACCGCCCTGGTCCTCGATGTAGCGCTGGCGCGCGGCCACCACCGGATCGCTCGGGACCGCGAACGGTAGTTTGTCGATGATCACACACGACAGTTGTTCGCCGCGCACGTCCACACCCTGCCAGAAACTCGCGGTGGCAAACAAGACAGCATTTGGCGTGCTACGAAACTTTTTGAGCAAAGCGCCCTTCGACGCGCTGCCCTGCACAAAGCAGGGATAGTCGATCTCCGGCGCGACGCGTTCGAACAGCTCGTTCATTCCTGACAAACTGGTCGATAAAACAAAAGCGCGGCCTTCGGTCGCGTTGACGATTTTGATGACTTCATTAGCGGCAGCGCTCGCCCACTGTGGTGACCTGGGATCAGGCATGTGCGGAGGTAGATACAGAACCGCCTGATGTTCGAAATCGAAGATCGATTCGGCGATCATTTCTTCCGCTTGCTCAAGTCCGAGGCGTTCGCGAATAAAATTGAAGTTGCCGGCGCTCGACAGTGTTGCCGACGTCAAGACCACGGTAGGTACTTTCTCGAAGAGCTTGTCCTGCAAAAGGCCCGAGACGTCGATTGGCGAAGCGCGCAGAAAGACTCCGCGACCGCGACGCTCGAGCCAGTACACGAATTTCTTGTCTTCGCCTTTGATAATAAAGTTGAGATCAAAACGAAGCTGTCGCGTCCGTCGCACGATGCTTTCGGCATCCGCGGGAGGCTCCGGCAGCGAATCGAGCGTCGTCTCCAGACGATTCAATGCGTTGTCGAATGCGTAATACGGGAGCGCAGGCATTCCTGCCTGCGGTTCGGCGGCATCCATGCCGGCCTCCAAGCCCTCCCTCACGGTCGGGCTACTGCCCCGCGTCCGCGGCGCCAGCGAGAATCTACCTTCCAGCCCACGCCCCTCACGAAACGAAATCCAGAACGCGTCCGAGAATCGCTGAATGCGGGCGCTGATCCGCGCCAGTTCCCTTTCGGTCTCGCGATCTTCGAGCTTCAGGGCACCAACATCACGCAGCAGATCGTCGATCTGATAAGTCGACACCTGCGCGCCAAAGTACTCTGACGCCACGTCCTCGATCTGATGCGCCTCGTCCAGAATTACTGCCGCGTAATCAGGCAGGACCGAACCATACGCGCCGTTGCGCAAGGCAAGATCGGCGAAGAACAGGTGATGATTTACGACGATGATGTCGGCATCGATGGCCCTTTGGCGCATGCGGGTAATAAAGCACGGCTCGAAGTCCGGGCACTGCTGACCCAGACAAGTATCAGAACGCGCATCGATGTGGCGCCAGAACGGGAGGTGCTCAGGAAGGTTTGAAAGCTCAGCTCGATCGCCGGTGCTGGTTTGCGTGACCCAGCGAAACACTTCATCAAAGTGATCTACGTCGTCGAGGCCTTCGAGCACGGGCATGCTTTCGGCGCGCTTGATGCGATGCAGGCAGGCGTAGTTGTTACGTCCCTTCATGACCGCGGCGCGAAACTTAGCGGGCAGCACGTCCTGAAGAAAGGGAATGTCTTTCTCCATCAACTGCTCTTGCAGATTTTTGGTTCCGGTTGAGATGACGATGCGCGCGCCGCTGCCGCATGCCGCCGCGATCGCCGGCACCAGGTACGCGAGCGTTTTGCCGGTGCCGGTGCCCGCTTCGACAATCAGGTGACGCCGCTGCTCAAACGCGCGCACGACCGCCTCGGCCATTTGAATCTGGCCGGGCCGGTGTTCGTATTCCGGATGGGCTTTGGCGATTAAGCCGTCGTGGCCGAAGATTTCTTGCATGAAATGAAAACTGCGTCCGTCTCGCTGGTAATCGGTCGTCCGGAGCGAGATACTCAAAACGCTATTGTTAGGGTTTAGTGACTATCCTTTTCAACCTTACGCTTTGAAGGAATGCCTCACGGGCGGCCAGTGGAGTCTCAATAGTCGCCCACACCACCACGAAAAACATCCGCTTCCCCAAAAGCGCCAATTGTCCGCGAAACTCGAGCGTGCCAATTGTAAAGATCTTTTCTTCCCCAGATAACCCTGCAAGCTTAATAGGTCGCGCCGCTCCAGCGATAAGCTTAACATCCGCTCTTGGTTTAACCTTGCTGACTGCGAGTTCCGGTTCAATGGTTCGGCGCAAGTTCTCTTCTAACATGCTCCATGTCGAGGCATACACAGCCGCCCGCTCAGAAGGTGACTTGGCGCTCGCCGGCATATCCGGCAAATAGCCAATCCCATAAACCGCATCATCCTTTTCGGCGATGAAAAAGACGGGAGCAGCCTCTGTTTGCACACGTGGCCTTGCGAACTCTCTGTCTTCGACAGGTTCTTTTGGAAAGATGGCGCTAATCGATCCCTCGCCAAGTTCATACCGTGTCCAACCCGCCAAAGGAGAAGAGATCAACGCCACCTCCGCTGAGCCGAGCGCCATGTCAAGGCTGAGCGAGTCAAAGAAATAAGCGGGTTCGCTCTTTGGACTCGAAGTCCGCCAAACAGCGGCCAAAGTCAGCGACCGCGGACCAACGAAGAAGGATTGGAGGCGAACGCTGCATTCGCCAACCACAACGGTGCGTTCGAGACCTTCGACACCGCTCTTGGATCGGACTCTCCTCTCAATGACCACGGACACCGGTCCACTCGCACCCAGCGTCGCGTTCTTCACCATACTGTCAACAAATCCGGCAGCCCAATTATTGAACCACGCCCATTTATCGTGTTCGGACATCGTTCGTCCCGAATCGTCAACTTGATAACTGGCGCTGACAATGGTCGTTGTATTGGCGACAAAGAAAAGCCATACGTCACCGGCTCCATCGCGTACGCTTATTCTCCTTGACGCTGATTGTGGAGCGCGCGGGAAGCTGACGCTGAATAAAGCTGGCTCGCCAACTTCAAAGCGCTTCCAGCCAACAGCCTCAGTGCCTGGCTCAGCGATGGCTTTGATAGGCAGCGGTGGAGGTGGCTGAGCGATGCTGCCGTCTTGAGGCAAACTACTCGCACTGCATAATGCAGTGATGATCATAGAGCCAAGGGAAACAAGTAGTAGGCTCTTGCCTGTCATTAGGTTTGGCATGACGTCACCCACGCGCCTTCGTCGAACTATCGCGCCGGTGGTTGGCAATCGCTGATAAGAAAATCTTCCCAAATCTCTTCAGCTTCTGCTCGCCCACCCCGCTAATCTGCGCGAACTCCGCTTCGTTCGAGGGATACTCCCGGGCCATCTGACGAAGGGAAACATCTGAGAAAATGATATATGGCGGCACGCCGCGTTCGTCGGCGAGTCGCTTACGCAGCCGGCGCAACCGCTCGAACAAATCTTCGTCGCAGGAAATTTCTCCGGCGCGCGGCTGCACCGGTTTCGTCGCGGTCACGCGTTTGGTCAGACGGATCGACTGGCGTTCCCTGAGAGCTGCTTGCCCTTGATCGGTCAGTTGCAGGACGTTGAATTTCTCCGCGGCTTGTCGCAGATAACCCATCCGGATCAACTCGCGTCCAATGTTGCGCCATTCGACACGACTGAATTCCTTGCCGATTCCGTAGGTTGAGACCGTGTGATGATTCCACTTGATGATGTTCTCAGTTTCGGCGCCCGCCAGCACTTCCACAATTTGATTGATGCCGAAGTTAATGCCGCTCTTTTCGCGGACGCGGTAGACGCACGAAAGAAACTTCTGTCCGGCCAAAGTTCCGTCATAGGTCTCGCGCGGCGTCAGGCAATTGTCGCAACCGCCACAGTTGGTTTCGCGAAAGTCTTCGCCGAAGTAACGCAGCAAAGCGACGCGACGGCACTCGCTACTTTCGGCGAAATCAACCATCTGCCGGAGTTGGGTCGTGGCGATCTGTCTCTGCTTCTCGTCGGACACTTCGTCGATGAACCTCGAGTATTTGACCGCGTCGCCGGCGCTGAATAGCAGCAAACACTCGCTTGGCAAACCGTCGCGGCCGGCGCGGCCGGTCTCCTGGTAGAAGCCTTCGACATTCTTGGGCAGATCGTGATGGACGACAAAGCGAACGTTCGGCTTGTTGATGCCCATGCCGAAAGCGATCGTCGCGCAGATCACGCGCACCTCGTCGCGCAGGAATAGCTCCTGATTCATCGAGCGCTCTTTCCCATCGAGGCCGGCATGATAAGGCCTGGCCAAAACGCCGTCGTCACTCAAACGTGCCGAAACGCTTTCCGCGCTCTTGCGGCTCTGGCAGTAGACGATGCCGCTTTCATTCGGGCGCGTGGTCAGGAAGTAAAGCACTTGCTCATAAGCTTTGCTCTTGGGCTGCACTCGATACATTAGATTCGGCCGATTGAAACTGGCGACGTAGCGCTGCGGCTCGCGGAGATGAAGTTGCTTCACAATATCCAAACGCACCCGCTCAGTCGCGGTGGCCGTGAGTGCCATCAACGGCACTTCGGGAAAGTGTTGGCGCAACTCGGCCAGCCGGCGATATTCGGGGCGAAAGTCATGTCCCCATTCACTGATGCAGTGCGCCTCGTCAATGGCCAGCAAGTTTACGTTCCAACGCCGCAGGTCGGATAGAAAACCAGAAAGCATCATCCGCTCGGGCGCCACGTAGATCAGCCGATACTCGCCGTTGTGCAGGCCGCTTAGACGCGCGCGCGATTCATCCGCCTTGAGCGAGGAATTCAAAAACGTGGCCGCCACTCCGCTGGCCTGGAGCGCATCAACCTGATCCTTCATCAACGAAATCAGCGGCGAGACGACAACCGTCAATCCAGCGCGCGCCAGTGCGGGCAACTGAAAACAAAGCGACTTGCCACCGCCGGTGGGAAGCAGCGCCAGCACATCACGCCCGGCCAGCGCATCGCGAATGATCTCTTCCTGAAGAGGCCGAAAGGAATCGAAGCCGAAGAATTGCTTGAGGAGAGGGAGTAGTGATGGTGATTCTGAACTCATAAAACCCGAGGAGTCATCGATCCAGTAGCCGGACAAAGCCCGCCTGTTCGAAATCATGATCGGTCGTTAGCGCCTCTGCGATTCTGCTCGCGCCCATCAGAATGAAGCTAACTGCATCGCACAGCGTCCAGCGCTTGTCTTCGCGTTCAGCCAGCAACCGCATCGCCCGCTCATGCAAGCCGCCGTCAACCCAGACGACTTCGACTTCACCGCTGTGATGAATCGACTGTGTGAAGCGCAAGGCGTCAGCCAGCGGTGCTCGCCGCGCAATTACCAGCGCGACAAATTCAGCAAAGACATAGTTGTGAATTAATCGTCGAGTAGCGGATTGGTATTGCTTTGTTGCCAGGGCGTGTCGGTTGTCTCTTTGGTCAAACAGACACATTAAGCCCGAAGTGTCGAGCAGCATTATGAGTCGGCCTCGTGAGAGCCAGCGTATTCTTCGGCAAGGTCGGCATCAATGCGATCATTATGGGCCGAGTGCGGATCTCCACTATCCCAAATGCCGAAGAACGAACGCACCGGCGGCGTCCCATTTCCGCTGGAACTGTTATCGCTTCGTTGAAGCAGTGACTCCGCGAACTGAAGCACCTCGTTCTGCAATTCTTCAGGTAGCTGCTTCAGCAGATTTTCCAGTTTGTTTCGATCAACTGCCATATTAACCTCTGCGTAGGATACACTCGTGCTCGGCATCGAGGAAGCGCCTGTCACTATAGACCCATCTCAATCTGGCGGAGCCGACCTTCATACTCGCGGTCAGCTTTGGCGATTCGAGAGTGACAGCAACCTTCCACGCAAGTCGCTTACCCTTCCGCAGCCCCAGCGGCTGTCGGCTTCAACCGCTTCGCATACAACGGAAACTTCGCTGTTAGTTCGGCGACGCCGTGCTGGACTTGATGCCGCACGTCTTCCGACTCGGGCTCATGAACGACCTGGGCGATCAGCCGCCCGATCTCCCGCATCTCAGGTTCTCTCATACCGCGCGTGGTGACGGCGGGTGTGCCGATGCGCAGGCCCGAAGCAACGAATGGTTTGTTTTGATCAAAAGGAATGGTGTTCTTGTTGACGGTGATGTTGGCGGCTTCGAGCGCCTTCTCGGCGACTTTGCCCGTTATTCCCTTCCCGTCCATCCACACGTCGACCAGCATCAAGTGGTTGTCGGTACCGCCGGAAACAATGCGCAGTCCCTGCTCCTGTAACTCAGCGCAGAGCGCTTTGGCATTCGCCAGCACCTGCCGTTGATATTCTTTGAAGTCGTCTCGCAGCGCTTCGCCAAACGCTACGGCCTTCGCGGCGATGATGTGCACCAGCGGGCCGCCCTGGACGCCGGGAAACAACCGCCGATCGATCTCTTTCGCGTGCTCTTCCTTGCACAAGATCAAACCACCGCGCGGACCGCGCAGAGTCTTGTGCGTCGTCGATGTTACGTAATCGGCTACGGGAACGGGAGAAGGATGCAAACCGGCAACGACGGGCCCGGCAATGTGCGCGATGTCCGCGAACATCCGGGCGCCGACGCTCTTGGCTATCTGGCTAATTCGATCAAAGTCGATGATGCGCGGATACGCCGATGCGCCACACACGAGCAACTTCGGCCTATGCTCTTCGGCGATGCGTTGTAGTTCGTCATAGTCGATCGTTTCAGTTTCACGCGACACGCCGTAATCAAAAACTTTATAGCTGAGGCCGGAAAAATTCAGCGGATGGCCGTGCGTCAGGTGACCGCCATGCGAAAGATTCATGCCCAGGATCGTGTCGCCATATTGAATCGCCGCGAGATAGACACTCATATTCGCCTGAGCGCCGCTATGCGGTTGCACGTTCGCGTGATCGGCGCCGAACAATTCCTTCGCGCGATCGATCGCGGTTTGCTCGACCACATCAGCATATTCACAGCCGCCGTAGTAACGCTTGCCGGGATAGCCTTCGGCGTACTTGTTAGTAAAGACCGAGCCCGCCGCTTCCAATACGGCTTCGCTGACAAAGTTTTCGCTGGCGATTAATTCCAGGCCGTTCGCCTGGCGCGCGACTTCGTTATCGATGGCATTCGCGATTAGCGGATCTACTTCAGCTAACGATGCGTTTCTCTGGTCGCTCATCATCATCCTTCCTTGGATTAGGCGAAACATTACGGAAGGGGATCAGGCGGTTTCTCCGCAGCTTGCAGCAGCGTCCTTTGAAACTCGGGGCCCCAATCCCACAGTCTCCATTTTCCTTCGTATGAAAGGTTGTGAGGCGATGTTACATCACGCGTTGCGATAGCCGCAACGACGACATAGCGGTGTTTGGAGTACCGACTTCAGTCGGGTTTTGCGCTCGACTAAATGAAAGCCCGACTAAAGTCGTTACTCTGAACACGAGAGGCTTAAGTTCGGAGTTCCGACTTTAGTCGGCCTCATTAGCTCACGAAGATTCCGACTGAAGTCGGTACTCCAAACGGGGCCTCGGTTGCGTTAGTCCTATGGCTAAGCGAAAATGTTTCGCTATGCGCTGGTCACAATATTTTATTCCGACTCTTCGCGAAGACCCGGCTGACGCCGAGGTCGTTTCGCACAAGCTTTTGCTGCGCGCCGGAATCGTGCGCCAACTGTCCGCCGGCATCTATTCATATCTGCCTCTGGGCCAACGAATTGCTCTGAAGGTCATGCAGATCCTGCGCGAAGAGATGAACCGCATTGGCGGCCAGGAATTCTATCTGCCGGCGTTGCATCCGGCCGAATTGTGGCAGGAGTCGGGACGCTGGAGCGCGATTGGCGATGACATGTTCCGCCTGAAAGATCGCAAAGGCGCGGACATGTGTCTGGGCATGACTCATGAAGAAGTCTTCACCTCGATTGCCCGCAACGAGATCAGGTCTTACAAGCAACTGCCGCAGGTTTGGTATCAGATTCAAATCAAGTTTCGCGACGAGCCGCGGCCCAAGTCAGGCTTGATGCGTCTGCGCACGTTCATCATGAAGGATGCATACACGTTCGACGTGGATCGTGAAGGACTTGATCGCTCCTTTGCGCATCAGCGTGAAGCTTACCAACGAATCTTCTCGCGTTGCGGAATTCAGTTTTCGATCGTCGAAGCATCATCGGGAGCGATGGGCGGTTCTGAATCAAGTGAATTCGTGGCTAAGACCGACGCGGGCGAGGACTTGATCGCCAGTTGCTCGAATTGCGGTTACGCGGCGAATGTCGAGAAGGCGACGTCGCGTCTGCCCTTGATCGAGGATGAAGCCGGACCCGACGCCCCGGAAGAATTCCCCACGCCGGGTGTGCGGACCATTGAAGACCTGACGACTTTTCCGGGAGGAGCGGCCGCGGATCGGCAAATTAAATCGCTGGTCTTCATCGTGACCATCGACGGCGAACCACGTCCGGTGCTGGCTTTGCTTAGGGGCGATCACCAATTGCATGAAGTTAAGTTCACCGATGCGGTTGGCGCCACGGCGGCCCGTCCGGCGCAAGCGGAGGAGATTCGCGAGTTGCTCGGCGCCAGTGCCGGCAGCCTCGGCGGCATTCGCGCGAAAGAAGCGGCGCCCACACTCTCAATCGTCGCCGATCTGGGCCTAAAGGGTCGAAGCAACATGACCACCGGCGCCAACAAAGACGACCATCATCTTCGCGGTGTCGATATAGAACGCGACATCAAAGTCGATCAATGGGCGGACTTGCGTACGGTTACACCCGGCGAAACTTGTCCGCGCTGCGAAACGGGCACACTCGAAGTCTACAAAGCGATGGAGATTGGCCACATCTTCAAACTCGGCACGAAGTATTCCGAGTCGATGGGCGCCACCGTGCTGACCCATGATGGCAAGCCAGTCCCAATCGTTATGGGCAGCTACGGGATCGGCGTCGAACGGATTATTACGGCCGCAGTCGAGCAGAATCACGACGAGAACGGGATCATCTGGCCCAAGACTCTGGCGCCGTTCGATGTGGTGGTAACGATCACGAACGTCAAAGATGAGAAGCTGCGCGAGGCCGGCGACAAGCTCTACCAGGATTTGCAGCACGCCGGGGTGGACGTCCTGCTGGACGATCGCGACGAACGCGCCGGAGTGAAGTTCAAAGACGCAGACCTTGTTGGCATTCCCTATCGCATCACTCTGGGAAAGAAGATCGCTGATGAGATGGTTGAGCTTTTCGATCGGCGGACGAAGCAGAGCGAGGACGTGAAGCTGAGTGAGATTGTTGCCCAAGTGCAGAAGCTGGCACTAGCCGGACTGTGACGGTCAGAGGGATCGGGGCAGTAGCCCGACCGTCAGGGAGGGCTCAGATACTGACGATTGGAGCCCTCCCTCACGGTCGGGCTACTGCCCCGCGCCCCAAAAAACATGAACAACGTCAGCCTCCAGACCATTGTCATTATCGTTGTCGTTATGGTCGTGCTGGCCATCGCCCTCAGTCCCGTTATTGCCCTTTGGATCTACGTTCTCTATCAAAACAGTAAGCGGAAGAAGATTTGTGCCCGGATCCTGTCAGCGCGCAGCGAGTTGATCGGCAACAAACGCTGGCTCCCGGCGCGGTACGCGTCTGAGCCGCGCTTCAATTCCTGGTTCAAGATTTTTCCCTGGGAGGGCGCCGGCATCATGGTGATAGTGACCGGCAGCGTCCTCTTCCTGGGCGAAACTCTTTCCGGCACGCCCGTGACGCTTCAGTTTTCGCCCGGCAACTCAACTATAAATTGGCTGGGTAAATGCCCCTGGCCGAATGGTGCGATTTCCTGGTTGCGGTTCGACACGGCCGCCGAAAAACACTACTTCAGTTCGGAAACCGGAGTGCTAATCTTTGGTTCTCACAAATCAACCAAAGCACTTTATGACGAGGCCAACCGGTACTTTGGCGGGCCGACCGCACAGAACTTGTGATCAAGCGTTATACTGGGAGCGCAATGAAAGTAGTCAGCGCGCCCCGCACCAGCATTCAGATTCTCAACCTGCTTGGCGTTCCATTTTGGAGTGCGCTGACTTGTCAGCGCTTTCGAAAGCGGCGACTAGTCGCCGCACTCCAAATCTTGCTTCTGCTGATCCTCTCCGCGCCACTAACCTTTGCTCAAGATCAACTTCCCGAATTGGTCCGCCGGATCAAACCTTCGGCCGTGGCGATTGAAACCTTCGATGCCCGCGGCGAAAAGCTTTCGCGCGGCAGCGGTTTTTTCGTCGACGTCGATCGCGTGGTAACCAACCGGCACGTGATTGAAGGCGCCTATCGCGCCGAAGTGCATTTGAATTCGGGACACAGCTTTCCGGTCAAGAACGTCCTCGCCGTCGACGCAGAGGGTGATGTGGCGCTGCTGAAAGTTGATGCGCCGGCCAACCTGGTCCGGCCGCTCTCGCTCGATCGAACTTCGCCACAGGAAGGCGAAAGCGTGGTCGTCATTGGTAATCCATTCGGATTGGAAGGCAGCGTCACGAACGGAATTGTTTCCGCAGTGCGCGACATCCCGGGCTTTGGCCGCATCATTCAGATCACCGCGCCGATTTCTCCCGGGTCAAGCGGCAGTCCGGTAGTCAATATGCAGGGTCAGGTGATTGGCGTTGCGACGCTACAGATTACCGGCGGACAAAGCGTCAACTTTGCAATTCCCTCCGAACGTATTGCGCAACTCGGCCGCACCGCGCAATCCGAAGCGTCGCCCCAAATGTCGCTCGGCGATCTGGTCGCCGCCACCAGCCGCAACAAGCGCGCGAAAGCAGTCGAATATTTCCGCGACGGCCTTAGCTTTCTTTCAAAAGACGATTGCCAGCGAGCTTTGCCGTACTTTCAGAAAGCGACTGAGTCCGACAACGGTTACGGCGAGGCTTGGGCGCAGACCGGTTTCTGCAGCGAGAAGCTGGGCCGTCATGCCGAAGCGATCGAAGCTTCAAAGAAAGCGGTTTCGATCCGGCCATCGGTTGAATCGTACTTTAACATTGGCCTCGCGAATTATTACTTGAAGCAATACAAAGAGGCTGAGCAAGCCTACCGGCAGGCAATCAAGCTCGATCCTTACAACGCCGCCGATGCCTATTATGCTCTCGGTCTAAACTATCGTGACTGGGGCCAGTTCGACGACGAGATTCAGGCGTACAAAAACGCGATTCGGCTGAAGCCGGACTACACTGTCGCCTACGACCGGCTGGGCCAACGCTACGTGCAGCTCAAGAAGTATGCCGAGGCTGTCGAGATTTTCAAGCAGCTCGCAGCACAGAGACCCGGCGACGCGAACGCCCAAAACAATCTGGGCGAAGCGTATGAAGCGATGGGCCGGCATGATGAAGCGATTGAAGCGTTCCGGCAGGCGACGCGTTTGAAACCGGATTTCGGGAAGGCCTATTTTAATCTCGGCAAGACCCTGCTGACGCAAGGTAATCGCGATGGCGCGATCGAGCAATACGTCGTCCTGCAGAATCTGGATCAGGATTGGGCTGAGAAGCTTTACGGTTTGATCTATCCTTAACGGTCATCCTTGTTTCGTTATCAGTCAGCTGGAAGGCCGAAGTCGGCGGGTGTTTGAGTTTGAGAGATTGCTGCTGCTTTCCAGGTAAAGCTATCCACGAAATCACATGAACCAGAACTGGATTTGTTCGTGCGTTTCGTGTGATTTCGTGGATCGTTCTTGTCTGAGCGAAAGAAACGCGAAACCAAACTAAGACACACTCATCGCGACTCCGAACCTTCCCAAGATTCTTAGAGGACGCCCCAACAAAACATTGAGGCCGGATTGCGCTCTCCCCTTCGCAATCCGGCCTCAAGCAACGATCGTCAAAAGACGACCGAACTTAAAGGTGTTTCAGAGTTTTCAATCTCGTCAAGAGGTAATCGAGGCCGGATCGCGCTCTCCCCTTCACAACCCGGCCTCAACCCACGGTCGTCAAAAAAAGACGGCCGAACTTGAACTTTAATATCGATAGCGGCGGTTACGTAATTTGTACGTGTAGACTGCGGAGGCACCCAAGCCGCTCACTGCTCCGATGACCGCGCCACGCTTGCCACCAATTAACCCGCCGATTGCGGCCCCGCTGCCGGCACCGATAGCCAGCGTCAACTTGTCGCGATGACGATCCCAAACGCTGCGATTGCGATATCCGTAATCATAGTAGGCCCGCGAATTGTCGTAGTAAGTTCTTGAATTGGGCGCCGGCTCGTAATAAGTGCGACGGCTGCGTCCCTGCGCAAAGGCTGGTGCGGCCACTGCCGCCAGAATCGTTATCGTTATCAGTAATGCGAATACTTTTTTCATCGCCGATCTCCGCGACGGGAATGGCAATGAGTGTGCCACGACGCATTTGGTGATCAGGAAACCTCCGCGTTCATCCATTTCTCATAGACTCAACAACAAAACTTCGCTTGCGAGCATTATCAAGGCGGCACGACTCTACCGAAACAGTGTACGATATGGTCATCCGCAGACCGGAAATGGAATGAAGAGCCAATCGGTACCTTAATAGGCCATTAATAAGCCGTACCGAACCTGAAAACTGACATGTCACCTAATAGAATAATCGCCCAATGGATCTTTGCGTTCGGCTTCATATTGCTACTCTCAAACGCGGCCGGACTCGGATACGCGCAAAACCGTTTGGCTCCGATTGAAGTTCCTTTTGAGTTTGTCGCCAACCAGATAATTGTGCAGGTCAAGATCGCCGGCAAGGGTCCGTACAGCATGCTCTTCGACACGGACACTGATCCGTCCGCAATCGACCTGGCAACCGCGGGCGAACTCGGACTGAAGCTCGACTCCAGAGGCCTTCCCGCGAACGGCGGTGGCACAGAAGCTCGCCTGGTCCAACTGACCAGGCTGTCGACCGTGGAACTCGGAGATGTAATCGCGAAGGATGTCTCCGCCGGAGCCATCGATCTCACGAAGCTGGCCGCCAAACTCGAGCGGCCCATTCATGGTGTGCTGGGATACAGCTTCCTCAAGGACCGCATAGTTCAGATTGATTATGCGGCATCGACGATACGCTTCTATACCGTGACGCCCTATATCGGAATTCAGAATTCGCCGAACACCGTCAACAAGATCGCCATGGCGTTTCGTTACGACGATGGTGTCGTCATCGACTCGGTCTTCATAAATGGGCAGAAGCTGAAAGCAACTCTCGACACCGGATCGAGTGGGACCTTCGCGCTTACTCCCGAAGCAGTCGCCCTGCTCGGATTGGAAGAAGAAGAGCAAAATGGCCGGGTGGAAAAATCAGTCGGCTACAACGGCGAGTATGAAAGCAAATCCGGCCTGCTGAAGTCAGTGCGGATCGGAAGATTGTCACTCGAGGGAGCGCCCGCTGCTTTTTGGTCTCCCAAAACCGGCCACGACAAAAAGAACTTTCAGGTGAACATCGGCAACGGCTTCTTCAAAGACTATCTGATGACTTTTGATTTTCGCGGGAAGGTTGTGGTGTTTGAGGAACCCGAAGACTAAGGACGCGGCGAATAGGTGTGCTTAGTCTAGCTAGCGGCGTTCAGAATACCGACTTTAGTCGGTTTTTTTCGACGCGAGACGGGTCAAACTGAAATTGTGATACACCTCGAAATCAAGGCTGTCGCAATTATCCGACGGCGGCTACGCCGAGATCATTGTGCCCGTTCCTTTATCAGTGAACACCTCAGCCAACAAAGCATTGCGCGCGGTGCCGTTGATGATGTGGGCGCTGCCGACGCCGCGGCGCAGGAGTTCGATGATGTTTTGTAGTTTTGGAATCATTCCGCCGGTCGCGCTTCCCTTTTGCACCAGCTCTTCCGCTTCATCCGCAGTCAGGCGCGAGAGTTTCGTTTCCGGTTCGTTGGCGCGTAAGTAAATTCCATCGACATCAGACAGCAGGACCAGCTTTTCGGCTTTGAGCTGGATAGCGATCTCTGAAGCGATCGTGTCGGCATTGATATTGAAGACTGTGCCGGCCGCGTCGGCACCCAAAGATGAAATCACCGGCAAGTAACCCTGGTCCAACAGCACCATCAACAGGCGAGAATTGATCTCGAGGATGTCGCCGACATGACCAAAGTCAACGTGCTCGCTCTCACCGGTTTCGCGATTCATGATCTCTTTCGGTGGCCGGCGCTCGGCATGCACGATGTTTCCATCTACTCCCGATAGCCCTACCGCCTCAACTCCGCGATGACGCAACGCGGCCAAAATGTCCGTATTGATCTTGCCGGCAAAGATCATCTTCGCCATTTCCAAAGTGGCGTCGTCAGTTACGCGCCGGCCTTCGATAATTGTCTGCTCGACACCCATCAACGCGGCCAGGTCGCTGAGCTGTTTGCCGCCGCCGTGCACCACGCACAGGCGTATGCCCACCTGATGCATCAGCGCGAGTTCTTCAGCCAGAGAGATCAGCACAGTCCGATCTTCAGTCACCTTGCCGGACAACTTGACGACGAAAGTCTTACCCTTGAAGCGCCGAATATAAGGTAGCGCCTCGCGCAAGAGGTCGAGCCGCAATTGATTGCCAATGTCCGTCGTGTCCGTCATAGGTTCTTTTCTCTGGAGACTTCTTTGGAAAGATTAGTTTCTCGCAAAAGCGCTAAGCAAGAACGGAAGTCGCGAAGAAATCTCGATTTGGCTCTCGTGTTTCTTTGCGCCTTTCGTCCTGGCGCCTTCGCACCTTTGCGTGAACTAATTTTTGAGCAACTTAGTCAGTATCGCTTTCTGCACATGCAGTCGATTCTCCGCTTCATCAATCACGACCGAGGCAGGTGAATCGAGTACGCCATCCGTCACGATCACATTCCTTCGCACCGGAAGGCAGTGCATGAAGAGGGCGCTATTGGTGCGCGCCATCTTTTGGTCATCCACCATCCACTTGCCGCGATACTGCGCGCGTTCCGCGATATCCTTTTCCGGCGCGCCATAAAAGGCTTTGCTGCCCCAGCTCTTTGCATAGACAACTTCGACGCCGTCGAATGCTTGGTCAACTTCGCTGGTTACGGCGACACTGCCACCAGCCTCTGCCGCGTGCTGCCTGATCGTTCCCGCCAACTCATCATCTAATTCATAGCCTTCAGGATTAGCAATGATGAGGTCGTGACCCATCTGTGCGGCCGCGAGCGCAAAGCTATTCGGCACCGCCATCGGCAAAGGCTTTGGGTGCCAGGCCCAGGTCAGCAGGACCTTCTTGCGGCCTTCGCCCAGCTTCTCCTGGATCGTCATCATGTCCGCCATCGACTGACAGGGATGATGCATCGCCGATTCGAGATTGATGATTGGCACTTCAGAGTATTTGGCGAACGCTCTCAGAATTGGATCGGCGCGCTCTTCTTCCCAATTCTGCAAAGCCGCAAATGTCCGCACGCCAATCGCCACGCAATACCGGCCGAGCACGCGCACAAACTCAGCGACATGTTCAGTCTTGTCCGCATCCATCACCACGTTGGCGCGATGTTCCAATGTCCAACTCGTCCCACCGGGTGCGAGCACGACGGCGTTCCCGCCCAACTCATAAACCCCGATTTGCATCGACGCGCGCGTGCGCAAACTGGGATTGAAGAAGACCAGCGCGATCGAGCGCCCAGCCAGAGGCTTTGCCTGATCGTCGCCCAGCTTAAATAGTCGGGCCGAGTCGATGAGCTGACCTAACTCCGCTCTCGAGAATTCAGAAGTTGAAAGAAAGTGCATGTGCGATTCGAATTGCGTGTCTGCCCGCTCGCTACCGCGAGCGGTTCCGTACTACTGCGGCTCTGCCGCTTGCTCAGACTTTGCTGACCACCTGAACCAGCTTCTCAACAAAGAGATCAACCTCTTCACGCTTCAAACAAAGCGGCGGCAACAACCGCAGAACCTTTGGATCGCTCGACGTGCCGGTGATGATCTTATGTTCCAGCAAAGCTTCGTGAATCGGCTTTGCCTTGTCCGCAAACTCGAGCCCGAGCAGGAACCCACGGCCATGGACTTTCACGGCCTGTTCGACTTCTTTCAAACATTCGCGCAGATAAGCTTCAACCGTTCTCACGTTCTCAATCATCTGATCGTTTTCGATCGCTTCCAGCGTTGCCGTCACCGCGGCCATAGCAATCATTCCACCACCAAACGTCGTGCCGAGGTCGTTCTCCTTAATGCGCGCCGCGATTCTTTCAGTCACCAGACACGCGCCGACCGGCACTCCGCTGCCGAGCGCCTTCGCCAGCGTGATGATGTTCGGCACAACTCCATCACTCGCGTCGCTGCCCGCGAAAAACCAATCGCCGGTGCGCCCGACTCCGGTTTGGACTTCGTCATAAATCAAGACGATGCCGCGCTCGTCGCACAGCTCTCGCAGCGCGCGAAAAAATGAAGGCGGCGCATCATGCACGCCGGCCATCGATTGAATTGGCTCGAGCATGATCGCGGCGACTGATTCGTCCGCCACACCCCGCACTGAATCAATATCACCAAAGTTTGCCTGCCTGTGCCCGGGCACATTTGGTTTGCCGATCTCGCGATACTTGCCCAGGAACGTGGCGCTGATTGCATCGGCAGTGCGTCCATGAAAACCGCCGCTGAAGCTGACGATGTGATCGCGACCGGTTGACATGCGCGCCATGCGCATCGCGTTTTCATTGGCTTCGGTGCCTGAATTACAGAAGAACGCTTTCGTCAGCAAGTTCGGCGCCACAGAGATTAATTTTTCGGCCGCGCGGGCGCGCGCTTCCGAGTAAACCAGGTTTGAATAAAAGAGCAGCTTTGATGTCTGGTCGCGAATCGCCTTCACCACATGCGGATGACAATGACCGGTGCCGGCCACCGCGTGACCGCCGTAGAGATCGAGATAGCGCTCGCCGCTATTCGTAAAAATCCAAACGCCCTCGCCACGCTCGGCAACGATCGGCATTTTCTTGTAGGTGGCGATCTGGTAACGCTCTTCGAGTGCGATTGTTTCTTCGAAACTAATGGCTGCCTCTGCTTTCATCTTGTGTTCTTTGCCTTTGCGCCTTTGCGCCTTGGCGGGAAACAAATCTCACGCAAAGGCGTCAAGTCGCAAAGGAGATCAACTGGCTTATTCGTAACCAGCACCTTTCAAAGTTTCGCAAGCAAGTTAATAACAACTCGCGCTGCATCATCCAGCCCTGGTTCCGTTCGGGACCGTCCGTTCAGGCACCGCCAAAGCCGGCTTAACGCCATCTGCATAGCCAATATCGAACAACATGCCTTCCGAAGTCTCGCCCATCATTTTCTTAGGCTCGAGGTTAACGACGAACAGCGCTTGTTGGCCTTCGATCTCCCGCGGATGTTCGCGCTCTTTTTTCATCCCCGCCAAAATGCTGCGGCGGTGATCGCCGAAATCAACTGTCAACTTAAGCAACTTGTCCGAACCGGCGACATCCTCAACGGAAATAATAGTGCCAACGCGAACATCAATTCGATCCACATCACTGAACGAGATCGACGCCTTGACCGGCTCCGGCTTGAAGTTCTCATCGTCCATCAGGGGTTACTCCCGGTCAGCATCAAGCCCGTCTTTTCATCCAGTCCAAACATCAGGTTCATGTTCTGCACTGCCTGGCCGGCCGCGCCTTTGACCAAATTATCGAGCGCGGTGAAGACCACCAGTTCCCGGCCACGCGCGGCGAATCCAATGTCGCAAAAGTTCGTCGTCTTGACCCAGTTGATGTCCGGGCTGCCATCCACCAGGCGCACAAAAAACGACTCGCGATAGAAATCAGCGAACATCTCGCGCGCCTCGGCGGCGCTGAGATCCTCTTTCATTTCGGTATAGATCGACGCGAAGATACCGCGGGCCACCGGCAGCGAATGGGTCATAAAAACAAGTTCGTGGCTCCATTCGCCGACGTTTTTCAGCTCCTGTTCGATCTCCGGCACATGCTGATGAGTGAAAGGCTTGTACGCGTAGAAGGAATTGCTTCGCTGCGGATGATGCGTGTTCGCGGCGGCCTTGGCGCCGGAACCCGACGACCCGGTCTTGGCGTCGACGATCACGCGGCAACTCAACAGATTGTTGGCGACCAGCGGCGCCAGTCCCAGCAACGTGGCCGTCGCGAAACAACCGGGATTGGCTATGCAACGCGCCGTCCTGATCACTTCGCGATTTGTTTCCGTCAAGCCATAGACGAACTGCGACTGGGCATCCATCGCCGCGTGCTCGCGTCCGTAGTGTTGCGCGAACACCTGCGCGTCGCTGAGCCGAAAGTCACCGGAAAGATCGATTATCTTCACGCTCGCGGGCAGGCGCGGCGCCAACTCCATTGCCTGTCCGTGCGGCAAGGCAAAAAATGCGCAGTCGAGATCAGAGAGACCTTCCAGATCATCCGGGGCCTTGGTGAATCGGAGATCAGTCAGCCCGAGAAGGTTACGGTGGACTTCGCCGACCGCCTTGCCGGCGTGCTCATTCGCGGTGACAAATTTGATTTCAACGTTCGGATGCAACAAGAGAACGCGCAGCAGTTCCGAACCGCCATAGCCCGAGCCACCAAAGATTGCGATTCTAAGTTTCATTTTGCAGTTTAGGCGAATCTTTCAGAGCCTTTCTCACCACAGAGGCACAGAGATCACACAGAGTCTCACAGAGAAGAACTCCGTGGTTCTTGTGCCTGCTCTGTGTCTCTGTGGTGAACTGTTCTCTCACAATCACAACCATTGACGCAGCTAATTCGATGCTATGCGACCGACGCTTTCACGTCGAACCTGTCTCGAACGAGCTGGAACAACTTTGACCCGTTCCGTCGCGCATTCGCCGCCAGCACTCCAAGCTCGTCCTGAATATAGTCTTCGCCCATTTGTGAATCAGTAACCGAACCCGCGACGAGATCCACTTCAATCCCGCGCCGGCGGAACAACTCGATGCCGCCCCACGCGCCGACGTAATCGGACGCGCAGAAAATCAAAGCTGTCATGGCGTCACGAAACTCGGCATCTTCAAAAATCGACTCGACTGAGTAGCCGCCCAGAATGCCGTCGCCAAGTTCAATCACGATCAGGTCCGGCGCGCTTTCATTCAAGCGCGCGATGATCGCCTTGGCTACCGGCGCCAGATCGCCCGCGCCCACAGTCGAAGGCAAGCCGCAATCAAGAAAACTCGCCGTCGCAATCGCGCCGTGATCGGCCATGTTCAGCGTGTCGCGCAGGCAAGCGATCCCCGATAATTTCGCCGCCGCCATACGCAGGCCCGCGCGCGTTCCCTGTTGAATGATTTCAGTCGCTGCGTAAGTCTTGCCGCTGTTCATACAAGCGCCAGCAATCACTACCAGAGGCGCCGTTTGCCCAAGGCTCTCGCGCACGGGCAAAGCGACATCGGCAATATTCCTCACCACTCCCTGATCGTCGCAGGCCAGGCCAATGACCTGAACTTTGATCGCGTCGTCCAGGCTCGAGTGATGGCCACTGCAACTGCCGATGACCCCGCCAAGATTCAGAAGATTGAGTTCATCACCCGCGGCGACTGTTGCGGGGACGTCGCCGACAAAACCTTTCAACGCCCGGCGGCGACCCAGTACGCCCACCAGCACGTCCCCTGGATTGACCTTAGCCAACCTGCCCGTCGGCAATTCCAGCATGTTGTAAGTTGCGTTGTCCGTCAGCACGCGCACGACGACCACGTCACCCGCGCGCGGTGCGCCATTCGTACCGGCAACATTCAACGTTCGCGAAAGAGCAAGCGGCGATGTCGCTGATCCGATCTTGTCGACTTCGATAAAGTTGTCTTTCATTCCGTCGCACCCCCCTCTGTACTTGTGCGTACTTTGGACCGTACTACTTTTGCGCCTTTGCGCCTTGGCGTGAGTTTGTTAGTTCTGTTTCACGCAAAGACGCAAAGACGCAAAGGCGCAAAGAACGGCATGCACCCGGCCACAACGACACAGAGGCACCAATCTCACCTACCGCCTCTTAATCTCAAACGCAGCGCGTTCAGCTTGATGAAGCCTTCCGCATCCCGCTGGTTGTAAACCGTGTCTGCTTCAAACGTCGCGATGCGCTCGTCGTAAAGCGAATTCGGTGAACGTCGCCCAACGACAATCACGTTGCCGCGGTATAGTTTCAGACGCACATCACCCGTCACCGGCTGCTGCATTTCATCAATCATCTTGCGCATCAGGTCGAACTCGGGCGCGAACCAAAAACCGTAATAGACACTGTCGGCAAACTTGACGCCCAGGGAATCGCGCAGCCGAACCACTTCGCGGTCAAGAGTGATGGACTCTATCGCGCGATGGGCCGCTTGCAGGATCGTTACGCCAGGCGTCTCGTACACTCCACGTGACTTCATCCCGACGAAACGGTTCTCTACCAGATCGACACGGCCAATCCCATGCTCGCCGCCGATTTCATTGAGGGTCGAAAGGAGCGCAACTGGATCCATCTGCTCCCCGTCGATCGACACAGGTTCACCATGCGCGAAACCGATTTCGATATATTGAGCTTCGGCTCTGGCGTTTTCAGGTGAACGAGTCATCTGGAAAATATTCTCAGGCGGCTCAGCCCAGGGGTCTTCGAGAATTCCGCCTTCATAGGAAACATGCATCAAGTTGCGATCAGTTGAATAAGGCTTATCAATCGTCGCGCTGATGGGGATTCCGTGGGCCTCGGCATAGGCAATCAAGTCGGTACGCCCTTTGAATTCCCAATCACGCCAGGGCGCGATCACTTTGATGTCGGGCTGCTGCGCGTAGTAAGTCAGTTCAAACCGCACCTGATCGTTTCCCTTGCCGGTAGCGCCGTGGGCCACGGCGTCGGCATTCTCGCGGCGGGCGATTTCGATTTGCCGTTTGGCGATCACCGGCCGGGCCAGCGAGGTGCCCATTAGATAGACGCCTTCGTAAAGGGCGTTGGCCTTGACCGCCGTCCAGACGTAGTCGCGCACGAACTCTTCACGCAAGTCTTCGATGTAAAGTTTCGACGCGCCCGTCGCTTTCGCCTTTTCTTCGAGCCCGTCCATCTCCGCGCCCTGACCAACGTCGGCGCAGTAACAGACGACTTCGCACTGGTACTCCTCTTTCAACCAGCGCAGCATTACCGACGTGTCGAGGCCGCCGGAGTAAGCCAGAACGATCTTCTTGATTTTCTTGTCAGTCATCATTCCCAGCGTCCAATCTCCCTCTCCTTTTGGGAGAGGGCCGGGGAGAGGGCTTGTCGAGGTCAAGCTTCGCACCCTCCCCTAACCCCTCCCAAAGGGAGGGGAAGAAATCAAGCACGTTTCCCGCAAACATGATCACGATCTGCTGAAGTTCGTCGGACAATCAACCAACCAACTCCCAAATTTTCTTCATCACAGTCCGCTGAGCCTTCGGTTCGCGGACGGCGATGAAGATCGTATCTTCGCCCGCCAACGTCCCGACGATTTCCGGAAGGGCTGCATCGTCAATCTCCACGGCAACGCCCGAAGCGCGGCCGGGAAGACACTTAGCGATCACCAGCACGTCGCCGGCAACATCCAGACTCAACAGCCCGCGCGCCGAATCTCCGTTCGCCTGCGGCAGTGCATACGCACCGCGATGCTTGACCACTCCCAACTCTTCAAGATCGCGTGACAGGCTCGACTGGGTCGCCGCCACGCCCGCGCGTTCCAGATGCGCCCGCAGCGCTTCCTGAGTTCCCACCCGCTTCGCGCGAATCAGATTAAGCAGTTTCTTTTGCCGCTCTCGTTTCAGCATAACCTGGCACAAACTTCAGTCTGTGATTATTCTTTCGTCGCAAAGACTTCAGCCGAGAAATGGATCACAGACTGAAGTCTGTGCCACTTCAGACGCGGGTAAATGCAGAATAGTTGCATTTTCTCTGCATACCCGCATAAAATAGCGCCAGTTATGCAGATCAGTCAAGTGACGAGTCGTGTAATCTCATTTACCTCTGGCGGCCGCGGTAAGGTTGCGGCACAATGTTTGGGCGTCGGAACCAACCAATCATGAGTGATGAACTGAACAAGAATCTTTGGGGCGGACGGTTTAGGGGCGAAGCAGACCCGGGCTTTGCCGAGTTCAATCGTTCATTTGGCTTTGACCGCCGGCTGTTCGAAGTCGACGTGCGCGCGAGTGTCGCTCATTGCGAAGGCCTGGCGGCGGCGAATGTTTTGACGCCAAACGAATCAGAACAGATCACGTCCGCTCTGACGACCATTCTCGAACGCGGGCGGGCTGATGCTGGTTACTTCGACGAGGCGGCCGCTGAAGATGTGCATTCTTTCGTCGAGTCGCGTCTGGTTGAAATGATTGGCGACACCGGACGCAAGCTGCACACCGGGCGCAGTCGCAACGATCAGGTCGCAACTGATTTGCGCCTTTGGCTGCGCGAGGAGATCGACCGGACCACGGACGCGCTGCGCCGCACTCAACAAGCTCTACTCGATCTCGCCGAAGCGAATCGCGCCGCAGTGATGCCGGGCTACACGCACTTGCAACGCGCCCAGCCGGTGTTATTTGCTCACTGGTGTCTGGCTTATTTCGAGATGCTGGCTCGCGATCGCGAACGGCTTGCCGACGTTCGCCAGCGGGTCAATATTTTCCCATTGGGCTCGGCGGCGCTGGCAGGAACTTCGTATCCGATCGATCGCGATGCTGTTGCGCAGGCGCTCGGCTTCGCGACGATTTCTCGAAACAGTCTGGACGCTGTCAGCGACCGCGATTTCTGTATTGAATTCGCCGGCGCGGCATCGTTAATCATGTTGCACCTCTCTCGCCTCGCCGAAGACATCATTCTCTATTCCACAACTGAGTTCGGCTTTCTTGAGTTGAGCGATGCCATCGCGACCGGCTCGAGTCTGATGCCGCAAAAGAAAAACCCTGATTCAATGGAGCTGGTGCGCGGGAAAGCCGGGCGCGTGTTCGGACATCTCACCGCGTTGCTCGCGATGATGAAAGGGCTGCCGCTCGCTTACAATAAAGACATGCAGGAGGACAAGGAAGCAGTCTTTGATACGGTTGACACGGTGAAAGCATGTCTCGATGTGACCGTGACGGTGCTGGGCAATATCCGTTTAAATGAGGCGAAAATGCGCGAGGCGGCCACGCGAGGTTATCTGAACGCGACCGAGTTGGCGGATTATCTGGTGCGCAAGGGTATGCCGTTTCGCGAAGCTCATGAAACCGTAGGTCGCGTTGTGATGCACGCGATTGAGCGCAAGGTTGAGTTGGATGATCTATCGCTCGACGAGCTGAAGTCCTTCTCTTCTTTGATCGAGCGCGATGTTTTTGAATCGCTATCGCTTGAACGAACGCTCGGGACGAAATCTGCAGTCGGCGGCACGGCGCCCGATCAAGTGGAGGCGGCACTCTTGAAAGCCAGGGCTTCGCTATCGAACTCCTAAAACGCCGGCACGGATGCGGGCGATCCGCAGGCAGGATGCCTGCGCTCCACCAGAATGTCTTTCTTTATTACCAATCAGGCGTTGGATCGCAAGGAAGCTGTGCGGCGCATCAATTTGCTTGTCGGTAGAGACATGCGTCTGATGGCTGACGAGTACGGAATTTCGGTTTGGAAGAATGGCCACGAGAACAAGGGTTGGGCTGGACTGGTGATTGAGCGTTACCTCGGTTTGCCGCAAAACTCGCGACAAGCGCCGGACTTTGACGCCTGGGAGTTAAAGGTTGTGCCGCTACGACGCGATGCCGAAGGAAAGCTGCGGGTAAAAGAGTCAATGGCGATCACGATGTTGGAGCCGACGGAGGTTCTAGCCGGCAAGTTCGAAGACAGTCATCTTTACGATAAACTCCGCAGCATGGTAGTCGTGAGCCGCGTTTATGAAAGCCCGCAGGAGTTGCATTCGATGCTGCACGCGGCAGCCGAATTCGATCTCGACAATCCCAAAATCTTCCAGCAAGTGAAGGCCGACTACGAAACCATTCGCGCACAGATTCGCACGCGAGGCATTGACTCAGTCACCGGAGATTTAGGAGAACTGGTACAGGCGCGAACGAAGGGCCGGGGTCATGGCAGTACGACTCGGGCGTTCTATGCGCGCACGAAATTTGTAGCTCATATTCTAAATCTGCAAAGGCTCGCGAAGATGCCGCGAGTTTTCCCGGCGAGACCTGAAGCAGAGTTCGTCCAGACATCTGCATGAAAGAAACTATCGAGATCGGTCCAGGACCGGCGAGATTCGATGAGCATCGCACCGCAGCCTGTCCGGTGTGTGGCCGCGCAGTCCAGGGCGAATTGTTTTCGCTGACGGTGCTGCCGGAGAGCCTGCAATCGATCATCACGCAAAACGCCGCGACGACCGACGCAGACGGCGTTTGCGGCCGCTGTATCGAACTATTCGATCGTGCGCAGCGTCAGATTGAATCGCACGCAACGATTTTTGAGCAGAACGACTTTGTCCTGCCGACTCCTTTGCGCATGGACGCGGACGAGAGGTTTACGGGCCGTGCCACGACCATCGCATTTCTTGACTCAGGATTTTATGCGCACCCCGATCTAATCACGCCAACTAATCGCATCCTCGCCTATCACAGCGTCTTCGCCGAGGAAGGCGATCAAACTTCACTGGAGACAAATGACGTGGCGAGCTGGCACGGAATGATGACTTCAGTGGTCGCGACCGGAAACGGCAGCCTGGATGATGGCTTCTACCGGGGCATAGCTTCGGACGCTAACGTGGTCCTCGTTAAGATTGGCCGGACCGGCCGCATCAGCGAGGACCAAATTCAAAAGGGCCTGGAATGGGTTCTGACTCATGTCGCAGAACATCAGATTCGTGTGATCAATGTTTCAGCCGGCGGCGACTTTGAAGAGAGCTATCTCACGAATCCTTTGTCGGAGACGGTAGAGCGCTGCACTCGTGCCGGCGTGATCGTTGTCTGCGCAGTCGGCAATGCGGGCCACGCGCCCGGCCATCGGGTGCTGCCGCCCGCGAGCGCTCCGTCATGCATCGCCGTCGGTGGACTCGACGATCGCAACTCGCTGGACCGGGCGCGGCGCGGCATGTATCGCTCGTCGTACGGGCCCACGATTGACGGGCTGCAAAAGCCGGAAGTGATCGCGCCCGGAATCTGGGTCGCCGCGCCTATCTTGCCGCACACTCCGACTGCTGAAGAAGCTGAACTTTACTCAAAGCTGAACGCCGCCGCTGATGAAGATCTTCGCGCCCTGATTGAGAGCCATGCCGGGCTGGACAAAGATCTGGACGAGACGAGTTCATTGCCGATTCCCCTAATAAGACAATTGATCACCATCAAGTTGCGCGAGGGCAACGTCATCAATCAGCATTACAAGTATGTCGATGGCACTTCGTTCGCGGCGCCGATTGTTTCTTCGATCATTGCCTGCATGTTGGAAGCGAATCCAAGTCTGACCCCGCAGCAAATCAAGCGGATTCTGATCGACACGGCCGAGCGCGTTCCGGACGTCGAGGTCGATCGTCAGGGCTGGGGCGTGGTTTCCGCGCGGCGCGCAGTTGAGTTGGCTTTGATCCTAAATTAGCGGGGCAGAGGCTGGCGCATGTTCTGAATCCGGTTTCGTGTTTTTTCTCGCTCGGACAAGAACGATCCACGAAATCACACGAAACCGCACGAACAAAACCAGTTTGCTTCGTGTGATTTCGTGGATCGTTTTATTTGGAGAGCGGCAATATTTCAAAATAGGACCGCAACCTAAGGTGACCTCTATAGGCTCCCAACAGCTAGACATTGCCTTTGTCGCTGTGACAGAATCCTTCCCGCCAATCACCGAAAAAGCGAAACAGGAGCACCTCAGAGTTTCTATGTCTGAAAGCGAGTCCGCAATAACCGATTCTCAGGAAGCGCCGGCGGCGGCTGAGAAAGAAGATATCACCTACCAGGCCGTGGAAAAGGACGGCGTAGTCACAGCGATTTGGGAAATGAAAGGGCGCAAACACCTGCGCACCATCGACCCGCGTTCCCGCCAGGGCCGCGAGATCCTCAATCTTTATACGACCGAGGACGTGGAACACCCGGCGACGAGCGACGCCGCGAGTTCGTAATTCATTCCTTTCATCTCTAAATAATCGCGTAGCTTAGACGCCGCACTTGCGCGGCGCGCTGGGGCGATGTTTCTCAATTGATTTAATTCAGGTTTTTTTCATGCTGTTTCGTGTGACTTCGTGGATCGTCCCACCTACCGCGAGGGAAAAGCGATCCACGAAATCACACGAACAATCACGAAGAAGAAACGATCATTCCTCAGCTCTTCTGTCATTCGTGAGCATCAAACCAGCGGCCGGTTGTACAGATACTCTTTCAAGATCCCGCATTAGCAACGCCCGAAATTCGTCTAACCACAAATTCAAGTCAGGAGATTTCGCGGCGCTCCCGCAATGAAGGCTTCGATGTTATCGATCACCTGATCGGCGAGAGCCTGAACCGCTTCGTTGCTGGCCCAGGCCACGTGGGGCGTGACGATAAAATTCGGCAGGTTCAGATCAAGCAAAAGACTGCCCTGACGTGGAGGTTCTTCCCGCAGCGCGTCATAACCAGCGCCAGCAATCGAACCGTTCCGCAGAGCTTCAATCAGTGCAGCGTCTTCAACCAATGCTCCCCGCGCGGTGTTAATCAGGATCGCGTTTGGCTTCATCATTTCAAACTCCGCTCCCCGGAACAGGTCCCGAGTTTCATCCGTCAAAGGACAATGCAAGCTGATCACGTCGCTCTGTCGCAAAGTATCTTCAAATGATGTCCGCCCGTCGCGAATCGCGTCGGCATCCTTGTGTTCCGAGACCAACACACGCATGCCCAGAGATTTGCCGAGCCGGGCCATCGCCTGGCCGATCGAGCCATAACCAATGATTCCCAGCGTGCTGCCGCTGATGTCGTGCAGCTCGTGAGTCAGCAGACAGAACTGCTTTGACTTTTGCCACAGCCCGCTTTGCACGTCTGCGCGGTAGGCGAGCAGATTGCGCCGCAGCGCCAAAATCATCATCAACACATGCTCCGGCACTGAAATAACCGCATAGCCTCGCGTGTTGGAGACGGCGACACCATGTTTGCGGCAGTAATCGAGATCGATGTTGTCTGCGCCCGTCGCCGCGATGACGATTAACTTCAGCTCCGACAGTTGCGAAAGTTCCGGCTCGCGCAAAGCCAGCTTGTTGCTGATCGCGATCGTCGCGCCGCGAAGTCTTCCTACGACCTGCTCCTGAAAACTTTCGCCGAATTCGATCCATTCGTGATCGAAGCCGGGCCGGCGAAAGCTGGCAGCGATAGTGTTGCGCTCAAGAAAGACTATGCGTTCCATACTAATTATTCCGCGTGTCAGAAGCCCGACCGTGAGGGAGGGCTGCGTTATCAACCGGGCCCTCCCTGACGGTCGGGCCACTGACACGGGCTGTCGACAGTCGCAGCATTCTACAGACTCGCGATTCTAATCAAAAGTGCTAGACTTCATTCCGTATGGTGGACGTTCAAATTCGCCGGGCCAAACCCGAGGAAGCCGGGGTGTTGACTGAAATTGCGCACGCGGCCAAACGCCACTGGGGCTATCCCGAAAACTGGATCCAGCAGTGGAAGGCCGACCTGACCATCACGCCAGAGTTTATTGCCGATAACGAAATGTACGTCGCCATGAACGGGGAAGAGATCGTAGGTTGTTGCGCGATCGCCTTCAGTGAATCGCTAGCCGAGCTGGAACACATGTGGATCAGGCCTGAACATATCGGAACGGGCGTCGGCCGGGCGTTGTTTCTGCACGTGAAGGAACGCGCGGCGAATCTGAAGTTGCCAGCGCTCGAGATTTCAGCAGATCCAAATGCGGAAGGCTTTTATGAACGCATGGGCGCCCAGCGCATCGGCGAGGTGCGATCGGAAATCGAGGGTGAACCGCGCATGCTGCCTCGAATGTCGGTAGCCATCGATGCCGAACACAAAAAAGAGCCGCCTGGTTGGTAATGAGGTCGCCTGGCAATGCGGGGCAGTAGCCCGACCGTGAGGGAGGGCTCCCCTATCAAATTTAGATGTGGGACACCAAGAGACAAATCATCTGGCTGGTTACCGGCATCACCTTAGGCACGGTAGTGGTTTACATGGACGCGCACGACGAGACCGGCCGTTTCGATCGTAGTGTGTTTGCTTTCTGGGAGGTTATTCTGCTGGCGATTATCCTGACGCTCTTCTACTTATACTCTCGCAAGAAGACCTGAGATCGCTCACTTCAATCCGGCGGTTGCATCGTCTTCGCGCGCGCATTAATCCCCTCTTCGCCCATAATCAGCAGTCGCCGTTCTTCACTGTACGGCACACTCTGTGGCAGATAGGAGAGCACGTAGCGGTTCTTGCGCAGCTCATCGCAGATAACCTTGGCCGCCGCCTCAGGATCGTCGATCGGAAAAATCCGGCCGCCGGTTCCTTCCGCAAGATCGTCAATCACCTGTCGCGGCTTGGGCACATCACGACGGATAGCGCCGCGCGTGCGGTCCGGCGCCTGCACGCAATAAACCGCAATGTCGAGCAACTGTAGTGCACTCAACGCCTGTTTGAATTTGGCCTTGCTGCCCCGGTCCAACCCGTCGCTGATGACCACGATGGCGCGTTTCTGCGCCGACAAAGGCCGTAGTCCGTCTTCGATCACCGCCATGATTGAATCAAACAGATGCGGGTCGCCCTTCTTGCGAAATGTCTTCAGCTCTGCTTCGATCTTCTTTGCATTATCCGTCCAGTCAGAGACGATTTCGGCGTTGTTGTCATAGCCGACGATCAGCAACTTGTCGCCGTCGTAAATTTCATAGGCGAACTCCAGCGTGGCCCTTTCGAGTTTTTCGACATCCGCGCGAATCGTCAGCGAGTTATCGACCAGCAGCACGATGCGCGCGGGCGACATGTCAGGAGCGAAGTTCCGGACGCTTTGCTCGACACCGTTGTCAAACAGCGAAATGTCTTTGGCGGTGATCGGGTTCGAGGCTCCGTTGACGCGGGCCGCAACTACATTCAGGACTGTCGAGGCCGTCGACGAAGGATGTGCCTGGCGGCCGGCCTGAGCCAGCAGCGTGCTCAAGAGGCAGGCCGCGGTAAGCAGAAAAACAAGCGCCCTCCAACCGAACCGCTCGGTTCGCTTCTCTGGCGCCTGTGCATTCGGTATCGGTCGCATGTTCCAACCGTGAATCAATGTTCAGCTTTTGTCTGAACTGGTTTTCTTTGCCGCAGGCTTTTTTGCCTTAGGCTTGTCGGTAGTGGAAGGTTCGGGCGTAGAAAGTTCTTTCTCGACTTTCTCGGCCACGCCTCCTTTGCGAGCATAATCGGTCACGTACCAGCCCTCGCCTTTGAACTGAACGGAAGTCCGGGAGAATTGTTTTTCCATCCGCCCGCCGCATTTGCGGCACCGCGTGGGCGGTTTATCAGAGTGTTTTTGAAAAACTTCGATCTGGTCGTTGCATTTCTTACAACGGAATTCGTAAATGGGCATCGTAAATTCAGCTCGTTCCAGGGTTACTGCAGTAACTTTCGAGTAGGCCGGAATTATACGAGACCGCTCTCAACCATTACAACTGCATGCAGTTTTCAGATGCAGCCGATCACAGGAAAGACGCCTTTGCTGATGATCCGACCGCGCCTTTTTTGCAACTTGTCCCGCGGTTCGTTATGATCCCGGCCAGTTCCGGAAGAGATGCCTCGTTAGTCCGCGGCAAACCCTTCTGCTATTCTATTCACCGTTAACTTCGCACTAAATGCAATCGGCAGCAGAAACAGATCAGACCCTTTCCATCGAGCGGAAGCTCAAGCTGCACGAGGCGCGCGAATCCATCATTGGGCGTCTGGCAGCCAATCTGCCCACGTCAATCAACCTCGACTCGTTTTTGAAAGTTGTCGTGGCGGAGCTGGGCCGGATGATGGAAGTCGATCGCTGTGACATCATTAAGCTGAATCCGGAAGGCGAGCTCCGCATTAGTCATGAATGGCGCGCCTCTGACGCAGTACCCTCGAGTTTGGATGCGCGCATTCCGGTCGACGTGGCGACCCTGTCCCAGTATCTCGACCTCAAAAAACCGATCAGGCTCGATGACACTTCCGCGCCCGAACACGATCACAAAGTGCGCTTCTTTGCGAAGAGTTTGGGGACGCGATCTTTGCTCGTGGTGCCGGTGGTTCTCGATGATGAAGTGCTCGGTCTGATTGGCCTGCATCACACGCGCACTACTCGTCATTGGTCGGATGAAGAAGTAGCGTTCCTGGTATCAATCGCGATGCAACTGGCGATTGGTTACCAGTACACACGCATTTACAACGACAAGAAACGCGAGGCTGAGACCACCCGGGCGCTGCTGGAAATTGCTAACGCGCTCAACGCGCGCTCGGACTTTGGTGAAGTGACCTCGGCGGTGTTGGAGCGCGCGCTGTCACTCGTGGGCGCCGACTATTGCGCGCTGGGCGTGCTTGACGCCGGCGAAAAACGGCTCAGCCTGGCCGCCTTCAAGGCTGCGCCCCACGCCACGACCGATAACGTGCGCGGATTGATCGAAGCGCACGGACAGTCGCTGGACATCACCGGCATACCGGCAATGGTTGAAGTGCTGTCGCAGGGCAGAACCTTGAAACTTCTGGAAAGCGATCTGCCGCTGCCAATGCGCATGATGTTCAATGCGACGTTGGGAGGACGCGCGGCGCTGGTAGCGCCGGTGCGCATCGGAGGTCACACGTTCGGCCTGCTCGGCCTGGTTTGGAGCGAACAGCGCGATCAATTCAAAGATCACGAAGTGAAGTTAGTTGAAGGCATCGCCGATCAGATCGGCACCGCGCTCGAACGCGATCACCTTTCGGCGGAAGTGATGCGTCTGAAAAGCGCGCTGCACGAACGCTACGGTGAAGACCGGATCATCGGACAGGCGCCGGCAATTCGGCGCGCGATGGAGTTGGCGCTGAGCGTGGCCGATACTCAGACATCCGTTATGATTCAGGGCGAATCGGGCACCGGCAAGGAACTGCTGGCGAACTTGATTCACTTCAACTCTGGCCGCGAAGATCAGCCATACATCAAACTAAATTGCGGCGCGATCCCTGAAACGCTGCTTGAATCAGAACTGTTCGGACATGAGAAGGGCGCCTTTACCGACGCTCGGGCGCGCCGGCAGGGTCGTTTTGAAGAAGCTAATAACGGCACGCTCTTTCTCGATGAAGTCGGAGAGATGACCCTGGCGGCGCAAGTGCGTCTGTTGCGAGTGCTACAGGACGGCGAGTTCACCCGCGTCGGCGGGAATGAAGTTTTGAAAGCCGACGTGCGCATCATCGCCGCGTCCAACGTTGATCTGAAACGCGCCGTTGACGAAGGCAGGTTCCGAAGCGATCTCTTTTATCGGCTTTCAGTTTTTCCGATCACGCTGCCGGCGTTGCGCGAACGGCGCGAAGACATTCACCCGCTGGTGATTCACTTCCTGGAACACTACAAACAACGGACCAGCCGGTTTGTCTCGGGTATATCCCCAGCTGCCTTGCAGTCCCTGATCAGTTATGACTGGCCCGGTAATGTTCGCGAGTTGGAGAACGCGGTTGAGCGGGCTGTGATCATTGCCGCCGGCCGGCAAATCGAACTCGACGATCTCCCGGCCGCGATTGGCAACGTCGCCGCCGAGCGAGAGACCATGGTTCGCGTTGAGCGAGCGCAGGCCGCCAGTGAAGGCCGCATCACTAAACTGGAAATCGACGTACCGTCTTCGATGGACGAGATCGAGCGTCATGTGATCGAAGCCACGCTCGACTATACTTCGGGAGACAAAACGCGGGCGGCTCGTCTGCTCAGTATTGGCCGCAAGACTATCTATCGGAAGCTGGAGCAATACAACGGCCGGTCGAAAGCTTCCGAGCCAACAGACACCTGATCGTATGCCGTTCACACTTGCGCCGAACTGCAAAACTTCGTGAGCACACCGCCAGAAACTGCCTACTCGGCGCCGCCAATCTATTCCCCGGCGTTGGCCGATTTGCCTGCGACACACTCGAGCGTAGATCCTGAGAACCCGCCATGGAGTGTGCTTTGGGCACTTATTACCTGGTTCTTAAGTTTCGCAGCACTGGCGCTGGTCCCCGTCCTTTGCGTCCAGCCGTATGTGGCCCAACACTATCGCAGCGGACCCGCGCCGACGCAGGAAATATTACTGGCCGATAAGACGTTTGTGTTTCTGTTCGTCCTGGGTTGGGTGCCCGCACACTTGCTTACGCTGGCCCTGATTTGGGCGGTCGCGACCAGACTTGGCAAGTACTCGCTGAAAGAAGTATTCGGTTTGAGCTGGAGCCCGACCTTCCGGCTGGGCAAGAGCGTGGGTGTAGCCATTTTGTTGTTCGTCATGGCGTGGTTGATCGCGGCGCTCTTCGGTGCGCACAAAACCGATCTGGATCAAATTCTGGAAAGCTCGCGCGCCGCGGCGTTGACGCTGGCGTTCATCGCGGTCGCTACGGCACCTCTGGTTGAAGAACTGACCTATCGCGGGCTCTTGTACTCGGCGATGCAGAGGGTTATCGGTCGATGGTTCGCCGTGCTTGTCGTGGCTTCGATGTTTGCGGGATTGCATGTTTACCAATACCGGCAAAATATCGGCGCGATTTTATCGATTTCCCTGCTGAGCCTGGTGTTGACCGCCGTTCGCGCGCGCACGGGCCGGCTGTTGCCGTGCGTCGTAATCCACCTCGTCTTCAATGGCGTCCAGTCCCTCATCATCGTCCTTGAGCCGTACCTGCGGGCACTCGCAGAGCATTGGCGGCCTCAACCCACAACCGGTCTTCTCATCTTCATCGTGCGCCTTCTCTGTTAGACAAATGGACTATGAAGTGGTCGTTGTTGGGGGCGGCATCGGCGGACTAACCACCGCTGCGTTGCTCGCCGCGCGCGGTGTAAAGGTCTGTTTGTATGAGAGGCAGGCGCGTCCCGGTGGTTGCGTCGCCAACTTCGAACACTTTGGTTACGCATTCGAGCCTACTGCCGGTTTGTATTCCGGTTGGGAACCCAACGGAATCTACGAAAGAATCTTTGCCGAACTGCCGGTCGGTCTGCCGAAGGTTGATCGCCTTTCACCAGCTTATTTGGTGCGCCTGCCAGACCGGACCGAAGTCGCCGTGTCAGACAACGCGGATCATTTTGAAGACAGTCTGCGTTCGGCTTTCCCGGAATGTTCCGCCGGAGCTCTCGCGTTTTATCATTTGCTGGCCAAGATCGATTCGTCAGTTCCGGACAAAGCTGCGGCAAACAGACCGGCGGCGGCACATCTGTCCGATTGCTCGATGAGGTTCCGCCGCTTCATTGATGCGCAACTTCAAACATTCACCCAAAGTGAGAGCGAACAGTGCACCCTTCATCAAGCCGCCCTGGCGCTGAACACCTCGCGTCGTGGGATGTGGGCGATTCGTGGAGGCGCGCAGGCGCTGGCCGATGCCCTGGCTGAATCTCTCAAGAAGAGCGGTGGTTCGTTGCGTTTGAATGCTCCTGTCTTGCGTCTGGCCTATGGTTCGGATGGGTTGCCGACGGGCGTCGACCTTTTGAGTGGCGAGCGCGTGACGGCCACGCGTGCGATTGTCAGCAACCTGACGGTTTGGGACACATACGGAAAGCTGATTGGCTTGGGTCGCACCCCGGCGTCGATCTCGACCCAACTGAAGCAACTGCAAGCATGGGGAGCTTACCTGCTCTTTCTCGGGATGGATCGGTCCGCGGCTTCGCGGTTGGGTTCAAGTCGCATTCTCGCGCTAACTGATTGGCAGGAGGACCAGGCTTACTCACCTGACTTGGGACAGTTCGTGTTTGCGGCGCCGCTGCCGACGGATCCGCGCGCACCTGACAGCAAACTAGCGGTTACTGTCTCGACCTTTACTCACGCCGAAGACTGGTTTGCTTTCCACCAGGACGAGACAGCGCACGAGGAGCAGGATCAGGCGACTCTTGAATCTGTTTGGTCGCGCCTCCACACGGCAATGCCCGAGCTCGGCGACAGCGTCGAAGTAATCGAGAGCGCCACGCCTCGGACCTTCTATGAAAACACCCGCCGCAAACTCGGAATGGTGGGTCGACCCCGCGGGTCGCTGATCATATCTGGAGCAGAAGCTGAATTGGGTCAGACCATCTTTCCGACTGTCTTCCTGGTTGGCGACACCAACTCCTCAGGCTTCGGCTTAGCCGGAGTCGCTCAGTCGGCGTTTGACTTGACCGAGGTCCTCACTGATCGTGATTGATAGCCGGGCAAAATGCGTCTCTGAATTCAACCGGTGTTTAGAGTACCGACTTTAGTCGGGCTCTTTCCCGTCGTAAATCCCGACTGAAGCCGGCACTCTGAACACCTGTTTTCCGACTTGAAACATGCACAAAGAATCCCCTTTACTAAGATTTTCGCTCAGTGTATAGTGTCTGGCGACACACGACTATGTACATAACCATCGACGAATCCGACCGTCGGCCGGTCTATCGACAGGTCGCAGATGAGATTAAAGGACTGATTGCTCGCGGCGAACTCCGGGAGGGAATGGCCTTGCCGCCAGTCCGTCAGGTGGCCGACGATCTTGGGGTCAATCTGAATACGATTGCGGCAGCTTACCGGGAACTGCAGAAGGAAGGACTATTGAAAGTTCGGCACGGTTCGGGCGCACTGGTTTCAGCTCGTAAGGTAACGCAGCAAAATGATGCCGAGTTGCGCAAAGGTCTGCGCGCGAGTCTGGCTCATTTGGCATTAGCGGGTTTGCCGCGTCCCGAGATAGTCGAAATCGTAAATGAAGAAATCCGTTTACTCTTCAAACGCGATCGGTAGTGTCCTGGTTTTGGAGATTTCCTGGCGAAGTAAAACGATCCACGAAATCACACGAAGCGGCAACAGTTTTGTTCGTGCACTTCGTGTGATTTCGTGGATCGTTTTTTATCCAGGCAACAAAGGACGAAATCAATTTAGGACACTGGCGCGACCGCTAGATATTGATCGCTTTCGGCAGCTATTTAGGGGCCCTGATTCTGTTGTTCGCGTGATTGCTCGAATCAGAATCCCGGGATTCGGATCGTGACCCCATAGGTGCTGAAGGCGCGCTCGGAGTGACCGGACGCGAACCGGTTCCTGAGGGTCCGCTCGCAGAAGAGCCTCCAGGAAAACCTGTTGAAGAACCACCTGACGGCCCCGGATAACTGACAATCGACGGATCGCGCCCGTAGCCACCAAAGCCACCACGCCAAACACAGTTGCCGAAGTAATGCCCATAGGGCGAAGACCAGCCGTAGTGAAAAGGCATGAACGTAAAGGACCGCGAGAACGGGCTATAAGCCCAAAGGCCCCAGGGATTCGCGGCCGAAAAAGCCCACTCTAAGGGACTCATGCTGGCGAGATAACCATTGACCGCGCGGCTTGAGAGCCTTTCGTTTGCCCGAGCCAAAGTCTCTGCCCGTTTCTTGCTCCACAAGTCGAATTGGTCTTGATCCTTTTTATCGAGTTTGGCGGTAAGGGGCCCGGCCGCGGCGTACGTAACTCTCATGCCGCCCTTTAAGACTTCGCGAGAATTGACCTCTGTTAACACGCGGCCCTTTCGCACCAGCAGTTCAGTGGAACCAGGCTGGACATTGATTCGATAGATACCGCCTCTGATGATCACGAAGTGTTGTCGATTCGCTAACACATTAATTTGCAGATCGGCACCCTCGCCACCGGTCGCTTCGATAATGGCGCTGCCCTTAGTGAGCTTTACCACGAGATTATCCAGAGAATTATCGACAAGGGTGAACTCGCTGTTTTCCGCGACCCTCAGATAAGAGCCCGGGTTGAGCAGAACCTCAGCCTGACTTGCCTGCCCAGTGGTCACTGAATCGCCCGCGGACAGATTATCCTGGTCGGTCAGTAGTTGCGCTGCCTGCCCTTGCCTCGTGACCATCACGCGGCCCAATACCGAGTTGACTCCTCCGGCTCTCGCCGAGATGCCAAACTTCTCGCGATTCTGCGCTTGACCGGCTGAGACCAGAGCGCTAAGGCAGACTACCAAGCCGATTGTCTTAAGCATGCGAGGCGAATTCTTCATGATGGTTCCTCTTCTGGAAAACGGATTCAGCG